>NZ_JAMQTH010000001.1:0-893888 GCF_032883035.1 Mycobacterium appelbergii
ACGCCAAGCCTGCCGCGCTGGTCCGACGCCGAGCCCACCCCTCCAACTCGGCACGTTCAGCGTCGGTCAACACGATCCACGGCAGCCTGAGGACTGGGCACGGCCTAGTTTAACAACTGAGCCGTAATTAATGACTCAGGACACTAGACATCATGGCCAGCCCGTCCGAACCCTCCCCGGATCGCGGGGAGGGTTCGGCTTGTCTCTACAGCGTGACGGTCACCTGTGTGCCGGCACCGGGATGTGAACTGATGTGCATCACACCGCCGGTCGCCTCCACGCGGACCTGCAGCGACGCCAGCCCGATGTGTCCCTCAGCCACCGACCGGGCGACGGTGGCCGGATCGAATCCCGTGCCGTCATCACTCACGGTCAGTACGGTCCGGTCACCTTTGCGATGCAGACCGACCGAGACCGTTTCGGCCCGGGCGTGCTTGTTCACGTTGGCCAGCAGTTCGCGGGCCGCGCGGTACAGCAGTGCCTGAGATTCCGGGTGCCCGACGTCTTCGAGGTCGGCAGTCACGGTGAGCTCTCCGCGGTTCTCGAACTGACGCAACAACTCCCGGACCGCCGGGGTGAGGCCGAGCTGTGCCAGCACCTGCGGATGCAGTGCGGTGACGGTGGAGCGCAGACCGGCCGCCGTCTCCTGTAGGGCCGCGTTCACCCGATCCAGCGCCGGGTCCGGGTTGCGTTCCCTGATCTCGTCGAGATCCAGTCGGGCGGCCAGCAGGGTCTGCAAGGGCCCGTCGTGCAGATGTTCGGCCAACTCGGCGTTACGAACGTCGTCGGCCCTGGTGGACTCCATGACCAGCCGCCGGCGAACCTCCAGCAGCGCCCGTACCCGCGCAGAACGGAGCACCAGCACCAGCGACAGGGCAGTGGTGGCCACCGCAAGCCAGCCCAGAAATCCGACTTGCATGTAGACAACATTGGGTAACCCGACCGTGTCGTCGCGTTTGGAGTACAAGATCCACACCGCGAGGTATCCCAGCGCGGTACTGGTCGCGATGATGGCCGTCAGCGTCGGCCGGTCCTGGAACGCCACGGAGATGGGCAGTAGGAAGAACACCGGCAACAGCGCGGCCGTCGCACCACCCGAAACCGCGCACAGCGCCACCAACACCAGCACATCGACGCCCGTGGACGCCCACTCCACCCACGGCGGCATCGGCCCGCGTAGCACCACCACCAGCCACACCGCCGCTGCGACGGCGTAGATGCCGAGGATCACCGCATAGACAGCGGGCAGCCAGTGGTCCACCTCCCAGACCGACACCAGTACCACGATCAGCCCGATCAGCGGCAGCCTCAAGACCGCAGATACCCGAACAGGTTGCGCTGCAAAGAATTCGACGAACCGCCCAGACACCATGTCAGTCCAGTAGCCGACGGCGCATCGCCTCGGCCACCGCGGAACCACGATCTGATACACCCAGCTTCTCGTAGAGCCGTTGCACATGCGTCTTCACCGTGGACGGCGCCAGGTAGAGCTCCTTGGCCATCGCGGGAATGCTCCGGCCCTTCGAGATCAGATCGAGCACCTCACGTTCGCGCGGGCTCAGCGTGGGAACGTCCGGTTCATTGCGCCGGCGGATTTCACCGGCCAGACCGGCGGCCAGGTTCGGGTCGATGATGTCCCGGCCCTTCGCGCAGGAGATGACCGCATTGACCAATTCACTTCGCGTGGACTCCTTGGACAGGAACCCGGCCGCCCCCTGCTGCAATGCGGTGTAGACGATCGCCGATTCGTCGTGCGCGGACACCAGCAACACCCGGGTGGGGAGTTCGTCACGACTGACGGCGGCAGCCACCTCGGCACCGTCCAATTGCGGCATCCGATAGTCCAGCAGTGCCACCTGAGGTCGATGGGTCCGGATGAGTTCCAGTGCGTCCGCACCGTTGTCGGCCTCGGCCACGACATCGATCTCGCCGCTGGAGATCAGGGCCCGCACCACGCCCTCGCGGAACATCGGGTGGTCGTCGCCCACCACCACCCGCACCTTGTCGACCATGCGGCACAGCATCCCACAGCTGGGCGGACACGGTCGTAGAGTCAGCGATATGCATACCGACGAGCTGCACTGGTTCGTCGTACTCGCCGAGACCGAGCACGTCACCGAAGCTGCCGCCGAACTCCGCATCAGCCAGCCCACTTTGTCCCGCGCGCTCGCCCGGCTCGAAGATCAGTTGGGCACACCGCTGTTCGACCGGGTCAACCGCCGGCTGCGGCTCAACGCCTACGGGGAGATCCTGCTTGAGCACGCTCGTCGGAGCATCGCCGAAATGCGTTCGGCCACAGAGAGAATAGCCGCGCTACGCGACCCTGACACCGGGACGGTCCGGCTGGCGTTCCTGCATTCGCAGGCCAGCTGGTTCGTTCCCGATCTGCTGCGCCGGTTCCGCGTCGAGGCGCCGCGGGTGCAGTTCGACCTGGTCCAGGGTGCCGCACACGAGATCGTCGACCGACTGGCCGGCGGTCAGGTCGATCTCGCGATCACCTCGCCGCGACCGGAGGGGTGTCGCTGGCGTGGGCTCTACATGGAGCGGTTGTGCCTGGCAGTGCCGCGCGACCATCGATTCGCCGGCCGGGCGCGCATCCGCCTGGCCGAGGCCGACGGTGAGCCGTTCGTCGCGCTGGCCCCCGGCTTCGGGCTGCGTCAGCTCACCGACGAGCTGTGCGCCGAAGCCGGGGTCACCCCGCAGATCGTGTTCGAGGCCATGGAGATCCCCACCATGGAAGGACTGGTCGCGGCCGGTTTCGGCGTCGCCGTCGTGCCGGTCCCCCGACGCGAGCGAGCCGAACCAGACGCCGTCTACATCCCGCTGGCCCAGGCCTCCGCCAAACGTCAACTCGGCCTGGCCTGGAGCGGCGACCGGGCGTTGCCTCCCGCGGCGGGACGGTTCGCCGAATTCGTCATACAGAATCCGCATGAAGCTGCGTAAATTCATGCATTGGACACATTGCAGGTAGCTGCTTACCGTCGTAACAGTGACTGCCCCGATGCATGTGTGGCAGGGGCATCCCCGTGGCTCCGCCGAGTATCGACGACTGCTGGCTGCGCTGTTCTGCGCCGGCGTGGCGACGTTCGCCCAGCTGTATTCACCGCAGTCGGTGCTGCCGTTGATCGCTCACGACCTCGGCATCGGTGCGGCCGACGCCGCGCTGGCGGTGTCCACCGCAACCATCGGCCTCGCCGTCGGCGTCATCCCATGGGCGGCACTGGCCGACCGCATCGGCCGCGTCCAGGCGATGACGATATCGGTCACCGCCGCAACAGTTCTCGGCCTGCTCGTACCTTTCGCGCCGACCTATCACCTGTTGTTGGGTGGGCGTTTCCTGGAAGGGCTGGTGGTGGCCGGGGTGCCCGCCGTCGCGGTCGCATATCTGAACGAGGAGATCAACGCCGGGCACGCGGCCCGTGCCGCGGGGACCTACGTCGCGGGCACGACGATCGGGGGTCTGGCCGGCCGGTTGGTCACCGGCCCGGTCGCCGAGTTCGCCGGATGGCGGATCGGCGTGCTGGTGGTCGCGGTGCTCTGCGCGCTCGCTGCGGCGGCCTTCATCAAACTAGCTCCACCGGCCCGCGGCTTCACCCCCGCCCGCAGCCAACGTGACCTGGCGCGACGGCTGCTGGTCAACCTGCGCTCGCCGCGCCAACTCGTGCTCTACAGCCAGGCGTTCCTGCTCATGGGTGGGTTCGTGGCCCTCTACAACTTCCTGGGCTTCCGGCTGATGGCGGCACCGTTTCACCTGCCACAGACGGTGGTCAGCCTGGTGTTCCTGGCGTATCTGGCCGGGACCTGGGCCTCGGCGCGCGCCGGTGCCGAGGCCACCCGGTTCGGCCGCAGGCCGGTCCTGCTGGCGTCCATCGTGACCATGATCGTCGGCGTCGCCCTCACGGTGAGCACCAACATCGTGGCCGTCCTGGTCGGTCTGGTGATCGCCACCGCAGGGTTCTTCGGGGCCCACGCCATCGCATCCGGCTGGGTCGGCAGCCTTGCGCCCGACGGCAGGGCGCAGGCCTCAGCGCTGTACAACCTCTTCTACTACGGCGGATCCAGCGCGATCGGCTGGTTCGGCGGGGTCGCGTTCGACGCCGCCGGCTGGCCCGCGGTGGCGGCCGTGGTCATCGGCCTCGCCGTGGTGGCCGGGCTGCTGGCCTGCACGCTCACCACAACTCGATATCGTGGCCGTACTCCGACTCGGGACGCGGACCGAAATAGCGGCGCTGCGACGCGTCGATCGTGACGTCGTTGATGCTGGCCTCGCGGCGGGCCATCAACCCTTCGCCGGTGAACTCCCACAGTTCGTTGCCGTAGCTGCGGTACCACTGGCCTGCGGCGTCGTGCCATTCGTACTGGAACCGCACCGCCATCCGGTTCTCCCGAAAACCCCACAGGCTCTTGCGCAACACGTAGTCCAGTTCCCGCTCCCACTTGCCGGTCAGGAACGTCACGATCTCCTCGCGCCCGACGATGTGCAGGTCTCGGTTACGCCAGACCGAGTCCGGCGTGTAGGCCAAGCTGACCCGCTGCGGATCGCGGGTGTTCCAGGCGTCCTCGGCCGCCTGCACCTTCTCGATCGCGGTCTCAAGCGTGAACGGCGGAAACGGGGGGCGAGGTTCGGTCATGTCCTGTTTGTACTCGAATTTTTTCGCGTGTCATATCGTGGCGGGCATGGACTTCGCGATGTCGGCCAAAGCGGCTGAATACCACAAGCGGCTCACCGACTTCATGGCCGAACATGTTTTCCCGGCCGAGGCCGCCTACCACGAGTATCGCGAGGAGAAGGGCCCCCGGGACCACACCGTGCCGCCGGTGGTCGAGCAACTCAAGACCAAAGCACGTGAACAGGGACTGTGGAACCTGTTCCTGCCTTCTGAGTCGGGGCTGACCAACCTGGAGTACGCGCCGCTGGCCGAACTGTCGGGGTGGAGCCTGGAGATCGCCCCCGAGGCGCTGAACTGCGCGGCGCCGGATACCGGCAATATGGAGACCCTGCACCTGTTCGCTGACGAGGCCCAGCGTAAGCAGTGGCTGGAGCCGCTGCTGGCCGGTGAGATCCGCAGCGCGTTCGCGATGACCGAGCCGGCCGTGGCGTCCTCGGATGCGCGCAACATCGAAACCACGATGCTGCGTGACGGCGCCGACTACGTCATCAACGGTCGCAAGTGGTGGATCACCGGGGCCGCCGATCCGCGCTGCAAGCTCCTGATCGTGATGGGCCGCACCAATCCCGATGCGGCTTCGCATCAGCAGCAGTCGATGATCCTGGTTCCGGTCGACACCCCGGGGGTCGACATCCAGCGGTCGCTGCCGGTGTTCGGCTGGCAGGACCAGCACGGGCACTGCGAGATCGTGTTCGACAACGTCCGGGTGCCCGCCGAGAACCTGCTCCACGAGGAAGGCAGCGGGTTCGCGATCGCCCAGGCCCGGTTGGGGCCGGGCCGCATCCACCACTGCATGCGGGCGCTCGGTGCCGCCGAGCGGGCCCTGGCGCTGATGGTCGACCGGGTGCAGACCCGCATCGCGTTCGGCAAGCCGCTGGCCGAGCAGGGTGTGGTGCGGGAGTCGATTGCCAAGTCCCGCAACGAGATCGACCAAGCCAGGCTTTTATGCGAAAAAGCCGCCTGGACCATCGACCAGCAGGGCAACAAGGCCGCCCACGTGCTGGTCTCCCAGATCAAGTCGGTTGCCCCACAGATCGCCTGCAACGTCATCGACCGCGCCATCCAGGTGCACGGTGCGGCCGGGGTCAGTGACGACGTCCCGCTGGCCCGGCTGTACTCGTGGCATCGCGCGATGCGACTGTTCGACGGACCCGACGAGGTGCACATGCGCACCATCGCCCGCGCAGAGCTGGGCCGGGAGAAGTCGGTCTTGTCAGCGGCGGTCACGAGCCGATGACCGAAACCAACGGAACCTCGGTGCAACTGCCGGGCGCCTGGAATTTCCGGGATGTGTCGCAGGAGACCGGGATTCGCCCCGGTTTGCTGTACCGCTCCAGTCAGCTGAGCCGGCTCTCCGAGGACGGCCGCGCCATCTTCCGCGGCCTCGGTATCACCGATGTCGCTGACCTCCGGTCACATCAGGAAGTTCAGCGCCAAGGCCCTGGAGATGTTCCCGACGGCGTCGCGGTGCATCTGCTGCCGTTCCACCCTGATGATGCCTCCACCCAGGAGGCCCCGCACGAGAGCACCTTTCAGCGGGTCATGGCCTCCTCCGGCGCAGACAGTGACGTCACCGAATCGGCCAGGCGGTACATGACCGAGGTGTACGAGGAGTTTCCGACGCTGCCGGGTGCCCATACCGCTGTCCGCGAGGTGATTTCACTGCTGGCCGCGCAACGTCCCGTCATCGCGCACTGTTTCGCGGGCAAGGACCGGACCGGCTTCACCGTCGCGACCGTGCTTGAGGCCGTCGGCATCGACCGAGATCGCGTCCTCGCGGATTTCCTGCGTAGCAACGAGGCCATCGCGCCCTTGCGGGAACGCATCATGGAGTCGGTGCGGTCCCGCTCCGACGAGGCACCCGAGGTCGTCCTGTTCGCCGAGGCCCGGCTGACCGACGAGGTGCTCGGGGTCCGCGAGGAATACCTGGCGGCGGCACGGGCCAAGCTGGACGAGGCCTACGGCTCGGTTACCGGCTTCATCGAAGCCGCCGGCGTGACCACCGACGATCTTGCCGCGCTGAACAGGGCCCTGCTCGGGTGATTTCGGCGTGATCGGTTGCGCCCAGCGGAACCGATCACGCCGAAATCGCGCGGCGCACAATGGCGATGACCCGGTCGGGATACTCAGTCAGATCCAGCCAGGTGAACCTGAGCACCTGCCAGCCCATCAACGCGATATCGTTCTGTCGTACCCGATCAGCCTGGAAGTCCGACTGCTTGCTGTGAAAGGCCAGACCGTCGATCTCGATGGCCACGCGAGCATCCGGGAACGCAAAATCCGCTCGATATCCGCCGATGCGACAGTTGGCTTTCCAACCGGTGATACCTGCCTGGCGCATGAGCTTGACGAACAGTCGCTCCGCTTCGGACCGGGCGCCGTCGGCGGCGATCTGCAGTAGCCGGCGCGCCGCAGGCGATCCGTACCTGCCCGTGTTGCGCAGATGGGCACGCCAGAGATCCCGCAACTCGGCCTGCTGTTGCAACGCCGAATCCATCACTGCAGAGCCACCGCCGCGGCGTGCGGCGGCTTCGACCACAGTCAGGGCAAGCCCCGTCACCTGTAGCCCGCGGCGTTCGACCACATCGGCGGCGGCCAGATCGCGACGACGCACGCGCGATCCCGCGTGGGTACGGCCGTTGCTGTTGCGCGGCACCGTCACCTCGACAAGCTCGGGCGCGAACTTGGTCAGGCCGTGCCACCACGCCGCAGCCAGTCCGCTGGCCGCGGCTGAGGTGCCGTAGCTCCAGACCGCGGTCCGAATCCGTGCGCCGTCACCGAAGGGCCGATCGTCGGCGAAATACACCCCCGGTGAGCAGCGTCGCCACTGCCCGGATTCCACCCGGCGGTGAACGGCTGCGCGGCTCAGCCCGGCCCGTCTGGCCTGAGCAAGCGTGACTACGCCGTCATGGCGTCGGAGCAGTTCGTTGAGCACATCCGGTTTGACGCGGCAACCCCGTCACCGGTTCCATTCTCTGTGATTTCGGCGTGATTGGTTCCGCTGAGCGCAACCAATCACGCCGAAATCACAAGTCCGATGACCCAGGCCACCGTCGCCAACAGGGCTCCGGACAGTTCGACGCCCATGGACAGCACCACACCTTTGAGTGCGTGCACTGTCGACGCCCAGGCCCGCACGTGATCGTGCCGGGCGGACAACTCGGCCAGGTAGACCCCCGCAACGAATCCGATCACCAACCCGATCACGGGGATCACGAAGAACCCGATCACCCCGAGCACGCCACCGGCCACAAGACTCCAGGTCCCGACTTCGGCCGCGCGCATGCGCCGCACCGGCCACAGGTACTTGATCACCTCAGTGGCGATGAACAGTGCCGCAGCCACGCCGAGCGTCACCCATGACACCGCGGTGTGCTCGACGATCGCCCACACCGCGATCGCCGCGAAAACCAGCAGCCCGCCCGGCAGGATGGGCACCACGATGCCGATGAGGCCGATCGCAATCGCCAACGCGACGAGGACAACCCCGAGTGTGCTCACGGCTTCTGACCGCGCACCCACTGCATGGTGCCCATGCTCTTGGACCGCACGCGCGTCAGACCCAGCTCTTCGAAACGATCGGCGAGTTCATCCTGGTTGAAGAAGCGTGCGCCGCCTTTCGACAACAGCTTCGCCGGGCCCCGGTCGCTGGCCGTCGGCACCATGATCGCCATGCGACCGCCCGGACGCAGCACCCGCACCATCTCCGACAGCGCCGCCTCGGCGTCGGGAATCAACTGCAGCACCGCGATGGACGTCACGGCGTCGAAGCTGTCGTCGCGGAACGGCAACCGCTGGGCGTCGGCGCGCAGGAACCCGACCTGCCGTCCCGCTTCCGCCTCGACCGCGCGGGCCAGCATCGGCTCCGAGATATCCACGCCCAATGCAATCCCGTCCAGCCCCGCGGCGCGGGCCAGCGCGGCCGTCACATTGCCCGGGCCACTGCCGACGTCGAGCGCGACGCCGCCGGGCGGGATGTTCAGCCACTCGGTGGGTTCCTGCCACGCCGTCATCAGCTTGCGCCCCAGGGACTGGGCTTTGTCGTAGAGCATCGAACCCACCGGGGACGCCCAGACCTTCTGGATGAACCCCGAGTTCTTCGGGGTGTCGCTGCCCGCCCCCAACAGATCGAGATATCCCTTGCTGACATCGGGATCCGCAGGCGGATCGATCAGGAGATCCTGTGCCTTGCGCAATGCCCGACTCGATGCGGTGTCCACCCCTCCACGCTACGCACCGAGTTGGTCTGCGAGGTCGAGAAAATCGGTCGCGATGACGTCGAAATGATCGCGGTCGACATCGTGCGGTGCTCGATCCGGCCCGTACTCCAGTGGTCGGGCCACGTATGCGGTGCCGAGCCCGGCGTCGCGGGCCGCCCGCAGATCGGAGGGATGGGCCGCCACGAGCGTCAGTTCGCCGGGCGAGAGGTCGAGTAGCTCGGCGCAGCCCAGATAGGCCTCACGGTCGGGCTTGTAGTGCCGGAACAGCTCTGCCGAGATCACGCAATCCCACGGCAGCCCGGCGTGTTTGGCCATGTTGGTCAGCAGTGACAGGTTGCCGTTGGACAGCGTCGTGATGACGAAGCGTTGCTTGAGCCGGGTCAGCCCGGCCACCGAATCCGGCCACGGCTCGAGCCGGTGCCAGGCCCGGTTGAGCACGTCGATGTCGTCGTCACCGACTTGGATGCCTGCGTCGTCCAGCAGCGAGACCAGGATCTCGCGGTGCAGGTCGTCGATCCTGGTCCACGGCAGCTCTCCGCGCCGGACCCGGTCCATCGCGGGTGCGTAGCCGGCCCGCCAGTTGTCGGCGAATACCGGCCAGTCCTGCTGCAGCCCACGACTTTCCCCAAAGGCTTTCAGCTCGGCGATGATCGAGGACCGCCAGTCCACGACGGTCCCGAACACGTCGAACGCGAGCGCCTTCACGGCTGGATGTTCTTCACGCGAGCGCTCATCACGGCTCCAGCACCAACTTGCCCCGGACCGCGCCGCCGGCCAGCGCATCCAACGCGGCCACCCCGTCGGAGAGCGGATAGCGCACCGGCGCTGGAGGTCTCAACCCATCGGCCACCAATGTGCCCAGCCCGGCACCGACCTCGGCCTGGGCACCGGGCGTGCGGTTGACGAACTCACCCCAGCCGACACCGACCACGCTGACGTTGCGCAGCAGCAACCGGTTGACCTTCACGGTGGGGATGCCACCTGCGGCGAACCCGATGACCAACAGCCGCCCTTCGGTGGCAAGCACCCGCACGGCATCGTCGAACGCCTCGCCACCGATCGGGTCGACCACCATGTCGACACCACGGCCATCGGTCGCGTCGAGCACCGCCTGACGCCAACCGTCGGTCAGTGGCAGCACCACATCGGCGCCCAGACCCGCCACGAAATCCGCCGCGTCGGGCCGGTGCACCAGCGCCACCACCCGTGCCCCCATGGCCTTGGCGAGTTGGATGGAGGCCGTGCCGATGCCGCCTGCCGAGCCGAGCACCAGCACGGTTTCCCCTGGCACGAGCCCGCCGCGCCGGCTCAGGGCGAAGTACATCGTGTAGTAGTTGCCCAGCAGCGAGGCCGCTGCGCCGTCGTCGAGGCCGTCCGGCGTGGGGATCACGCTCGCGGGAGCGACCGCGACCTGTTCGGCGTAACCGCCCAGCATGGTGAACGCCGACACCCGCTGGCCCGGTGTGAAGCCGGAGCCGGCCGGAGCCGAGCGCACCGTCCCGGCGACCTCCATGCCCGGGATGAACGGTGGTTCCAGCCGCAGCTGGTATTCACCGCGCAGGAGGAGCAGGTCGGGAAAGCAGACGCCGGCGGCGCCGACGTCCACGACCACTGCGTCGGAGGACACCGGGTCCTGCGCATCCACATATCTCAGCCCCGCGGTGCCGGTGAGGGATTGCGCCTGAAGAGCTTTCATCCCAGCTTGAAGCTTGCCTGCTGGGCCGCGGACAGATCGGTGATCTCGCCCCACTTGGCAGCGACGTCGTCCACCGAGGGGACACCTTCGGAGAACGTGATGCCTTCGTTCTGGAACAACGCGGTGCGCTGCACTTTGCCGCCGCCGACGATGAAGATCGAGTCGGTGTCGGGCAGTTCCTCGGTGCACAGGTAGGCCACCACGGGGGCGACGTACTCCGGGGTCAGCTTCTCGAACACCTCGGACGGCAGGATGTCCTGCGTCATGCGGGTCGCCGCGATCGGTGCGACGGCGTTGGTCTTGATGTTGTACTTGGCGCCTTCCTGGGCCAGCGTGTTGATCAGGCCGACGAGTCCCAGCTTGGCGGCGCCGTAGTTGGCCTGACCGAAGTTGCCGAACAGGCCGCTGGTGGAGGTCGCGACGACGACGCGGCCGAAGCTCTGCTCGCGGAAATGCGGCCAGGCGGCGCGGATCACGTTGTAACCGCCGTACAGGTGCACCTTGAGCACGGCGTCCCAATTCTCGTACGTCATCTTGTGGAAGGTGCCGTCGCGCAGGATGCCTGCGTTGCTTACCACTCCGTCGACTTTGCCGAACTCGTCGACCGCGGTCTTGATGATGTTCGCGGCACCCTCGGACTCGGCCACGCTGTCGTAGTTGGCGACGGCGCGGCCGCCTGCTGCCTTGATCTCGTTGACCACCTCGTCGGCCATGTTGTGGCCGGCCCCGGTGCCGTCGCGCGCGCCTCCGAGATCGTTGACGACGACGCTGGCGCCTTCGCGGGCGAGCGTCAGGGCGTATTCGCGGCCCAGACCTCCGCCGGCTCCGGTGACGACGATGACGCGGTCCTGCACTCCTGCCATGGGTGTTCCTCTCTCAAAGGGCCTCAGCTCACGCCGACATTGCTGTCAGTGTCCTTCTTTGTATACGGCGGCGGCCGCGGCGAGGCGTCATCGGGGTCTGGCATTCGCCGCACTGCCGGGTCCGGCGAGGGGTTTCTGCCAACCCGCGATCAATTGCCGCCAACCGGGACAACGCCGGAATGGGTGCCCCTGCTCGTTAGTTGAACGATTCAAGAAAAGGACGCACGCACACCAAGGGGTCACAGAGATGAAGAAGTTCGGAATCGCCACCGGGTTGGCCGGGATCATCGGCAGCGCACTGGCCGCGGCAGTCGTCGGGCTGGCCGCGCCCGCATCGGCCGGCGTCGACCACCACAGCTGGCTGAACCAGGTCACCCAGCGCGCCACCGCTCCGCAGGTCGACACCACGGTGCACCAAAGCCGCTGAGCCGCAGGCGGGCCGAGTGAGGACTGTCACGTCTGACCAGGGCGGAAACACGGAATTAACACCTGGGGACGTTAGTTGAACAAATCAAGAAAACAAGTAAGAAGAGGGAACTGATAATGAAGAAGCTCGGATTCACCGCCGTCATCGCCAGTGGACTGGCCGCCGCAGTCGTCGGCTTGGCCGCACCGGCGTCGGCAGGCGTCGATCACCACACCTGGCTGGATCAGGTCGGCCAGCACGCCACCGCTCCGCAGGTCGACACCACGGTTCATCAGAGCCGCTGACCCGTACAAAAAAGGGGCGCCCCAACCGGGGCGCCCCTTTTTTTGTGTCCGCGCTCAGCGCCGTTCGGCGGTGACGAAAGTGGAGAAAGCGTCGTCGTCGTTGTGCTCCAGCTCGACGTGACGGTCGAGCCGTCGCATCTCGTCGAGGGAGTGCACGCCGTGCGCCTGCCAGCCGTGTGCGTTCAACCACTCGGCGACGTCGGCCCGGTCGGGATCGTCATAGATCAGTTCCTGGATGTCGAGTGCCTGCTCCATGTTGAACTGGGCGGCGAAGCGGGCGAAGCGTTCCCGCATCTCTTCACGGCGTTCGGTCGCAGTCACCCCGGCCGTCTCGGCCGCCACTCGGCTACCCGGCGCGGACAACTCGGTGACGAGTTCGAACAGCCGGTCCTGGGCGTCGGCGGGCAGATACATCAGCAGCCCCTCGGCCAGCCATGCAGTCGGCAGGCTCGGGTCGAAACCAGCTTCCCGCAATGCCTTCGGCCAATCGAAACGCAGGTCCATCGGCACCTCGCGGCGTTGCGCCGCGGGCTGCACGCCGTGCTCGGCCAGCGTCTGCGCCTTGTACTCCAGCACCTTGGGCTGATCGATCTCGAACACCGTGGTGCCTGCCGGCCAATCCAGCCGGTAGGCACGGGAATCCAGCCCCGAGGCGAGAATCACGATCTGACGGATACCGGCCTCCGCCGCCTTGGTGAAGTAGGCGTCGAAGAAGTGGGTGCGCACCGCCTGGTAGCTGCCCATGTGCTCCATGATCGCCGCAGCCTCGGCATCGACGGCTTCGACTTTCTCACTGAACTTGTTGTCCAGCAACGCCTCCCACACGCCGGTGCCCGCGCCCGAAACCAGCAACCTGGCGTACGGATCACGGATCAGCGGATCCTCGCGCTCGGTTTCACCGGCGCGGGCGGCGGCCACCATGACGGCTGTTGAGCCGACGCTCGTGGCGATGTCCCAGGTGTCGTCGTGACTGCGCAGTGAGCTCATCGGGATTCTCCATCCAATCGGGCGCGCAGCAGCACGCTGTCCATGCCGAGTTCGGCCAATTCCGCCTCATCCGCCGGGCGGCCCAACCGGGCCATCTCGTCGATGCTGGGCACGGCCTCCACCTGCCAACCATGCGCGGCCAGCCATTCGCCTGCGTCGGCGCGGTCGTCGGAGGTGTACATGAGGGAATCCACGTCGATATCGAGATCCAGTTGATCACGCAGGTGGGCGCCGCGGGACCGTCGGGCCGCCCGCCGCTCGGGCGTGTAGCGCTGCGGATCCATGTTGAATGCCTCGACGGCGATGTGACTGCCGGGGGCGCTGTGTGTGCCGACCAGCTCGAAGAGCCGGTCCTGGGCGTCGCCGGGCAGGTAGGGCAGCAGACCCTCGGCCAACCAGGCCGTCGGCTGCCCCGGATCGAAACCCGCGTCGATCAGCGCGGCCGGCCAGTCCTCGCGCAGGTCGATCCCCACCGGAACGTGGCGGGCCTTGGCGAGCGCGCCGTGGGCGTCCAGCGTCGCGGTCTTGTAGTGCAGCACCTTGGGCTGGTCGATCTCGAAGACCACGGTGTCGGCGGGCCAGTCGAGCCGGAAGGCGCGCGAATCCAGGCCCGCGGCCAGGATCACCACCTGCCGAATGCCGTCACGGGCCGCGGCGGCGAAATAGTCGTCGAAGTAGTGGGTGCGCACCGCCTGGTAGCTGCGCGCCATTTCGTGGATGCGACGGGCTTCGGTGTCGTCGCCGAGCCACACCGGATCATTACTGGCCAGCTGTGTCCAGGCCGGGCCGGCCGCGGACACCAACAGGTAGGCGTATTCGTCGCGGATCAGCGGATCGGGTTGTGCGGTCTCGGCGGCGCGGGACGCGGCCACCCCGAGGGCCGTCGCACCCACACTCTCGGTGATGTCCCAACTATCCCCGGCAGCCCGAGCCGACTGCGCTTCGCTCAGATCAGTCATTTGCCAGCCAATGCTACCGAATAGCTTAGCCAAGCTATGATTTTGTGCGCTACCTCACGCTCAGTCGCGCAATTGCCAGAGCTTATTGGCCATCAGCAGCTCAAACTTGTCCACGATGACGCCGAGTTCGTCGCGGTCGCCGACATAGCCGGCGTAGAAGCCCATCCCCCACATCACCGCGACCAACATCTCGACGATCGCGGGGATGTCGGTATCGGTGCTCAGCTCGCCACAGGTCACGGCTTCGTTGACGGCCCATTGGACGAACTCGCGGGAGTTCCGCAGCGCGTCGTGCTCTTCGGAGATCAAATCGGGATGCCGTTGGGATTCCAGCACGGAGGTGACCAGGAACGCCGATGCCGATCGGTCCGTCGACTCTGCATCCATCGCCGCGGCAAAAAACGCCGACAGCCGGCCCGGCAATGTCGAAACTTCCCGAGCCCTGGCGATCCCGCCCGCAATCACGGTGGTATTCGTCAGTTCGACCACTTCGCGGTACAACAGCCGCTTACTGCCGAAGTAGTGGTTGATTGCCGGACGGGTCAGGTCGGCGCGGACTGCAATGGCCTGGAAGGTGGCAGCGTCATAGCCGAGTTCGCTGAACACCTCTCGGGCGGCATGTAGGATGCGCTCGCGCGTCTCTGCTGCCTTAGCTGCAGGTGGACGACCCGGCCCTCGGCTCGCAATGTACGCCACAGTCAAATTGTGCCACACATCACCTCACACGCCTGACGACGCTTCGTGAGGGCGGTGTGCGCGCGCAATTGTCAGCAAAGGCAGGGTTGACCAACGAACTAGGGTGACGTTGATGGCAGGCGTCGTTTCCAGGGAGTTGTACTTCGACACCGGTCTGGATGTGCTCTCCGATTCGGGTTACGGCGGTCTCAAACTCGCCGAGGTGTGCAACCGGCTGGGAGTCACGACTGGCTCCTTCTACCACTACTTTCCCAACTGGTCCTCCTACACCAGGGAACTGGTGGAGCACTGGCGTCAGGCACGCACCCTTCGAGTGGTCGAGGCGGTACGCGACGACCCGGACCCGCACCGGCGCATCGACACCCTCATCGCCGAAGCCCTGGCACTGCCGCACGGCGCCGAGGCCGCGATCCGGGTGTGGAGTTCGCTGAATCCCGACGTTTTCACCGTCCAGGCCGTGGTGGACCAGCTGCGGTTCGATGTCATGTACGAGTCGGCCCGCGAAATCATCGGCGATGACCGCAACGCCCGCTACTTCGCGGCGTGGGCGGTGTACCTAATCGTCGGCTATGAGCAGAGCACGTTGCCCCGTGACGCCGATGCACTCCAATGGATTTCCATCCAGATGCGCGACGCGCTGGAGTCCGGGCGGTTCAGTCCGACGCCCGGGGACCACTGACCCGGCTAGCATCGGCAGTCATGCTGACCCCGGTTGAGCTGTGGCACCGGGCAGCAGATCGGCTGCGTGATCGCGACCCCGAACACGACGCCCTGCGCCGCGCCGCGCGGGCGGCCATCGTGCTACCGATCGCCGCGGCAATCGGTTTCGCCGTCGGGGCAGGTTCGCAGACACCACTGTTCAGCATCTTCGGCGCGGTCTCGCTGCTGATCACCGCCGACTTCCCGGGCAACCGGCCTGCCCGCGCTCTGGCCTACGGCGGACTGGCCTTCAACGGTGCCGTGCTGATCGTCCTGGGCACCTTGATCGCCCCGCACGTGTGGTTGAGCGTGCTGTCGATGTTCGTCATCGGCGTGGTGGTCTCGTTCTCGGGTGTGCTCAGCGAGATCGTGGCCGCGGGTCAACGGGCCACGCTGCTGCTGTTCGTGCTGCCGCTGTGCACGCCCGTCGGCCCGATCTCCGAGCGGCTCCTGGGCTGGGCGATCGCGCTGGTGGTCTGCGTCCCGGCAGCGTTGTTCCTCTTTCCACCCCGCCACCACAGCGAACTGCGCCGCAACGCCGCGCATGTCTGCAGGATGCTGGCCGACCGACTGGAGGGCACAGCATCGGGGCGTGACGTGAACCGCGCGATGAACGCGCTGTACGAGAGCTTCCTCGGCGTCGACTACCGGCCTGTCGCGCTGACCGCGGGCAGCCGCGCGCTGGTGCGGGTGGTCGACGACCTTGGCTGGCTGTCGGACCGGATCGACGACGACACCGGCGAGCGGCTCGGCGCGATGCGCGACCCGGCGGTGCGGGTGCTGCGCGACTGTGCGGCGGTACTGCGGATCCGCGACGTCGCCGCGCGCACGGTTCGGGGCGTCGACCTGCAGGAAGCTCTCCGCGAGCAACGGTCGGTGGCCCAAGGCTCCTACCGCGAGGACATCGTCGAGATCCTCGGCGAAACCGACGACGAGGCCGCTGTGACGATCGGCCGCACGTTGTTGGAACGTCGCACGATCTCCGCCACCATCGCCGTGACGGGACGGGTCATCGGCAATGCCGCACTGGCCGACGCGCGCCCGGTCTGGGCCCGGGTGCTCGGGCGCCGGCTGCCCAAGACCGGTGCCGCCGACTGGGTGATGCCCGAGACGGTGGCGGTCGCGGCGATCGCCGGCGGGTTCCTTGCCACCAGGGCCGTGGTGCTGCGCAACAGCCTGCGAACCGGGCTGGGTCTGGCGCTGGCCGTGATGGTCACCCATATGTTTCCCGTGGAACATGGGTTCTGGGTGGTGCTCGGCGCGATGTCGGTGCTGCGCAGCAGCGCGCTGACCACCGGGACACGGGTGGTGCGTGCCGTCGCCGGCACCGCGCTGGGATTTGTGTTGGGCGCCTTGCTGATTGAGCTGGTGGGTGTGGATCCGGTGGTGCTCTGGATCCTGCTGCCGGTGGTGGCGTTCGGTTCGGCATACGTGCCGGAGGTGGGTTCGTTCATCGCCGGGCAGGCCGCGTTCACGATGATGGTGCTGATCAACTTCAACCTGATCGTGCCCACGGGGTGGCGCGTCGGGCTGATCCGCATCGAGGACGTCGTGGTCGGCGCCATTGTGGGCATCGTGGTCTCGGTGCTGTTGTGGCCGCGGGGTGCCACGGCGTCGGTGTCCAAGGCGATCGACCGGGCCCGGCTGGCCGGTGCCGAATTCCTGCAGGCGTCGGTGCTCCGGGTGACGCGCGGCGCATCCGAGTCCGCAACAGACCGTGTGATCGCGTTGAGTCACACCGGCCTACGGGCCACTCGCCTGCTGGATGATGCGGTGCGTCAATACCTTTCGGAGAACGGTGGGCCGACGGATCTGCGCGCGCCCGTCGTGCGCGCCGCGAACCGGGCGATCCGGGTGCGGGCCGCCGCAGAGTTGATCACCGACGTGGTGCCGCCACCGCTGGGGGTGTACGAGATGACCCGCGAGGTGATCGAAACGCACGCGGCCGCGATCTGCGCACGGCTACGCGGTGCGGACACCACCTCGACACTGTCGCCGATCGGGGAGACGTTCGTGCAGGCCTTACGTGCCGAGACCGACGGTGCGGGGCTGGCGGTGTCGGCGGCCCTGCCGCTGGTGACCGTGGCCGCCAATCTCGGCGAGCTGGAGTTGCTCTATCCCCAGCCCGCCGAGGCGGTGCGTTAGCCCGTCAGCCCGTCAGTCCAGCGGCCGGTGCGGCATCAACGCGCCCGGCGGGATGGCGCCGAACTTGCCCGCGGTGTAATCGTCGAGCGCCTGGACCAACTCGGCCTTCGAGTTCATCACGAACGGTCCGTAGTGGAACACGGGCTCACGAATCGGCTTGCCGCCCAGGATGAGAACCTCCAGTGCCGGCCGGTTCGAATCCTGCGTGCCCTCGGCGGCCACGGTGATGCGGTCGCCCGGGCCGAACACCGCAAGCTGCCCCTGCTGGATCGGATGCGCCACCGGCCCGACGCTGCCGCGCCCGGACAGCACGTACACCAGCGCGTTGAAGTCACGCTTCCACGGCAGGTTCAGCCGAGCACCCGGTTCAATTGTGGCGTGCGCCAAGGTGATCGGCGTGTAGGTGTCCCCCGGCCCGTGCTGCCCGCCGACGTCGCCGGCGATGATGCGGACCAGGGCGCCGCCATCCTCGGAGGACAGCAGCTTGACCTCGTTGCCCTCGATCGACTGGTAGCGCGGCGTCGCGAACTTGTCCTTCTTTGGCAGGTTCACCCACAGCTGGATGCCGTGGAACGTGCCGCCACTCTCGACGAGTTCGGCAGGCGGGGTTTCGATGTGCAGGATGCCGGATCCGGCGGTCATCCACTGGGTGGCGCCGTCGGTGATCAGCCCGCCGCCACCGTGAGAGTCCTGGTGGGCGAACCGGCCGTCGATCATGTAGGTCACGGTTTCGAAGCCGCGGTGCGGGTGCCAGTCGGTACCCCGGGGTTCACCGGGCTGGTATTCGATCTCACCCATCTGATCCATGTGCACGAACGGGTCGAGGTCGGCGGCACTGACCCCAGCGAATGCGCGGACGACGGGAAACCCCTCCCCCTCGTAACCGCGCGGCCCGGTGGTGATCGAACGGACGGGCCGTTCGGTGTCCTGGGCGTGCGCCGCCTCGATGCGGGGCAAGGTCAACGTGTCTGCAGTGATGGCTGGCATCGGTACCTCCTCGGGTATCTGAACTGATACCCATATAACCGGACCGCGGTCCGATTATTCCTGAGGGTTCCCCTTTCCCCGCGAGCAGACAGTTCGGTACCCCAATTTGCGTGTTTTCGAGTACCGCAGCGTCTGCTCGCCGTTAGGACAGGAGCGCCGCAGCAGCCGCCCGGGCCTCTTCGGCGGTGGCGGTCGCCAAGACCGCGTCTGCCGCGTCGCGGCACTGCTGCAGCCTCACCTGTGCCAGTTGGGCACCCACGCCGGGGACCGCGGCGCCTGCCGCCGACAGTGACGTCACCCCGAGCCCCACCAGCACGCACGCCAGCAGCGGATCCGCCGCGGCCTCACCACACACCCCCACGGGCTTGCCTGCCGCCGCGCCTGCTCGCGTCGCCGTCGCGACCAGCGCCAGCACCGCGGGTTGCCACGGATCGGTCAGACCGGCCAGCTCGGCCGACATGCGGTCGGCGGCCATCGTGTACTGCGCCAGGTCGTTGGTGCCGATCGACAGGAATTCGACGTGCTCGAGGATCTTGTCCGCGAGCAGCGCCGCGGCGGGCACCTCGATCATCACGCCGGGGGTCAGTCCGTACGCTCTGGCCCGCGTCGCGAAGGACTCCGCCTCGGCCGCCGTGGCGATCATCGGGGCCATCACCCAGTCACCACCGGCGGCGGCGATGGCCTCCAGCTGCCGCTCCAGAATGCCGGGATTGCCTGCTGCAATTCGGATGCCGCGCACGCCGAGGGCCGGGTTGGCCTCCTCGGGGTGCCCGACGAACTTGAGCGGCTTGTCCGACCCCGCGTCGAGTGTGCGGATCACTACCTTGGCTCCGTCGAAGGCGTCGAGCACCTCACGGTAGATCTGCGCCTGCTCGTCGACCGTGGGTTCGGTATCGCGGTTGAGGAAGCACAGTTCGGTGCGGAAGAGTCCGACGCCTTCGGCCGGGGTCTGGCGCGCGGCCCGGGCGGCCGCACCGTCCTGCACGTTGACCAGGATCGCGACGGCATGCCCGTCGGCGGTGGCACCCGGCCCGGTCCACTGCCGGGCCAGCGCCGCGCTCTGCGCTGCGGCCGCGACCGCCGCGGCGGCCTGTGCCGGGTCGGGGTCGACGGTGACGGTTCCCCTGGTGCCGTCGAGCAGCACCAGGGTGTCCGCGTCGACGGCGTCAAGTCCGCCGACGGCGACCACACACGGTATGCCGAGCTGCCGGGCAATGATCGCGGTGTGACTGGTCGGCCCACCCAGCGTGGTGGCCAGCCCCACCACCAGCGTCGGGTCCAGGCCCGCGGTGTCGGCCGGGGCCAGATCCTCGGCGCACAGCACCGAGGGCACGTCCGGTAGCGGCACGCCCGGCTCGGGCAGCCCGGACAGCTCTGCCACCACGCGGTCGCGGATATCCCGCAGGTCGGTGACCCGTTCGGCCATCAACCCGCCGAGCTGAGTGAACAGGTCGACGAACTGCTCGACCGCCTCGGTCACCGCACGCACCGCGGGCGCTCCCGCGGTGATGCGCTTCTCCGCCGCGCCGAGCCAGGCGCGGTCTTGGGCGAGGGTCGCGGTGGCGGCCAGTACTTCCGAGGCGGCCCCGGTGGCGTGCGCGGCGCGGTCCCGCAGCCGGGTGGCGACGGCCGCCGCGGCGGCGGTGAAGCGGGCGGACTCGGCGGGCCGATCCGCCTCCGCGACCTCGTGGGCCGGTGCGTCGAGCGCAGGAAGCCGGCCGGGCCGGATCACCGGGGCGTACTGCACGCCCGAGACGACCGGGACGCCGCGCAGGACGGTCAGTGAAGTAACCGGAGTTGAGCTGCTCATGTGAGCTAGATTACTAGAAACTATTGACAAGTCAACACACTCAAGCGTAAAACAACACATATCAACATTTGATATGCGGTATATCCCACATAAACGGAGGGCCATGTACGCCGAGGAGCGTCAGAACGCCATCGCCGCGCTGGTGATGAGCAAGGGCCGTGCCTCGGTCGCGGAGCTGGCGCAAACCTACGACGTCACCACCGAGACCGTCCGACGTGACCTGGCGACGCTCGACAGGGCCGGGGTGCTACGCCGCGTCCACGGCGGCGCCGTGCCTGCGCGAACGCTGCACCTGGTGGAGCCCGGCGTCGGCGAACGGGAGACCACCCGCGCCGAACAGAAAGACGCCATCGCCACCGCCGCCGTCGACTTCTTCCCGCTCAGCGGGGCCAGCGTGCTCCTGGATGCGGGCACGACGACGGCCCGCATCGCCGCCCAGCTACCGACCGACCGCGACCTGACCGTGGTGACGAACTCTGTGCCGGTCGCCGGCCGTCTTGCCTGCATGCCGACGGTCACCCTGCAGCTGTTGGGCGGGCGGGTTCGCGGCTTGACGCAGGCGACCGTCGGCGAGCAGGCGCTGCGGGTACTGGACGACCTGCGGGTGGATATCGCCTTCATCGGCACCAACGGCATCAGCGCACGCCACGGCCTGTCCACTCCGGACGCAGACGAGGCAGCGGTCAAACGCGCCATGGTGCGGGCTGCTAATTTCGTTGTGGTCGCGGCCGATTCGTCGAAGGTGGGCCGGGAGGACCTCGTCAGCTTCGCCCCGATCGGCAGTGTCGACGCACTGATCACCGACGCCGAGATCAGTACCGCCGACCGCCGGGAACTCACCGACCTCGGTGTCGAGGTCGTGATCGCATGATCGTCACCGTCACCCCCAACCCGAGCCTCGACCGCACCGTCACGCTCTCCTCGCCGCTGACGCGCGGCGCGGTGCAGCGGGTCGATTCGGTCACCGTCGAGCCGGGTGGCAAGGGCATCAACGTGGCCCGCGCACTGACACTCGCCCACGTGGACGCGCTGGCCGTCCTGCCGTGCGCCGACGACGATCCGCTGCTGAGCGCACTCAGCGCCCGCGCCGTACCGTTCCGGGGAGTGCCCATCGCCGAGCCCGTCCGCACCAATCTGGCGATCACCGAATCCGACGGCACCACAACCAAACTCAACGAACGCGGGGCAAGGCTCGACGCCGCGGCGCTCGACGCGCTCACCCGCTGTGTGCTGGCCACCGCGCAGCACGCAGCCTGGGTGGTGCTGTCCGGTTCGCTGCCGCCCGGCGTTCCCGACGACTGGTACGCCGAACTGGTCGCGCTGCTGGCCCCGATGACGTGCCGGGTAGCCGTCGACACCTCCGAAGCACCGTTGGCGGCGTTGGCGGCGGCGTTCGACGTGGCCGCTCCTGACCTGATCAAGCCCAACGCCGAGGAACTCGCCGGCCTGGTCGACGGCTCCGCGGCCGAGCTGGAAGATGCTGTCGCCCAGGGTGATCCGTCGCCCGTGGTAGCGGCGGCCGGGCACCTCGTCGACCGCGGGGTCGGCACGGTGCTGGCCACCCTCGGCGCGGCAGGGGCGGTGCTGGTGAACAGCACCGGCGCCTGGCTGGCCACCCCGCCGCCGATCGCGCCGCGCAGTACTGTGGGCGCCGGCGACGCGTCGCTGGCCGGTTATCTTCGTGCGGCCGTAGGCGGTGCCGAACCGCCACGCTGCCTGCGGATGGCCGTCGGCTACGGCAGTGCCGCCGCGGCGCTACCGGGCTCGGCACTACCGTCCCCGGAACAACTCGACCTCGACGCCGTGCCCGTCATCCCGCTTATCCCCACCAACCCGGAAGTACTGCAATGACTCAACCGATCATCACGCCCGGCCTGGTCCTGCTCGATGTCGATGCCGGCGGAGACAAAGAAGCCGTGATCACGCGGTTGGCCGGGGCGCTCGCCGCGGGCGGGCGCGCCACCGACACCGAGGGGTTGATCGGCGCCGCGATGGCCCGTGAAGCACAGTCTGCCACCGGGTTGCCCGGCGGTATCGCGATCCCGCACTGCCGCTCCCCCTTCGTCGACACCCCGACGATCGGCTTCGCCCGGCTGTCGCCCGGGGTGGATTTCGGCGCGCCCGACGGCCCGGCCGATCTGGCGTTCCTGATCGCCGCACCGGAATCCGGTGGGGCCGAACACATGAAGTTGCTGTCCAGCCTGGCCCGGGCCCTGGTGCGCAAGGATTTCGTCGAATCGCTGCGCGGCGCGACCAGTGCCGACGAGGTGGTGACGCTGGTCGACGGCGTCGTCAACCCGGCGCCTGCCGCTGCCGCACCTGCGTCTGCACCTACGTCTCCGGAGCCCGCGCCGGAGCCCCCGAAAACGGTGTCGGTTGTGGCAATCACCTCCTGCCCCACCGGCATTGCCCACACGTATATGGCGGCCGATGCCCTCAAACTGGCCGCCGATCGGGCCGGGGTGAGCTTCAACGTCGAAACCCAGGGATCCTCGGGCAGCACCCCGCTATCGGCGGAGACGATCGCCGCGGCCGACGCCGTCATCTTCGCCACCGACGTCGGCGTCAAGGACAGGCAGCGCTTCGCCGGTAAACCCGTCATCGCCTCCGGGGTGAAACGCGCCATCAACGAACCCGACCAGATGGTCGCCGAAGCCGTCACCGCCGCAACCGATCCCGGTGCCGCGCGGGTCTCGGGAACTGCGGATGCCGGGACCCCCACGGCGGCCGGTGATGTCGGCTGGGGCACCCGGCTGCGGCAGATCCTGTTGACCGGTGTGAGCTACATGATTCCGTTCGTCGCCGCCGGCGGCCTGCTGATCGCACTGGGGTTCCTGTTCGCCGGCTACGACATCGCCAACAAGCCGGCCGGCGCCACTCAATCTCTCGGCAACATCATCGCCAGCACCAACTCTCTGGCGAACCTGCCCAGCGGCGGTTTCGTCCAATACCTCGGGGCGGTGTTGTACACCCTCGGCGGTTTGGCGTTCGGGTTCCTGGTCCCCGCGCTGGCCGGCTACATCGCGTTCGCCATCGCCGACCGTCCCGGCATCGCACCCGGCTTCACCGCCGGCGCCGTCGCCGTGTTCGTCGGCGGCGGGTTCATCGGCGGCATCGTCGGCGGCCTGATCGCCGGGTTCGCGGCACTGTGGATCAGCCGGATTCCCGTCGCGCAGTGGGCCCGCGGGCTGATGCCGGTGGTCATCATCCCGCTGTGCGCGTCGCTGATCGTCGGCATTCTGATGTTCTTCCTGCTCGGCCGGCCGCTGGCGGCCATCACCGACGGCCTCACCAACTGGCTCAGCGGCATGAGCGGGGCGTCGGTGATCCTGCTGGGGATCATCCTGGGCCTGATGATGTGCTTCGACCTGGGCGGGCCGGTCAACAAGGCCGCCTATGCCTTCGCCGTCGCCGGCCTCAACGTCTCCGACCCCGCCTCGCTGCGGATCATGGCCGCGGTGATGGCCGCCGGGATGGTGCCGCCGCTGGCGATGGCGTTGGCGACGTTGCTGCGGCCCAAGCTGTTCAGCCAGCCCGAACGGGAGAACGGGCGCGCCGCCTGGCTGCTGGGCGCCTCGTTCATCTCCGAAGGCGCGATCCCGTTCGCGGCGGCCGACCCGCTGCGGGTGATCCCGTCGATGATGTTCGGCGGGGCCATCACCGGGGCGCTCACCATGGCTTTCGACGTCACACTCAAGGCGCCCCACGGCGGCATCTTCGTGTTCTTCGCGATCGGCAATCTGCTGTGGTTCGTGGTGGCGCTGGTCGCCGGGACCGTGGCCGGTGCGCTGGCCGTCGTCGCCGCCAAGCAGTTGCGCACACCTACCGTCACCGCGCCGGATGCCCCGGCGCTGGCCACCACCTGAGGAGAAGAGATGCCCAGTAAAACCGTGACCGTCGGCTCAGCCATCGGATTGCACGCCCGCCCCGCCGCGATCATCGCCGAAGCCGTCGTCAACGCCGGAGTACCGGTCACCCTGGCCATGGACGGCGGGGATCCGGTCGACGCCGGTTCCGCGCTGATGATCATGACGCTGGGCGCCGGCAAGGACGCCCAGGTGACCGTCACCTCTGACGACGAGGCGGCGCTGGCAACGGTCGCCGATCTGGTGACCGCGGACCTCGACGCGTAGTTCCTTTACGGCCGCGGCAAGAAAGCGTCATCACCCTCCTCAGCGCACCTTTATGATTGCCTGCGTGCAATTAGCCGGTTGGCTTGGCGTGAGTAGGCGCGATTCTGGACAGGCACAGATTTGTTTGCTGTATGTGCATCAGCACACTGCAGGCAAGTCTGATGCCACGGGGGGTGGGTAGAGCGTGCAGCGCTTGATCGTGATGCTGCTGGCAGTATTGCTGGCTTTGTTCAGTGCGCCTCCGGCGTTGGCCATCGAACCACCTTCGATCGACGCAGCAGCCCTCCCACCTGATGAAACAGGCCCGGATCAGCCTACCGAACAGCGCAAGATCTGCGCCGCCCCCACGGTCATGCCGAACTCCAACTTCGCCGACAAACCATGGGCGAACGACTATCTGCGGATCCCCGAGGCACAGAAATTTGCAACGGGTGCCGGGGTAACTGTGGCCGTGATCGACACCGGCGTCAACGGTTCGCCACGCGTCCCGGCCGAACCCGGAGGTGACTTCGTCGACGCTGCGGGCGACGGTATGTCCGACTGCGACGCCCACGGGACGCTCACCGCGTCGATCATCGCCGGCCGGCCGGCACCCACCGACGGCTTCGTCGGCGTCGCACCCGACGCCCGGCTCATCTCGCTACGCCAGACGTCCGTGGCGTTCCAGCCGAAGGGCTCACGCCAAGATCCCAACGATCCCAACACCACCCAGACCGCGGGCTCGATCCGGAGCCTGGCCCGGTCGGTGGTGCACGCGGCGAACCTGGGTGCGCAGGTGATCAACATCAGTGAGGCCGCCTGCTACAAGGTGACCCGCCGTATCGACGAGACCAGCCTGGGTGCGGCCATCAACTACGCCGTCAACGTCAAAGGTGCGGTGATCGTGGTGGCCGCGGGCAACACCGGCCAGGACTGCACGCAGAACCCACCGCCGGACCCGTCCATCCCCGCCGACCCGCGTGGCTGGAAGCAGGTCCAGACCATCGTCAGCCCGGCCTGGTACGACCCGCTGGTGCTGACGGTCGGCAGCATCGGCCAGAACGGCCAGCCGAGCAACTTCTCCATGTCCGGCCCGTGGGTCGGTGCGGCGGCACCCGGTGAAAACCTGGTGGCGCTCGGTTACGACGGTCAGCCCGTCAACGCCACGCCCGGGGAAGACGGCCCGGTGCCGCTCAACGGCACTTCCTTTGCCGCCGCCTATGTTTCAGGCCTGGCCGCGTTGCTCAAGCAGCGGTTTCCCGACCTCACCGCGGCGCAGATCATCAACCGGATCACCTCCACCGCGCGTCATCCGGGTGGCGGTGTGGACAACTACGTCGGCGCTGGCGTAGTCGATCCCGTCGCCGCACTGACGTGGGAAGTTCCCGACGGCCCGGAGAAGGTGCCGTACCGGGTTAAGGAAGTGCCACCGCCGCCGTACATTCCGCCGCCGGACCGTGGCCCCATCACCGCCGTCGTCGTCATCGGGGTCGGTCTCGCGCTGATTCTCGGCGTGGGCGCCCTGGCCCGCCGTGCGCTGAGGCGCCGATGAACTTCCTGCGCCAGTTCGGTTTTCGGTTCACCACCGGGCACGCCATCTGGGCGGCCGCGCTGATTCCGGGCTGCATCGCCCTGTGCCTGTATTTCAAGCTGATGTGGTTGGGCATCACGCTGGCGGTGCTGATCGCGATCTTCTCGGTGCTGACCATCCGTGGCAGGCGGATCACCGGCTGGATCGTGGCGATCTTCTCCTGGCGGCGGCGACACCGCAGCACTCCCGACGTGGCGTCCGAGCCCGCGGTCGGGGCGACCGTCATGCCCGGCGACCACGTCGCCGTACGCTGGCAGGGCGACTACCTCATCTCGGTGATCGAGCTGGTGCCAAGGGCTTTCACGCCGACCGTGATCGTCAACGGCAATGCCGCCAGCGACGACACGATCAACACCAAACTCATCGAGGAACTCCTGGAGGCGCACTGCCCCGACCTGGAGGCCGACGTGGTGTCGGCCGGGTACCGGGTGGGCAAGACCGCGCCGGCCAGCCTGGTCGCGCTTTACGAGCAGGTGGTCGGGCCCTACCCGGCGCCCGCCAACCGGCGGACCTGGATTGTGTTGCGCGCCAACCCCGAGAAGACACAGCGTTCGGCACAACGCCGCGACGCCGGTGTGTCGGGGCTGGCCCGGTACCTGGTGGCGTCGGCGACGCGCATTGCCGACCAATTGGCCAGCAACGGTGTCGACGCACGCTGCAGCCGCAGTTTCGACGACTACGACAAAGCCACCGAGATCAGCTTCGAGCGGGAGACCTGGTCGGCGATCAAGGGCCGCAGCACGTTCACCGCGGCCTACAACGCCCCCGGCGGGCCCGACGTGTGGTGGTCGGCGCGAGCCGACCACACCACCACCCGGCTCCGGTTGTGCCCCGGTGTCGCACCGACCGCGACGGTGCTGCTGACCACCTTGGCCAATCCCACGACCCCACGCGGGTTCTCGTGCCTGTTCGGCGGTCAACGGGCGGCGTTGCAAGGCATCAGCCCGGTCACCGACAAGCATTACGACCTGCCGATCGGCTCGGCCGGTGTGCTGGTCGGCGAGACCTCGGACCGCTATCCGGTGTACATGCCGTTCGACAACATCGACGTCAGCATCAACCTCGGCGATGCGCGGCTGTTCACCCAATTCGTCATCCGCTCCGCGGCCGCCGGTGCCGTCGTCACCCTCGGGCCACAGTTCCGCGAATTCGCGTCACTGATCAACGGCCGGGTCGGCAGGGTCGCCCGGGTTGCCTGGCCGAACTCGACGACCTACCTCGGGCCACACGAAGGCGTCGGCCGGGTGATCTTGCGGCCGAACTTCATCGACACTCCGCGGCATCGGCAACTGCCGATCAGTCTGATCAACCCGCGCGAGGAAAGTCGTTACCAGATGGCGCTGGAACAGTAGTCGGGAGGAATCGTGACAGAAGAGATGCATCCGCAGGTCGCTGCGGTCCTGCGCCAGGCGCAGCAGCTGCAATCGCTCATGGATGACCAGCTGCACAAGATGAACACCGAAACCTTCACGGCGACAGACGAAGCCCAGAGCGTGGAAGTCACTCTCAACGGCCATCATCACCTGACCGACGTCTACATCAAGGACGGTCTGCTGCGGTTGGGCGCCCACACCGTCGAGCAGCGGCTGAACGAGGCGCTGCAGAAGGCGACTGCCGCTGCGACGGCCTCCATCGAGGCCGACCGGGAGCGGCTCGACGGGATCGTTGCGCAGCTGACTTCCGATGGTCAATAGGTGTTACAGCCGTGATCGTCAGATTGAGACCACATTCACCGAGGTATTGCTGATCGCAAACCAAAAGATCAAATGGTGGGCTAAGCCTGGCACACGGCGGCCATGCCAGCACAGTTTCACCACCAGTCGGTTTATCCGTCGACGACCGTCAGATTAGTGAAGCCGAGGTAGCAGGACCGCTGAGATACTGAGAGTTGACTGCTGAAATCCTGACGAGGGGGTTATGTGGGCCCGCTTGATGCGTTCAATTCGACGTGGATAAAGGCCAGGGAGACATTCGGTCAGGGCACACCCGACGACGGATCACAGTACGACGGCAGTTCACGACTGATGCAGATGAAAGCTGGCGTCGAGGCTGCCGCACCCGATCACCGCTGGCAAGGTGCGGCAGCCGGCGCCTATGCAACCGCCAACAAGGAACACGCTGAGGTCTACGGCAAGCTCGCCGAACTCGATAAACAGATGGCTGCTGAAGTCGGGAAGGCGGCAAATGTCGTGATATCCGGGCGCCAAAAGCTCGACACAACCCGCGATTGGGTCGTCAGCGCCGCCGCATCGGTGCCCAACAATGACGCCGGCAGACGCATGCTCGTGCCGATCGTGAACAAGGGCCTCGGGGACGTCAGCGACATCATCCAGAAATCCACCAACGAGATGGCCGACATCGGCGGGCGCATCCGGGACCTCAACAAGGCATATGAGGAACTTACCCACCAAAAGTTCGCCCCTGGAACGGGCAAGGATTTGCCCAAAGAAGGGAAGGGCTCGGCAGAAGAGACCACAGACGATGCCCGCGCACGTGCAGAGCAGGACGTGCAGGACGCATTGGCCGGAGACCAGGAGGCAGCTACACGTGTTCACGATGTCCTAGACGCAATGCGTCCCGGACAACGCATCGGAACCGAAGCTCTGTCTGCCGAACAAGGTTCGTACGTCAGTCAACTGAATGCACAGATGAACGGTATGAGCACTGAGGAACTACTCGCGTCGGAGCAACGACTTGGCAGCCATAAAGACATAATCGGCAACTCGTGGCAATTGATGAGCAACGACGATATCTACTTTCCCAACACCGAAACCAAGGTCGACGCAATCGACAACCCCGGGGATATGGTTCAGGGAGGTTTTGACAAACTGCCACAGAGCTTGCAGGAGGCGCTGGCTAAGCAGAACCTGCCCATCCCGGGACTTGGTCTCGAAACCCGCGACTATGCCATAAGCAATGCGCTCGACGCTCACGAGTTGAGCGCAATCGCGGCGATCGTGAAAGACGGTAGCCCAGACTTTCAATCTAATACTGATCTTGACCGTGCAATCCTGGCGAAGGCTTCGAGCATGTCGGACCGATTGTACTGGCCCGAGCTTCACGACCCAAACCTGAGTCAACGTTGGGCCGATCCTGTCGTCTCAGACCTATTGTCAGCGGTGTCGCCCGACCATCATGCCATCCATGATGCAATAACCACCGGCGGAAATCATATCGAAGGAATCGACTCCGACAAGTTTCTTCACAATTTGACCCACCGCGCCTGGTCTGACGATGGTGATGCAATTGCATCGGCCCTGAGCTGGACTGGACACGAACACTCAGAAATCGCCGCCGACACGGCGGAAGCTTATGGCCGCTATATCGGCGAGAAGTACGATGACTTGCTCAATCTCGGGCCCAATCGGGACACCACCCTGGGGGAGCTCAACCCAAGACTTGTTCAAGGAATGGCCGAAGGCCTTAAGCCCTACATCGCAAATATCGCGGAATTGACGGGTGCGCCAAACAATGGTTTTGACTTCTTGGACACAGCCGAGAACAGGCAGAACGGTTCATTCCCTATCGCCAAGGGCATCTTCTCAGTGCTCAGCACGGACGAGATCGCGTCAAATTCGTTCAACGGCGCGGCACTCTTCGACGCCGCAGCCAGCCAGGACAAATGGGCGAGTGCGTTTGCCTCTGATGGACAGGATACGAAGTCATTCAACCGGTATTTGGAAGACGCGGTGACATTGCGGGGATTATCCGACTCCGGAATCCATAACGCGGTGGAACAGGGCGATTTGAACGAGCAAGAAAAGGTTCACTCGGAATGGCAGCAGAAGAAGTCGGCCTGGGATACCGGATTTAAGGTGGCGAGCGCAACCGCCAGCATGGCGCCTGGCCCCTGGGCGTTATCCGGGCCGGCGATCGATCTAATGGGCACTGCTATGCAAGATTCATTCATCGGGCCTGAGCCGCGTATTGATTGGCAGCCTCAGGACCTGCCAGATATGGATATTGCGGTGGCTCAACAGCAGGTGTTGAATGCGTTACAGTCAAAAGGTATAGACATCGCCGGTTTACCGATGGGTTACTACGAATTGGTCGATCCCGACGATCCCGCTAAGGGCTTCAGGATTCTATCGTACGAGGAAATGGACCCTGCAACGATAGCCAGTCGCGAGTATAAGGACGTCGTAGGCGGCGTATTCCGTAATGTAGTGGGCGATGATCTCGGTATCACTATCGAGTCTCATGTACCGTCTCGATACAATAGCGTTACCGAAGATAGTGACCCGGCGACCGGAGATTCGTAATAGTGATCCCTGCCAACACGGCCAAATCGTTAGCTATGGTGTTTTGCCTAGCGTCGTCGGCGCTCGCCGGGTGTAGTTCCGGCAACGAAGTTGCGAAAACACCGCAACCAACCCCGACATTGCGTTGGGACGGAGTTGTCGCGGATCTGCGCTATGTCTGGAGTGCAGAGCCCGGGATCGAACTCGTCACGGGCCCGGCCGTTCCGATACGGGCGTATGTGGAGTCGTTCGCGTTGGTCCAACAAACCGGCGATATCGACAAGCTCTATCCAGGATTCGATAAGGCGGTCGCCCCCAACGGTTCAGACGATGGGCCTCGACATGCCCTTGGCTTGTGGCCAGAAACGGAATACGCCTTACGCTCCCCTAGGGTCGGCACAAGCCGCCAACACATCTTGTCCGTCACGAGGGACGAACATGAGGTGGTTGTTGTGACGTGCACTTGGGATTACACAACCGCGCGCGCCACTGACGACGACAAGTACTCATTCCACCCCTCGGGCGCAGCGTCCCCGGAAACCGCAGGGATTTCAGCGCTGCGTATCACCATGACACCGCCCGGCATCGGCAACAATGATCTCCCGCCTCAATCCGGACCGTCTCCATCTCCGTCCACCGATGTTTTCGGCCAATGGAGAATTACCGGCAAGCTCAACCCTCGTGGAGAGCTTCGCGACGATGAGTGGCCAACTTCTCAGCAAGACGTAGCCCAATGCGTCGCCAAAGCGCCCGACCCTGTAGACCGTCGGACAGTTCTCGTCACAGGCGAACATCCGCGGGCTGATTTTCCTACTGAAGCCCCGCATCCGGGATGGCCGTCCTGAACTCAGACCTCCCACGGAAATGGACTGCTCGCCGACACACCATTAATCGGCGTGCAACCGAACTGCTTTGAGGATCAAGGTCCTGGGGGCCATCCGGCGTGGGCGTCAGATTACTGCTTGGTGTCCTTGACATCCTTGCGCGGACGGTGACCGATGACGGCCTCGGTCCACTCGCGGTCTTCCTCGTAGAGCGACTCGTCTTCCGAGAGACTCGGATTGCGGCGCTTCTCCTTGCCCTGGCCGCCCTGGCCATGGCCACCGCCCATGCCACCCATGCCGCCGCCCATGCCGCCAACCCCGCCGCCACCCGAGGCGCCTGAGGGTCCGACGCCGCCGCCGCGGGCGCCCGCTGGGGATGCCGCCACCGAGTCCGCTCCGACGGCAGGGCCGAGGGGCCCGGCGGGCATACCGCCGCCGCCACCGCCCATTCCGCCACCGCCACCGCCAGCGCTGGCCGGCTTGAGGCTGGGTTCCTCGAGACCGGGAATCTCAGGGCCACCCTCAGGCATGCCCTCGGGAAGACCACCCGGCGCGCCGCCGCCAGGTGGCGCACCACCGCCCGACGGGGAGCCGCCGCCGGAGGGCGAGCCACCGCCGCTGGGCGAACCCGACGGTTTCTCCCCCGCTGAGGGATCAAGGCCCGCCGGTGACATCGGCGGATCGAGCGACGGCATCTTGGGCATCTCCGGGGTGCCGCCACCGGCGCCGCCGCTACCTCCACCCGTGCCGCCACCTGGTCCGCCGCCGGGGCCTCCGGGGGTTTGAGGGCCGGGATGTGTCGCCTCACCGTCATGGACCGTCGGCAGCCCACCAATCGCCGGTGGCTTGCCCGGCCTTATCTCCTGGAGCGTGGTGCGACCATAGGCCTCGAGTGCATCCTCTGACTGCCGCTGGAAGGCCTCCCACATCATCGATTTGGCGTCCTGGGCAGTCATGTTCTGCGCCGCGCCGAGAGCTTCCCAGTCTGCGCTGTAATACTCCTCCACATCCTTTAACGTGGGATGGCTGGCGACCAGCTTGTCATGCGCGTCGGCAAACGTGGTCGCCTCTTGAGCCAGCCTGCCGCACTCTGCACCCATGTCCCTCCACCAGCTCGATAGTCGTCGCTGAGCCTCCGCACACGTTTCGGCAGCAGGGCCGTGCCACCCCTCTGCAGGCTGCGAGAAGTTCGCCCCGTGGCCCTCCAGGACTGACTGGTAATCCCTCCACTTGTCCCGCAAAAACTTGATTGATAGGGCCTGTATATCGCCGCCATATATTTCTCGCGCGGCCTCATCCCAATCCTTGTCGTCACCTTCCCCACTAGAAGAGGGATAGGCCGGGGACGGAATGGGCAGCGAGCCAGGAATACTTGCCATGTCTGGAGCAGCCGTCTCAGCTGGCGGCGGTCCATCACTACCATTCATCTGACTATTCAGCGCTGCGGTTTTCGCGTCTTGAACCTTCTTGTAGGCACCGGCCGCAGCTCGCAGGGCCGCCGCGATACGCTCTCCCTCACGGTCTCCCGCTTTAAGCGTCGCCGTCATTTTCGAGGCCGACGCCAAAACTTTGTTCCAAAGTGAGAACGTAGTCAGGAGCATGTCCGGCGGGTTTGCCTCTTCCGGCGGTCCTTCGGGGCGAGGTGTCTCGCAGATATGGGCTTTTGCCTCCAGCCCCTCGGTCGCGTACCGCAACTCATCACCCATTGCAGACCATCCTCTCTACACCCATGACGCCCGCTGATGGCCACAGAAGTTCTCTGTAGCGAACCCCGAATTGTTGCTTGAGCGGCCTGCTTGCTTGGGCAAGCCGGCTATCGACGTCACGCAGGCAATCATAAGGGCGTACCGAACGCGCTAGCCGCGTTATTTCTCACCGGCCACCCGCCGGACATTGTGTTCCGCCCATCGCCGTTGCTTACGTCGCGATGGCGTCAGCGGTCAGCTGCCCTACGTGCTGCCAGTAAACAAATTCGTTGACAGCTCGTCGTTGATCTTCTGGATCGGCGGCGGTGTGTGCCGCGTATATCGCTTGTTCCTGGGTGTGCGCCGCGTACTCCACAAAGGCCCGTAGATGCCGCGCACCTCGCTTAGAGGAACGACTGGCCAAGGGCTGCCACACCTTATCCCACAATGCGGTCCGCCGATCCTCGGGCGGATTGACATCAGCCAGCGCGGGCGGCAACACATTCACCAGATCGGTGTCGCTGATTTGCGCGAGTTGAGAGCTCGCCTGCGGGGCGATCACCTGCAGCCGGTCACGACCGGCCATCTTCCCGCTGGCAGGGATGTCTTCGGGTGTCAAAACTTCTTGGTGCACACCGGCATCCGAGTTCTTGAACTGCTCCGCAGTCGCGATCACCGCGCGCAACTCGGTGTCATGGTGCTCGGCCCAACGCTGCACCGCCACGACCGGTTCGTTCACCCAACTCGCACGCTCAGCGGGCGAGATCGACTCATCCGCAGAAGCCATGTGCACCTGCTCGGGCAGGTGCACCTGCTCAGGGATATAGGCCAGCCCATAGTTGTTGGCCACCACGATCTTGCCGTCCACGGTGAGCCCGGTGATCCAGAAGAACTTGTAATCAGCGTCATTGACCATGCCCGGCGCGTTGAGCGCCGCTGCGAGGCGCCGAGCCAAGCTCAACGGATCGTGGTCGCCGGCTTTACGGCGCAACGCCCCTGCCCTGGCTGCGGCCAGGGCTGCGTCGCGCTCCGCGCGCGCCGTCGACACCGGAATCGCCGCTGCCGCAGCAGTGGCCGGAGTGCTGGTATTCGCAATCGGTGCCGCGGAAGGCGGCGGGGCAGGCGCCGACGGACCGGCCGGCGGAGCTGTCGGCGGTGGGCCCAGAGGCATCCCTCCCATACCGCCGCCCATGGACGAACCACCAGCGCCGGTCGACGTTGGCGGTGCAACCGGCGCATGGCCAGTCCCACCACCGGATGCACCGGCAGTTGCGCTCGGCGGCGGAGCGGGAGCGTCGGTCACCGGCGGGGCGACCGAGGTCCCGGCCGGCTGCATCGTCGGCGGCGGCGCATTGTTCAGCCCCTGCGACAGCCCCTGCGCGAACTGCTGAGCCGGCGACTGCGGACCGAACGGTTGTGCATTCGCGGCGGCTGCAGCCTGAGACGGGTCCAGGCCGGTCGGAGTGGCACTTGCTGCCGGCGAACTGGCGCTGAGGGGACTGCTTGGTGCGCTGGGTGCGCTCGCGCTTGGGGCGCCGCCACCGAGGCTTGGAGCACCGGGCGCGCCGGACCCGCCAGCAACACCGGGCGACTTAGGCCCCGACGGGGATTGCTGGCTGCCGAAAGGAGGTGCCGCTGCAGGCTTCATGGGAGAACCTGCGCCTGCCTGTTCGGTCTGCTGATGCTCCAGAACGGGTTGGGGCGTTGACTCAGGAGTGACCGCTGGCCTAAAACCGGATCCAACGCCTTCTTGCTCTGCCGGTTGCTTGTCAAGTACAGGTTCGACTTCAGACTCGGCACTAACCGCAGGAACGAATCCAGGCCCCGGTGGCTTTCGCCCCTCTTGAGGCGTCTTGCCAGTCAAGAACAACGGGGAGTTTTCACTTGGCAATTCTTCGCCGTCTGACTGCGCTCCTGGCTGATCGCTGCCAGTCTCATTTGGCCCGTCGACGGGTGGCGGCGTTTCAGGTATATCTTTGCCGGTTAGGCGGCTGGCTAATGATTGAATCGCGTTCTTGTTAGCGGTGTACGTCTGGTCAACAATGCCTTGGACAGCCTCTGTAGCGTCGAGATCCTTCTCAGCCGCTTCTTCTAACGCAGCGCTAATCGACTTGAGCGCTTCTCCGACGTTGCCGACAATCGTATCCTTCGCAGCGCCGATGTGATCTATCGCATTTTGGCACCATCGAATTGCGTCATCGAGTTGCTTTTCGCGCTCAGCCATTGCTTTACTATGTTCTTCTACCTTTGCCGCCGCGGCGGTTGCACTACCACCCATCCATATATAGAGGCCATTGAACACAAGAGCCTTGACTTTATCCCAGGCCAACCGAGCTTCGGTAACACCAGATCTGATGCCCGACAGCATTTCCTTCCGGCTCTCAAATACTGACTCATCCGTTTCCGGCCAAGCACCGGTAGCGGTCATTTCGTCGGCGTACTGGCCGGTAGGCTTACTCCTGCTTAAAGCCGTCCCAACTGCATTGCCGATTGCGCCGCCGGTTGCACCACCCCCAAAGCTGCCTCCTACTGCCGCATTCATGACCCGGCCTTGCAGGCCCAATCGACTATCTTGACCAAGTAGGTTGCCGATTCCGCGAGGAAGCTATCCCGAGGCGTGTACGTCGGAAGCGCAGCCGCATACGCACGTCGATACTGAGCACCCAAAACTGCGAAATCTTCCAACGTGGGATTACCGCTGTTGCGCCCCAACTTCTCAATATCATCCGCGTTTGTGGTCATAACCGTAGTGACGGCGTCGATGATTCCCCTCTGCTCGGGCGTCCACGCCTTAGCTTCGATATTCGGATCGAGTGCGACCCATGCAGCAGTATCGTCGCTATATCGCGATACCATTGATGCCCACTCCGAACATATTGGGTTGACTTCAGGCAAGAAGACCTCTGGATTGGGTGCATCACCAAGCGTCGCAATCTTGGATGGCGGCGCGGGGTCAGCAATTGTACCCGATATCGTTTGTGCGCTTTTATAGTTTATCGCCGAGCATATGTTGGAAACACTGTTCCCTGCTGCCTCCGTGACTACTACGAAGTTATCATCGTCAGCGACGTACTTTGGAATTACATTAGTGAACGCGTGGGCGTAGGCAATGAACTGTTCGTACAGCTCACGCATCACCCGATGCGGGGTTCGCTTCATGAGCCCTACCGTCTGCTCGGCTGCACGGGTCATTGCCTTGCCAACGGTTTCGTACATGGTTCGCTGTTCTGGCGTCCACGCTCCAACAGAGACGGTTCTATCTCTGTCGTCCCAATTAACGGATTTGACCGTGTCGGCGTATTCTCGCCCAATCCTCGTCCAAGCATCGCAAGTGACGTCGTCAGTGATCACTGTTGCTGGTCCCGTGTCATTCGCGCTCGCGAATTCGGAATCGCTGCCTTGTGCAGATTGCGTCGGCCCATCACCACCGTTTGAATCGGACCGAAGCACGATTACTGTGCCGGCAATGCTCAGTGCAATCACCGCTACCAGAGCGAGGCCAATGAGGATCCACTTCCCTTTACCGCCCTTGTTCGGCGGCGGAAGCGGCGGACCGCCAGCCCATTGCTGCTGAGGTCCCCACTGCGGCGGTGTTCCTTGGTGTTGTCCCGATGGTGGACCACCCATGTATGGCGGCTGACCGCCGTGTCCCTGTTGAGGAGGCCCACCCCACTGAGGTCCTCCACCACCATTCGGCGGCTGGGAACCAAACGAATCTGGCGGGGGAGGCAAACTCATCAACACACCTTTTAGGTCAGAAACTTCACGGTCACAACAGAATTGATGGATCAGAAGGCGCTCGACGTGGCACTGGCTCCACGGGTGGAGCTAGCGGCGAACTTTCCGTCCCAAGATTTCCGTGCGGAGCCGCTACCGGTGCACGCTCAGGAGCGCTCGGCTCGGCGGTCGCACCCTCGACCTCGTTCGGACGCGCTTGCTCATCGTGTTTAGCTTTCTGCGCGTCCTCCTCCCGCCCATCATCCGGCTTCTGCGCGTCTTCCTTCTGTGCCGCCTCGCCGGCGACCTGGCTGATCTGCTGAATTCCCTGCTGCACGCCTTGCATCGCGGTCTGCGGAAGCTGTCCGAGCCGCTGAAGCATCTGCGTCGGGACCTGGCCCATCTGTTGAAGCATCTGCATGGGCATCTGCATCAGCTGTCCGAATTGGCCCATCGCATCTTGGGCTCCACCACCCGCGGGCGGACCGTACATTGAGTCGAATTCGGCCAGCGACTTCTTCACGTTGTCGTGGATCTCCTGATCCGTTTTCTCGTACTGGTCGGCCGCGACCCCGATGTTCGTTGCCGTACCCTTTGCATCCGCCCTGGTGCCTGGCAAGCCCTCAATGAAGGCCGCTTCCTTCTCTTGAGTCACCCGCTGCAGCGCGACCGAAAGCGGGTCTGTCCCCGAAGTTGTGAACATCGCCGGCGGATCTGGAAGGCTGGCTGCGGCGTCGCTCATGCCCAAGCCTCCGGCCCGCAGTTCGGGCGGATTCACCCGTAGCTCACCCGTCATCGACTACTCCCATCGCCGCACATACCAGTTGCATCTGCCGAGATAACCGGCCAGCGGAGGATCGCTAACGGCTCACACAGCCTTGGCACAACGTACGCACCAGGTCTCAGGCGGGAAGTCACTTGGCCACCCTCAGAAACATGCCAGCGCCAACCCGCCAACGTGGCGGTCTCATGGCACGCATCGGCAGTCCCCTCTACCAGTAGTTCAGCAAAATGCTACCCGAGCCGACAATGCCCCGAACGCACGAATTTGGCGGCCTATCAACCCGTCAGCTGGGCTGAACCGCGCCGAATTCAGTGCCAACACGTTGACAGGCGGTTCCCCATTCATGGCCGCATCCCCGCCTCAGTGCAACCGAAGATTCCTGAGCAGGTCGTACACGCCGGCGATCCACAGCAGCAGTGGGATCACCGCGGCGATGGTGGCGCCGTCGACCAGCTCCAGGATGCGTTTGGTCACCGGGGACACCCGGCGGACACCGTCGGTGGCGCCGACCACGATCAGCGCGACGATGGCCAGCACGGTGTAGCTGGCGAGCACCAGCCAGGCGTCGTCGGGGTTCCACAGGCACAGCCGCACCATCACCCCGGTCGGCACGGCAATGGCTGCCGCGAGCAGCGCCCAGGCACACCACCGTTCGGCGTACAGCCGTGAGCGGAACCCGCAGATGACCGCGACGAGCCCCGCCACGATCATGCTGTGGGTGAAGAAATGTCCTTGCACCACAACGGCGATCGCACCGACGGCCAGGATCAACGCGCCGGCGGACAGGAATCCGATGAGCAGCCTGCTGGTGAGTTGGCTGCGTTCCTGCAGTCGGACCGCGGACTCCGGGACCGAGGCGATGATCGCCTGCCAGGTCGGGGATTCCACGTCGACGGCGTCGGGTGTGGCCACGGGGTCGAGCAGTTCGTCGTTGGAGACCACCTCACCCGGCGCGGGGATCGGCGGCAGGGCGATACGGGCCACGGCCACAGTCAGTTTCGCCGCGTTGGTCACCACGATGAGACCGAATGCGATCGCACCGGCGGGCACCCAGCTGTGTGAGCCGTACCCGTACGCGATGGCGGCACCGGTGATCGCAATGGAGAGCACCGACAGGAAGGAGGCGGCCTCGGCGCGTTGGCGTGGCCCACCTCGGGTCGCCAGCGTCAGCAGCAACACAACCGCGCCGGCCCCGGCGATCTGCGGAGCGCCCAACGACTCGACACCGCGCGGCAGCGGAACCGCCAGTGCCGCAGCGCCGGCCAATACCGGTACCGCCCCGAGCAGCAGGCTCTCCGACATCGAGATGTTGTCGTAACGGGTCTTGGCCAGCATGCTGCCGACCAACAGCGCTACCCCGAGGACCGCCAGCGCCAGCGGCCACCACCAGCCGTGCCCGGTCCGACTCCACGACACCAGCGACATCACCGTGATGATGAACGCCACCACGGGAATCGCCAGACCCACAAAGCGGTTCAACGCCGTGCGGTCGAACACCGGAGATTCGTCGAGCACCGCGATCGCATCGATCACGTCCTCGACCAACGGCCGGTAACGCTCGGTGCGGCTCACCGACACCAACGTCAGCAGCGAACCGTCGACGATCCCGGCGTCGTCCAAGGATTCGTCGGCCTTCAGCGGTGGCGCACCCGGTCGCGCGAACGCCCACACCCCCTGCGCCGCAAAGTCGAACCCGGCCAGCACATCCTTGGGGCTGTCTTCGAGCAGATCGCCCAGGACACTGACCGTTTCGTCGATGTAAGTCTCGATCGCGGCCGCCGACGGCAGCACCAGATCGGTCATCCGCTTACCGGTGAGAATGGTAACCCGGGTGGTCGATGGTCGCCCAGGCGTCACACTCGACGCTTCTGTGGCCGCAGCTGTCGAGGTCAACGGCGTTCGAGTCTGTCGAAGTCGTCGGAAAGGGCTGCGGCCAGTTCGGTGATGCGGCGCTCGAAGGTGTCGCTGAGCAGATCAAGCTGAATCTCAGTGCCCGAGGCGATGTGCTTGTCCCACGGCAACACGATGACCCGGCCCGGCGGCACATGGCGCTCGAACTGCTGCACCAGATCGTCGACATCGACGTTCGGCTTCCCGGGTGTCACGTGGTTGATCACCACGCAGGACCGGCCGAGCAGGTCCTGATATCCGTTCTGGCGCAACCAGTCCATCGTGATCGCGGCCTGCCGTGCCCCGTCGATCGACGCGCTGGCGACGATGACCATGCCTGACACCGTGGACAGCACGCCGCGGGACGCCTTCTGGAACAGGCCCGCACCGCAGTCGGCCAGCACCAGGTTGTAGTAGCGCGACACCACACCGGTCGCGCCTTTCCAGTCGTCGTCGTTGAACTCGCGCTGCGCCCCGCTGTAATCCTCCGAGGACAACACCTCGAGGTTGGACGAGTTCATGCTCGTGTAGGCGCGAATGTCGTTGTAGCGGGACAGTTCCTGGTCGGCGAGCAGATCCGAGACCGTGGCCGCGGACTGACGCCCGGCACGGTCGGCGAGGTTGCCGCCGTCAGGATCAGCGTCGATCGCGAGGATCCGGTCACCGCGGATCTTGGCCATGGACGACCCGAGCGCAACGGTGACCGCGGTCTTGCCGACACCGCCCTTGAGGCCGAAAACGCCGATCTGGTAGGAATCCCGCGCGTTGCGGCGGATGCGGTTGTGCAGATCCAGCTCATAGACCTCATCGGGCGAGAGCCCCATGTTGATCCGCGTCATCATGTACAGCCAGTGCCGCCAACCACGCTGCGACGGCATCTTGACCGCAGTCTTCACCCCGACATGGGACAGCGCGTCGATGGCGCGGTGATTGCCCATCGAAGCCGCTGACGTCGGCCCGGGCTGGCTGGGCGTCGCGATCGCCTGGCCCGCGCGCCACTGGCCACTGATCTCCGGGTCGAACTCGGCGAACTGCGACGGGGCGGGCCCGGGTGCCACCCGTGCCGGAGGTCCGGGCATGGTGCGGGGCTGCTCGTGGCGGGCGCCCGAGCCGAAATTCTGCTGAGGCGCACGCAGCATGGAGTTCTGCGGCCACTGCGGGGCCGCCGGGGCCGGCATCTGCGGCGGCGGTGGCATCTGTGGTGCCGGCTCGGCGTGACGCGCCGGAGCGGCTTCGGCCTGCGTCTGTGTCGGCGCGACCGGTATCGAACTCGACGAGGGCTCAGCCGGCGCGGCTTCCCCGGTCGGCATCGGCGGCGGTGGTACCGCAGCGGCCTTCAGAATGGCATCTCTGTCCACCATGATTGTGGCGTCGTCGACCGGTTGTCCCGGTTCAGACGAGTGGAAGAGCCGGTCATAGTCGGCCGACATGGGTACCCCTCAAATAGTCACGTTCAGATAGTTAGATTTTCACACCCCGAGCGCACGTGGTGGGCGGGATCGGTTGACGCATGATTGGTCAACCTACTCCGCCCACCGTCGTACGTTCCCGTGTTCTTAGGCGAACATCCCGGTAACGCCGGCCTCGGTCTGAGCCATGGTCGAACCAGCCTCGCTGATGGTCTGCGCCAAATTCTGCAGCGCGGTGTTCAGCTCGTTGGCGGTGCTGTCCCAGCGCGTCTGCACGGCCTGGTAAGCCTCCGAACCGGAGCCACCCCACGCTGCGGCGAGCGAGGCGAGCGAGCCCTTGCCCTCGTCGAGCAGCCCGGCAGTCGTACCGACGGCACCGTGGATCTCGCTGGCGCCACCTTCGATACCGGCGAAATTCCATACCTGTTCTGTCATGTCTTATCTCCGTTTCTCAGTGTTCTGGTGGGGTGGTGGTCAGATGTTCATGGCCGACGACAGCGTCGAGGCCTGATCGTCGTCGGTGGAGGTGTACTGCGTCCCCGAGGTGTGGATGTTGTTCGAGATGTCGTTGAGCTCCTGCATCTGCTTGGCAGCAGCCTCATGGAAGCGGAGCAGCGCGGCCTGGGCAGCGGTACCGGCCTGGCCCACCATCTGGGCGGCCAAGGTGCCACCGGTGGACTCGACCTGAGCCATCACGCTCTTGAGCTCACCCGAGATACGGTCGAAATTCGCAGCCTCCTTGGCGAGGACGGCGGCATCTGTATTCATTCCAGCCATGTTTGGATTCCCCTTATTTTCCTTTGTCCTCACCAAACTCATGGCGAGTCCTCCGGCCGGGTGGCCGGAAAGTCTTGTCGTGAGACGACTTACCAGTCGTCATCTTCATCTTCTGACAGGTCATAACTGAGCGCGGTCGGGGCCGTCAGGCCCTCCTTCGATCCCCCGCTCTTGCCGTTCTTTCCCGCACCGGTCATCGGACCGGCGCCACCGCCGCCCGCACCAACCGGAGCCAGGCCACCCGTCGCGCCCGACGCCGCACCGGAAACCGGCGCCTTCGCCTCACCGGCGATGCCGAGCATCCCCGACAGCAACGGCGTACGCGGCGCGGTTCCGCCCGCGCCGGGCAGCGAGGCCGCCCGCACCAGCCCGGCACCGGAACTCGGCCCGGACCCCCCGATCAGCGGATGGTTCGAGAACGGGCCTGCACCCATCAGCCCCATCTGCATGCCTTTGTCGCTGCCGCCCATCTGGCTGAACATCGACGTCACCTGCTGCAGCGGCTGGGTCAGCGTCTGCATCGGCGTCTGCACCATCTGCGAAAGCTGCTGCGGAATCTGCGCGGCCTGCGATCCCATCTGCATGGCCATCTGCATGCCCTGCTGAAGTCCTTGCTGCGCCGGTTGCTGTTGTTGTTGCTGCTGGCCGGCCTGCTCGCCCTTCTGCGCCGCCCCCATGGCCCGCTGCTCGCCATGGTTGACCTGTGCCGCGGCGTTACCGGCCATCAACCCCATCGACTCGATGGTGGCCTGTGCACTCACCGACTCGACAACCATGTTGCGGGCCAGACCCGTTGCCACCCGGGGTGCGGTCTGGGCGAGCGCCGAAGCCGCCGTGGACTCCCCGACACCGGGCAACACCATCGGCTTCATCGGCATGATCGGCTCGAACAACAGATTCATCGTGGTTTCGGCGTGATAGCCGTCCATCGCACCGGCTGCCTGATGCCACATCCGGACGAAGTAATCCATCTCGTTCATGCCGATCGGCATCGTATTGATGCCCAGGAAGTTGGTGGCTTCCAGAACGCCGTGCGTGATGTGGTTCTGCTCAATCTCCGGCAGCGGCGGCGTGGTAGCCAGAGCAAGGGTGTAGGAGCTTGCCTGAGCGGTTGCCTGCAATGCACGTTTCTGCGCCTGCATCGCCGTTGTCCGTAACCACATGATCATCGGCATGGTCGCAGCAACCGCGCGTTCGCTTGCCGTTCCGTTCCACAGCGACGTCAGGTTACTGAGCGCGCCGGCCAACTCGTCGGCCTGCGTTTCCAGCAGGATCGCCAACCCCTCCCAGCCGCCTGCGGCCTGGAGCATCGGTGCCGGACCCGCACCCAACATCAACCGTGCGGTGTTGACCTCCGGAGGCATGGCGACCCAGATCGGTGGGATGGGCGGCGCCGCGACCATTGTTCGATGACCCTATCGCTAGAAACTATGCGTGACGTGCTAGAGAGTGGCTGCGTTGGCCGAGTCGACGGCGTTGTAGATGCCGGCGATCTCCGAGAATGCCGCACCGGCCCGGGTGAGTTCCTCCTGCGCGAACGCATTGGTCGTGAGGGCCTCGAGGCCCTCGCTCGCGAAGGCGAGGGCTGCCAGGAGCGAGACCTCGTCGGCACCTGCGGGGACCAGTGCGGTCACCGCGGCCGACGCGGTCGTGCCGCCTGCCAGACCACGGGTCGCGTTTGCGATCACCTGTGCGGCAACAGCTTCGGCACCGGGATTGTGCGTCATTGGTTGCATTTGCGTGCTCTCCTTGTTGTTTTCCAAATTCCCCAGGACAAGCACTCGCCAGCGACGCGGCAGCAGTTTGCCACATCGTTAAGGAATCTGTCCCCCGATCCCTTTGCTGGCGGGCTGCCGCCAGCGTTGCTGAGTGCGTTGGATAAATACTAACCGCCCTGTAGTGGTGGTGCTAACACTTCTTCTTCAGGGGGATCGACATAGGCCGCCTGGATAACTTCTTTGCCGTCCGGCGATACAAAAAACGCCTGGCCAGGTGGCCTTTTCTTGACGGTGATCTCCCGGGACGGGAAGTCGTTCTTCTCGCCGGAAAGGAACATCGTGGGCGAACCCGCGCCATAGGCGGCGCCGACGAACTTGTCCATGGTGGCCTTGTGTGCCTGGCTCATCTGGCACGTCACCACGACGTGCAGTCCGATGTCCGCGGCGGCAGGCAGCAACGGTGCCAGCGGTGCCATCGGCGACAACATTCCGGATGCCGCGACGATCATGTGCCAGTCGTCGACCAGCAGGACGATGTCCGGACCGGTCCACCACGACCGCGCCCGTAGCTGAGCGGTGGTCAGGTCCGGTGGCGGCAACCGCTTCTGCAGGTTGAATGCCAGCGCCTTGATGGCTTCTTCCAAGGTGGCGCTGTTGCGGTTGATCGCCCCGGCCTCCAGCAGATGACTCTGCGGCACCGCGTCGAGCAGGCCGGAACGGTAGTCGGCCAGCATGAACCGCACCTGCTGCGGACTGTTGCGCTGGCAGATCGCCTGCGCCACCGCATGCGCGATGCGGGTCTTACCCGACTTGGGCGCACCGAAGATCACCTGGTGCGGTGTCAGATACATCTGGTTGTAGGCGACCGTGAGGTCCGACTCACGCACGCCCAGCGGCACCGTCCACCTGGTGCGGTAATCCGCATCGGCGCCAGGAGGATTCGGCTCCAGCTGATGCAGGTAGATCCGGTCCGGCAGCACCCGCACCTGCGGCGCCTGTTCGGTGTACCGGGCCGCCACCTGCTCGACCGCCGTTGAGATCGCCGAGACGATGTTGTCGGCACTGTGCACGCCGTCGAGGCGCGGCACGCCCATCATCAGATGGTGTTTTTCCAGTGACACCGCCCGGCCCGGGCGGTTGGCCGGGATCTCGCGGGTGATCCGGTCGATCTGGGTTTCGTTGACGTCGCCGAGACGGAACTCGATCTTGGTGCCCAGGTAGTCCCGCACCCGGGACTTCAGCTCGGTCCACCGCGGGGTGGAGATGATGATGTGCACGCCGTAGGCCAGCCCCTGACCGGCGAGGTCCTGCACCACCGGTTCCAGATCCGGGAATTCCGCGACGAACGCGGGCCAGCCGTCGATCACGAGGAATACGTCACCGAACGGGTCCTGGAACGCGGGGTGTTTCGGATCCTCCCGCATCTCCCGGTACGCCGCGATCGAGCCGACGCGGTACTGCTTGAACACCTGCTCACGCGCGCGCAGCACGGCTTTCACCTCTGCCACGACCCGGTTGACCCGGTCCGGCTCGGCACGCGTGGCCACCCCACCGACGTGCGGCAGGTCCTCCAGGTACATGAGACCGCCGCCGCCGAGATCCACGCAGTAGAACTGCACCTGGCGCGGCGAGTGGGTGGCGCCTGCGGACAGCATCAGGGTCTGCAGAAAGGTGGACTTGCCGGTCTGCGGCGCCCCGCCGATCGCGATGTTGCCACCGGCCGCGGACACGTCGACGCCCCACACTTCCTGGCGGTGCCTGCGCGGCTCGTCCATGACCCCGAGCCCGAACCGCAGCGGCTGACGTTGGTAGTCGCGCTCGATGAGTTCGTTGACGGGGGTGGGGTCGGTCAGCGGGGGCAGCCACATCCGGTAGGCACGGATCTCGCCCGTGCCCAGCTGCCCCAGCACCACCTCGCGCAGCACTCTCGGTTCGGCCTCTGTACTCATTGCGTCACCGCCGTATCGAAGATCGGGGTCGTGGTGAACTGATGGATCCGCACCCGGGCCTGCTTCTGTGCGCGGGGTTTGACCTCGCCGTCGACGATCTCGTCCGCGGTGGGCACGTAGTTGGTGCCGGTGTAGACGCTGCGGAACTTGACCGGATCCTCCATACCGACCCGCAGGAAGCCGACGCCGCTCTCCTTGTTGGTGATGTATTGCGCCTCAGGCGTGCCGATCACCGCCTTGGATTCCGCAGAGCTGGTGGTGCGCAAGGCAAGTCGGTACGTCAGGTTGGGCTCAAGCTTGTCGATGCGCACACCGCCGGTGTTGAGCGACTGCGTCGCAAGGAGCAGGTGCACCCGCAGCGACCGGCCGACACGGCAGATGCGGTCGAACAGGTTGATGAAGTCCGGGTGGTTCTGCAGCAGTTCGGCGAACTCGTCGACGACGACGAACAGTGTCGGCAGCGGTGGCAGATCCGCCCCGCGTTCCCGGTGCTTCTCGTATTCGGCCACACCCGAGAGCGCACCGGCCGCACCGACCTGGATGCCGGCCTGACGCAGGATCGACTGGCGCCGGTCGAGTTCGCCGGTGAGCACCTCACCCATACGACTGACGAGTTCGGCTTCCTCTTCCATGTTGGTGACGACCGCCGCGGTGTGCGGCAGTTTCTCCATGCCCAGGAATGTCGAGCCGCCTTTGAAATCGGTGAGCAGCAGGTTGATCTGGTCGGGATGGTGGGTGGCCACCAGCGACAGGATCAGGGTGCGGAGAAACTCCGACTTGCCGGAGCCGGTGGTGCCGATGAGCATGCCGTGCGGGCCTGCACCGAACTCGGCACCTTCCTTGATGTCGAGATACATGATCTCGCCGGTTTTCAGCTCGTGGCCGAACGGGATCTTCAGCCGGTCCCGGTCGGTGTCGGTGTACATCCGCCAGCGGTTCGGGGTGACCTCTTCGAGGGTCTGGGCTCCGACCAGGTGGTGCCACTCGTTGGAGACCTTTTTCTGCACCCGCACGTTCTTGTCGATGATGGTGCCGGTGATCGACCAGCCGGCGAGCTTGCGCGCGACGCGGTTGGCCTGCCCCGACGTCATGCGGTCGGCGACCCGGGTGACCTCGCGGTAGTTCTGGTTGGGCAACTTGTCGTCGGCCGTACCGTCGGCGTCGACCCGCAACCGGTAGGCCGAGCCACGGTGGTTGCCGAGGGTCAGCACGGTGACCCCGGCGCGGCCGTCGACCGGGAATCCGGCCTTGCCTCCGGTCAGATCGACCACGATCACGTACGGGCCGCCCGGTGCGGCGTCGGCGGTGTGCGGGCCGCGTGCGGTCAGATCGCTCAACCCGTCGGGGCGGGTGAACACCAGCCGGGTGGGGCCTGCGGCGTCGGCATCGGTCTGGTGCTGCACGTGCGGCAGCCACTTCAGCCACGACCAGTTCGGGTCCTCGGGATTGTCGGTGAGCACCCGGATCTGCACCAGATCCGGCGGATGGAACACCGCCAGGTGGCAGATCATCGCGGTCAGCAACCCGGCTGCCCCCGCCTCGTCACCGCCGACGGCGATCGTCGGAAAGGTCCGCAATTGAACAAGTTTCGGGCAGTCGTGGATCAGGCCATGGGTGCGCAGGAACTTTGTCACCCACATGTGGCTGACCGGCTCCAGGTGCGCCTGCGGTGCGCCCTGCGGCCCCGACAGCTCGCCGCTGGTGTTCGGCTTGAGCAGCCGGTCCACGGCGACCTCGGCACCGATCCCGATCCGGGCGGCGGCGAAGAAGTCGGAGTTGGCCTGCCGCGACCACTGCCGGTGGGTTCCGATGATGGACAGCAGATCATCGGGATTGGGTGCGTTGTAGCTGAAGAACGCCACCTGCGCCGACGCCGACGAGGTCACCCGGGTCCGCAGGCCGGCCAGATACCGCAGGTATTCCTTACGGTCGGCGTTGATTTCGGGAACCTTCTTGCCGCCGGGACCGCCACCGGCCATGAAACCGACCGACCCCATGATCATCATCAACGGCATCATCAGCATGTACGGGGACAGCTGGCGCACACCGGTGAAGATCATGATCGAGATCATCCCGAGCATGCAGCCGCCCATCACCCAGGGCAGCGCCTTCTGGATGCCCGACGGCGGAATCTCGATCCCGAGGTCATCCGGTGGGGCGACGTTGATCTCACCCGGTGTCAGTCGCGGGCCACGCTTGATGGTGGGGGTGAACTTCTTGGTCGTCATCAGCCCTGCCCGCTTTCGACTTTGCGCGGATTCGGATCGGCAGGCAGGGTGTCGTGCTCCAACAACGCCGCCTCTTTCGACAGCACCGGGCCCTCGACCAGCAGCCCCACCACCTGCCACGGCGCGTTCACCGCACCGCTGAGCCCGAGATTCTTGGCGGTGTCGTCGTTGGCGATGCCGTAGCGCACACCCTGCGGGTCGACGTAGTACAGGCTCTCCCCCACCCGGGGGTCAGGTGACTGCAGCCGGATGAACTGGCCACCCTCGATGTAAACCGTTACATCCCCGTCGATCTGCTTGACACCGGTGCCGATCGCGGTCGGCGGCAGCGGCAGTCGACGACCGGCGATGACCGTCGTCTTCGGTGATTGATCGCCGGGCTCACGCTGCCAGGACCAGCACAACACCGGGGCATCCTGACGCAGCATCATCTGCAGCGGCTTCTCCGGCAGTGGCGAGACGTACACCTGCTCGGTGATCTTGGCGACCACACTGGCCTCCACCGACGGCGGCTGGAGCAGCCCGTAGGAGTTGGTCGCCCGCAACGCCGCGGCGGTGGTGTCGTTGACGCGCGCCACTCCGTCCGGCAGCACCACATAGTGCTGCGGTTCGGATTCCGTCGCGGTCTGGAACACCGAGCCGATCACCAGGTTCGCCGGCAGGCCAACAGTATTCGGCGCACCTGCCGCCGGGATCTGCGGCAGCTGCCACGGTCCCCGGTTGGGCAGCGCGTTGAACATACCCTCCGAAACCGGTGTCGCCCTTGCCGTGACCGGAATCCCTACCGCCGAGGTCACCGCGCGGTCGGCCAGGTCGATCACGTGCCTGCCGTCCTCGGTGATCAGCCAGTTGGCGCCGTTGAAGGACACCAGCATGCCCTGGTCTGCACGCATGGGCCCGACCGACATGTCCGTCGACAGAGACCTGATGAGGATGGAGGATTCGACTTGGGGGGCGGCACTGTCTGGCTTGGCCACCGTGTCGCACAACGACCAGCGCGAGGCGGGTGCGCCCGTCGGAGTGGCGTAGGGCGCACCGGGAATGCCGATGGCCTGCCCCTTGGCCAGCCGGTTGAGCTCGTCGGACTTCACCGCGACGGGCTCGGCGGCGCTGCCCAGCGCCAACCGCGCCGAGGTCAGGTTGTACACGGGGCGAAGCTGATTGGTGCCCGGCAACATCACATAGAGCTGGTTGGTGGTTCGGTCCACCAGCAGGGTGTCGCTGCCCTGCTTCCCGAGCGGCTTGAAGTACGCCATCAGCGCCGCACCCAGACAGACGAGCACCGAGATGAGGATTCCGGCGAACACTGCGCGGCTGTAGAACTGCAGTGGATCGTCGAACATCCGCGTGTCCCGACGGACGATCGCATGTTCGACGCGGCGGAGCAGGAATCGCCAACCGCTGACCTGGACCTTGGTGGTGAGCCGGAATCCCGCCATGGCTATTCGCCGATACTCAGGCGGCTGTGGACCGCCGCGATCGCCGCAGCCATGTCGTCACCGTTGATCTCGCTCAGTTGCTCCACGCCCAGGCTCTCGAAGTCGAGTGAGCGGGCCAGCCGCATATCGCGGTTCTGCTCGCCGGCCTCCACCAGTTGGCGGGCGTAGCGGCCGTTGCCTGCGATGTCCAGCGCGGGCTTGCCGTTCAACCGGCGTTGGCTCAGCAGCATCGCGGCCTCGTGCACCCGCTTGCCTGCACTGTCGTCGAGCTGTGAATCATTCGCCTTGGCAATGACTTTCGCGATCTCGACGATATCGTCGGGCGTATACGAATCGAACTCGATCCGGGTGGCGAAGCGGGACCGCAGACCGTCGTTGGCCTCCAGCAGCCGGTCGATGTCGTTGCTGTAGCCGGCGATGATCACCACCAGCCGGTCGCGGTCGTTCTCCATCCGGGCCAGCAGGGTGTCGAGGGCCTCGGTGCCGAACGGGTCGGCGCGGCCGTCGCGTTCCTGCACCAGGGTGTAGGCCTCGTCGATGAACAGCACCCCGCCCAGCGCGCGGTCGATCGCCTTGGCCGTCTTGACCGCCGACTGCCCCTCGTACTCCGCGACGAAATCCTTACGCGAGGTCTCGATCAGCTTCGGCTCGGCGATCACCCCGAGCCCGGCCAGAATGTTGGCCACCACCCGGGCGATCGTCGTCTTACCGGTGCCCGGTGGGCCGGCGAAGATCATGTGCTTGGAGGCCTGCGCCACCTTCATGCCGCGGGCGGCCCGGATCCTGGCCATCTGGGTCGCCGCGCGGTACGCCTCGATCTGTTCCTTGACCCGGCTCAGGCCGATCTGCCGGTCGAGTTCTGCCTGCGCCTCGGCCAGCAGCTTCTCCCGGCCCGAGGTATCGGCGACCACGCTCTTCGGGTCCCACGGATCCTTGCGGGCCGCGATCTTCTCCGCGGTGGTGGTTTCCAACCGGTAAGCCGGATCCTTGAGCGCCGCAGTCACTTTCGGCTCCGGGAAGTTCGCCTGCAACCATTCCAGCAGGACCACCGCGGACTCTTCGTTGCCCTGGCTGCGGCGGGCCATCGCGAGGTACCAGGCGATGGCGGGCGCGCACGCCTCACCGGCGGGGGTGCCGTTGGCCTCGGTCAGACGCCGGTCGGCCTCGGTGAACAATCCCAGGTTGGCCGCCGCCACCCCGTGCGCCATGCCGGCAGCCGCGGAGAGGAACTTGTCCGGCCACCGTTCGGCGCCGCGGATCTCATCGATGACGTCGGTCCACCGCTCGGCCGCCGCGTAGATCACCGCCTTCACCCACGACACCAGATGGTCCGAACCGCCCGACGGGGCATCCTCGAGTGCCTCGAGCGCATCGGCGTAATTGCCTTCGGCGGCTTCCTGAACCGCGAAACCCATCGTGATCGCCAGCGGTGAGTTGATGGGATAGGTGATGTCGCGACTGAACAGGCCGCCGATCGGGATGCGGGCGTTGAGACCGTTCATCGAGATCTCCGCCGAACCGGCCAACTGCCCGAAGTTGGATCGCGAGTACCAGGCGCGGAACAACGTCACGCGGTCGGTGTCACCGCACCGGATCCGTCCTACCCAGGCGTCGCAGGCCGTTTCGTCGTAATTGGTGATTTCGGTGAACAGCTCGAGCGAGCGGGCGGGCGAGCTGGGCAGCATGCCGACTGCGCTGCCGAACATGCCGGCAAGGTGATCAACCATGGTCGCCTCCGTAGCGGGTCGAGAAGACCTGAGCGCGGGCCAGATCGGCCTGTTCAGGTGTCGGCAGGTTCAGGTCGCGGGTCAGGAAGTCGCGGGTCGCGACGTCGTCGTGCCCGTACTCGCGCATCCCTTCGAGCATGAACGCGTGCTGGGCGGAGCGGGCCTCTTGCCCGGCCAACTCCGCGATCACCAGAATCTCGTCCGCGAGATCTGCTTCGGTCATTCGGGTCACTTTCGGCGATAGTTCGATCTGATGAACCCGGCCGTCCAGATAGGCGGTCACCGTGACGGTCCCGGGTGGATTGGTGACGGTGAACAGCGGAACGGGAAGCTCGTCCTCCCCCGATTCACCCGCGGCGTCGTAGGCGACGAACGCGTCCAGGCCGGAGTCGGCCGATTGGTCCCCGTCGTAGGAGTCGACGTAGGAGAAGTCCAGAGCTGCGAGGCCGTCGTAGTCATCGTCGTCCGGCTCATGTGGCGGAATCTCACCCACCGTGGCGGCCTCTCTCAGTCCAGATAGGAGCTGTCCGAATCAGTCTTCTCAAACCAGGCCTTCGATGGCAGGAACTCCACCAGACCGTCGAGGGCACGCTGCAGGTTCTCCTGCGTGCCGGAAAGGAAGCTGCCGTACAGCTCACCGTTGACGCGCCGCGGAATCGACACGATACGACCCTGGTTGGAGTCCAGCACGCCGGCCGCGACGTCCGCCTGGGTGGTGGTGCCACCCGGATGCCGCTCGTTGGCGGTGATCTCCACCCAGCTCTCCGGTTCGGAGATGATCCCGGCATACACCCGGGCTGATGTCGGAGGGATGCCGTATCCGGAAAGCTCGTTGGCAGTGCGGCATTCGGCCAACCGGGCGGCGATACCGGTCAGGGGTTCGACGTTGGCAGGCGTGCCGTTTCCGAGCACCGTCATCACCATGCCCGCCGTACCGACCTGCGAGGCCACCCGCTGCAGCACGAGCATCTCGTTGTCACGAGCGGCAACGACATGCCGACCCCCCTTCCGACACACCACGAACCGGATCATCTTCCCACCGGCATCGCGCCGCCACCAGCGGCCCTCCAGGGTGCGGTCGGCGCGGCTGAGGGTGTCCAGCATCGCGGCCACCTCGGGGTGCGGATTTCCGAAGACGTCCAGCACACCCTGCGCGGTGAGGTCCCGCTGCACCTGCTCCCACACGCGGTCCCGCAGATCCGGCTGCGGAATGTTCAGCCGGATGCCCATCGACGGAGGGAAGTCACTCAGGCCCAGCTTGTCGGCGATCACGAGCATGCCGTCGATGGTCACCTCGACACCGACTACGTCGTCGATGTGTGCTTCTTCGGTGTGCACACCAAATGGAGTGGTCATGTTCTACCTCGACTGAACTGTTGCGTCGAGGGCACCGGCCGCCGTCGAATCGGACCGGTCGTAATGGGATGCCGCCGTGGTGAGTTTCTGTCCCAGGTCCGTCGACACGCTCGCCATCGCTGAAGCAGCCGCCCGGCGGGCCTGCTGCACCGCTTCGACCGCGGCTGCCGTCGACCAGGAAATCGGGCCGTGGGTCCAGCGCACCGAGGTGTCTACGCCCGTCACGGCCTCGACCGCCGTCGTCAGCTCAGCAGCGGCCTGGCCCTGTTTGGCCGACAGTTCGCGTAAATGGGCGGTCGTTACCCGCAAATCACCAGACATGAATCCCCTCGATCCCTAGTTCCTAGATTCTCACGCCCTGGCCACGGCCGCTGAACCGGGAATACCAGCGTCTAACTTAACGGTCTCCGGTGCGTGTAGCTGGCGCTGTTCAAAATTTGCCCCGACAAACACCGGCGCGTTCCCGGCGCCGCCTCCGCCCGCCGCCGCGGCCTGCAGATCCGGCGGCAGCGTCTTCGCCGGGCCTGCGTCGCTTTCATCGTCGGACACCGGTGGCGGTTTCTCGTCGCCCGCGGCGTCGTCCCCCGCCTTCCGGTCGGCGCCCGCAGCGTCTCTCTCGGTGGGGTCGTCCTGGTCTTCGGTCGACTGTTTGTCCAGTTCATCAGGCTTGTCGGTGCGGTCGGCGGCCAGATCGGCAGCGGCCGGATCCGCCGAGCCCCCGGAGCCTTGTGCGGCCTGCGTGGCGGTCTGGGTGGCCACCTGTGCGGCCTGGGCGGCGGCCTGCACGACGCCACCCACGAGCCCGCCGAGGGAACCGAGAACAGAACCCATCGCGCCCGCCAGAACACCGGCCATCTCCGCGCCGGAGCCTGTCCCCGCCGGTTGCGGGGGCGTCGACATGCCCGCCGCCGCGGCAGGCGTCGCGGGCATGGGTGCGGACGGCATTGCGCCCCCGGATGGGGCGCCGCCGCCGGAGGGGCCGGATCCACCGCCGCCGGATGGTGCGCCCGATGACGGTGCACTCGGCCCGCCGGTCACCGGCGCTTCGTCCTCGCCGGGCGCGCCGGCCACACCGGGTGCGTCATCCGGTTCCTCGTCCGAGCCCGGCGGGGCGGCGAACTCCCCGTCGGAGCCGGTGGGTTCGGCGGTCTGCGCGACGGCCGCATACCGGCTGACCGCACCCTGCAGTTCGGCGGCGTTGGCGCCGGCGTTCTGCTGCATCGTCATCAACTGGTCGCCGGATTCGCCGACCGCCTTGGCCACCATCGCGATCTCCGCCGCGACCTGGGCCGCCTTGCCGACATAGGGGATGAGTCCGGTCGCCATGGTGACAAGGCTCATGTCGCCCAGCCAGTCGGACTGGCTGTCGAGGTTCTCCCGCGTCGTGGCAATCTGCCCCGCTTCGCGGGACAGGACCGACGCCACCAACTGGTCTGCATCGGCCAGCGTCTGGGTCCGGCCTACCTGCTCGTTGTTACGACCGGTGTACGCGCCTGCGCCGCTGCTGTCCCAATCGCCCGTCGGGAACGCCGCAGTCAGCGTCGTCCCGGCCTCCCCCAACCGATCCGCGCCCTGGCCGAACCGCTCGCCGTTGTCCGGGTCACCGACGCCGGTGCTCAGTTTCATCCCGTCGATGACGTGTTGGCCGGCAGCCAAGATGGGCGACTTCGCGGATTTGATCAGCCGCTTGCCCAGCCCGGACTCGAAGAAATCGGTGAACTTCTTGCCGAAGTCGGCGAGCTTTCTGCCGACCTTGGCGACCTGCGCGAGCTTGTCCCCTTTGGCGTTGCGTTCGATCAGGTCGCCGACCTTCTTGAATCGGTCCGCCCACTTGTCCCGATCCTCGACCACATCTTTGCCCAGATCGGCAATGTCGCCCAGTAAGCCCATGCTTGGATTCCCCTTCGCCGCATCAGAGATTACCAGCGTCGCGGCTACCGTCAGCGCACCAATTTCGCGGCGCCACAACACTTCTTCCACAACGGGCATCATGCTTTTAAAAAGGTGTTATACGGATATAACCGAGGCTGAAGGGGTCCCCGCTGCAGGATCGGACCCACCGGCCGCCCACCCGTCCAGCGAGCTTTCCCGGTTCGTGGAAAGCATCGTTTCGAACAATCCGCGCGCCGCTGCAGCACCCCGCAGAATCATTTGCTGAACACCGACTCCCGCATGGGCACTGCGATCGTGTGGTGTTGTAGTTGATACTGGAGTGCGGTCGAGATCCTCGCCGTCTGACTTCCGGAGGAGATTTAGTCGTGACCGACCCCGACGACACCTTGCGCCGAGATCTTGGCTGGACGGGTCCTGAGGAAACCAATTTTGAGCCGGACACCGGGCCTACCAGACGCAAGGTCCCCGAACCGCCTGCGCCGCCGTCCATGCCCGGCCGCCCGCCGGTCGACTACCTGCCGCCGAAGTCAATTGGCGACCCGGACACCGAGGAACGTCCGCAGGAGCCGGCCGACCGGGACCGCGCCACGTTCCGCGAACCTCAGCAACAGCAACCGCCACAGCAGCCGCAGCAGCCCGATCCGCGCCAGGTTCCACCTGCCCCCAACCGGCCGGAGAACCAGTGGGAACAGCAGCCGGGCTGGCCGGTCCGACCGCATCGACCGCAGGCGCCGCAGGCGCCACACGGTCCTCCACCGCAACACCCACAGCAGCAGCAACAGCAGCAGTTCGCCCCGCCCGGGCAGCCTTGGCCCGCTGAGGGTTTCGCGCCGGAAGCGGGCCATCCCGGGCACCCCGGACCGACCGTCCCGCACGGGTCCTACGCGGACCGGATCCGGGTCAACGACCTGGTCCCGCCGCGCCGACAGCCACCTGCCGGCGGTTGGCGGCGCCTCGTGTACCGGGCCACCTTCGGCCTGATCAATCCCGGCCCCTCGGCCGAGGACGTTCGTCAGGCCGAGCTGGAAGCCAAGATCAAGGGCGTGCTGCGCGGCCACTACAAGGTCGGGGTGATGGGCAAGGGCGGTGTCGGCAAGACCACCGTGTCCGCCAGCATCGGCTCGGTGTTCGCCGAGCTGCGGCAGGACGACCGGGTGGTGGCCATCGACGCCGACACCGCGTTCGGCAAGTTGGGCAGCCGGGTCGATCCGCGGGCCCAGGGCTCGTACTGGGAGCTGGCCTCCGACAAGCACCTGGAGTCCTTCGCCGATGTCCGCAGCAGGGTCGGTAACAACGCCGCAGGCCTGTTCGTGCTGGCCGGCGAGGGCACACCGGCGCGCCGCCGGGTCCTCGACGCCGCGATCTACCGGGAAGCGACCACGCGACTGGACCGGCACTTCTCGATCTCGGTGGTCGACTGCAGCTCGACGATGGATTCCCCGGTGACCCAGGAGGTGCTGCGGGATCTGGATGCCTTGATCGTGGTGTCCTCACCCTGGGTGGACGGCGCGGCCGCAGCCGGTCAGACCCTGGACTGGCTCGCCAACCGCGGCATGAACAACTTGCTGCAGCGCACGGTCGTCGTGCTCAACGACTCCGACGGGCACGCCGACAAACGCACCAGGTCGATCCTGGCCGGGCAGTTCGCCGGACAAGGTCAGATGGTGGTCGAGGTGCCCTTCGACGGGCACCTGCGTCCGGGTGGCGTCATCGACGGGACTTCGCAGATGACGCCGATGGTCCGCCGGCGCTTCCTGGAGATCGCCGCGATTCTGGCCGATCACTTCCCGTCCCACGACGACCGCAACCGGGACCGGAACTGAGCCGGTGATCAGCGCAGTGCGTTGATCAGTGCTTCGATGGCGTGGACCGCGGACGCGTCCACCGGATACTCCGCTTCGGATCCGGCGATCGCGTCCTCGGAAACCCCCGCCGCCTGGGCGGTTTCGCCGATCGTGAGGTTCGCGCGGCGCCGCGCGGCATACAACCGCTGGCCCAACGTGGCGCCCGGGGCGGACGCGGCGTGCATGGTCAGCTCATCGATCTGGCGACGCACCGCGCCGAGTGCCTTGATCAGCGGCGGGGTCACCTGGCTGATGCGCGCCGCCCGCGTGGCGACCGCCTCGAGCTGACGCAGATCGCCGAGGATCGCCGTCGCCCGCGAGGTGAATCCCGGATCGTTGACCGCGGGGAGCATGGCAATGGTCGAGTCGAAGGTGTTCACCGCGGTGAGAACGGCCTGTGCGATCAGCGGCACTTCGTCACTGGCCGGCGGTGCGACGCCCGGCGCTGCCGGGGCCCGTGGCGGCGCGGCCGGCGGTGGGAGCGTGCTTGCTGCGAGGCCGGGGACCGCCGCGCCCTGGCGTAGCCGGGCGATGGTCCCGGGTGGCCAACGCAGCACCTCTTCGAGCTTCAGGCGCGTGCGCTCACGGGGCCAGCTGCGGCCCTTCTCGAAGGCGATCAACGCCCCGGCATTGATGATTCCGTCGGCGGCCAGGCTGCGCTGACTGATGTCGAGTTCGCGGCGCCGCGCCGCGGTCGCCGAGCCGGCACGCACCAACCCAATATCGATCTCGCCGGTCGCGAGATCGTACTCGGCGTCGGTCATCCCGGATCGGTTCCTTGCTGACGGTGCTGCTGGGCTGGAGTGCTCAATCTGGCCGCACGGACACTGCAATCCTAACCCGGTACCGCAGCACCGCTACGCCTTGATTGACCGTTGGACGCCAGCAAACCGAATCAGCGCTACGGCTTTCAGCCGACTCCAACCGCGGCGGCGCTACGGGATCCCCGTCGCACGCCAGCACCTTGTGACGTGCAGTTTTCCATTCGTCTGATCTTTCCGCTGGTGATCACCTGTCGTTACTTTTGCAAACTTCCGTAGCGCCGTTGCGCAATGGCAGAGTCCAAACCGTTGCATTGCTACGGTTCTTGCTATAGCGTTCTCGCCAGCGCGGTTCACACCGCAACAGATCCCTAAGAGGAGCAACAGCATGAACGCACTCATGGCCAACGGAATCCCGCTCGGCGTGTGCACCAGCGACCCGGAGCGGTGGACCTCCACCCCGGACGCTCAGGCCAAGACGGTCTGCCGGGAATGCCCCCGTCGGTGGCTGTGCGCACGGGAAGCGTGCGAACTGCCGCGGGCCGAGGGCCTGTGGGCGGGCATCATGGTGCCCGAAGGCGGGCGTGGTCGCGCCTTCGCGCTCAAGCAGCTCCGTGCGCTGGCGGAACGCAACGGTTACCCCGTTCGCGAGACGCGCCGGGTCTTTCCGGACGTCGCTTAGCTGGCCTGCCCTCTCGCCGCCGCATTCGAGGGGACGGCGGCGCGGGGACAGCGTTCCATGCGGGGGGAATAGGAGCCCGGGGCGTGCGGTTGAAACATTTCGACGGTGCCGGCCAATGCCCCGGGCCCCACTTCAGAACCGTTGCTTCGAGCGACCACTCGCCGCGAGGCGCACTGACGGCACCGTCCCCCAAATTTCCCGCTACTGCTCGAGCGTGGCCACGACCGCGTCGAGCAAGCTGTCCACCTCGTCCTCGTTGTAGCCACGCTGAAGCATCGCGGGCTTCGGGAACACGATGTTGCGAACGTCCTCGGCACTGAGATGGCCGCGGCCTTCGAGCCGGCGCGCCACCAATTGCAGAAAATCGTCGACCGATTTCTTGTCATAACCGCGCTTCCCCAACGGCGGCTTCGGAAATTCAGCACTGCGAACGTCATCGGCGGTCAATGCCAGGGTCATGGCGCCCATGCTATCCACGGGTGCACCGTGGGCGTTCGCACTACGGTGGCCTCATGAGCAACACCGATCCGGCGCCTGCCGAGGTCATCTGCGCTGCTTCGGAGTTCACCGGGGTGCTACATGCGCGCGAGGTTCCGCTCGGCGGGCCGCGCGCAATCATGGTCCGACGCACCCTGCCGCAACGCGAGCGGTCTTTGATCGGTGCGTGGTGTTTCGCCGACCACTACGGCCCCCACGACACCCGCACCGGCCCGGGTATGGACGTGCCACCCCATCCGCACACCGGATTACAAACAGTGAGTTGGCTTTTCAGCGGAGAAGTGGAGCACCGGGACAGCGCCGGAGTGCACGCCATGGTTCGGCCCGGCGAGCTGAATCTGATGACCGCGGGCGCCGGAATCTGTCATTCCGAGGTGTCGGTCACATCGGCGGCGGCCAATCCGATCCTGCACGGCGTCCAACTGTGGGTGGCGCTGCCCCATTCTGACCGCGACACCGGCCGCGACTTCGCCCACCACGTGCCGGTACCCCGCACCGTCGATGGCGCGACGCTACGGGTATTCCTCGGCGAGCTGGCCGAGGAGCGCTCGCCGGTACACACCTTCACCCCGCTGCTCGGCGCACAGATCGATCTCGAGCCCGGCGCGGCTCTCACGCTCGACGTGGACCCGACGTTCGAGCATGGGGTGTTGCTCGACGAGGGTTCCGTTGAGGTCTCCGGCATCACGTTGGATGTCGCGGATCTGGCGTTCCAGCGGCACGGCTGCCAGGAGCTGCACCTCGCCAACCGGGGTTCGGGACCGGCCCGGATGATCCTGTTGGGTGGGCCGCCGTTCGACGAGGAGCTGGTGCTGTGGTGGAACTTCGTCGGCCGCAGCCACGATGACATCGCCGCCTACCGTGAGGCCTGGCAGGCGGGTGACGCACAGTTCGGCGACGTGCACGGTTACCGGGGTCGGATCGCGCGGCTACCCGCACCGCCACTGCCGAACGGCAGGCTCAAACCGCGGGCGAATCCGACGCTGTAGGTGTCAGGTACTGGGCGGTGCTGCCGCCCAACGGCATCGCCGGCATACCGAGCTTGCGGTGGTCCCAGCTGCGCTGCCGGCCCGGCACCACCCGTACCGCGATCCGGTTGTTCATCATCTGGTCCACGAACGGCCGCATCTCCTCGGAGTACGGACCGGTATAGCGCTCCCATACGCTGATGCCCACGCGGAGAATGGTTTCCGGGTCATCGACGATCTCCGCCCGGCCGTCGATCGACACGCCGCGCAGCGTGTCGTAGGTCTGGCCGTCCTCGATCATCACGGTGATCGTCGGATCACGGCGCAGGTTGACCGCCTTCTGCGACTTGGCCTTGGTCTCGAACCAGACCTCGCCGTCGAGCACCGCGTACCACATGGCCACCAGGTGGGGCCTGCCGTCGGGCAGCACCGTTGCCAGCGTGGCGGTCCGGCTGTGATCGATGAATTCGGCGATCTCGTCGTCGGTCATGACGATTTTCCCGCGCTCGTTCTTACCCACGCATCAGCACCTCTCTGCTTTGTCTGCCCACCATAAGGTGGCTGCGCCACGGCAGCCTCACTACCCTGGACTTCGACTACGGGCAGGGAGGTGGCGATGGCGTCGACCCCGCGCCTGCCCGCCGCGTTCATCGGCCACGGCAGCCCGATGAACGCCCTCGAATCGAACCGGTACACCGCGGCATGGCAGCGCTTCGGGCAGTCCGTCCCGCGGCCACGCGCGATCCTGGTGATCAGCGCGCACTGGTACATCAATGCCACCGCGGTGACGGCAATGCCCAGACCGCGCACGATCCATGATTTCTACGGCTTTCCCCGGGCGCTTTTCGATATGCAGTACCCGGCGCCGGGCCTGCCCGAGTTGGCCGAGGAGATCAGCGACCTGGTCCACCCGACATGGGTGGGCGCCGATGTGGACAGTTGGGGCATCGACCACGGAACCTGGTCGGTGTTGGTGCACGCCTTCCCCGATGCGTCGATTCCCGTTGTGCAACTGGCGATCAACGCCAACGAGTCCGCCGACTACCACCTCCGGCTCGGGGCGCAGCTGGCGCCGCTGCGCGAACAGGGTGTGCTGGTGGTGGCCAGTGGGAACATCGTGCACAACCTCGGCGGCATGGATGCTGCGCGGCCCGACGGCGGGTACGACTGGGCGCAGCGTTTCGACGACGCGGCCGGAGCCCGGCTCCTGGGCTCCCCCGCCGATGTCGCCGGCCTCGACGCGCACCCGGACTATCCGCTGGCGGTGCCCACCGCGGACCATTTCATCCCGCTGCTCTACTTTGCCGGACTCGCCTCTGCCGCTGAGGATTCCGTCGATACGTTGATCAGCGGCTACACCTACGGGTCGTTGTCGATGACCGCGTACACGCTAGGGGCGTGATCAGCGCCGGTATGCGGGCAGGTTGGCGGCGAGCTCGTCGAACAGCTGCTGGTTCAGGCTGAAGGCGCACCTGACCTCATCGACGGTCCGGTCGATCTCGTCGCGCTCGAGGTCGAGGCCGTCGAGCCGCGCCCGGTAGGCGTCCTTGTAAGGCTTGGCGCGCATGGGGAATTCGTAGAAGGACAGGCCGGCGCCGTCCAGACCGAAGGTGCGGTCGAGGATCCGGCCGATGGCCTGACCGCCGGAAAGGTCACCGAGGTAGCGGGTGTAGTGGTGGGCCACCAGCGCACCGCCCCAGGAGAGCCCGGTGATCCGGTCGCGGTACGCCTCGGCCGCCGGGGAGTCCACCGCACGGGAAACGCCAGGTGCCCAGTGGTCCAGGTCCGCGTCGATGGTGGCCAGCCGCTCCAGCTCAGGGTCGTACACCGCCGCGACTGATGGGTCGTTCCGGTGGGCACGCACCGCGTCCTCGAGCGCGGCGTAGACGACTCGGAGCCGCAGCAGGTAGTCGACATAACCCTGCGCATTGACCGCGCCGCCTAGCAGTTCCGACACATACGGCGAGTGTTCGGCCGCATCGTGCTCGGCCGTCGAACCCTCCTTCATCGCGACGGACAACGCTCGGATGGTCCCGAGCACCGGGGGTGCGCTCAACGACATGCTCTGCTCCAGACGGACGACTACTTTGACAACCTGTCAGAATGATGCTGACAACCTGTCGAAAAGTTAACACGCCATCGGCACGTCGCGGGGAGCTACGGTGTGGCGCCCAGCGCCCGCAGAACGAACCGCTCGATGCTCGCCGCCGGTAGATGCCGCGGCGCCAGGCAGGCGTGAATCAGGGACATCGTCGCGACCTCGTCCTCGACGACGAAATGTTTCGCGGCAACGCCGTCGGCCAATATCTCCCGCAGCACATCCTCGACGGCGAGCACGTGCTCGCGGATCGCGAGCATGGTGTCCTTCGATAGGGCGCCATAGAGCTGGGTGCCCAACCCCATGTGGAACTGCTGCCCCGCGTCGAGTTGGTGGCGGATATAGACAGCCAACCGGTCCACCGGATCGTCCAGATCGGCGAGCGCCGTCCGCAGCCCGTCGATGTAGCGACTGGTCTCATGGGAGGCGAACGCGACGACGACGGCTTCCTTGTCGGCGAAATGGTGATAGATCGCCGTGCGCCCGATTCCTGCCGCGGCCGCCAGCTTGGCCATCGTGATCGCGTCGAAGCTGTGGTCAGCCATCAGTTCGGCGAACGCGTCGAAGACACGCTGCTGAACCTGTTCGCGGTGCTCCTCCACGGTGGAGGCGCTGATCCTGGGCACGTCGCGACTCTAACGCCACAACCTGGCTTCAGCGCACTCGATTCGCGCGCCGCACCGGCCCGGCATCGCCCGTTATCCACAGCGGTTATCCCCATTGGGGATGAATGACACGACTGTAATTCGGGGTTCGGCGCCACGGACATCACAACTTGCCCGTGAGGGGTGTCCCACTTCTGTAAAAATGGCCCGAGGGGTTTGCCCGGTCGGGGTACTGAAGCATTCGAGGGATCCGCATTTGGCTGTGCCGAGTTTTGGTGAGGTACTGCGGCGCCGGATGCTGATCGTCTATCTGGCGATCCTGTTGGCGCTGTACCTCCTGGCGATCGTGTCGTCTGTGGGCCGCGGCGGCGCGCACGGCGAGCTGGCGGCGGTGGTGTTGTGCGGGCTCGGGCTGATCCTCACCCTGCGCAGCCCGTTACGTAGCTGGCGGTACGTGCTGTCAGTGCTGTGCGCGTGCGCCGCACCCGTCGCGCCCCTGCTGGCCCATCACGCACCCGTCGCTCAGGTGTGGTCGCTGATTCCGCTGATGTTCGCAGCGGTCTATGTGCGCAGCTGGCATCGAACGGTCGTGGCGCGCACGGCGGCCTTGCTCATCGCCGCGGCGGCGGTGACGGGCCTGCTGATAGCGCCGGCGAAGGTTCCGACGCTGTGGCTCATCGTGTTCCCCGTGTGCATCGTCGGGGCTGCCGAAGTGCTGGGACTGCTGCATTCGACGCTGCTGGAGGCGGCGCTGCGCGACCCGCTGACGGCGGTGTGGAACCGCGCCGGTCTGGACCGCGAAGTGGGCAAGCTGCTTTCCCGGACCCGGCGGCGCGGTGATCCGGTGACCGCCATCGTGCTCGACATCGATGACTTCAAGACGATCAACGACCGCGGCGGCCACGCGGAGGGCGACCGGGTTCTGGTCCGGCTCACCCGGGAATGGACGGCACAACTGCCCGGCTCTGCGGTCATCGGACGGCTCGGTGGCGACGAATTCGTGGCCGTGGTGGCCGGATATGAGAAGGACCAGGTGACAACGATGGCAGCCGCGTTGCGCGGGGACGGGCCGGTGCACGTCAGCACCGGGCTGGCCGTCGGCCATCCCTACGACGCCAAATCGTTTGCCGCCCTGCTGGGCTCTGCCGACCATGATCTCTATCTGCGGAAGGCAGAACGCAAACGCAAACCTGCCGAGGAGCGGTAGGTCTACTGCTCCCTCGCCCCGATCAACGCTTCAGAGATCACGCCGGTCGCCTTCTTCAAAGCGGGAACGGCGCGAGCGATCAATTCCTTGCTGACATGAGCCGAGGGACCGGAAATGCCGATTGCCATCGGAGTCGGGGCACCGGGAACCGCCATCGCGACGGAGCGGACACCGACCTCGAACTCCTCATTGTCGATCGCATAGCCGTCGGCGCGCACGCGCTCGACGTTCGCGAACACCGCAGAGAGGGTCGACGCACTGTTCTCGGTCGGTGCCGGAAATCCAGACTGCGTGACCAGTTTCAGAATGCGGGCGTCATCCAACTCACCCAGAACAGCCTTGCCCACACCGGTCGTGTGCAGACCGACGCGCTTGCCGACCTCATTGTTCGTCCGCATCCGCTCCGAAGACGAAACCTGCCCGGTGTAGATCACCATGTCACCGTCGAGCACCGCGAGACTCGCCGTCTCCGACAGCTCGTCAACCAATGACTGCAGCACCGGGCCCGCGACCGCGCCCAACTGACGGTTCGCAACTTCACCAAGCCGAATCAACCTCGGCCCCAGGGCGTAGCGGCGATTGGGCAGTTGGCGCACGTAGCCGATTCCGACCAGCGTGCGCAGGAGACGGTGAATCGTCGGCGGCGGCAACGGAGACTCCGCCGACAACTCCGTCAGCGAGCACTCCCCTCCCGCCCGTCCGATCAATTCCATCAACTCGAACGCGCGCTCCACCGACTGCACGCCGCCCGACTTCTCCGCCATGCAACCCACTCCCGGCCGACGATTTTCGTTCCATCCAACATCTCCAGAATCAGTTCCGCAATACGGAATAATTCAGCAAGTCGACGATACACACAACGGACCCACTCCCCATCGCGCTAAACTCCACAATGTGGAATTCTGTGTTCCACGAAAACTTCCAGACCGGGAAGGAACACCAGTGACACGACGCCTCGACGATGCGGTGCTGGCCGACGTCGACCGGCGCCTCTCGGCTGCCGACGCACAGCTGGTGACCCGATACCCCGGCGACGACGGCCGTCGGCAGCCGGTCCACACCGTCTACATCCCGGGCAACCGGTACTCCGCGACGATGCCCGCTGACTGGGGATCCACCGCTTTCGCAGCCGCGAAGGACGCAGGCGGACTCGACGCGGTGGCCGCACTCGTCGGCGCGAGCAGCGGAACCGACTGCGCACCCGAGACTCTCGCAGCCCTCGTCGAGCACAAGCTGACCACCGAGCCGATCGAAGACCTCCGCATCGACTTCGAGGACGGCTACGGCACCTTCGACGACGCCACCGAGGACGCCGATGTCGCACAGTCGATCGCCGCGCTGCGGACCGCGCTCGACGCAGGCACCTCGACGCCGTTCGTCGGCACCCGCTTCAAGTGCTTCGAAGCAGCCACCCGAGCCCGCGGACTGCGCACGCTCGACATGTTCGTCAGCGGACTCGTCGCCTCCGGCGGACTTCCCGACGGCCTCACCCTGACCCTCCCCAAGGTGACGTCCGTCGACCAGGTTGAGGCGATGGTCGTCGTCGCGAGCGCGCTCGAGGGTGCGAACGGACTGCCGGCCGGCCGCATCCGCTTCGAAGTGCAGGTCGAGACACCGCAGGCGATCCTCGGCGCCGACGGCCGCGCACCCGTTGCCCAGTTCATCCACGCCGGCCAGGGCCGGGTCAGCTCGCTGCACTACGGGACCTACGACTACTCGGCGTCACTCGGTATCGCCGCCGCGTACCAGTCGATGGAGCATCCGGCCGCGGACCACGCCAAGAACGTCATGCAACTCGCCGTCGCAGGCACCGGTGTGCACATGTCCGACGGTTCGACCAACATCCTCCCGGTCGGCGACCCCGACAACGTCGCGATGGCCTGGAAGCTGCACGCGCGCCTGGTCCGGCGCCACCTGGAACGCGGCATCTACCAGGGCTGGGATCTGCACCCCGCCCAACTCGTCACCCGATACCTGGCGACCTACGCGTTCTACCGCGGCGCCTTCGCGCCCGCGGCGACGCGCCTTCGCAACTATGTCCACCGGCTCGACTCGACCGTCATGGACGAGCCGGCCACCGCCCGCGCACTCGCCAACGTGATCCATCGTGGCAGCGTGTGCGGCGCGCTCACCGTCGACGAGATCGAGGCAGCCACCGATCTGCCCATCTCCACCGTGCGCGATATCGCGCTCGGCCGCACAACCAGGAGCAATCAGTGACCCCCCCAGTGACCAAAGCGTCGTACTACACGCCCCGCGGCGGCCTGCCCCCGCAGACCGATCTGCTGACCGACCGCGCCATCGTCACCGAGGCCTACACGGTGATCCCGCGCGGCGTCCTCACGGACATCGTCACCTCGGTGTTCCCGGAGTGGACCGATACGCGCGCATGGATCATCAACCGACCGGTCTCCGGTGGTGCGACGACGTATTACCAGGCGATCGTCGAGGTCAAGCCGGGCGGCGGGGCGCAGCGACCCGAGCCACAACCCGAGGTGCAGAGCTTCCTGTTCGTCACGTCCGGTGCGCTCACCGTCGACGCGGCGGGCCAGTCGCAGACACTCACCGAGGGCGGCTTCGCCTACCTTCCCGCAGGCACCGACTGGTCGGCCCACAACAACGGCGACGCCGACGCGACGTTCGTCTGGATCCGCAAGCGCTATGAGGCCATCGAGGGCCACCCGGTATCGGTGAAGTTCGGCAACGAGCAGGACATCGCACCGTCATCCATGACCGGCACCGACGGCAAATGGCGCACGACGCGGATGCTCGACCCGCAGGACCTCGGGTACGACATGCACGTCAACGTCGTCACATTCGAGCCGGGCGCGACCATTCCGTTCGCCGAGACCCACGTGATGGAACACGGTCTCCTGATGCTCGAGGGCAAGGCGGTGTATCACCTCAACGGCGACTGGGTGGAAGTGCAGGAAGGCGACTTCCTCTCGCTGCGCGCCTTCTGCCCGCAGGCGTGCTACGCGGGCGGGCCGTCGAACTTCCGTTACCTGCTGTACAAGGACGTCAACCGCCAGATCTTGCTCTGACGCGTTGGGTTACAACTGGATCGGCCAGCCGATGACCTTCTTCTCGCGCGGAGTCGCGTAGGTACGCACCTTCGACGTGGACAGACCCATCCGGACCAGACCTTCGGCGATGGTGACCGCCGCGCGGACTCCGTCGACGATCGGGACGCCGGTCGCGGCCGTTACCTTCTCCTCGAGTTCGGCCATGCCGCCGCAGCCGAGGCAGATCACTTCGGCGTGATCGTTCTCGACGGCCTCTCGCGCCTGGCGGACGATCGCCTCGACCGCCCGATCCGGATCCGACTCGAGTTCCAGCACACCGAGGCCCGACGCCCGCACCGACGCGCATCGTGCGTCGAGTCCGGCGAGCTTGAGACGATCCTCGATCAGCGGGACGGTGCGGTCGAGCGTGGTGACGACGGAGTACTTGTGTCCGAGATACATCGCCGTCGACGCGGCCGCCTCGGTGATGTCAACGACCGGGACGTCGAGCAACTCCTGCAGACCTTCCCGACCGTGCTCGCCGTAGCCGGCCTGAATCACCGCGTCGAACGGCTCCGGATACGAGGTGATCGCGTCCATGACGGCGATGGCCGCGAGATAGCTCTCGAAGTTTCCTTCGCACGAGTCCGCACCGAAACGCGGTGTGATGCCGACGATCTCGGTACCCGGCGACGCGACACCGCGCGCCGACTCGGCGATCGCATCGGTCATCGAGGTCGTCGTGTTGACGTTGGCTACGAGGATTCTCATGCGGTCCCTACTAGTGCGTGCTCGCCACGGCGATGGGCTCGCCGGAGACGTCGTTGAACGGTCCCCGGCGGTCCGCGACCACCAGGTACACGATCGCCCCGAGGCCTGCGCCGATGAACCAGGAGAACTCCGAGACGACTTTGAACGCCGGAACGAATGCCATCAGGAGTGCCGCCACCGCCGTGATGACGAGGGCGACCACGGCACGCATGTTGATGCCCTTCGCGTACTGGTACTCGCCGTTCGCATCGGTCGTGAACAGGGCTGGAACGTTGATGTTGGAACGACGCACCAGCCAGTAGTCGGCCATGATGATGCCGAACAGCGGCCCGAGAATGGCGCCGAGTCCACCGAGGAAGTAGTTGATGACGGCCGGCGAGTTGTACAGGTTCCACGGCAGGATCACCAGGCCGATGACGGCCGAGATGATCGCTGCGCGACGGAAGTTCAGGTGCTTCGGGAACAGGTTGTTGAGCGCGTAGATCGGGGCGACGAAGTTCGCCATCATGTTCACGGCGACGGTCAGGATCAGCAGCGCGAGTGCCGCCAGCACCAGCAGCAGGGTGTTCGGCACTTCCTGGACGATGTCGGCGGGCGCTTCGATGATGCGTCCGTCGATGCGGAACTGGGCGCCGGCCAGGGTGATGACGATGCCGCCGAACACCAGCATGTTGAGCGGGATGCCCCAGAAGTTGCCCTTCACGATGGCCCGCTTCGACGTCGCGTTACGGGTGAAGTCGCAGAAGTTGAGGACGAACGTGCCGTAGATCGCCACCCACAGGCTGGCGCCGCCGATGATCTGCAGCCACATGTCGGCGCCGGTCAGCGAGTCGGGCGTCGTCCACGCGATGCCCCAGTCGGCGTTGTTGAGCACCCAGATCGCGAGCGCGATCATCGTGATCAGAATGACCGGACCGGCGAACGCCTCGTACTTGCGGATCATCTCCATGCCGTAGCTGACGATGATCACCTGGATCACCCACAGCGCGAGGAACGAGATCCAGCCGAGCGTGGACAACCCCAGGAAGCTGTTCGAGTCGAGGGTCTGGGCGGACGGTGCGAGCGCGATGATCATGATGCGCAGCACCACCGAGGCGAGGTAGGTCTGGATGCCGAACCAGGCGATCGCGATCGCGCCGCGGATGAGGGCGGGGATCTGCGCACCGCGGGTGCCGAATGAAATCCGGCTCATCACCGGGAACGGGAGGCCGGTCTTCTCCCCCATGAACCCGGACAGGTTGAGCAGCAGGAAGAGGAAGACACCGCCGAGTCCGAGCGCCAGCAGGATCTGCCACCCACCGAGGCCAAGGGCGAACAGTCCGATGGCGAACGAATAGTTGCCCAGGCTGTGTACGTCGTTCGCCCACAGGGTGAAGATGTTGTATGCGCCCCACCGTCGACCTTCGCGCTTGGTGGGCGCGAGATCGGCGTTGTACAAAGACGGACTCACGTCGATGAGCGGGGTTGCATCGTTACGACTGGAGTCGTCGATGAGCCCGCGGGACTCTGTGCTCATGGATACGCCTGTCACGGTCGGAGCGCCGACGCTCCGCGCCGCCGCAAACATTCCACTGTGCGGAAGTAAAACTTCCACACTTTTGATAAGTAAGGCGCATCCGCACGCCGCATGTCAAGGTTTTGCCATGATTGACTGTGTCGACGCTCACATCTAGAGTATTTCAAGGAATGGAGTTTTAGTTCCACGATGAGGAATTATTCTCAAGCAACGGAGAGCTGCCGATGACCGCCGACGCCCCCGAGCAGTCGCACCAACCCGATTTCGACCTGGTGGTCCGCGGCGAACGCACGCTGACGACGGCGGGAATCGTCGCCCGCGAGATCGGCATCCGCGACGGTCGCATCGTCGCGATCGAACCGCTGGGTAGCGGCCTCTCCGGCGCAGAGATCGTCGAACTCACCGACGAGCAGGTGATGATCCCCGGCTTGGTCGATACGCACGTGCACGTCAACGAACCGGGCCGCACCGAGTGGGAGGGCTTCGACTCCGCCACCCGCGCAGCGGCGGCGGGCGGTGTGACCACGCTGATCGACATGCCGCTCAACTCGATTCCGCCGACGGTGAACGTCGAAGCGCTCAACGCCAAGCGCGCGGCTGCATCGGGCAAGACACACATCGACGTCGGTTTCTGGGGCGGCGCGATCCCCGGCAACACCGACGATCTGCGCGGCCTGCACGACGATGGCGTGTTCGGCTTCAAATGCTTTCTGCTGCACTCCGGCGTCGACGAGTTCCCGCATCTCGACGCGGACGAGATGGAGAAGGACATGGCCGTGCTGGTCGGCTTCGACTCCATGATGATCGTGCACGCCGAGGACTCCCGCGCCATCGACCACGCTCCCACCGCCGAGGGGGATCGGTACGAACGCTTCCTCGCGTCGCGCCCGCGCGGCGCCGAGAACGTGGCGATCGCCGAGGTCATCGAACGCGCCCGGTGGACCGGTGCCCGTGCGCACATCCTGCACCTGTCGTCGTCGGACGCTCTGCCCATGATCGCGACTGCCAAGCGCGACGGCGTCAGGATCTCTGTCGAGACGTGCCCACACTATTTGACGCTGCTGGCTGAGGAAATCCCTAACGGCGCAACCGCGTTCAAATGCTGTCCGCCGATCCGGGAGGCGTCGAATCGGGAACTTCTGTGGCAGGGACTGCTCGACGGCACGATCGACTGCATCGTCTCTGACCACTCACCGTCGACGATCGATTTGAAGGACGTCGAGAACGGCGACTTCGGCGTTGCATGGGGCGGCGTCGCGTCGCTGCAACTCGGCCTGTCGTTGATCTGGACCGAGGCCAAGCGTCGCGGTATAGACCTCCCGCAGGTGATCGAGTGGATGGCGGCCAACCCCGCCGCGCTCGCCGGTTTGAACAACAAGGGCAAGATTGCGCTGGGCCGCGACGCCGATTTCGCGATCTTCGAGCCCGAGTCTGCCCAGGTCGTCGACGTGCACAAGCTGCACCACAAGAACCCGATCAGCCCGTACGACGGGCGCGCACTCGCCGGCGTCGTGAGGAGTACCTGGTTGCGCGGCAAGAAGATTGACTTCCAGACCCCGCAGGGCCGGATGCTGCGCCGCGGTGGCGTGTAGCGGTCCTACTCCTTCTCGCGCTCGGCGATCCCGTCGATGGCCGACTCCTCCAACCTGGTCCATTTTCATCGGGTTGCGAGAACGGCAGGGACGTTGACCGACAGTCGCTAGCGCAATCCCCAGGGCCGTAATTTCCAGGTCTTGGTGGCCAAGAAAAACTACATATCCGTCAATTCAACCTCGGATCCCCTGTTAATGTCCTGCGCCATGACTACGCCCCCCGCGCCGCCACCGGGCTGGTACCCCAACCCCTCAGGTGGTGCCGGGCGTCGGTATTGGGATGGTTCAGCATGGGGCCCGTTGGAACCCCAGCCGCTACAGCCGGCACCGATCCCCTCGCTAAGTCGGCCCAACGAAAGTCCGCCGCAGAAATCCCCACCGAACGTGGTCCAAAAGTGGTGGCAAGATGCCTCCCTCGCTAAGCGACTGCTGATGGTCGCAGTAGCCAGCGGCCTTCTGATCACAGTCCTGTCCGTGGTGGGCAGGACTCAACAACAGAAAAGCTGTCCCCTGCCACCAAGCGTGGGTGAGTTGCGTGACAACCGGTCGAGCCTGTCATTCTCTGATCTGGCTAGCGATTGGAATGAAGCGGGACGCGTGGGCCAGGAAGTGCGCGACGGCAAGTTCGCGTTCGTGGTGAGCCAAATCGACGCATGCATGGGCCAACCAGTCAAAGTCACAATCAAGGTGACGAACACCAGCGACGTACCTTGGACGTTCTCCGCGGATGACCAAGTCCTACTCAGAGAGCCACCGCGCTCAACCGGCGAGGTCCCAAAGGACGGATTCGGTTGCAGCCGCTGTGACGGCGAGGGAAAGGATTTGAACGTTAATCCCGGAGACTCGGTTGCGACCATAGTGCTGTTCGATATCCGAGGTGAAGATCCGGCCATCACTGCGGTAGAGGTACACGACTCCGGACTTTCCATGGGAGTCAAGGTCTTTCCGTGAGGGACTGATACCACAGTGACTGCCATGCGCGGCACTCGATCCACTCGCTGACATCGAACCGTTCGAGGGCTTGCCGGAGTCTTCTGCGTGCCTCTCGGCTGGGGCGGCGGATAGACGAGTACTTACCCACTGCGCTGCACCGCCTATTGCCGCGCCGACGGACCCGACGTGGTAGCCACCCTCACCGACACCGCCGACATCCAAGGCCTGCCGGCCAGGCCTGCATGTATGCGTGCTGGCGATGGGCTTGACGGTGCTCACCGAAAGTACTCAGATTGTTCACCGCTACAGGTCATCTCGGTTACACAGCCCACCCCGAACCCCGACCTCATCGGTGTATCAGGGCTCAGGACGCGCGTCGAAGACTTGCTCACTTGGTGGGACGGTGAGCCGGCCACATCGTCGGATTCCTCGGAGCGTCCAAGTTGTCGGTCGCCGCCTCCGACAACGTCTGCGAGGCCCGATCTCCTGAGATGGCTGTGCCCGCAAGTTTGCTCACCAACGGCGAGCTTTGGGTGGGCCCCCGGGAGGGCAGTTGAGGGCGTCTGCTGGCGGTTATCCCGCGTCCTGTGCCCGGTTGAACCTCATTCCGGCGCTCCGGCTTGAGCCACTCACGAGGCCCCACCGGCCAACGTTCACTCGAGGAGCCCTTCAAGTCGGCTGTGTGCGGCGACACCTCCGATACTCGCATTCATACGCGAAAGAAGTGCGATCGCTTTATTGCTGGTGGAGCTAAGCTCGTCTTCATGGGAGGGGTGTTGCGTGTCAACCCCGAATCGCTTCGCAAAGCTGCTCGGGCGCAGGCTGAAGTGGGCGAGTTCATCTCCGGCATCGGTGCCGGCCAGTCGATGACCAGTGCTGGCACCGGGGTATCGGGCCTGCTCAGCGAAGGGGCGTGTCAGTTCGCCAGCTCGGCTGTGGACACCGCGCTGGGTGCGGTTCACGAAGAATTGACCAAGCATTCCACCAACCTGTCGACCGCTGCCGATCACTACCACCGCATGGACACCGAACTCGGCCGTCGCCTACGCAAGTTCGCCCCATGACCGCCAGCGTGCGCACGTCGTGGTAGTGACGATTCCCCAGGTGCAGGCATCTCGACCCGAGACTCTGACCGCATCAGCCACCGAACTCGGACAAAAGGCGTCGGCTTTGGCAACCCAGATCGACAGTCACCGCGCCAACATCGACGGGTTGCGGTCGGGATGGCAAGGCGGCGCCTCCGACGCTGCGATCGCGAAAGCCCAACCCACCCTGGCGCGCATGCAACAGATCCATGAAGCCCTGACCCGGGCTCAAACCGCCCTGCAGGACGGCGGCACTGCACTCAGCCAGACCCGCACCAGCCTGATCGGGGCAGTCGACCAGCTGAAGACCCAGGGCTGGCAGGTCGCGCCCGACGGTACGGTATCGGTCCGCCCCGGAAGCCCCCTGGATCAGTACGCCAAGATCAGTCCGGCCAACGCCATGAAGCTTCAACAGCTGGCCGCCACCAACTCTCTGAACGTCAAGACGCAGCTGGCGAGCTTCGACACCACCGACCGGCAACTCAACCAGAACCTTCGTGGCGCTGTCGGAGGCCTAGACTCTGCGCCGCAGAAGTTCGGCCCAGGCGGAACCCCGCTCCCACAAGCTCCCTATGACACAGGCTCTGAGATCCCGGTGGGAAAAGACCCCAAGGACGTCAAGGAGTGGTGGAAGGCGCTCCCTCAGGACAAGAAAGACCAACTCCTGCGTGATTGGCCGGACAAATTGGGCAACCTCAACGGCATCCCAGTCGTCGACCGCGACAAAGCCAATCGGACCATCATGCAGCAGGACATCGATCGTCCCGCCGAGGTGGCCAAGTCCCGCGGCGTGACCAAAGAGGAAGTGCTGGCCCATCCCGAAAAATACGGCATGGCCGGAGCGATGATGGACCGCTACAACAACGCCCTCAAAGTTCAAGAGGCATTGACAAAGAACGCCGAGAGGACCGGTGCGCCCACGTTCCTTCAGGTGTATGAGCCGGAGAAGTTCAAGGGCGATGGCAGGGCGGCGATCGCCATGGGCGACCCCGACCACGCCGACAACACCGCGGTGGTTGTGCCGGGCACGGGAAACGATGTCGGCGCCGGTTGGCTGGGCGGTGACGACGCAGTCAATCTGTACAACGAGTCAAAGGCAGCCGATCGCGCCCATTCGACCGCAGTCGTTGCCTGGATGGGCTACGACGCCCCCGACAGCCTTATCGATCCGCGAATCGGGGCGACAGCTCTGGCTCACGAGGGCGGCCAGCTGCTGGCTGCAGATGTCAACGCCCTCAACACGACCCACGAAGGCAATGGGCATATGACGGTGCTCGGACACTCATATGGATCAACCACCGTGTCCGATGCCGCAGCCGGATACGGCATGCACACCGACGACGTGGTCCTCGTTGGGTGCCCCGGCACCGACATGGCCCACAGCGCGGCCGACTTCCACCTCAACGAGGGCGGACATCTTTATGTGGGAGCGGCCTCCAGTGACCCCATTACATTATTGGGTTCCGGAATCCCCCAGACGCCGGTGCCTGGCACCGGTTGGAGTGTCGCGCTCGGCGACGATCCGGCATTGGATGGATACGGTTCGACCCGGTTCAAAGCCGAAGTACCGGGATTTACCGCACCGTGGAGTGACCACAGCCAGTACTACGCTCCTAGCAGTGAATCGCTGTTCAGCATGTCCGACATCGTCTCCGGCCACGGCGACGCACTCGAACACGACGGCATGACCGCCCGGCACCGCATTCCCCAACTGTCAGGAGTTCCGGTGCTCAGCGACCCCGAAACATACCGCTCGGGCACATCCGGGCACACCCATCAATAGGACCGACAATCAGAAACTCGAGATGCCAAACACGAAGATGCACAACGCATACGCAAAACCGAAAGCGACCGTGGCTGCGATCGTGGCAGCGACTCTAGTTTCAGGATGTGGAGTAGTGAGCGGAATCATGAACGATGGCGTGTCGAACCCGATCACCCCGGAGCAATCGAGAGCCCAAGTCATCGATGCCGCCAAGGACATCGTCAGCATTCTCAACTTGCCGGTCGAGACGGCAATATTCTGGCGTTCCTCGTGCAACGACCAGGGCGAGGCGCCCTTCCGCGGGCGCATGAGAATTGCGTACCCGCTAGCCCCAAACTTTGAAGCGTCCGATGCAGAAGTGGCCCGGTGGGTCCAACAGCTTCAAACCAAAGGCTGGACACCCGATCCCAACGCGCATACCCACGGCACAGCGGTCGCGAAGAACAGCGTGGGGGCCACCTTCTGGCCGCAAAGTGTCAGCGACACCACCCGTAGCCTCGAACTGCTCGGCGAGTGCCGCGACGTCACCACCACGAAACAGACTGCGGGCGACAACGAACACATCGATCTCAGCTGAGCCTCAACAGACCGGCTACTTGAAGCCGCACAGCGCGCCTGCCAGGACCAGGCCTTCCCCCCGATCGAGTCCGGCGACGTGGCACTGAAGCTGATCACCCGCTCTCCGGCTGGAGACGTTCTGGAGAACAAGCCCATACGGTCCCACCGGTCGTCCATCGACCGTCTGGGCGAGCTCGCGAACGTCTGGCTCCACGGCGACGATAAGCAGATCAAACAGATTTCATACCGGGAGGAACCGGGCGACAGTAGCTACACGGTCGCTATTCGTAACCGTGGTGAGCGGGCTTGTTCTACCGAGACTTACGCCGCGCTGTCAAAATAGACGTGCTGCCTCGCGTCGAGCGTTAGCGCGAGCGCCAAGGTACGGCGCCGGCCAGTACCCCGAGTGTCGCTCCTAGCGCTGCGGGCAGTCCGCCGGCGAAGGAACCAATTACGACGCCACCGCCCGTCCCGAGACCTCCGGGCGCCGCCATCTGCCACCAGCGGTCCGATATCGACGACCTCTCGAGGCGGTGGGAGGTTGCGTCCAACTGTGCGCCCAGAAACGGTTTCCACCAAGTCGAAGAAAAGGACTCAACTGTCGAACTTGTCGTCACAAGCTCCCCCGGGGACTTGCGCCACCAACTCCCACACTTGTCGATCAGGCGCACTCCTCCGAGGCTGCCCACACAAACACAAAGGTCACGACCTCTTTCGAGTTCGTGACCTTAGTGCACGGAGTACGTTGAACTCCTCACTGTGGGCGAAGGGGGACTTGAACCCCCACGTCCCGAAGGACACTGGCACCTGAAGCCAGCGCGTCTGCCATTCCGCCACTCGCCCGAATGACCGAGGCAGCGTATCACTGCGTCGGCGCGGTTCCCAAACTACGTGAATGGCGGCCTCAGGATCGTCGAGATTCGCTGAGTGCCGTCAAGATCAGGTTACTGACCTGCAGCGATCGGATTCTCAGAGTTCTGTTGGTCCCGCAGAACGGTGCTTGCCCGATACCATGCATGTGAGCAGTGTGGCCAGAGCGACACGCGGTGGCAGCGGCCGCCGGAGTGGTCCTCCAACAACGACGGACGAAGGCGGGCGGTGGCATGGGTCTTGTTGACCGCATCGAACGCCGCCTCGAATCGACGGTCGGAGACGCGTTCGCCCGGGTCTTCGGTGGTTCCATCGTGCCGCAGGAAGTCGAGACCGCGTTGCGGCGGGAAGCCGAATCGGGGGCCCGCAGCATCGGTGCGGGTGGCCAGATTTTGGCGCCGAACGAGTACGTAATTACCCTCAGTGAGACTGACTATCAGAAGGTAAGCGCCGATACTGACTTGACCTCGACCACATTCGCCAAACATCTGGGGGGATTTATCCATGATCAGGGGTGGCAAACGTATGGTGATGTGGTCGTTAGATTCGAGCGATCACCGAACTTGCACACCGGACAGTTCCGCGCGCATGGCGCGGTCAACCCCGATTCAACCGCTGGCGAATCCGCGCGAGCCCATCGCGACCATGCGTTCACCGCAGAATCAGGAGAACCACCTATGACCGATAACCCGAATTACCGCGGCGGCCAAGGACCTGCGCGGCCAGGCGACGAGTATTACGACGACCGTTACGGGCGTCAGGACGATCAGCGCGGCGGCCAGTACCCGCCGGAGCAGGGCGGACAGTACCCACCCGAGCCCGGCGGCTATCCCCCGCGCGGCGGCGGCTACCCCGAGCAGGGTGGTTACCCGGAGCAGGGCGGCTATCCCGATCAAGGTGGTTACCCGGACCAGGGCGGCTATCCCGATCAAGGTGGTTACCCCGATCAGGGCGGCTACCCGGACCAGGGTGGCTACCCGCCGCAGTCCTACGAGCAGCGGCCGCCGGCGGCCGGTTACGGCCAGCCCCCGGGCGGCTATGACCAACCACCAGGCCGTGGATACGGGCAGCCGCCCGGCGGATATGGCCAGCAGCCCGGCTACGGCGCGGACTACGACCAGGGCCGCCAGGCTCCTCCCCCGGGACGTCACGACGACCCCGGCTACGGCCAGCGTGGTGGCTACCCGGAGCAGGGCGGCTACGGCGCACCTCCCGCAGCCCCGCCGTACGGTCGCCAGGACTACGGTCAGCAGCCCGACTACGGCCGTGGCTACGCGGAGCCGCAGCCCGGTGGCTACCCGGCTGAGCCCGGTTATGGCGAGCCGGCCGGACGGGACTACGACTACGGTCCTCAGGGCGGACAGCCCGGTTACGGCGGCGGCTACGGCGCCGGTGACTATCAGGCCGGTGGCGCGTCGGTCACACTGCAGCTCGACGACGGCAGCGGGCGCACCTATCAACTGCGTGAAGGCGCCAACGTGATCGGTCGCGGCCAGGACGCCCAGTTCCGGCTTCCGGATACCGGGGTGTCGCGTCGGCACCTGGAGATCCGGTGGGACGGCCAGGTGGCCCTGCTCGCAGACCTGAACTCGACCAACGGCACCACGGTGAACAACGCTCCGGTGCAGGAATGGCAGCTAGCCGACGGTGACGTGATCCGGCTGGGCCATTCCGAGATCATCGTGCGCGTGCACTGAGCGTCTCGGAACCGGACACACCGGGGTGGTAAGCAGGCAGCTTCACCCCCGCGCGAATCACCGTCCAAGTATCGTGACGTTGCCGACGGTCGCTGAACGCCAGCAACGGGACGGACATGGAGAGGACGCCAGATGCAGGGGTTAGTGCTGCAACTGACGCGCGTCGGCTTCCTGTTGTTGTTGTGGCTGTTCATCTGGTCGGTGCTGCGGATCCTGCGCACCGACATCTACGCGCCCACCGGCGCCGTGATGGTCCGCCGCGGGCTGGCATTACGCGGCTCGCTGCTGCCCAGCCGTCAACGGCGACATGTGGCCAGGCAACTGGTGGTCACCGAAGGTGCGCTGGCGGGCACCCGCATCACGCTGGGCGCCCAGCCGGTGCTGATCGGCCGAGCCGACGATTCGACGCTGGTACTCACCGATGACTACGCCTCGACGCGCCACGCCCGACTGTCGCCACGCGGCTCGGAGTGGTACGTCGAAGACCTAGGATCGACCAACGGCACATACCTTGACAGGGCGAAGGTGACAACAGCGGTAAGGGTTTCCATTGGAACGCCGGTGCGAATCGGCAAGACGGTAATCGAGCTACGCCCGTGAGGCCGCGCACGCGAGGAGCAGAAATGCATGCGCGCACGCGAGGAGCAGAATGAGCCTCGTCCTTCGATACGCCGCCCGAAGTGATCGCGGCCTGGTCCGCTCCAACAATGAGGACTCCGTGTATGCGGGCGCCCGACTGTTGGCGCTGGCGGACGGCATGGGCGGGCACGCTGCCGGTGAGGTGGCCTCCCAGCTCGTCATCGCGGCGCTGGCCCACCTCGATGACGACGAGCCCGGCGGCGATCTGCTGAGCAAGCTCGACGCCGCAGTCGCCGAAGGCAATTCCGCGATCGCAGCGCATGTCGAGGCCGACCCCGAGCTCGACGGCATGGGCACCACGCTGACCGCGATCCTGTTCGCGGGCAATCGGCTGGGCCTGGTCCATATCGGCGACTCCAGGGGCTACCTGCTGCGCGACGGTGAACTCAACCAGATCACCAAAGACGACACGTTCGTCCAGACGCTGGTCGACGAGGGCCGGATCACCGCCGAAGAGGCGCACAGCCACCCGCAACGGTCACTGATCATGCGGGCACTGACCGGTCACGAGGTCGAGCCGACGCTGATCATGCGCGAGGCCAAGGCCGGCGACCGCTACCTGCTGTGCTCCGACGGCCTGTCCGATCCGGTCAGCCACGAGACCATCCATGAGGCACTGCAGCTCGAGGATGTGGCCGAAAGCGCTGACCGGCTCATCGAATTGGCGTTGCGGGGCGGTGGTCCCGACAACGTGACCGTGGTGGTCGCCGACGTCGTGGACTATGACTACGGCCAGACCCAGCCGATCCTGGCCGGTGCGGTCTCCGGCCAGGACGACGACACCATCCCGCCCAACACGTCTGCCGGACGCGCCTCGGCCTTCAATCCGCGCCGCAACGAGCCCAAACGCGTGGTGCCCCAACCCGCCGAGGAAGCCCGCAAGCCCCGGTCGCGGCGCCGGTTCGTCATCGCCGCGGTGTTGCTCGTGCTGGTGGCGCTGGCCGGGCTCGCAATCGGCCGGGAGATCATCCGCAACAACTACTACGTCGCCGAGCACAACGGCACCGTCTCGATCATGCGCGGCGTGCAGGGGTCCTTCCTCGGCTATTCGCTGCAGGAGCCGTACCGGCTCGGCTGCCTCAACTCGCGCAACGAACTCTCCCTGATCGGCGCGGACGAGAACCACGAGAACCTGGACTGCCGGTTGATGGCGGTCGACGACATGCGCCCGTCCGAGCGCGCCCAGGTGGTCGCGGGGCTGCCCGGCGGAACGCTCGACGAGGCTTTCGGGCAGATCGGCGAGCTAGCCCGCAGTTCGGTGCTGCCCGTGTGCGCACCCCGCACCCCGACCACCACCCCGACCACGACCCCGCCGCCGCGACCGCCGACCTCGGCGCCGGCCCCTGAGCCCAGTGCGCGCGCGCCGGGCGACACACCGGCGCCGGAAACCCCGACCACCGTGACCGCCCCGGTACCACCGCCTCCGCCACCCTCTCCGACCGTCACCGCACTGCCTCCCCCGCCACCGCAACCGGGGACGAACTGCCGGGCGGTGTCATGACGACACAACCCCAGTCGCCGGTTACCGTCATGCCGCCGCTACCCAATCGGCGGAATGCGGAACTGTTGCTGCTGGGGTTCGCGGCGTTCATCACCACGGTCGCGCTGCTCATCGTCGAGGTCAATCAGGAGCAGGGCCTGAGCTGGGATCTGGCCCGGTACGCGGTCGCCTATCTGGCGCTGTTCGGGTGCGCGCACCTGGCGGTGCGGCGCTTCGCACCGTATGCCGACCCGCTGCTGCTGCCGGTGGTCGCACTGCTGAACGGGCTGGGCCTGGTGATGATCCACCGCCTCGACCTGGCGGAGGGCCAGATGGCCACCGACGGCGTCGGCGGCTCTGCCAACCAGCAGATGCTGTGGACACTGCTTGGCGTGGTGGCGTTCTCACTGGTGGTGGTGTTCCTGCACGATCACCGGATGCTGGCCCGCTACGGCTATGTCTGTGGCCTGAGCGGCCTTGTGCTGCTGGTGATTCCAGCCCTGCTACCGGCGAAGTACTCCGAACAGTACGGCGCCAAGATCTGGATCCAGTTCCCCGGCTTCTCCATCCAGCCTGCGGAGTTCTCCAAGATCCTGCTGCTCATCTTCTTCGCGGCCGTGCTGGTGGACAAGCGTGAGCTGTTCACCAGTGCGGGCAAGCATGTGTTCGGCATGGATCTCCCCCGCCCCCGCGACATGGCCCCGCTGCTGGTTGCGTGGGTGGCCTCGGTGGGTGTGATGGTCTTCGAAAAGGACCTGGGCACTTCGCTTCTGCTGTACGCCTCGTTCGTCGTACTGCTCTACGTCGCCACCGAACGGCTCAGCTGGGTGATCATCGGGCTGGCGCTGTTCGCAGCGGGAAGTATTGCGGCGTACCAGATCTTCGGCCACGTGCAGGTGCGCGTGCAGAATTGGCTGGACCCGTTTGCCGACCCCGAAGGCGCCGGATACCAGATGGTGCAGTCGCTGTTCAGCTTCGCCACCGGTGGCATCTTCGGCACCGGCCTCGGCAACGGCCAGCCCGGCACCGTCCCGGCCGCAGCCACCGATTTCATCGTCGCCGCAATCGGTGAAGAGCTCGGATTGGTCGGTCTGGCAGGCGTTCTCATGCTCTACACGATCTTGATCATCCGGGGCCTGCGCACTGCGATCGCGGTTCGTGACAGCTTCGGCAAGCTGCTCGCCGCGGGGCTGGCCTCGACGCTGGCCATCCAGCTGTTCATCGTCGTCGGCGGCGTCACCCGGCTGATCCCGCTGACCGGCCTGACCACGCCGTGGATGTCCTACGGCGGATCGTCCCTGCTGGCCAACTATGTGCTGCTCGCGATCCTGGTGCGGATCTCGCATGTGGCGCGCCGGCCCATCACCAACACCAGGCCGCCGAGTGCGACCCCGATCGCGGCGGCCAGCACCGAGGTGATCGAGAAGGTATGAACACCTCGCTGCGCCGGGTTTCCGTCACGATCATGGTGCTGATCGTGCTGTTGTTGGCCAATGCCACCATGACCCAGGTCTTCACCGCCGACGGTCTCCGGTCGGATCCGCGGAACCAGCGGGTGCTGCTCGACGAGTACTCGCGCCAGCGCGGCCAGATCACCGCGGGCGGCCAGATGCTGGCCAACTCCGTTGCGACCGACGGCCGTTTCCGCTTCCTGCGGGTCTACCCCAACCCGGAGACCTATGCCCCGGTCACCGGGTTCTACTCGCTGGCCTACTCGAGCACCGGGTTGGAGCGCGCCGAGGACACCATCCTCAACGGCTCCGACGAGCGGCTGTTCGGCCGCCGGTTGGCCGATTTCTTCACCGGCCGCGATCCACGTGGCGGCAACGTCGACACCACGATCAAACCGCAGGTGCAGCAAGCCGCCTGGGACGCGATGCAGTCCGGCTGCGACGGGCCGTGCAAGGGTTCGGTGGTGGCCCTTGAGCCGTCGACCGGCAAGATCCTGGCCATGGTGTCGGCGCCGTCGTACGACCCCAACCTGTTGGCCACCCATGACCTGGAGGCTCAGACCGCGGCGTGGCAGCAGCTCCGGGACAACTCCGGGTCGCCACTGCTCAACCGCGCCATCGCCGAGACCTATCCCCCCGGCTCCACGTTCAAGGTGATCACAACGGCCGCGGCCCTGCAGGCCGGGGCCACCCCCGCCACCCAACTCACGGCCGCGCCCAGGATCCCGCTGCCCGACAGCACCGCGACGCTGGAGAACTTCGGCGGGCAGCCGTGCGGGTCAGGACCGTCGGCATCGCTGCACGACGCGTTCGCGAAGTCCTGCAACACCGCGTTCGTGCAGCTGGGCATCGACACCGGGGCCGACCGACTCAGGAGTACGGCCCAGGCGTTCGGACTGGACACCCCACCACCAACCATCCCGCTGCAGGTGGCCGAATCGACCACCGGGCCGATCGAGGATGCCGCTGCGCTGGGCATGTCCAGCATCGGTCAGCGCGACGTCGCGCTGACGCCCTTGCAGAATGCACAGGTAGCGGCCACGATCGCCAACGACGGCATCGCCATGCGGCCTTATTTGGTGGAGAGCCTGAAGGGGCCCGACTTGAGCACGATCAGCACGACCTCGCCCGTCCAAGAGCGGCGGGCAGTGTCACCCCAGGTCGCAGCTACACTTACGGATTTGATGGTCGCCGCCGAGCAGGTGACTCAGCAGAAGGGAGCCATCGCCGGCGTGCAGATCGCTTCGAAGACCGGTACGGCAGAGCACGGGACTGACCCCCGCAACACTCCGCCGCATGCCTGGTACATCGCCTTTGCACCGGCCCAAGACCCCAAGGTCGCGGTCGCGGTGTTGGTCGAGGACGGCGGCGACCGGTTGTCGGCCACCGGCGGCGCACTGGCCGCCCCAATCGGACGCGCCACCATTGCGGCGGCGTTGCGGGAGGGTTCATGAGTCCCCGGGTTGGAGTCACACTGTCGGGTCGGTACCGGCTGCAGCGACTCATCGCCACCGGCGGCATGGGTCAGGTGTGGGAGGCCGTCGACTCACGGCTGGGCCGCCGGGTTGCGGTGAAGGTGCTCAAGGCGGAGTTCTCCACCGACGCCGAGTTCGTCGAACGGTTCCGGGCCGAGGCCCGCACCGTGGCCATGCTGAACCACCCCGGCATCGCGAGCGTCTACGACTACGGCGAGACCGACATGGACGGCGAGGGCCGCACCGCGTATCTGGTGATGGAGCTCGTCAACGGTGAGCCGCTGAACTCGGTGATCAAACGCACCGGGCGACTGTCGCTGCGCCACGCCCTTGACATGCTGGAGCAGACCGGGCGCGCACTGCAGGTGGCCCACACCGCCGGGCTGGTGCACCGCGACGTGAAGCCGGGCAACATCCTGATCACCCCGACCGGTCAGGTCAAGCTCACCGACTTCGGCATCGCGAAGGCCGTCGACGCCGCCCCGGTCACCCAGACCGGCATGGTGATGGGCACCGCCCAGTACATCGCCCCGGAACAGGCGCTGGGCCATGACGCGACCGCGGCCAGTGACGTATACGCGCTGGGAGTCGTTGGCTACGAATCGGTTTCGGGCAAGCGTCCGTTCACCGGTGACGGTGCGCTGACCGTGGCGATGAAGCACATCAAGGAGACCCCGCCGCCGCTGCCCGCCGATCTTCCGCCCAATGTGCGGGAGCTGATCGAGATCACCCTGGTGAAGAACCCGGGCATGCGCTACAAGTCGGGCGGTCCGTTCGCCGACGCGGTCGCCGCGGTGCGCTCGGGCCGTCGTCCACCGCGTCCCAATCAGGCACCCACCCTCGGCCGGGCCACCCCGGCGGCGGTGCCGTCGGCCGCACAGGCCCGTGCCGCGGCCGATCTCAGCGGCCGGGCACCGGTGACCTCGGCCACCCGGGCCAGGCCCACCGCAGGCAACCACCGTCCCCCGCCGGCGCGACGCACCTTCTCCTCCGGACAACGGGCGCTACTCTGGGCGGCCGGTGTCCTCGGCGCCCTGGCTATCGTCATTGCGATCCTGATCGTGCTCAACGCACAGGACCGCAAGGATCGCGATCAGTCACCGCCGCCCACCGTCACCGATACGGTGACCCAAACGACGCCGTACGAGACGCCTGGTGCGCACGCGAGGAGCGAATGGATGTCAGCGTTGCCCGCGCTCGGCGTCATTGAGATTGTGCCGCGGCCCCCCGCGGCACCAGAACAGATATTGCGATGACGACCCCTCAGCACCTCTCCGACCGGTATGAACTCGGCGAAATCCTCGGCTTCGGTGGCATGTCCGAAGTTCATCTGGCGCGCGACCTGCGCCTGCACCGCGATGTCGCTGTCAAGGTGCTGCGGGCCGACCTGGCCCGCGACCCCAGCTTCTACCTGCGTTTCCGCCGGGAAGCCCAGAACGCGGCCGCACTGAACCATCCGGCGATCGTCGCGGTGTACGACACCGGGGAGGCCGAGACACCCAACGGGCCGCTGCCCTACATCGTGATGGAGTACGTCGACGGTGTGACGTTGCGCGACATCGTGCACACCGAAGGGCCGATGACCCCCACCCGGGCCATCGAGGTGATCGCCGATGCCTGCCAGGCGCTGAACTTCAGCCATCAGCACGGCATCATCCACCGCGACGTCAAGCCTGCCAACATCATGATCAGCAAGAACAACGCTGTGAAGGTGATGGACTTCGGCATCGCCAGGGCGCTGGCCGACACCAACAGCGTCACCCAAACCTCGGCCGTGATCGGCACCGCCCAGTACCTGTCGCCGGAGCAGGCCAGCGGTCAATCGGTCGACGCCCGCTCCGACGTCTACTCGCTGGGCTGCGTTCTTTACGAAATGCTCACGGGCGAACCACCTTTCGTCGGAGACACCCCGGTCGCCGTCGCCTACCAGCATGTCCGCGAAGACCCGATCCCGCCTTCGCAGCGCCATGACGGCATCGCCCCGGAACTCGACGCCGTGGTGCTCAAGGCGCTGGCCAAGAACCCCGACAACCGCTACCAGTCCGCGGCAGAGATGCGCGCCGACCTGGTCCGGGTGCACGCAGGCGAGGCCCCCGACGCGCCCAAGGTGCTGACCGACGCCGAGCGGACGTCGATGATGGCGGCGCCGCCGCCGATGAACCCCGGCGGCGTAACGCAGCACATGCCCACCCAGCGCCCTCCCAGCATCCAGCCGCGGCCCCGCAACACCTCGGTGGCCCGCTGGCTGATCGCCGTGGCTGTGCTCGCGGTGCTGACCGTGGTGGTGACGGTCGCGATCAACATGATCGGCGGCAGCCCACGGGACGTGCAGGTGCCCGATGTCAGTGGGCAGAACGCCGCCGACGCCACCGCCGCGCTACAGAATCGCGGCTTCAAGACCCGCGAGGAGCGCCGCCCGGACAACACGGTGCCGCCGAACGACGTGATCAGTACCGATCCGGCCGCCGACAGCACGGTGGACGCGGGGGATCTGATCACCATCAACGTCTCGACCGGACCGGAGCAGCGGGAGGTTCCCAGCGTGGCCGGGCTGACTCCGTCGCAGGCGCGCTCAAAGCTCAAGGATTCCGGATTCGAGAAGGTCAAGGAATCACCCAGCCCGTCGACGCCGGAGCAGAAAGGCCGGGTGCTGGCCACCAGCCCGCCCGCCAATCAGTTCGCGGCGATCACCAACGAGATCACCATCGTGGTGGGCTCAGGGCCGGAGAGCATGGCGGTGCCTGACTGCGTCGGCCAGACCTCCGACGTGTGCAAGCAGATCCTCACCGCGTCGGGCTTCCTGAACACCGTGGCCATCGACGTCGACAACATCGCACCCTCCGGACAGGTGGTGGACACCGAACCGGTTGCGGGTCAGTCGGTGCCCAAGGACGCCGTGATCCAGATCCACGTATCCCGCGGCAACCAGTTCGTCATGCCCAATCTCGTCGGCCAGTTCTGGGATGACGCGTATCCGCGCCTGACGGCACTCGGCTGGACCGGGGTGCTCGACAAGGGCGCGAACGTCGACAACAGCGGTCAGCGCACCAACGCGGTGGTTTCGCAGAACCCGCCTGCCGGTGCCGGGGTGAACCGCGACGCGCGGATCACGCTGAATTTCGCGTCGTAGCCGCCGTGACCGCGCGGGCGACTTCGCTCTCGAGGGTCCGCACCAGGTTCTCGTCCGGGGCGGCACCGCAGTAGCCGAGCCAGTTGGCCAGCATGCGGTGCCCGCCCTCGGTCAGGATCGACTCGGGATGGAACTGCACCCCGTGGATCGGCAGCTCGAGGTGGCGCACCGCCATGATGACGCCGCCATCTGTTCTCGCCGTGACCTCCAGGTCCGCAGGCAAGGTCTCCGGCAGGATGGTCAGCGAGTGATACCGCGTGGCGGTGAAAGGATCCGAAAGTCCTTTCAGCACACCGGTATCGCTGTGGTGGACGACGCTGGTCTTGCCGTGCAGCAGTTCCGGGGCCCGGTCGACGGTTCCACCGAACGCCACGCCGATGGCCTGGTGTCCCAGGCAGACGCCCAGTAGGGGAGTGCGCGCTTCAGCGCACGCGCGCACCAGCGGTATGGACGCGCCCGCCCGTTCGGGAGTGCCCGGTCCCGGGCTGAGCAGCACACCGTCGAACTCGGCGGCGGCCTTGGCGATGTCGGCGTCGGTGCCCAACCGCTCGTCGTCGTTGCGCCAGACCTGCGCGTCCACCCCGAGTTGGCCCAGGTACTGGACCAGGTTGAACACGAAGCTGTCGTAGTTGTCGACGACCAGGATCTGCATCGGCCCAGGTTACCGGCTCAATAGCCGATGGGCCCGACGGGTTTGGCGTAACGCATGCGGACCGGTTCGGTGTGGCCCGTCAGTTCGACCTCCGCACGGGGCTCTTCGAGGTAGCCCAGCCCGAATCGCACCACGTACTGCTTGTAGAGCGTCACCAGCGGGGCGGCGGCCAGCGCCGCCTGCATGGCGGGCGCGTCGCCGATCGCGGTGATCACATACGGCGGGCTGTAGGTGCGGCCGTTGAGCAGCAGGGTGTTGCCGACGCAGCGGGGTGCCGAGGTGGCGATGATGCGCTGGTCCTGCATCTGGATGCCTTCGGCTCCCGCGCTCCACAGGGCGTTGAGCACGGCCTGGATGTCCTGCTGGTGTACCACGAGGTCATCGGGGGCGGCATCGCCCGGGAAGCGGCCCTGGGCGTCGCGCTGGGCGTCGTTGAGGGTGACGACCAGGCCCGGCCCACGCTCTGCCTCCAGACCGGCGCTGGTGACCAGCGCGGCGGTGCGTTCATTGATCGCGGCGAGGGCGGCGTGCGACCCGGGGGAGCTGCCGTGGTGACTGTCGATCGCGGTCGACAGCGAATCCCGCTGCACGCTCAGCCGGTCGACCGACTGCTGGGCTTCGCGCACCAGGTCGACCAGGCGCGGCGAATCACTCCGGCGAATCTCGTCACCACCGGAGACACCGTGCGTGGCGGCCAGCAGCAGGCCTGCGAGCAGGCACACCACGGGTACGCCGAACCGCCACCTGGAGCGACTGTCCTGGTCCATCGATTTCTCTCCTGGACGTGCAGCTACGTTAGTCTCGTGAAGCATCCTGCTTCATCGTCGCACCGTGTGACGCCGACTGTCCGCGAAGGTACTCATGCCCAAGTCCAAAGTCCGCAAAAAGAACGATTTCACCATCAAGCCGGTGAGCCGGACCCCGGTCAAGGTTAAAGCCGGACCGTCCAGCGTCTGGTTCATCGCGCTGTTCATCGGCCTCATGCTGTTCGGGCTGATCTGGCTGCTGGTGTTCCAGCTCGCTGCGACCAATCCGATCGACACGCCGTCATTCCTTCAGTGGATGGCCGACCTCGGTCCGTGGAACTACGCGATCGCCTTTGCTTTCATGATCAGCGGTCTGTTGCTCACCATGCGCTGGCGCTGACCCGCCCGGACACCATAATGAATTCATCTTACGTTCTTGGCTTTACCCATTTAGCAACGCGGCGCCCATCCAATGACATCGATGTTATTCATCCCCATTGGGGATAGCACTTGTGGATAACTTCATTAGCCACGGTAAGAGGGTGTGAACAGTCTGTGCAGCAAACTCACTGGAGCCCCCCGACGTTTGGAATCGCAGGTTGTGGCATAGCCGGACTTATGATGGCTATTGCAGCTGTGACCATGATCACAGAGGGGCCCGGACGTGTTATTGCCGGCGTAGCCGCGGTGGGATTGCTCACGTTTGCAACGGTCTCGTGGCGGGCCCGCCCAAAACTGGCAATCACCGAAGACGGTCTCACTGTCGGCGGCTGGCGGCGTGCCCGCACGCTACGGCGCAATGAGATCCAGGCCATCCGAATCACCGAGTTCCGGCGAATCGGCCGCAAGACGCGCCTGCTGGAGATCGACACCGTCGACGACCGGCTACTGGTGTTCACCCGTTGGGATTTGGGGACCGACCCGGTGAGCGTCCTGGACGCCCTCACCGCGGCCGGTTACTAGAAGCACCTCCACACACGACGCGACGCCCCCGCGTACGGGGACGTCGCGTCTGTAGGGGCTTGGGGGTCAGGCCACGGTGATCGACTCGATCACTACCGGCTCGGCCGGCCGGTCGCCGCGATCGGTGGCCGTGGTCGCGATGGCGTCGACGACCTTCTGGGACTCCGGATCGACGACCTCACCGAAAATGGTGTGCTTGCGGGTGAGGTGCGGGGTCTTGCCCACCGTGATGAAGAACTGCGACCCGTTTGTACCCGGACCGGCATTGGCCATGGCCAACAGGTAGGGCTTGTCGAACTGCAGTTCCGGGTGGAACTCGTCGGCGAACTGGTAGCCCGGGCCGCCGCGGCCGGTGCCCGTCGGGTCACCGCCCTGAATCATGAAGCCGTCGATCACCCGGTGGAAGATCGTGCCGTCGTAGAACGGACCTGACGTGCCGCCCGACGCGTTCTCGGTGCTGTAGTCCTTGGTGCCCTGCGCCAAACCGACGAAGTTGGCCACGGTCTTGGGAGCGTGGTTTCCGAACAGTGCGATCTTGATATCGCCGCGGTTGGTGTGCAGGGTCGCCGTCGCGGTCTGAATGGGGCTCGTCACGGGATGCAAGTCTGCCATCTCGGTCTGATGGACAGATCGGGGGCCCACCGACGTCCGCCAGTTACCCCCGTACGCCCGCGGAGATGGCAGTCTGGATTGCAGTTCCTACCCGTAGGCCTGAAAGGTGCGAGATGAGCGTGAACGCCGATGCCCGGTTGGCTCCCCGTCAACGACTTACCCGAGGGTTGAAGTACACCGCCGTCGGCCCGGTCGACATCACGCGCGGCGTGGTGGGACTCGGCGCGAACACCGCGCAGGCGACCGCCGCCGGGCTACGCAAGCGCTATCAGTCCGGAAAGCTCAGCCGCCAGCTCGCGGCCGCGGCCGGAGCGGTCGCCGCGCTGCCCGAGGTGCTGCACGATGCCGCCAACCCGCCCAAGCGCCGCCGCCGCCGTCCGCTGCTCATCGCCGCGGTGAGTGCGGCGGTACTCGCCGGTGGCGCGGTCACGTTCTCGATCATCCGGCGCTCGCGGCGACCCGAGCCGCCGTCACCTCTGCCGCCCAGTGTGGACGTCACACCGCGGCCATAGCCTCAACACATCTCGCCGACGGGACTGAGCGTGCCGGCCACGACCGACTGCACGATCTCCTGACTGCGCACGGCGATGTTGGACAACAGGGACGACGTCAGTCCGTGGGTGTGCTCGGTATTGCCCTGGATGTAGAGGCCTCCGGCCGTGGCCGGCACCGTGGAGAGCTGGTAATCGCGGGACACCACGGGTTGGCCACCGTCGTCGAGCACCAGGGCCCGGTAGAGATCGCCGAGAATACCGTCGAGCCGGGCCGGTAGGAACCCGGTCGCGTAAACGACGGCGTCGCATTCGATTTCATCGACCGTGCCGGTCGGGTGGTGCAGGATCTGCACTTTGACGTCGTCGTCGGTCTCTTCCGTGTGCTGCACGCTCGATGCGCCGCGCACGAACAGCCGGCGACGTCCGGCGACCCGCTCGGCATATTCGCGGGCGTAGAGCTCCTCGATCAACGGCAGGTCGACAGCCGAGTAGTTCGTGCTGCGGTGGTAGTTGATCAGCTGCCGGCGCACGCCCGGGTCGGCGACATAGAAGTCGTCCACCGCGTCGGGATCGAAAACGCGGTTCGCGTAGGGACTGTCGTCGGCCGGGCTGTAGCCGTACTTGGCGAAAACGCCGTGCACTTCGGTCGACGGCGACAGGTCGTGGAGATAGGCGCACACTTCGGCGGCGCTCTGCCCGGCGCCGACGACCACGTACCGGTTGTGCCGCGGAGCAGGCATCGCCTCCAGATCGTGCAGGAGACCGTGGTTGTGGATCTGGCGCCGTGAGCGGGTCACGCCCGGCGGCAATTGCGGATGCAGACCGCCTGCGATGACGACATTGTTTGCCCGCAGGATTCCCTCATGTGCGCCGGTGACCTCGACGTCGAATGCCCCGTCGACGTCACGGACCGAGGTCACCCTCGAGCCGTAGCGCACCGTGGCAGCCACCTTGTCCGCAGCCCAGGCCAGGTAGTCGTGAAATTCCAGCCGCGTGGGGAAGAACGTTTGGTAGTTGATGAACTCGGTGAGCCGTCGCCGCTCGGTGAGATAGTTCAGAAACGTGAACGCACTTTGCGGATTTCGTTGTGTGACGAGATCTTTCAAGAACGAGATCTGCATCGTGGTCCCGGGGATCAGCATCCCCATGTGCCAGCCGAATTCCGGCTTCACCTCGACAAACTCGGCGCGTATCGGCCGAGCGTCGCCTCGATTTTCGTTGTACTCGCGAATGGCGATCGCCAGAGCGAGGTTGGACGGGCCGAAACCGACGCCGACGAGGTCGAGCGCTGAATCATTGCCGTTATGGCGGTAATTGCCGTTGGTTGACATCACACCCGTCCCAGAATCTGATCGGCCGCCCCGGGCACGGGCGCGGCCGCGTCTGCCCCGATCGCCACGATGCGGTTAGTGGAGTCCACGTGCACCACCTTCGGCTGATGCGCAGCGCGCTCAGCCTCGTCGAGTTGGACGAACGACATGATGATGACCAGGTTGGACGGTGAGATCAGATGTGCGGCCGCACCATTGATGCCGATGACGCCCGAACCACGCGTTCCGGTGATGGCGTAGGTGATCAGACGCGCACCGCTGGTGATGTCGACGACGTGAACCTGTTCGCCTTCGACGATGTCGGCAGAGTCCATCAGATCCGCGTCGATCGTGATCGAACCCACATAGTGCAGATCTGCCTGAGTCACCGTCGCCCGGTGAATCTTGCTTCCGAGAATTTGTCGCTGCATCTCACCCCTCCGTTCGTGCAGTCGAATCGGTCTAGCTGATCAAGTCATCTCCCCACAGCTTTTCCATAGCGAAGGCTAACCTATTTGGGTGCACTTGCAAGGCCTTGCATTTCGACTGTCCCGCCGCGCCTTTCGCCGTAGAGACATGGCCCCGCAGATGCATTTCTGGCAAACCGCTGCCGATTTCCTGGGAGCGTCGAAGTATTGGCACTAATGCAAGCCTAAGCTAATGTCGACCGGTGGGCCGACGAGAGGGATACCTGCGCGTGAACGTTCAAAAACCCAAGTGGCGCCGCGCTGTCGCGCCGATCTTCGCTGTCGTCATCGCTGCTGGTGTGATGACCGCATGCGGTTCGGAACCGGCGACCGCGACCGAAGCCGCATCAACGACGATCAGCCACAAGTTCGGGGAGACAAAGGTTCCCGCCAACCCGAGCCGGGTGGTCACGGTCGGCTGGACCGACCAGGATTACGTGCTGCCGCTCGGTGTCGTGCCGGTGAGCACCCGCGAGTTCTCGGAGAACTACAACGATCTGCCATGGGTCAAGCAAGCCACCGACGACAAAGGCGTCACCACCTGGGGTGCCGACTCGATCGACTTCGAGGCGATCGCGGCGCAGAAACCGGACCTCATCCTCGCGATCTACGAGACGATCGACAGGGAAACCTACGATCGGCTGTCGCAGATCGCCCCCACGGTGATCCAGTCCGCCGACTACCCGGATGAGGAAACCCCCTGGGACGTCCAGTTGCTGACGACCGGCAAGGCACTCGGAAAAGAAGATGCGGCAAAGAAACTGGTGGGTGAGGTACAGGGCCGCATCGACGATGCGCGCAAATCCAATCCCGAGTTCGACGGCAAGACCCTGGTCGTCGACTTCGGACCGGCCGACGGGGGCCATTACCTGCTCGGGGCCAACGATCCGCGCCGGTCACTGTTCACCGCGCTCGGCTTCAACACGCAGGATGTGGTGGGTGACGTCAGCGAGGAGAAACTCGGGCTGTTGGACCGTGATGTGCTCTTCGTCAACGGTGCCACCAGGGATGAGCTGATCTCCTCCCCGGCGTTCGGTCGCCTCGGAGTGGTCCGCGACGGCCGTACCCTCTACACCAACTTCGAATCGAATCTGAGTGATGCGCTGACCTACAGCGGTCCGGATTCGCTGCTCTACGCGCTCGACGTGCTGACTCCACAGCTCGCGAACGCACTCAACGGACGCCCGGTGGCTGATCTCGCCGACGCCTGAGAGACAACCGCTTTCCGATGCCCCGCCGCTCTCAGCGGCGGGGCATCGGTGTCTCGCCCAACTGCTCGGCGATGAGCGGGCCCAACCGCTCGAGGACCTGGGAATCCATCAGCTCGGAGTGGCGGCAATCGAGTCCGACCACTCGTAGCTCCCCGGAGACATGGCTACGCCAACCACCGGAGGCGACGCCCATCAGATTCATTTCCAGTGTGGTCGCGTCCACGAAGAAGACATCACCGGAATAGGTGCCGTAGTCGGCGTTCGCAGTGAATCGCTCCGCGGCGACATAGTTCTCCACGACCATGGCGATCTGGTCATCGTCGAGTACGGTGACCGCATCGTCGGTGCCGCGTACCAGCGCCACCGCGTCCGCCACGGTCATCCTGACCTCCGGGTCCACCGCGAATCCCATCTCACGCAGCAGACCTGCCAGCACCGCGGGCGCGTCGAATTCCGCAGTCTCATCGACGATGTCGGTACGGGCGTCGAGCATGCCGACAAAGGTGACCTGACGGCCGCGTCGAGTGAGCTCCCGGGCCATCAACAGTGCCAGTGAACCGCCGAACGACCAGCCGAGCAGCCGCACGGGCCCGTCGGGGGCCGCCGCAACGACGGTATCGGCATACCGGGATGCCAGTTCCTCGATCGTGTCGGGCAACCCGGCACCGGAGAACAGTGGTGACTGCAGACCGTAGATCGGAACACCTTGCGGTAGGTAGCGCTTGAGGCCCGCGAACTGCCAACTGAGTCCGCTGGCCGGATGGACGCAGAACAACGGGGCGTCGGTTCCTGACGGACGCAACGGCAACAGCGGCGCAAGACTGTCCACCAAGGCGCCGCCCGCGTCCAGCCGCTCGTCGACCTCTGCCACGGTCGGCGCGACCATCAGCTCCGCCACCGGGATCTCGACCGCGAACACCCGCCGCAGTGCGGCTGCCAGCCTGACCAACAGCAACGAATGTCCGCCGAGGACAAAGAAATCATCGTCGATACCGGTGACACTGACCCCGAGCACAGTCGAGAACAGTTCGCACAGCTGCCGTTGCCGCTCGGTCGTAGGCGGCCGCCCGGAGCTCGAGCCGAGCTGCGGGTGCGGCAACGCCCGACGATCCAACTTTCCGCTCGGCGTGAGCGGAAACACCGACAACGCAACGAATGCCGCAGGCACCATGTGGCTGGGCAGTGTGGCCAGGGCATGTTCGCGCAACGCATCGGCTGTCACCTGTGGCGTGTCTGCTTCCGGCAGGTAATACGCGACCAGGCGGTCATCGCGGACCACGACGCGTGCCGAGGACACCGCCGGGTGGGTACCGAGCACCGCTTCGATCTCACCCGGCTCGATCCGAACACCACGCAGCTTGATCTGATCGTCGGACCGGCCGAGGTACTCCAGTTGCCCGTCGCGGCGCCACCGGACCACGTCACCGGTGCGGTACATGCGCTCACCGGTGCCGTACGGACACGCGACGAAGCGCTGCGCCGTGAGGTCCGATCGGTGCAGGTAGCCGTCGGCCAACTGCACACCGGCCAGGTACAGCTCGCCGGGAGCCCCGGCCGGGACCGGGTTCAAGTACTCGTCGAGCACGTAGGCACGGACATTCCATCCCGGTACGCCGAGGGCCACCGGACCGCCGTCGGCGGTCCAGCCCAGCACGTCCACCGCCGCCTCGGTGGGCCCGTACAGGTTGTGCAGCGGCGCGTCGGTGAACACGTCGGCGAACCGGGCCGCAAGCTCGGTGGGGAGCGCCTCTCCGCCGACGGTGACCCGGGTCAGCGATGTGCAGTGCGCCGCGCGTGCCTCCTCGAGGAACAGCTCGAGCATCGAAGGAACGAAGTCGATGGCCGTGATGCGCTGAGAGACAATGGTTTCAGCCAGGTAGCCGGGCTCACGATGGCCGCCTGATCTCGCCACGACCAGCGTGGCCCCGGTGCTCAGTGGCCAGAACACCTCCCATACCGACGTGTCGAAGCTGATCGGCGTCTTGACCAGCATGCGATCGGTCGCTGTCAACGGGTAGGCGTGCTGCAACCAGGCGATCCGGTTGACGATCCCGGCGTGCGCGACCGCGACGCCCTTCGGCCGCCCGGTGGATCCCGAGGTATAGAGCACATATGCCCAGGCCGCCGGATCGACCTCCGCAGGCGTCGGCGCGGCCGAACGCCCGCGTGCGCCGCGCACGACACCGGCATCGTCGAGCACCGTCACCGGCTTGGCATCGGAGACCATGTATGCCAACCGATCCGGTGGATACTCCGGGTCCAGCGGCAGGAACGCCGCGCCCGATCTGGCGACCGCCAGCAGCGCCACGATCAGTTCGACCGATCTGGGCAGGGAAACCCCCACCACCGCGCCAGGGTGTACACCCTGGTCCAGTAGTTGCGCGGCCAGCCGGCCCGCCCACTGGTCGAGTTCCCCGTAGGTCAACTCCCGGCCCTCGTGGCTGACGGCGATCGCCGCCGGTGTCCGCTGCGCCTGTCGGGAGACCAATGCGCCCAACGACATCGACTCGACGTCACGGTGAGTCTGGTTGCGGGCGATGACCAGATCGTCGCGTTCGCCATGCCCCAGCAGTTCGATGGCGCCGACCCGGACCGTGTCGTTGCCCGCCACCACGCCGAAGATCGCGATGAGCCGCTGCGCCAGTGTCCGCACCGAGGACTCGTCGAACAGGTCGGTGGCGAATTCGGCCATGATGCCGGCGCTTTCGTCGCCCCGCTGGTCGATCAGGGTGAAGCCGAGATCGAACATCGCTGCCGACACCTCGGGTTCACACCACTGTGTCGGTAAGCCGAACATGTCGCTGTCCGAGTCGTCGCGCAGGTGGTAGCCGATGAAGAGGTTGAACAGCGGGTTGCGGCCCGCCACCCGCGGCGGGTTCAGCTCCTCGACGAGGCGCTCGAACGGCAGGTCCTGGTGGGCGAACGCCGCCAGGTCCGCCGTCCGGAGCCTGCCCAGCAACTCGGCGAACGACGGATTGCCCGTCAGGTCCGCCCGCAGGACGACAGTGTTGACGAAGAAGCCGATCACCTCGTCGAGCGCGGCATCGTCGCGACCCGCGACCGGTGTGCCCACCACGATGTCGTCACCCGCCCCGAGCCGGTGCACGAGGACCGCGACGGCGGCATGCAACACCATCAGCATGCTCACCTGGTGTGCGCCGGCCAATCCGCGCAACGCCACCGCGATTTCGGGCGGCACGTCGATGCGGACCGTGCCGCCCGCACCGCTGGGTCTGGCAGGTCGGGGCCGGTCGGTCGGCAGCGTCATTTCGTCGGGTGCGCCGGACAGCGCGGCACGCCAGAACTCTCGTTGCGACTCGCCGACGGCCGCCAGCAGCTCGCGCTGCCACAACGTGTAGTCCGCGTATTGCACCGCCAGATCGGGCAACCGAGCGCCGGCGCCGTCGCGCCGCGACCGGTAGGCCCTGTCGAGATCGACCACGAACGGGGTGTCCGACCATTCGTCGGTTGCGATGTGATGCAGCAGCAACGCGACCGTGTGATCGTCTGTGCCGGCCCGGAACACCTGTGCCCGCAGCGGGATCTCGGTGCTGAGGTCGAAGCGGTACTCGACAGCGGCGGCGACGGCGGCCGCCGTGTCGGCCTCGGCACAGTCCACGAGGTGCAGCGGTGGCCGCGTTCCGCGTGGCAGGATCCGCTGGTGATACACGCCGTCGCGCTCTTCGAAGATGGTGCGCAGCGACTCGTGCCGATCGACGACGTCGGTCAGCGCGTCGTGCAGGGCGTCGATATCCAGCGGGCCCCTGACCCGAAAGACCAGCGGATAGTTGTAGGCCGTACCGGTTTCCCCGAGCCGATCGAGTATGAGCAGGCGCTGTTGCGCCGGTGATGCGGGCAGACGCTCCGGCCGCGGCCCGGCAACGAGTACCGGTCTCGCCACGACACCGCCGGGCGGTTCGGAGGCCAGGTGCGGTGCGAGCGCGGCGATGGTTCGGGCGTTGAACACGTCCTCGAGAGACAGTTCGTGGCCCAGCTCGGCGCGCACCCGGCTGATCAACCGGATCGTCAGCAGGGAATGCCCACCCAGCTCGAAGAAATCGTCGTCGATACTGACCGCTTCGACACCGAGAATCTCACCGAACAGGCCACATAACGTCTCCTCGACCGGAGACCTCGGTGCCCGGCCTGCGCTCTGCCGGCCCGTCACCGCCACCTCGGGCAGGGCGCGGGTATCGAGTTTCCCGTTGTCGGTGAGCGGGATCTCGTCGAGTGTGGCCAGCGCACTCGGCACCATGTAGCCCGGCAGCGTGCCAACCAGGTGGGTCCGCAGCTCGCCGATCAGATCCTGGGGTGCCCCCGCGGCCGCCACCACATAACCCACCAGACGGTGCGAGCCCGCGGTCACCGGATCGGGGCGGGCGATCACCGCGGCCTGCGCAACACCGGGATAGGCGGTCAGCGCAGCTTCGATGTCGCCGAGTTCCACCCGGTACCCACGGATCTTGACCTGATCGTCGGTGCGACCGAGGAAGTCGAGATTGCCGTCGGGCCGGCGCACCACGAGATCACCGGTCCGATACATGCGTCCCGGCCCGTACGGGTTCGCGACAAAGCGGCCCGCACTGAGCGCCGGCTTGCCGAGGTAGCCCCGGGCCAGGCCCGCACCGGCGATATAGAGCTCACCGGAGACCCCGTCGGGCACCGGCCGCAGCCAGCTGTCGAGGATGTGTGCCCTGGTGTTCCAGATCGGCTTGCCGACCGTCGGTGACGCACTGTCGTCGGTGCCCCCGCCAAGGGTGTTGATGGTGTATTCAGTGGGGCCGTACAGGTTGTAGCCGTACCAGAAATCACTGTCGCGCAAACGGTTCCACACCGTTGCCGACACGGCCTCACCGCCGAGCAGTACCAGCACCGGCGGGTGACCGCCGGCATCGAGCAGCCCCTCCTCGAACAACACTGCCGCATATGTCGGCGTCACGTTGACAACGTCGATCTCACGGGCGTGGCAGTACTTCACCAGCGCGGTGGCGTCGCGGCGCAGCATCTCGTCGCAGATGTGGACTTCGTGACCTTCGATGAGCCACAACAGTTCTTCCCAGGACATGTCGAAGGAGAACGACACGGTGTGGGCGATCTTGAGCCGCCTGCCGCCGGCCTTGGCGATGGCCGGCGCGAACATCGCCTCGCGATGGTTGAGGTGCATGTTGGTCAACCCGCGATGCGGCGTGACGACACCCTTCGGTTTGCCGGTCGACCCGGATGTGTAGATCACATAGGCCGGCTGGTCGGGCCCGGGGGAGTACCCGTCCCAATCGGAGCGGACCGTCTTCAGCGTCGCCGACAGTTCTGGACCGTCGAGGACCACCACCGGGCCTGCACCGGACGTGACACCGGCGATACGTCCTGCCGTCGACCGGGTCGCCAGCACACACACCGGCCGCGCATCGGCGAGCATGACCGCCAGCCGATCGTCGGGATAGTCCAGTTCCAGCGGCAGGTAGGCGGCTCCCGCGCGCAGCACCGCGAACAATGCCACCACGGCGTCGATCGATCGTGGAACTGCCAGTGCAACAGTGCTTTCCGGTCCTATTCCACTGTCGCGCAGGAACCACGCCAGCCGGTTGACGCGAATGTTGAGCTGGTGGTAATCGACACGCTCGTCGCCGCAGACCAGCGCGGTCAGTTCCGCGGACCGACCGGCCCGGTCCGCGAGCAGGTCCATGACCGTCGCGGCAGGCAACTCGTGGTCGGTTGCGGCGTCGCGGGTGGCCATCGCGTCGCGCTCGGCCGGGAGCACCAGTTCGAGCGCGGCCAATGGGGTCTGCCCGCAATCGGTTTCACTCAGCTGGAGCAGCACCTGGCGCAACCGGTCCAGCAGGTTCTGGGCGTACGGGCGGTCCACCACATCCGGGCGGTACTCGAGCTTCACCCACAGGCGCCGGCCGGGGGAGGCGACCCAGGTCAGCGGGTAGTGCGACGCATCGATCGAATCGTGCCCGACGATGCCGTGTTCGGTCTCCATGTCGGTGAACGTGTCGTCATCGAGGAAGTTCTGCAGCACGTACAGGCTGTCGAACAGTGCCCCTCCACCCGCCAGGGCGCCGTTGTCCCGGTCGGCCGCGACCAGTGCCCGCTGGATGTCGCCGAGTCCGAGGTACTCGTGATCCATCAGGTTCAGACGGTCGGTTTGGACCGCGCCCACGGTGTCGGTCACCGAGCGGGCCGGGTCGAGGCGGACCCGGGTGGGCACGGTGTTGAGGAACAGCCCGATCACCGAATCGATGCCCTCGAGGTCGGTGGGCCGTCCTGCCACCGTGGAGCCGAAAACCACATCTTCAGAGCCGGTTTCGTAGGCCAGTACCAGCGCCAGTGCGGTGCTGATCATCGCGTTCAGCGTGACCCCCGCGGCGCGGGCCGCGGTGGTCAGCGCCGCTGACTGTTCCTCGGTGAGCGTGAAATCGAGACGCAACGCCAATGTCGGAGCGGTGCCCGCCGCGGCGGGCACCAGCAGCGTGGGTGCGGGAAGATCGTCCAGGGCCGCCACCCAGTGCCGCGCCGACTCGGCCCGATCCCGATCGGTCAGCCACCGCAGGTAGTCGGTGAAATCCACGGTGGGCTCGGGCACATTCGCCCGGTGGCCGTGCCGAGCGGCGGTGTACTCGGCGAACAACTCGCGGAGCAACTGTTCGCGAGACCACCCGTCCAGTAGCAGGAAGTGGTAGCTGAAGATCAGCCGGTCATGGTCGCCGGTCCGGATCACCGTCATCCGCGCCAGGGGCGGGGCGGTGAGGTCGAACGTGCGCAACCGGTCATCGGCGGTGAGCTGGGCGACCCGATCGGACAGCGGCGCCGGCTCCAGCCCGGTCAGGTCGACCACCTGCGGCTCGCACACCGGATCGGCCGCGATGACGGCCACCGGTTGCGGCAGGTCGTCGGCATAGAAACCGGACCGCAGCACCGTGTTTCGTTGCATCACCGTGGTGTAGGCACTGCGCAGCGCCCCGACATCGATCGGTTCGGCGAAGTCGAACACGTTCTGCACGATGTAGACCGCGGCGGCCGCGTAACGCGCCTGGAAGTACACCCCCTCCTGCAGCGGTGACAGCGGCCAGATGGTCTGCACATCGACGGGTGCCGCCGCGGTGACCCGGTCGATCTCCTGCTGGGACAGCTTGACCAGCGCCACGTCGGACGGTGTCAGCGCGGCCGACGCATCCGCGGCGGCGGCCATGGCGCCCAGTTCCCGCAGTGCGGCAACCCAACCTGCTGCCAGGTCGGCGACCGCGTCCGCACTCAGTTCACCGTCCGCATAGGTCAACGTCGCACGCAGCCGCGGGCCGTCGACGGTTTCGTCGCAGATCGCGTTGATCTCAACCAGATACGGCGTGCCCAGGTCCGGGTCGGGCCCGGTGCGCAGCGCGTCGACCTCCGGTGCCGACGCCCAGTCGTCTGCGGCGTCGGCGGCCCAGCGCCCCAGGTAGTTGAACAGCAACTGGGGTGCGGGTAGGCGGCCGAGCGCGGCAGCGGTTCGGGGGTTGCAGTAGCGCAGTTGACCGAACCCGAGTCCACCGTCAGGCGCGGCGCGCAGCCGTTCCTTGACCTCTTTGAGGACGCCCAGGTGGTCGGCCGCATCGGCGGAGTTGATCGCGGGCAGCCGGACCGGTGCGATCGAGGTGAACCAACCGACGGTCCGCGACAGGTCCAGTTCCGCACCCCACCCGTCGCGGCCATGCCGCTCCAGGTCGAGTACAAGCGGCGCATCCGGTACGCCGCCGCGCGCGGCACGCCAGCGGGTTGCCGCCAGATGCAGGGCTGCCACCAGAGTTTCGGTCACGTCAGCGTTCGCCGCGGCCGGGACGGTGGTCAGCAGGGGCACCGTTTCCGCTGCGGTGAGGCGTACCTCGTGTTCCCGGGTGTCACCCACCGTCAGTGTCACGACATTGGCCTGCGGGTCGAGCTCGCCACCCGGCGTCAGTACCGAGGTCCAGTGCTCGAACTCGGTGAGCCGCGCGGCATGCTGGGCGTTCTCGTTGACGGTGCGGGCATAGGACCGGAGCGAGGTGGTGACCGGTGGCAGGACGATGCGTTGCCCCGCCATCGCCTGGCGCGAGGCTTCGGCCAGGTCGTCGATCAGGATGCGCCAGGACACCCCGTCGACGGCCAGATGGTGCGCAACCAGCACGAGCCTGCCCTGGCGGTCGGGTCCGAGGTCGAACCACACGGCGGCCACGATCACGCCCGCCTCGGGGTCCAGCCGGTCGGCGGCGGCATCGGACTGCTCGCTGATGGCGGCGTGCAGCTGATCGTCGTCCAGGCTGCCGGCCGCCACCCGGGTCACCGAAATCGCCGCTTCCGCCGTGGTTTCCAGCGACCACAGCATCGGTGCCGGGCGGTGCAGCCGGATCCGTAACGCGTCGTGACGCCCGATAACGGCGTTGATCGCCGCTTCGAGCTGCTGGGTGGTCAGCCCCGCGGGGGTGCGCAACAGCTCGGCCTGATTCAACCGTGTCACGGAGCCGCCGAGTTCGGCGAGACGCTGCACGATCGGTGTCAGCATGACCTCGCCCAGATCGGGACCCGGGTCGTCGGATGCGGTGCTGTCCGCGGCGGGCACACCGGCTGCCTCGGCCAGGGCGGACGGCGTCCGCTGGATGAAGACCTGCTGCGGGGTGATCCGCACGCCGTGGCGTCGCGCCCGGTTGACGAGCTGGATCGCGACGATGCTGTCGCCACCCACGGTGAAGAAGTCGTCTTCGAGACCCACCTCGGTACCGAGGATCTCGGTGCACAGCGATGCGAGCAGTGCTGCGGTGTCGGCAGGGGCGCTGCCGGCGGCAGGTTGCGGAGTCGGCGCCGGCGCCGGCGCCGGTAGGGCCGACCGGTCCAACTTCCCGTTGACGGTCAGGGGTAGCGCGTCGAGCGTCACCAGTGCCGACGGCACCATGTAGTCGGGGAGTCGTTGTGTGAGTTCCGTTCGAAGTCCGGCGATATCGAGGTGCTCGGGGCCGACGAGGTACCCGATCAGCCGGGCGCGCCCGGTGTCGTCGCGGCGCACATCGGCTGCCGCATTGGACACGCCGGGCAGGGTGGCCAGCGCCGACTCGACCTCACCGAGCTCGATGCGGTATCCACGGACCTTGACCTGCGCGTCGGACCGGCCGAGGTAGACGAGTTCTCCGGTGTCTGTCCACATCGCGGTATCACCACTGCGGTACAGCCGTTCACCGTCGGCGTCGAAGGGGTTCGCCACGAATCGTGACGCGGTCAGGCCCGCCCGGCCGGCGTAGCCGCGTGCCACCTGCCCGCCCGCGATATACATCTCGCCCACCACGCCGGCGGGCACCGGCTGGAGATTGTTGTCCAGCAGATGGATTCGCAGCCCGGGGATGGGCCCACCGATCACACTGTCGGCTTCGGCGGTATCGGCAGGCTCGAGCGCGCGGACCGAGACGTGTACGCAGGTCTCGGTGATGCCGTACATGTTGACCAGTCGGGGAGTGTTGGCGGCGTGCCGCTCGTACCAGGGTGCGAGCCTCCCGACGTCGAGCGCCTCTCCACCGAAGATCACATAGCGCAGGGCGAGATCCGGTTGCAGGCGCCGGTCCGCCTCGATCAACGGGTAGAACGCCGACGGGGTCTGGTTGAGCACGGTGACCCGCTCGGTCGCCAGCAGTTCGGTGAAGCGGTCCGGATCGCGCGCCACGTCCTGCTCGACGATCACCAGCCGGCCGCCGTGCAGCAACGGTCCCCACAGCTCCCAGACCGAGAAGTCGAACGCCGCGGAATGGAACATCGTCCAGACGTCGTCCGGCCCGAAGTCGAACGGCGCCACGGCGCTTGCGGCAGTGCCGGCGAACAACGCGGCAACATTGCGGTGGGTGACCGCAACGCCTTTGGGCACACCGGTGGAGCCGGAGGTGTAGATGACGTAGGCGGTGTTGTCAGCCGATATTGCGGCCGGCGTGGGCCGTAGCGTCTCCGGCCGTTGGGCGGCCTCGGTCAGGAGGACCTGCGGGACATCCGAATCCGGCAGGTGGATGTCGACATTGGTCAGGACACACACCGGTGCCGAGTCATCCAGGATGTGCTTAAGGCGTGCGGGCGGCGAGTGGATGTCGAGCGGCACATACGTGCCGCCGGCCTTGATCACCGCGAGCAGCCCGACGATCAGATCCGCCGACCGCCCAAGCGCGACCGCCACGCGGGATTCCGCTCGCACACCGCGCTCGGTGAGCGTGGCAGCCACCGCCGATGCGCGCGCATCGAGATCTGCGTACGTGAGGCGGTCGGCACCGCAGCCGACCGCGACGGCGTCCGGTGATCGGCGCACGGCCGCGGCGAAGATGTCGTCGAGGGTGCGGTCCGGACCAGGCCGGGACTGTCCACCTGCGACGAACTCGAGCTCGGCCGCAGTGCGCAACTCGATACCGCTGACCGGGTGGTCGGGATGCTCGGCGAACACGCCCAGGATGCGCTCCACCCGTTCGGCATAACGGTCGGCCTGGGTGCCGGTTACCACGGCCGCGTCGTACTTGATCTCGAGGGCGAGCTCGTCGTCGACGTAAGCCACGAAAGACACCGGGTAGTGCGGGGAATCGGTTCCGGTGAATCCGCGGAACTCGACGGCGCGGGGGTCGGTGTGCGTGGCCGAGCTGGTCGTCGGGAAGTTCTCGACCACCACCATGGTGTCGAAGAATTCCCGGACGCCGGCGAGCCGCGCCAACTCGGCCAGTCCGAGTTGCTGCGCATCGAGCAGCGCGCTCTGCTGGTTCTGCAGATCCACCAGGGTCGACGCCAGCGTGCTGTCCCGATCCCACGACATCGGCACCGGAATAGTGTTGATCAACAGCCCGACAATGGAATCGGTGCCGGCCAACTCACCGCCGCGGCCCGAGACGGTGGATCCGAACACCACCCGGGTGCGGCCGAGAAGCCTGCCCAGCAGCAGCCCCCAGGCACCGTGCAGCACCGTCCCGACGGTGAGGCCGCGGTCGCGGGCCGTCCGGATCAGCGCAGCGGTCAGGTCGGGTGACAACCGGCGGACGACGCTTCGATGCTCGCCCACGGTGTGCCCTTCGGTCCGCGGGAGCAGCGTGGTCGGTTCGATACGGGCCAGCGCGGTCGCCCACGCTTGACGGGCCGAGTCGCGGTCACCACCGGTGACGGCCTCGACGTGGTCGCGCAGGGTCACGGTGACCGCTCGCGGTCCGGTGCCGACACCGATGGCCGCGTTGTAGAGGTCGACGACGTCGCCGAACAACACCGGATATGACCAGCCGTCGGCGATGATGTGATGCATCGTCTGGATCAACCGGTAGTCATCGACACCCGACCGCACCAGCGTGTACCGCACCAGCGGCGCCTCGGACAGCGCGAACGGGCGTGACAACCGCGCTGCGGCAATGTCTTCCACAACGACGTCATCGCCATCGACGACCTCGAAATCGACGGGGATCTCCGACCAGATCACCTGGGCGAGCCTGCCGTCGGAAAGTTCCTGGAAGCCGGCCCGTAGCGCCTGGTGACGCTGCATGACCGCAGCCAGGCTCGAGCGCAGCGTTTCCGGGTCCACCGGGCCGGACAGTTCGGCGATCTGCTGCACGCGGTAGGTGTCCACCTGTGATTGCTGCGGGTCGGCGCCGCCGAAAACGTTGTGGAAGTACATGCCCTCCTGTAGGGGCAACAACGGCAGCACGTCGTCGATTGCGCCGCTCTGCTCCCACTCGTCGATATCGGCCTGGCTGATGTCGATCAACCCGAAGTCCGACGGCGTGTGCCCGGTCAGCTCCTCACACCGGGTCAACGCCTCGAGCACCTGGGCCCACATCGACGCCAGTTCGGTGACATCGTCGGTGTCGAGCAAGCCGCCCGGCCATGCCAACGCCATCGTGAGTACCGTGCCGTCGGGCCGGTCCTCGGCAAGTGCGTTGATCTCCAGTGCCACCGCGGGATTGCTCGGGTCCACGCCCTCGCTCAGCGCGCCGATTCCTGCGACCGGCTGCCAGTCCTTGCCGCCTCCTCCGGAGAACCGGCCGAGGTAGTTGAACAGGATCTGCGGCGGCTTGCCGCGTAGCGGTTTCGTGTCGTCGAGATAGCGCAGCGCGCCGTAGCCCAGGCCACGGCTGGGGATTGCGCGCAGTTGGTCCTTGACCGCCTTGGTCGCCGCCGCCAATTCCGGACCGGCGCCGAGGACCTCGTCCCAGGTCAGCCTGCCGGGATCGACACATGCCGGATAGATCGCGGTGAACCAGCCGATGGTCCGCGACAGATCGAGATCGCCTGCCACCAGCTCGGATTCGCGCCCGTGCCCCTCGATGTTGAGCAGCGCGGCGCTGTGACCCGGATGCCCGCGGTCCGCACGCCACTGCGCCAGCGCCACTGCGAGCGCCGTGAGCAGTACGTCGTTCACGCCACCGAACATCGCGGCAGGAACCGACGCCAGCAGCGCCGTGCTGACCTCCGCCGACAACGACACCTGATGGCTCTTTACGGTTGCGGCGGTGTCGACTTCGGGGTCCAGCGGTCGGATCCCGAGATCGGGATCAGGGGTGGCCAGCACCTCGTTCCAGTATCCGGTCTCGGCGAAACGCGTCGCCGCGATGGCTGCCGACCAGGTTCGGAATGAGGTCGGTACGGCATCGAGTGTGGCCGGCCGCCCCTCGGTGAGGGCGTCCCAGGCGCGGGCCAGATCCTCGGCGATGATGCGCCAGGACACCCCGTCGATCACCAGGTGGTGGATGACGAGCAGCAGCTGGCCGCTCGCGCCCGGAGTGTCGAACCACACCGCGCGGACCATGGTGCCGTCCTGCGGTGCGAGTTCGGCGGCCGCGCCGGCCTTGGCCTCCTCGATGCCCGCAGCGCTGAGTCCGCCGGGGTGGACGGTGAGCGTCACCGGTTCGGCGGTTTCCGGCACGGTCAACGTCCAGCCACCCTCGGCAACCTCGAGCCGGGCGCGCAGCATGGCGTGGGTGTCGACGACGGCCCGCACCACCAGTTCGACGGATTCAGCGCTGATTCCGGCAGGCGTGGCCAGCACCATCGCCTGGTAGAAGTTCGTCAGCGGGGTGCCCGCCAGCCTCGTCTCGGCGAGCATCGGAGTCGCGGTCACCGCCCCGACGCCCGTATCGGGCGCGGCGGTGTGCACCGGGGCGGTGCTCCCGGCCGCGGCGGCCAGCGCGGCGACACTGCGGCGGCGGAACACGTCGCGCGGCGAAATGGCCAGCCCGGCCTTGCGCGCCCGGCCGCACACCGCGATCGAGGAGATGCTGTCACCGCCGAGGGTGAAGAAGTCGTCGTCCACGCCGACGCCGTCAATGCCCAGCACTGCGGCGACGATCTCGAGCAATGTCGATTCGGCGGCGCTACGCGGTTCACGCGTGGCCGCGCGGGTGGCCGCAACGGGTTCGGGCAAGGCAGCCACATCCAGCTTGCCGTTGATGGTCAGCGGCAGTGCCCCGACGATGCCGTACCGCGTCGGCACCATGTAGCCGGGCAGGACATCGGCCAGGTGGGCGCGTAGTCCGGTGATGAAGTCCGCTTCGTCGGCTCGTGGTGTCGTCGGAATCACGTAAGCAGCAAGTGTTTTCACCGGGGGAGTGGACCCGTCGGGCCGGGCCACGACTGCGCAGCGCGCGACCCCTGCTGCGGTCGCGAGGACAGATTCGATCTCGCCGAGTTCGACGCGGTAACCGCGGATCTTCACCTGATCGTCGGCACGGCCGAGATAGTCGAGGATTCCGGGTTCGGCACTGCCGGGACGCAAGCGCACCAGGTCACCTGTGCGGTACATCCGGCCGCCCGGGACGTAGGGGTCGGCGACCATGGCGGCGGCTGTCAGACCCGCGCGGTGATGGTAGCCGCGGGCCAAGCCGATGCCGGCGATGTAGAGCTCACCGGTGGCGCCGTCGGGCACCGGCCGCAGCGCAGCGTCCAGGATGTAGCCCCTGGTATTCCAGATCGGCCGGCCGACAGTGGGTGTCACACTGTCGTCGGTGCCGCCGCCGAGGGTGTTGATGGTGTACTCGGTCGGGCCGTAGAGGTTGTAACCCGCCGATTCGGGATGATCACGCAGTGTTGACCACACGCCGTCACCGACGGCCTCACCGCCCAACAGCACCAGCGCGGGCGGGTGGCCGCTGTCCGCATCGCCCAGCAGTCCGGAGTCCAGTAGGTGGTGTGCGTACGTCGGGGTGACGTTGATGACGTCCACGCGATGCTCGTGGCAGTAGGCGACCAGGGCAGGCGCATCGCGGCGCAGTTCCTCGTCGCAAATGTGCACCTGATGTCCTTCGACGAGCCAGAACAGCTCCTCCCAGGACATGTCGAAGGAGAACGACACGGTGTGCGCGATGCGCAGTGGGTCGGGCGACGCGGCCCGTCGCACCGTCGGGTCGAAGATCGCCTCGCGGTGGTTGAAGTACATGTTCGTCAAGCCCGCATACCCGGTGAGTACGCCTTTCGGTACCCCGGTCGAACCCGAGGTGTAGATCAGGTACGCCGGATGTCCCAGACGCGGTTCACCCGAGGCGAAATCGCCGAGTTCGTCCGCGCTCAACGGCTGACGTGGGGTTTCTGCCAGGGCGGCAACGGTTTCCGGATCGTCGGCGGTGATGACCCGGCTGCCGTGGCGGCGCGCACAGTCGATCAGCTCGGTGTGGTCACCGGTGGTCACCAGCAGAACCGGCCGCGCGTCATCGACGATGGTCCGCAGGCGTTCGATCGGGAGGTCCAGTTCCAGCGGCAGGTAGGCCGCGCCTGCGCGCAGCACCGCGAACAACGCGACGACCATGTCGATGGAACGCGGCAACGCCAGTGCCACGAACGTCTCCGGGGCCGCACCGTGCCGGCACAGGTAGCGGGCCATCCCCGACACCCGCTCGTCGAACTCGCGGTAGGTCACCGACTCCGATCCGAAGACCAGTGCGATGTCTTCCGGGATCAGTTCGGCGCGACGGGCCAGCAGTTCGGCGATGGTGACCGGCTCGACCGGTCGAGTGGTCGATGACCACCGCCGCTCCAGCTCGGTGCGCCGGGTCCGGTCGACCAGGTCGACGGCGCCCACCGCCACGTCGGGTTGTCCGGCGATGGTCGTCAGTACCGTCTGCAGCTGCCCGACCATCTCGGCTGCCCGCGCATCACCGATCACGCGGTGCTCAAGTTTGATCGTCAGTTCGGCGCCCGGGGTCAGTACCCAGGTCAGCGGGAAGTGGGTGGTGTCGTGATAGCTGACACCGACGATGCCGTGCCGCGCCTCGAGGTCGGTGAACGTATCGTCGTCGAGGAAGTTCTGCAGCACCAACAGCGAATCGAACAGCGCGCCTGCGGAATCCCCTGCGGCCCGCTGGATCTGGCCGAGCCCGAGATGGTCGTGGCGCATCATCGAAATGCGTTGCTCGCCGATGTCACGGATCGCCGCCGAAGCGGGCTGTGCGGGCGACACGTCGACCCGCACCGGCACCGTGTTGAGAAACAGCCCGATCGTCTCGTCGATACCGACCAGTTCCCCCGGTCGTCCGGCGACGGTCGTGCCGATCACCACATCGGTGGTGCCCGCGTGGTAACCGGTCACCAGCGCCACCGCGGCCGTCACCACCGCGTTGAGGGTGACTCCATGGGCCGCCGCGCACGCGTTCAGTTGCTCGGTGACGTGACGGGGCACCGTCACCACGAGCCGCCCCGGCTCCTCGGCCGGGGTGGCGTCCGGATGGCCGGGCTCCACACCGCTGGCCAGCGTCGGTCCGCCCAGGCCGGCCAACAGGTCGCGCCAGGCCACCGAGGCCCCTGACGTTTCCGGGTCCCCGTCCGCAGCCAGCCAATGCAGATGCCGCACCACCAGCTCGCCGTGGGGCTGCACCGCTCCGTGCCGGGCATCAGAGTCGTACAGCGCGAACAACTCCCGCAGCACCAGCTCGCGCGACCACCCGTCGAACAGCAGGAAGTGGTAGGTCAGGAGCATCCGGTCGCGACCACCGGGCAGCCGGATGACCGTGAGCCGAAGCAACGGCGGTGCGGTGACGTCGAACGGCGTGCGGCGATCGGCGTCGACGATGCGCTGTGCGGCGTCGTCGGATTCGTGGTCGGACAGGTCAAGGACAGTGATGTCGGACGGCGGATCGGTGATCACCACCTGCGCGAGCGCGGTCGCGCCTGCCACCGGCTCGGCCTCGACGTGCTCGACGGTGTGGAAGCCGACCCGCAACTGCGGATGCCTGCTCAGCAGCGCGGTGAAGGCGCGCTGCATCGCGTCGAGTTCGATCCTGCGGTCGAACTCGAACGTGTTCTGCGCGATGTACGTGGGCCCCGAATCGGCAAGGGTGCTCTGGTAATAGACGCCCTGCTGCAGCGGTGACATCGCCCAGATGTCCTCGACCGCACCGGTCGAGCACATCCGTTCGACCGTCTCGGGCGACAGCCGTACCGTGCTGAACGGCACGATCGGCTCACCGGCCTGCTCGAGGCCGTGACCCACGGTGTTGTCGCCGAGCAGGGCGGCCACTCCGATGGCGCTGCGACCACGGAAGATGTCCTCCCCTGCGACGTGGTAGCCCGCGCGCGCCAACCGGCTGGTGACTCGGATGGCGGCGATGCTGTCACCGCCCATGGCGAAAAAGTCCGCGTCGGCGCTGACGCTGTCGCGGCCCAGGACACCGGCCAGCACCTCGAGGATTGCACGCTGCACCTCGTCGGCAGGGGCCACCATCGCGTCCCCACCCGGCCTCGTCGCGCCGATCAGTGCACGCAGGGCCGCGGTGTCCCGCTTGCCGTTGGGCAGCAACGCAATCGCGTGGACCGCCTGGATGGAGCTCGGCACCAGGTGCCGAGGCAGCTCCGCGGCGACGCTCTCGAGCACAGCCTCGGGCCCGGGGGATTCCGGGTCGAGCACCACGAAAGCCGCCAGCACCGTCCCGTTGCCGATGACAGCCGCGTCGCGCACACCGGGTCGGCGGGCCAGCGCGGCCTCGACCTCACCGGGTTCGACGCGGTGCCCGTTGATCTTGAGCTGGCCGTCCGCGCGTCCGGCGAAGGTCACCTGCCCGTCGGGCAGCAGTGCCCCGAGATCACCGGTGCGGTACATCCGCTGACCATCCGCGGCAGCGACGAACCGGCTCGCGGTCTGACCGGCCCGATGCAGATAACCGCGGGCCAATTGCCTGCCGCCGACGTAGATCTCGCCGATCACTCCGGGCGGTAGGTCGGCCAGCCTCTCGTCGAGGATCCGGATGGTCACACCGGGCACCGGGACGCCGAGGGTGATGCCCGCATCGTCCTGCACGCCGGCGAGGACGTCACCGGCGACTTCGGAGGATCCGTAGGAGTTGATCAGTTCTGCGCTCGGGCAGGCTGTGCGCAGCGCGGTGACGTGTGCTGGTTCCAGCGGTTCGCCACTGAGGATCCAGCGGTGGAGCGCCGCGATGTCCGTGGCGTGCTCATCGGCGAGCGCAGCGGCCAGCGACGGCACCGCGACCAGCTGACCGACATCGTGGGTGGCGACCAGTTCGGCGAGGCGGCGTCCGTCGCGGACCTCGTCGTCGCCGGCGAGGATCGTGCGGGCGCCCGCGGCCAGCCCGGCGAGCAGCTCGGTGGTGCCGTCGATGAACGACAGTGAACTCTTGGCGACCCGGACGGCTGCGGGCCAGTCAGTCATCGCCCACGCCAGCCGGTTCGCCAGGGCGCCATGGGTTCCCACCACGGCCTTGGGTTCTCCGGTGGATCCTGAGGTGTAGAGCACCGACACCGCATCGGCCGGGCCGACCGGGACGGGGGTGAACCCGTCGCCGCGGTCCGCTCTGTCGGTGGCCGACAGTGTGACGGTGCCCTCGGGCAGCAGCCCGGACACCGCGGCGCGGCCGGCCGCGTCGACAATGACCGCACCGGGGCGTGCGTGGTGCAGCATGAATTCGATGCGGGCGCGGGGATACGAAAGGTCCACCGGCAGATAGGCGGCGCCGGCGGAAATGGTGGCCCACATCGCGGCGACCAGATCGGCCGACCGGGTCATCGCCAGTGCCACCACGTCGCCGCGTCGCACACCGGCCTCGGTGAGTTCACGGGCGAACGCGGCTGCGCGGGCATCCAATTCGGCGAATGTCCACTCGGTGTCACCGGTGACAATCGCGGTTTCGTCGCGGTGCGCACGGATGGCGTCGGCGAGGAGCGCGGTGGTGGTCTCCGGCACGGGACCCGCGGTCTCCGGATCGGTCGGGTGTGCCAGCGCGATATCGCCGGACAGCACCGTGGGATCGGCCGCCAGGGCCGCCAGGACCTCGCCGAATGCACCGGCAGCAGCCTCGGCGAAGACGTCGGAGACGTGTTGACGGTCGTTGGTGACCGTCACGCTGATCGTGTCGCGGACCGTGATCATCAGCGTCAACGGATAATGCGGCGCCTCGACCACACCGATGTCACCCAACCTGAGGTCGCCGCGCGAATGCGTTGAGGCGCCGAGATTCTCGATCACCACCAGGGAGTCGAACAGTTCGCCGACGCCGGCCAGGCGGTGTGCCTCGGGCAACGGCAGGTGATGATGTTCGACGACATCGGATTCGATGCGGGCGAGCCGCGTCGCCACCTCGGCGCCGGTGTCGGTTCCAGACCAGCGCACGCGCACCGGCACGGTGTTGACCAGCAGGCCGACCATGGACTCGATGCCCTCGATGTCGCCGCCCCGGCCCGAGACGACGGTCCCGAAGACGACGTCGTCGCGGCCGGTCAGCCGGCCCACGGTGAGACCCCACGCGGTGTGCAGGAGGGTACCCACGGTGACTGCCGCGCGGCCCGCCGCGGAAGTTGCCGCGCTGCGGGGCAACAACGTCACGGTGCGGGTACCGAAGCCCGTCCCGGACTCCCGGCCGCGGGCCCCGTCCGCGATGGCCACCCGGGTGGGCTCGGCGATACCGTCGAGTACCGTGGCCCAGGCCGACTGATCGGCGGCCTCGTCACGGTCGCCGAGCCAGTCCACGAATCGGCCGAACTGCGGTGCCGGACGGTCGAAGTCGTCTCCTGTGTACGCGGTCAGCAGGTCGTCGAGCACGATCGGCACCGACCATCCGTCGGCAACGATGTGGTGCACCGTCTGGATCATGGTGTGCAGCTCGTCGGCGCGGCGGACCAGGGTGTAGCGGGTCAGCGGCGCCGCAGCGAGGTTGAACCGCCGGTTGCGTTCCCACTGGGCCCGCTGGGCGATGACCGCGGCCGGGTCAGCCGCGGTCCGCGCATCGACCACGTCGAAGTCCGGCGCGATGACCGCGGCGTGGACCGCGACCGGGGTGCCGTCGGACAGCGTCGTGAAAGCCGCCGACAGCGCCCGGTGCCGTGCGGCGACGGTCTCGGTGGCGCCCTGGAACCGTTCGATGTCGAGCGGCCCGGTGATGTCGACGATCTGTTGCACCACATAGGGATCGTGTCGGCGGCTGAAGGTGGAGTGGAAGTAGATGCCCTGCTGGGCCGACGTGAGCGGCAGGACGTCGGTCAGCCCCGGGTAGCGCCGTTCCAGCTCGGTGACGTCCTGCGGATCGAGGGTGACCGCGGAGAAGTCGGACACACTGTGCCCGCTGACATGCTCGCTGCCGGCGATCGTGGTGAGCAGCTCGCTCCAGTTGCGCGCGAGGGTGGCGATCTCCGATTCCGCGACCGCTCCCGAAGGCCAGCTGAAGGATGCGCGCAGCACAGGGCCCGCGGCGGTATTGACCGCTTCGGCGTTGATCTCCAGCAGCCGGGGGAGCGGCATGGCAGGGTCACGGTCCTCCAGGACCGCGACGTCATCGTCGGCAAACGCCCACGGGCGGTCGGGTGCATCGAACCGGCCCAGGTAATTGAACAGCACCTGTGGTGCGGCGGCGAGCTCCGCGGCGGCCGCGGGCAGGTAGCGCAATGCCCCGTAACTGAGCCCGTGCGACGGAACGGCGCGCAACTGATCCTTGACCGCCCGCACCGCCGCGCCCAGCTGCGGACCGCCGGAAAGTGCTGTTCGCCAATCGAAACCCGTGCCCCCGAGTGCGACGGGGTACAGCGTGGTGAACCATCCGACCGTGTTCGACAGATCGACGTCCCCGACGAGGTGTCCCTCGCGGCCGTGTCCCTCCATCTCGACCAGCAGGGTGCCGTCACCCGCGTGACCGCGGTCGGCGAGCCACTGCCGCAGCGCGAGGTACAGCGCCGTCACCAGAGCATCGTTGACGTGGCCGTGGATCCGGTTCGGTACCGCCGTCAGGAGCGTATCGGTAACGGCGGCGGGCAGTTCGACGGTCAGCCGGGACTCGGTGGCCACGGTGTCGCGGGTGGGGTCGAGCGGTCGGTCCCCCCACGGCTTTTCGGAGACGGCGCACACGTGTTGCCAGTAGTCGCGATCAGGTTCGAAGTTGCCCGTGGCCGTGGCGTCGGCCAGTTGCTGTGCCCAGGCACGCCACGAGGTGTTCTCGGCGGGAAGGTCGACACGCCCGCCCGTGGTGGCCAGCCGGTGGGCGGTGGCCAGATCATCGGCCAGGATTCGCAGGGACACCCCGTCGATGACGATGTGGTGCGCGATCACGACCAGCCTGCCCGGGGCCCCCCGGCGCCGGACCCAGCCGAACCCGGTCATGACCCCGTTCGCGGGGTCCAGGCGTTCGACGAGGCGCTCGGCGGTACGCGCGACGGCCGGCGCCAGGTCGTCGGCGCAATCCGTGGTGACAACCTCGAATTCCGGTGCCCTGTCAGCGATCTGCAGTTCGGCCGCGCCCGCGCCGGTCGACGCCCACAATGCGGGGTGGCGGCGCAACGTCGCGTCCAGCACGGTCCGCAAGGTGTCGCCGTCGAGGTCGGCCGGGGTGACCAGTGACATGCCCTGGTAGAAGCCGTTCAACACCGACGCGGAAGCACCCACCTCGTCGAGCCAGCGCAGGATGGGCGTGGCCGCCACGGCACCGGTCGGTCCGACCACGTCGATATCGGCATCGGCTCCCGACTCGACGAGTAGCGGGGCCAGGGCTGCCACCGTGCGGTGGGCGAACATGTCGCGTGGCCGCAGCGAGTACCCGTTGGCGCGAACCCGGCTGACCACCCGGATCGCGACGATGCTGTCGCCGCCGAGCGCGAAGAAGTCCTCGTCGACTCCGACGGCGGCGATGTCGAGGGCATCGGCGAAGGCCTGGCACAGCACCGTTTCTCGCGGAGTCCGCGGGGGACTGACCGTCCGGGACCGGGCCACCTCGGGTGCGGGCAAGGCCCGGCGATCGGTTTTGCCGTTGGCGGTGACCGGCACCCGGTCCAGTGCGACGAACATCTTGGGCACCAGGTATCCGGGCAGGCGGGTATGGCACCAGTCGGTGATCTCGCCGTGCAGTGCGGCGTCGTTGGCGGTGCCGTCGACCGTCACGACGTAGCCGACGAGCAGCTCGGCGCCGCCCTGGCGATGCACGTCGACGACGGCCTGCCGGACCGCGGGGTGATCGGCCAGCTGTGACTCGATTTCCTCGAGCTCGATCCGCCTGCCGCCGATCTTCACCTGATTGTCGGCACGGCCGAGGAACTCCAACGAGCCGTCAGCGGTCCACCGGGCCAGATCACCTGTGCGGTACATGCGAGAGCCGGTGTCGTCGAACGGGTTCGCGACAAACCGGGAGGCCGTCAGCGATGCCGCGTTGACGTACCCTCGGCCCAGCAGGAATCCGGCGGCGTACAGCTCGCCGCCGACTCCCGGTGGCACCGGACGCATGTCATCGTCGAGCACATACAGTTGGGTGTGCGGATTCGGCTTACCGATCGAGGTCGCGATCCGCTCGGCGGTGTCCCGGTAGATCACATGGGAGACACCGATTGTCGCCTCCGCAGGCCCGTATCCGTGGTACAGCGTGGTGGACAACTGGCGGCGGAATCGGGCGAACAGACCGGGAGTCAACACCTCACCGCCGCACCACACGTGACGCAACGAGGTCAGCGAACTGGGCGCACCGTCTGCCTGGGCGATCCGGTCGAGTTCCAGCAGGGTGTCGAGCATCGACGACACCAGGTAGACGAAGGTGACCTGCTCGGTCCGGATGAGCTCGAGCAGGTACTCGGGATCTTTCTCCCCATCGGGCACGGCTACCACGACCCTGCCGCCGCTGGCGAGCGGCAGCAGGATCTCGTTCACCGAGATGTCGAATGACAGCGGTGCTTTGAACAGCGACGCATCGGTGTGGTCGTGTTTGCCGAAGTGCAGGATCTGATCGCGCTGCCACAGCAGACGTTCGGCGATCGCCTCGTGCCGGATCATCGCGCCCTTGGGCTTCCCCGTCGAACCCGAGGTGAAGATGACGTAGGCAAGCTGAGTCGGCTGCACCTCGTTGACCGGCAGCACGGTCGGGGCCTCGGCGAAACGCCAGTCGGACAGATCGACGCGCAGCGTCGGGACGTCCCAGCCGGATTCGTCGTCGGTGGCGATGACCGCGGCGACCGCGCCGGAATCGGCCAGCACCTGGCCGCGCCGGTGCAGCGGCCAGGTCGGGTCGAGCGGCACGAATGCCGCCCCGGCGATCATGGCGGCCAGTACGCCGACGACCATTTCCGCCGAGCGGGGAACACCGATCGCCACAACGGATTCCGGGACGGCCTCGGTCACCGTGCGCACGGTGTGGGCCAGTTGGGCGACACGCTGTTCGAGTTCCCGGTAGGTCAGCCTGCGGTCGCCGTCGACGACCGCGATGGCGTCAGGGGTGGAGGCGCACTGGGCGGAGAACAGCGCCGGTACCGTTGACGTCGACTCCGGCGTCGAATGGTTGTTCCACTGTTCCAGAAGCTCAGTGATGTCCAATGCGTCTGCGGTCACGTGCGAGCAACCTCTCCATGTCCGTAAAGCGCCTGTCCCGCCGATGTTCTGGCGAGGACGGCACACTGTCTCAGTTGTGCTTGCCCCAGGCCTGCCACAGCCGCGCATATCGGCCGTCGAGTGCGATCAGTTCGGCGTGCGTGCCGTTCTCGACGATGTGCCCGTCGTCCATCACGGCGATCTGGTCGGCCGCCGCAGCCTGGGTCAGCCGGTGCGCGACGATCAGCGTGGTGCGCCCGGCGGTAGCCGCTGCCGCGGCGTTCTCCAGTTCCGCGGCGTGGGCGCTGCCCGCTTCCGCGGTGGCCTCGTCGAGCACGACCACCCGTGGGTCGGCCAGCACCAGCCGGGCCATCGCGACATGCTGGGCCTGGGCCGCACTGAGCGCCAAGCCGTGCTCACCGACCAGGGTGTCCAGGCCGTCCTCAAGCGCCGCGACCCAGCCGTCGGCGCCGACGGTCTTGAGCGCCGCCCACACCTGCTCGGTGGTCGCCTGTGGCGCCACCAGACGCAGGTCGTCGATGAGCGGACCGGAGAACACGTGCACTTCCTGGGTGATCGTGGCCACCCACTGGCGTAGTTGGCTGCGGTCGATATCCGAGACGTCGACCCCACCGATGCGGGCCTGGCCCCCCGTCGGACCGAGCATGCCTGCGACGATGGCGGCGAGCGTGGTCTTGCCCGCCCCCGTGGTGCCGACAAGTGCGCACCGGGTGCCCGCGGCGATCGTCAAGGAGACGCTGTGCAGTACCTCGGGGCCGGTGCCATAGGCGAACGAGACGTCGTCGACCTCGACGTCCGTCCCACCGGGGACCGCGGTCGCTGCGCTGCGCTCGGCCTCGCCCGGTGCCCGCAGGTCCAGCACGCCCACCAGGCGCGCCAAACTCGCCGAGGCGGACTGGATCTCGTCGAAGTTGTACATCAGTTCACCGATGGGGTTGAACAACCGATGAAACATCAACGCGGCAGCGGTGACCTGGCCGACCGTGATGTCACCCGAGCGGGCCAGCAGGAATCCGACCACCAGGGTGGCCGTCAGCCCGATGAATTCGGCCCGGTTGACCCGGCCGACCAGACGGGTGAAGAACGTGAAGACCGAGATCGAGATGTCTCGCGCCCGTCCTGACGCGCGATCGATGTCGGCCAGGTGCCGGTCGTGGATCTCGTAGGCGTCGATCGTCCTGGCGCCCTGGATGGATTCGACCGTGACCTGAGCCCGGCGGGCGATCGCCACGCGCTCTTCGGCGTACATGGGCGCAGAGCGCGGCAGATACCACCACAAGCCCGAGACGTACGCCGGGATTGCCAGCGCGCCGGCCAGACCGAGACGCCAGTCGAGGCTCGTCATGCCGACGAGCGTCACGACCCCGAGGAAGAACCCGTTGAGGATCGTCGGCAGCACCTGTGCGACGGTCCGCGCGACCACCGCCACGTCGGGTCCCACCCGGGACAACAGATCGCCGCGCCCGCTCTCCTCGATCATCGTTGCGGGCAGGTTCAACGCCCGCTGCAGCACCTGTTCACGCAGATCGGCCAGGGTTCCTTCGCCCAACCGGGTCGTGAGATAGGACGACAGCCCGGTGCCGAGGCCACCGGCCAGGGCCGCCAGCGCGATCGCCGCCGCCAGTGTGACGAGCCCACCGGCGGTGTCCCCCTGATCGGCCCGGTCCACCAGGATGCCCAGCAGGTAGATCGGGACCACGGATGCCCCGGCAGCGGCCAGGCCGATGAGGATCACGGCGATGACCCCGCGGGGCCGCTTACGCAGGTCCGTGAGCAGCCACGTGCCTGCCCGTCTGGTGGTGGCGACCGGTAGGACCGGCGGCGTTATCGGTTCATCGGAGATCATCGCGTCGCAAGATCCCGGTAGTCGGCGTGCGAATCCACCAGATCCCGATGGGTGCCTTCGCCGTGCACCCGTCCGTCGGTCACCAGGAGCACCCGGTCTGCCGCGGCCAGCAGCGCCGGGCTGCTGGTGAACACGATCGTGGTGCGTCGCGCCGCGGTGCGCAGCTGACGGATACCGTCGGCGATCGCTTGTTCGGTGACTGCGTCGACCGCGGTGGTGGGGTCGTGCAGCACCAGCACGTCGGGGTCGACGATCAACGCCCTGGCCAGGGTCCAGCGCTGACGCTGCCCGCCGGACAAGCTCGCCCCGCGCTCGGACACCGGGTGCGCCAGCCCGTCGGCATGCAGGTCGACGACATCGACCGCACACGATGCCGCCAGGGCGTCGCGCACCGCCTGCTGATCGTCGGCGGCGTCCGGTCCGAGCACGTTGAGGTTGGATTCCAGTGTGCCGCTGAACATTGCGCTCAGATGATGCTCGACCAGCAGATGGTTGCGCCGTTGCCCGGGCGGGATCTCGTCGATGCGCCGCCCGCCCACCCGCACGGTGCCCACGGCCTCGGACCGCTCCTGTCCGGACAGCAGTTCGATCAGCGCCGATGCGTCGCGGGCCTCGGTGGCCAGAACCGCGACGAACTCACCGGGTTCCACCTGGATCGACAGCTCCTCCCCGCCGTCGGACCCGCGGTAGCTGATGGACAGGCGGCCGGGAGTCGCGCCGGGTGCGGCCGCACTCACCCGGTGCGGGGCATGCCGGGTCGGCGCGTTGAGAACATTGGCAACCCGGTTGGCTGACGCGCGGGCCTCGGCCACCCAGCTGGGCACGATGGCCAGCAGGGAGAACGGTTCGATGAGGAACTGGGCGAGACCGATCACGGTGACCAACTGGCCGACCGAAAGCGAGCCGTGGATGGCGAAGTAGGCCGCCACCACCGCGACCGCCATCGCGGCCAGGGCGCCTGCTGCGGCTGCCGCACCCGAGTGCACGCTCTGGATGCGCGCGGCGCGCAGGGTCGCGTCCAATGCGCGCCGGCTCGCCACCCGGTAGCGGGCGGCGGCATTCACCTGTGCGCCGATGCCCTGCAGGGGCCGGTGTCCGCTGATCAGGTCGGTGGCCAGCGCTGTGGCACGGCCGATTTCAGCCTGTTGATCCTCGACCCGGCGCGCGATCATCGGCGCGGTCAGTTGCAACCCGATCACCACCACCGGCACACCGATCAGCACCATGAGGCCCAACGGCAGGTCGATGGTCAGCAATACGGCGCCGCAGACCACGGTGCCGACGACCGCGCCGGCAATGCGGGGAATGTAGTCCAGGAGGTAGGACACCTCGTCGGCATCGTCCGACGAGATCGACAGCAGTTCACCGACTTTGTATTCGGTTTCGATTCCCAGCGGGTCGATGATCTTCGCGCTCGACTCCACCCGCAGCAGATGGGATTCGCGTGCAATCGCGTACATCAGCAGGCGGGCACCGAATCGGTAGAACAGGGTGAGGAGCACGAACAGGCCGGCCAGCACGGCGATCCAGCGGACGATCGCGCCGACGCTCCCGGTCGCGACGGCGCGGTCGACGATGATGCCGATCAGCACCGGCACCGACACCTCGCACAACTGATGCACGGCGATGAGGCCGGTACCTGTGGTCAGCCACCGCAGGTTTCGGCTCACGGTGCGCCGAAGGATGCGAGGCCCCGTCCAGGACTGGCCGGTTCGTGCTGGGGCCGATGTGGTCACGCCGAAATGGCCGCCCCGGCCGCTGCCGCCATGTGCTCGCGCAGCGACCGGGGTCGCATGTCGGTCCAATTCTCGTCGACATAACGCAGCGCACTGTCGCGGTCAGCACCGTCCGGCGCGCCGTAGACCACCGTCCAGCCTGCGGGTACTCCGGTAAAGCTCGGCCACAGCGAATACTGGTCCTCGGCATTGACGAGCACCAGGAAGCGGCCGTCCGGGTCGTCAAATGGGTTGCTGGACAAGACGTTCCTCCCCTACGCTTGCAAACACCGTAGTCCCGGAGATGTCATTTTGGTGGCACACCTTTTGCGTCATTGCGCAATGCGTATGCCTGGACGCCCCCTACGACCGAAAGGCATGCTATCAAAGGTAAGGCTTGCCAAGGTGTGGTCGGCCAGGAGGCGGGGAGGTTTCTGTGCGTGTCGTCATGTTCGGTTATCAAACGTGGGGGCATCGCACGCTTGCGTCCTTGCTGAAGTCGCGGCACGAGGTGTGCCTGGTCGTCACCCATCCCACGAGCGACCATGCCTACGAAACGATTTGGGCCGATTCTGTGGAGGATCTGGCCCGCAGCGCCGGTATCGAGGTATTTCTGGCCAAACGCCCCACACCGGAACTGATCGACCGGGTCGCCGCACTCGCCCCGGACATCGGCGTGGCGAACAACTGGCGCACGCGGCTGCCACGGGAGCTTTTCGGAATCCCCAAGCACGGCACCCTGAATCTGCATGATTCGCTGCTGCCGAAGTTCACCGGGTTCTCACCGGTCATCTGGTCGTTGATCAGTGGCGCCAGCCATACCGGGGTCACCGCCCACTTCATGGACGACGAACTCGACACCGGCGACGTCCTGCTCCGACGCGCGGTGGAGATCACTGGAACCAGTACCGGAACCAGCCTCGTCTCCGACACCCTCGATTTGGTGCCGGCCGTCCTCGAAGAGGCCCTGGACAGCATCGAATCCGGCACCGCAAGACCGGAACCGCAAGACCTCACCGAGCGGACCTTCTTCCACAAACGTTCTGACCGCGACAGTCTCGTGGACTGGTCGTGGCCCGCCGCGGACATCGAGCGCTTCATCCGTGCGTTGTCGGACCCATATCCGAATGCCTACACCTACTTTCGCGGTGAGCGACTGCGCCTGATCTCCGCACACGTGTCTCGCTGCGCGTACGGCGGCACGCCCGGGCGGGTGTTCATCGAAGAGGATGGCGGCATGGTGATCGTGGCGGGCGCAGACGCCTACCGCGGCCAGTCACCCGGCCTGGTACTCGACGTGGTGCGTACCTCAGATGGAGTTGACCATGCCGCGCTCGACTACTTCGGCCACGGCGGCGGGTATCTCACCGCGGTGTCCGAGCTGGTCACCGTTTGACGATGCGCACATGCGGTGACGCCCGCGGCACGACCAGGGGTGTACCGGTCTGCGGGTCGTCGATGATCTGGCAGCGCAGCCCGTACACTTCCTCCACGAGATCCGCGGTCATCACGATGGTCGGGTCGCCTTGGGCCACAATCTGTCCCGATTTCATCACAACGAGTTGATCGGCATAGCGGCACGCATGGTTGAGATCGTGCAGGACCGCCACCACGGTCCGGCCGTGCTCACGATTGAGCATTGCGAAGAGATCGAGTAACTCCACCTGATGGGCGATATCGAGATAGGTGGTCGGTTCGTCGAGCAGGATCAGCGGGGTCTGCTGGGCGAGCACCATGGCGACCCAGACCCGTTGCCGCTGACCGCCGGACAGCTCATCGACCAGCCGCGAGGACAGTTCGGTCACCGCGGTGTGGCGCATCGCGTCGGCCACCGCCTCCTCATCGTGGCGAGACCATTGCCGAAACACCTTCTGGTGCGGGAAACGGCCGCGCGAAACCAGATCGGCTACGGTGATTCCCTCTGGTGCGATCGAGGTCTGCGGCAGCAGTCCGAGCCTGCGGGCCACCTCCTTGGTGTGCAGCCCGGCGATATCCTGCCCGTCCAGAATGACCTGGCCCGCCGTGGGTTTCAGTAACCGCGCGAAACCCCGGAGCAGAGTGGATTTACCGCAGGCATTGGGGCCGACGATGGCGGTGACACGATCGGTGAGTACCTCCACCGACAGGTCGGAGATGATGGCGCGGTCCTCGTAACCGATCGAGATATCGCTCGTCCGCAGTATGGAATCCGACGGTGTGGAGGTCATCGTAGAGTTGCCATCTCCTGTCATGAGCGTTGCCGAGCCTGGGTGATCAGCAGGTACACCAGGTATGCGCCGCCCAGTGAGACGGTCACCGCCCCCACGGGCAGTTCGTTGCCGGTGAACAGCTGCTGGGCGATGATGTCGCTGACCAGGAGCAGCACCGCGCCCATCGCCGCCGCGGGCACCAGCGCCACTCCGGGGCTGGCCGTCAGTCGGCGGGCGATCTGCGGTGCGGCAAGCGCCACAAAGGAAATCGGGCCTGCGGCCGCACATGCCAACGCCACCAGCGCCACGCCGGCAACCAGATATGTCAGGCGGGTACGTTCTGGATACACGCCGAGGGCACCCGCAGTGTCGTCACCCATCTGCAGGATCGGCAGTTGTGGTCCCAACACCAGCAAGGCCACGGTCGCCAGCAGTAGGCACACCGTCATCGGCGCCACCTGCGCCCAACTCAGTCCGTTGAGCGTGCCCTGCTGCCATATCGACGCGGTGACGGCGGTGTGATGGTCAAGCTTGATCACCACCCATTGATTGACCGAATTGAGCACCGCGCTGACGCCGATCCCGACCACGATGAGCCGGTAGCCGGCCAGCCCGTTGTGATAGGCCAGCGCGTACACCACGATCGCGGTGATCAGGCCACCGACCAGGGCACCGGCCGCCACCGCGTAGTACCCGCCACCGAAGCCGGCCAGCACCACCAGCGCACCGGTGTAGGCACCGGAGTTGACACCGATGATGTCAGGGCTGCCCAACGGATTACGGGTCAGCGCTTGGAAGATCGCGCCGGAGACCCCCAGCGCGGCGCCGATCAACAGCGCCATCAGCATGCGCGGCATGCGCCAGTCCAGGACCACGACCCGGTCGAACGAGTCGTTGGATCCCGTCAGCACACCCAACACGTCGATAGGGGCGATCGTGTACTTACCGACCCCGATGGCCAGCACCGCGGTGACGGCCGCACCGACCAGCAGCGCGCCCACCACGACCACCGCCCGCCAGGACGTGCGGACCGAAACCCCGCCGACGCGGACCACACACTGGCGCTTGCCGAAATCCACCGGTGTCATGAGCGGTCCGATCGTGATCTGCGGATCAGCCAGATCAACACGGGGGCACCGAGGAACGCGGTGACGATGCCTGCGGGCAGTTCGGCCGGCCGGATGACCACCCGGCCGACGATGTCGGCCGCGAGCATGAGGGTGGGGGCAACGACCGTGGCGTAGGCGATGATCCATCGCCAGTCCGGGCCGGTGAACCGCCGCACCGCGTGTGGCACCATCAGGCCCACGAATCCGATCGGACCGGCGCCCGCCGTGGCCGCCCCCGCCAGCAGGGTGACCGCGATCAGACTGAGCGCCTGGGTGCGGGCGACGTTGGTGCCCACACTCTTCGCCAGGTCATCACCGAGCGCGGTGATGTTCAGTGACCGCGACACCAGCACACAGAGCACCGCACCGATGGCGATGAAGGGGGCGATCGCCGCGACCACGTCGAGGGAACGCCCGTCGAGCGCACCGGCATCCCAGAACCGCATGTTGTCGAATGCGCGGGGGTTACGCAGACGGATCACGAATCCGATGCCGTCCATCACCGCACCGATCGCCACCCCGGCCAACAGCACCCGCACCGGGGTGACCGCCGCACGACCGGTCATCCCGATCAGATACACCAACAGCATCGCGAACAGGGCACCGAGGAACGCGAATCCGATGTAGGTCCAGATCCCGCTGAAGCCGAAGAACGCGATGGCCGCGACGACGAACAGGGCTGCCCCGGAATTGATCCCGAGGATCTCGGAGTCCGCGAGCGGGTTGCGGCCGACCGCCTGGATCAATGTTCCTGACAGGCCGAGGGCGAGGCCGACCAGCACGCCGAGCACGGTGCGGGGGATGCGCAGCTCGTGCACGATCCACTGGTCGCCGACGTCACGGTAGTCGGTGACGGCCTGCCAGACGGTGAGCAGCGAGACGTTCTCGGTGCCGATGGCGAGGCTGGCGACGCAGACCACCGCCAGCAGCAGCGCCGCGACGCCGAGTCCGACGAGGCGGCAGTTGTCCGTCGCGCGTGCGGGCGCAACCGGGGCGTGGGCGATCACGGGTGTCAGAGGCCGATACGTTCGCAGGCTTCGTCGAATTCCTCGAACGCGATCTTGTCGCCCTTACCGTCGGAGAGTGCGCGTTCGTACACCGCGAGCACCTCGGACTCCACCAGAGCGAATTTGGCATCCCACGTCTCGGAGTCGAACCGCCAGTACCCGGTGATGTCGAGCTGATCGATGCCGTACCCCTGTTCGCGGAGGTATTTCCGGACAGCGCGGGATTCCGCCGCCTCACCGGCGAACCAGCAGTAGCCGCGCCCGTCGGGAAGCGGCAGGTCCCGCACCAGCGTGGCGAGTCGGCTGGGGGCGTGACCGTTTCCGGTGCCGATGCTGGAGAGGACATTCATCTGCGGGAGCGTCGGCAGGTAGTCCAGGTCGGCCGCCTCTGCCACTTCGGCGATGACGGTGACGGGCAGGCCGGGGGTCAGTTCCTCGATGATGCGCGCCGTGGCCGGCAGGCCCGACAGGTCGGTGATCAGAAGCTGCCACTCGGAGCTCGGCTCCGGCCGGTACCAGGACCGGGCGTGGTCGAGTCCCACGCGGTCACCCGGACGGGTCTGCACCGCCCACGACGTGCCGACGCCACGGGCATGCAGGACCACGTCGAGATCGATCAGGTCGCCGCGCTGTCGGCGCACCGAGTAATTGCGGCCCTCGCCCGCGGCCCCCTCGCCGGGAAAGTACACACCGACCGCAGAATCACCCCCCTGTTGCACATCAAGGGCCACGGGATCCTCGATTCTCAGCGTGACCCGGACCAGCCGCCGATTCAGCCTCTTGGTCTCGACGACGGAGGCATGCGAGAAGCTCACGGAACTTAGGGTAACCTCACTCGATCTAGGCCGATTCTGCGGCCGCCTTGATCGCCGCGAGTGTGGCGGGAATGCCGCTCAGGGCAGCGTCGCTGCGCGCGGCGATCTCAGCCTCGGCCTTCGCGCCGAAACGTTCGTGGAAGCCCGCGATACCGCGCTCGAGGAAATTCCAGGACTCCGTGAGCCGCGTACCGGCATCCTCGGGCTCCAAGGTGAAGCCCCACCGCACCCAGCCGTCGTTGACCTCCCAGGCGAACTCCCGGCCGGCGTCAGCGGCCACCACCCGGCTGCGGGTCTCCCATTCCCGCTGGGGCGTCACGTTGCGGCCGGTGAACCAGGAGCCGACCTGCGGGCCGGCACCGTCATCCCACCAGCATTCGCGGCACACCGGGCTCCACTCACCGGTACGGGTCACATCCGAGACCATGGCGTAGAGCGTTTCCGGCGGGACCGCCACGTGAATCGAATCGGAGAATTCCAGCGGTGTCACGGTTGTCTACCCGTTCCCGTCGTCACCGGCGCCGTTGTTCGGGTTCGTGCAGATCGTCCCCTCGCAGGGAACATCCGACCCGTCACCGTTCGGATTCGGCATCACCCCGCCACCGTTCTCATCCGGGTTGTCACCGGCACCGTGATTCGGGTTCGTGCAGATCGTCCCCTCGCAGGGAACATCCGACCCATCGCCGTTCGGATTCGGCATCACCGCGCCACCGTTCTCATCCGGGTTGTCACCGGCACCGTGATTCGGGTTCGTGCAGATCGTCCCCTCGCACGGCACCATCGATCCGTCGCCGTTCGGATTCGGCATCATCCGCTGCGTGGACGGCCCAGGGGCCTTCGGCGCGGTCCCCGGGCCCTGATGGTGGGTCGCGGCCGGGGCCTGACTGGTGGTGGCCGGGCTGGGCGACGGAGCCTCTTCGGTCGTCGAACTACTGCACGCCGCAGCACCGGCAATCAAAGTCGCAGCTGACAACGTGAACAGAATCTGCAGACATCTCATACCTACCAACGCTATACCGAAAGTCAACGATGGCAGAAGGACATTCGAGTCCGGTCGACCCGTATGACACCTGCGGACACCGGATCACCGTGTGCTCCAACAGGTTCAGTGCGGTGATCGCGTTACGTCCGTGCGTGTCGGCACAATCGGCCGGGCCACAGCGAGAACCTGCTGTTTTAAATTGTGGAGCCTAGGAGATTCGAACTCCTGACATCTGCCTTGCAAAGGCAGCGCTCTACCAACTGAGCTAAGGCCCCTCGGATGGATCAGGCCGGCGGTGCCGCCTCATGCCAAACCTCGTCGCCGTGCCGTGACCGCCAGACGATCACGGTCACAGCGGCCACTGCGGCGAGCAACACCAGCTTCATGGTGCACCTCCGGAGTGGGGCGGTGTCGACAAGGCCGGCAATGCCGGTTTCCGTGGGCCTAGGAGGACTCGAACCTCCGACCTCTTCGTTATCAGCGAAGCGCTCTAACCACCTGAGCTATAGGCCCGAAATTGGGGGACGACCGAGCGACGAGATTACCTTACGCGTGGTCAGGTACCCAAACTGGCTAGTCGCGTCCGCCGGCCGACGATCAGTCCCGGTCGGCCAGCGTCACCTCGACACCGCCCACCAGATCGGTGGTGAGGTTGTAGATGAACGCACCGATCGTGGCCATCGCGGTCAGCACGACGATGTTGACCAGACCGATCAACGCCGCGCCACCGAAGATCGTCCCGCTCGACACCAGCTCGCCGCCTGCATTTCCGCCGGAGCTCGTGAGCAGGTCACCGACGTTGCTGTTGAGCTTGCTCCACACGCCCATTCCGCCGAGCACCAGGTACAGGAACGCCACGGCGATCATCCAGACGAAAAACAGCGCAGCGGAGAGCACCAGGGACACCTTCAGCACGGTCCACGGGTCTACCCGGCGGATCTGCATGCTGGCCCGCAGCGCGCCGGTAGACCGGTTTGCGGCCACCTGGATGCGGGTGGTCGGGCTGGACGACCGGGCGGCCGCAGGCTCCGGGTTGCCGGACGGCTTGCGCTGCGGCGACCGCGGCACCGGCCCGGACAGGTCGGGCAGCTCGCTCGCGTAGGCCTCGGGTCGTGCACTCTCGGGACGACCGCTGTCGGGTCGCTGCCGCGGTGGCTCGACCTCACCGTCCGACCCCGCGACGAACCGCTGCTGCCCCCGGCCATCGCCGGAGGCATGCCCGCCAGGGCCGCGTGGCGTGTCCGGACGTTGCTCCGACGGGGCGGAGGCGTTGCGCGCCGCCGTGCCCCGCTGCCACGGCGGCGGTTCACCGGTTTCGGTGATGTGGCCAGTGGGGCGGGCGCCTGCGGCGGCTGTGCCGTCATTTCCGGACCCTGAACCGTTGGAGCTGCCGGACCGGTCGCCCGCTCGCGGGAACCCCGGTTCGCTCGGTGAGGTCACCTAACAGCTCCTTAGCTCAGGCCGGGGTCCAAGTGGACCCCCGGCGGCTGCGTCATGTCTCGTCGGGCTCGGTACCTTCCGCATCCGGCTCCTCCTCGGCATTACGCGCAATCGCAATCAGTGTGTCGCCCTCACCCAGGTTCATCAAGCGGACGCCCTTGGTTTGCCGCCCGGCCTTGCGTACCTGACGAGCCGCGGTCCTGATGACGCCGCCACCGGAGGTGATTGCGTACAACTCGGTCTCATCATCGACGATCAACGCTCCCACAAGGTTGCCACGCCTGCGGTCGTACTGGATCGTCAGGATGCCCTTGCCGCCACGGCCCTGCGGGTTGTACTCCTCGATCGCGGTGCGCTTGGCGTACCCGCCCGCGGTTGCGACCAGCAGGAATGTGCCCTCCTGCACGACGTTGAGGGACAGCAGCCGGTCCTCTTCGTTGAACCGCATACCCTGCACGCCCGAGGTGGCGCGCCCCATCGGCCGCAGCGCCTCGTCGGTAGCCGAGAAGCGAATGGACTGGCCCTTCGCCGACACCAGGAGTAGATCGTCCTCGGCCGAACACAGCACCGCGCCGACCAGCTCATCACCGTCACGCAGATTCACCGCGACGATGCCGCCGGAGCGGTTGGAGTCGAAGTCGGTGAGCTTGGACTTCTTGACCAGGCCGTTGCGGGTGGCCAGCACGAGATACGGCGCGTCCTCGTAGCTCTTGATCTGGATGACCTGCGCGATGCGCTCCTCGGGCTGGAAGGCCAGCAGGTTGGCGACGTGCTGGCCTCGCGCGATGCGCGAGGCTTCCGGCAGGTCGTAGGCCTTGGCCCGGTAGACCCGCCCCTGTGTGGTGAAGAACAGGATCCAATCGTGGGTGGAGCAGACGAAGAAGTGGTTGACGATGTCGTCCTGCTTGAGACCCGCACCCTGCACACCCTTGCCGCCACGCTTCTGGCTGCGGTACAGGTCGGTCTTGGTGCGCTTGGCGTAACCGGTCTCGGTGATCGTCACGACCACCTCTTCGCGGGCGATCAGATCCTCATCGCTGACCTCGCCGTCGGCGGGCATGATCCGGCTGCGACGGTCGTCGCCGTATTTGTCGGCGATCTCCTTGAGCTCGTCACGGACGATCGCCCGCTGCCGTTCCGGCTTGGCCAGGATGTCCTCGAGGTCGGCGATCTCGGCCTCGATCTTGGCGAGGTCGTCGATGATCTTCTGCCGTTCCAGGGCAGCCAACCGCCGCAACTGCATGTCGAGGATCGCCTGGGCCTGGATCTCGTCGACATCCAGCAGCTCGATCAGGCCCGCCCTGGCGATGTCGACCGTCTGGGACGCCCGGATCAGGGCGATGACCTCGTCGAGTGCATCGAGCGCCTTGACCAGACCGCGCAGGATGTGGGCCCGTTCGTTGGCCTTGCGCAACCGGTAGCGGGTGCGACGCACGATGACATCGAGTTGATGCTCGACGTAGTACCGGATCATCTGATCCAGGCGCAGGGTGCGGGGCACGCCGTCGACGATCGACAGCATGTTGGCACCGAAACTGGTCTGCAGCTGGGTGTGCTTGTAGAGGTTGTTCAGCACCACCTTCGCGACGGCATCGCGCTTGAGCTCCACCACAATTCGGATACCGACGCGGTCGCTGCCCTGATCTTCGATGTTCGAGATACCGGCCAGGCGGCCGTCGCGCACCTGTTCGGCGATCGAGGTGATGAAGTTGTCGTGGTTGACCTGGTACGGCAACTCGGTGATGACGATCGACGAGCGCCCGCGGGAGTCTTCCTCGATCTCCACGACACCGCGCATGCGGATGGATCCGCGGCCGGTGGTGTACGCGTCGTGGATGCCTTGCGAACCGACAATCAAACCGGCAGTGGGGAAGTCAGGTCCCTTGACCCGCTCGCACACCGCGGCCAGCGTGTCCTCTTCGTCTGCTTCGTGATTCTCCAGGCACCAGTACACCGCTTCGGCGAGCTCGCGCAGATTGTGCGGCGGGATATTGGTGGCCATGCCCACGGCGATACCGCCGGAGCCATTCGCGAGCAGGTTGGGGAACCGGCTCGGCAGTACCGTCGGCTCCTGCACCCGGCCGTCGTAGTTGGGGATGAAATCGACTGTCTCCTCGTCGATTTCCCGCAACATCTCCATGGCCAGCGGGGTGAGCCGCGCCTCGGTGTACCTCATGGCCGCCGGGGGATCGTTACCCGGCGAACCGAAGTTGCCCTGACCGTCGACCAGTGGGTAACGCAGCGACCACGGCTGCGCCATCCGCACCAGCGTGTCGTAGATCGACGAATCACCGTGCGGGTGATAGTTACCCATCGTCTCGGCCACCGACCGCGCCGACTTGGCGTGACCGCGGTCGGGCCGGAAGCCCGAGTCGTACATGGCGTAGAGCACACGGCGGTGCACAGGCTTGAGGCCGTCGCGGACCTCCGGCAACGCGCGACCCACGATCACGCTCATCGCGTAGTCGATGTAGCTGCGCTGCATCTCCTGCTGAATGTCGACCGGTTCTACACGGTCTCCTTCGGGCGGCAGGGTGTCAGTCATCGATGTCCTTACTGCGATTGATCAATGGTTCAACTCCGGCGTTAAACATCCAGGAAGCGAACGTCTTTGGCGTTACGGGTGATGAAGCTGCGACGGGCCTCGACGTCCTCGCCCATCAGGATCGAGAACAGCTCGTCGGCGGCGGCGGCGTCATCGAGGGTGATCTGACGCAACACCCGCACCGTCGGATCCATCGTGGTCTCCCACAGCTCCTTGGCGTCCATTTCGCCAAGACCCTTGTAACGCTGGATGCCGTCCTCGGCGTTGATCCGCTTACCCGCTGCCCGCCCGGTCTCGAGCAGTCCGTCACGCTCCCGGTCGGAGTAGGCGAATTCGGGGTCGGTGCGTTGCCACTTCAGCTTGTACAGCGGCGGCTGCGCGAGGAACACGTGGCCGTTCTCGATCAGCGGCTTCATGAACCGGAACAACAACGTCAGCAGCAGCGTGGAGATGTGTTGACCGTCGACATCCGCGTCGGCCATCAGCACGATCTTGTGGTACCGCAGCTTGGCGAGGTCGAACTCGTCATGGATACCCGTGCCGAGTGCGGTGATGATCGCCTGGACTTCAGTGTTCTTCAGCACCCGGTCGATGCGTGCCTTCTCGACGTTGATGATCTTTCCGCGCAGCGGCAGGATCGCCTGGAACATCGAGTCGCGCCCGCTCTTGGCCGAGCCGCCGGCCGAATCGCCCTCCACCACATACAGTTCGGACTTGCTCGGGTCCGTGGAACGGCAGTCGGCCAGCTTGCCCGGCAACCCGCCGATGTCGGTGGCGCTCTTGCGGCGCACCAGCTCACGCGCTTTACGCGCGGCGATCCGAGCCTGCGCTGACGAAACTGCTTTGTTGACCACAGTTTTCGCCTCGGCGGGGTTCGCCTCGAACCAATGCTGCAGTTGTTCGTTACAGATCTTCTGAACGAACGACTTCACCTCGGTGTTTCCCAGCTTGGTCTTGGTCTGGCCCTCGAACTGTGGTTGGGCCACCTTCACCGAAATCACCGCGGCCAGCCCTTCACGAATGTCGTCGCCGGTGAGGTTCGGATCCTTCTCCTTGAGCAGCTTCTTGTCCTTGGCGTACTTGTTGACCACCGTGGTCAGTGCACTCCGGAAGCCCTCCTCGTGGGTACCGCCCTCGTGCGTGTTGATCGTGTTGGCGAACGTGTGCACCGACTCGGAATAACCGGCGTTCCACTGCATCGCGATCTCGACCTCGTGGCCGGTGCCCTTACCTTCGAAATCGATGACGCTGGGTTGGATCGCGGTCTTGGTGCGGTTGATGTGCTTGACGAAGTCCACCAGACCGCCCGGGTAGTGGAAGGTCCGGTGCTTGACCTTTTGGGGTGCGGCGGCCTCGGCGGCCTTCTCCTCCGCCGATTTGGGCGCGGCGGCGGTGTCAGCGACGACCTCGTCGACGACCTCTTCCTGTGTGACCCGTTCATCGGTCAGTTCGATGGTGAGACCCTTGTTGAGAAACGCCATCTCCTGCAGACGTCGGGCGATGGTCTCGAAGTCGTACACCGTGGTTTCGAAGACGTTCGGATCCGCCCAGAACCGGATGGTGGTGCCGGTCTCCTTGGTCTTGTCACCCTGCTTGAGGGTTCCCGGCACCGAATTGTCGTAGCTCTGGAACCACTCGTATCCGTCTTTGCAGATGTCGGCCTCGAGCCGGGTCGACAGCGCGTTGACCACAGACACGCCCACGCCGTGCAGACCGCCGGACACCTGATAGGCGCCCTCCTCGAACTTGCCGCCGGCGTGTAGCACGGTCATCACGACGTCGACGGTCGGAATGCCGGTGGAGTGCATCGCTACCGGGATGCCGCGACCGTCGTCTGTGACCTGGACTCCGCCGTCCTGGAGAATCCGCACGTCAACCTTGGTGGCGAAGCCCGCCATGGCCTCGTCGACCGCGTTGTCCACGACCTCCCACACCAGGTGGTGCAGGCCCCGCTCACCGGTGGAACCGATGTACATGCCCGGGCGTTTACGAACAGCCTCCAATCCTTCGAGCACCTTGATCGAATCGGCGCCGTACTCGGTCGGAGCATTCTTCTTCTGGGCAGCCACGTCGGACGCGTCTCCTTGGGGTTCGCGGGAGGCGGTTGCACCACCGCCCTGCAGATCTCGCCACAGTCTACCGGTCTACACCTACAGGACCGATTCTGTGGCGGCGTTTCTACCTATCTAACTGCGCCGTGCACCGAATTTCTCGGCCTCAGGTGCGTCCGGACGCTTCAGCGTCGTGTTGGTCGGCCCCTTGACGCTCTCAGACTTGTCCGGCCCCGGCTATCCGTACGTGTCGCGGGGGCCCCGTCCGGAGACGTGATACTTGCCTTTACGCCACGACGGACGTGCAGGTCCGATGATTTTCAGGGACGTGACCACCCCGTCACCGACCGCTGCGGCGATCTTGGCCAACAGTTGTGCCTGCACCATCCGCAGCTGTGTGGCCCACGCCGTCGACTCGGCCGAGACGGTCAACACGCCCTCATTGAGCCCGGTCGGTTCGGCATGGTCGGCGATCTGATCACCGACCACCGCGCGCCACCGGCCGAGCACCGAGCCTTCGGCGACACGCGGCGACCAGCCGCGTGAGTTCGCGAGGTCCTGCGTGGCCGCACCGAGGAGTTGTGGGTCACGCCGGTCCGGGCCGGGCCCCGACCACCTGCGCCTGCGCCCGGTGCCCGCGACCCGGCGCACCGGACCGCTCCGTCCATGCCCGACGTCTTTGCCCTGACTGCGTGCGGCGCCCCGCGCCTCCTCGAGCGTCCGGCGCACCAGATCCATGCCCTTCAACCCGGCAAGATGGTCCGGCGGAACCGCTGCCGCATCGTCGTCAGTCATCCATCACCCCCGAGATACGCCCACTGTCATTGTCGGTCATCCGGATCTCGATCCGCCTGGCATCCCAGTCGGCCGGAATGTCCTCGGTCACCGCGGCGGTCACCAGAACCTGCTCGGCAGTTCCGGCAACCGCGGCCAGCGCGCGCCGTCGTGCGGAGTCCAGTTCGGCGAAGACGTCGTCGAGTAGCAACACCGGATCACCGCCATCGGACCGCAGCAACTCGTAGGCGGCCAGCCGCAACGCCAACGCCATCGACCACGATTCACCGTGGCTGGCAAAGCCTTTCGCGGGTTGGTCACCGAGTCGCAGTTCAAGTTCGTCGCGGTGCGGTCCGACCAGACACACGCCGCGCTCGAGTTCGGCGTCGCGGCGACGGGCCAAGGCGTCCAGCAGGGCAGCCTCGTAGAACTCGACCGGTTCGGTGCCGGGTGCGTTCGCGATCGCCTCGACACCGCTGCGGTAACGAATGGTCGCCGGGCGGGAGGCCGGGGCGAGCAGTTGGTATGCCTTGGCGACCTCCGGCTCGAGCTGTTCGACCAGGTTGATCCGCGCCGCGGTCAGTGCGGCACCGTGCGCAGCGAGGTGCCCGTCCCAGGCATCGAGGGTGTCCAGCACGCTGCGGTCACCCCGATAACGTGCTGCCGCAGCAGATTTCAACAGTGCCGTGCGTTGGCGCAGTACCTTGTCGTAATCCGCGCGTATCCCCGCGATGGCCGGACGCCGCGTGGTCGCCAACTCGTCGAGGTAGCGGCGCCGATCACCCGGGTCACCCCGTACCAGGGCCAGGTCCTCCGGGCTGAACAACACCGCCCGCAGCGCCCCGAGGATTTCCCGCGCGCTGCGCACCGGCGACCGGTTCAGCCGGGCCTTGTTGGCCCGGCCACTGGTGATCTCGAGGTCGACCGCAAGCTCACGTCCCTCGTTCACCACGATCGTCGACACGATGGCACGCTCGGCGCCGGCCCGGATCAGCGGCGCGTCAGACGCCACCCGGTGAGACCCCAGGGTGGCCGAATACCACAGGGCCTCAACAAGATTCGTCTTACCGAAGCCGTTAGGACCCACGAAGACCGTACGGCCCGGCTCGAGCTCCAGCTCGACTTGGGCCCATGAGCGGAAGTCGGTCAGTCCCAGGTGGCGGACGTGCAAATTATTCGCTCCTCGCGTACGCGGGCGTGCGCACTAGCCGGACTCGCTGATCCTCTGGACCGCATGGCCGCCGAACTGGTTGCGCAACGCCGACACTGCCTTCATGGTGGGGGAGTCGTCCTGCCTCGAGGCGAACCGGGCGAACAACGAGGCGGCGATCACCGGCATCGGCACCCGGTGGCTGATCGCCTCTTCCACCGTCCACCGACCTTCACCGGAATCTTCGGTATACCCGGTGATGTCGTCGAACTCCGGATCCTCCTTGAGTGCCTTGGCCAGCAGTTGCTGGAGCCACGACCGCACCACGGTGCCATTGGTCCAGGCCTGGATCACCGCCTGGGTGTCAGTGATGAGGTCCTCGGCGGCGAGCAGTTCGTAACCCTCGGAATACGCCATCATGAGGCCGTATTCGATGCCGTTGTGCACCATCTTGGCGTAATGCCCGGCACCCACCGGCCCGGCGTGCACGAATCCGTCGGCAAGTTCCCCCGGCGGCCGTAGCGTGTCGAAGATCGGCATGGCTCGAGCCACATCGGCGTCACTGCCGCCGACCATCAGCCCGTAGCCCTCCTTCAGGCCCCAGACTCCGCCGGACACTCCGGCATCGATGAAATTGATGCCCTTGGCGCCCAACAGCTTTGCGTGCGGGCCATCCTCGGTGTAGCGCGAGTTGCCACCGTCGATGACCAGATCACCGGGGCTGAGCACATCCGAGAGCGTCTCGATCGTGTCATGCGTGATGGAACCGGACGGCACCATCACCCACACCACTCGAGGCGCGGACAACGCGCCGGCCAGCTCCGCCAGAGTCGGCACATCGCTGACTTCCGGCCGCGGGTCGTAGCCGATCACTTCGTGGCCACCCTCGCGGAGACGTTCCCGCATGTTGAAGCCCATTTTGCCAAGGCCGACGAGCCCCAATTGCATGTGCGTCCTCTTTCACCGGGCCGGTCAGCCAGGAAGGCGCACCGGCATCAACAAGTAGACGTAATCGGTCTGCGCGGCCGGGAACGGTCCCGCGCCACCGCCCGTCCCATCATCCTCGCCCGCCGGCCGCAACACCGCGGGCCTGCTGGGTGTCGTGAAACCGAACGTGACCCGCTCGGAGTGCAGGGAGCTCAGACCATCGGTCAGATACGTCGGATTGAATGCGATGGTGAGCGGTTCGCCGGCGAAACTCACCGGCAGGTCCTCTTCCGCGCGGCCCACATCGTCGGCGCCCGCCGACAGCCGCAGCGCTTCGTCGCCGAATTCCATCCGGATCTGTGCGCCCCGGTCGGCGACCAGTGCGACACGTTTGATGGCCTCGGTGAGCTCGGCGACTCCGATGGTGGCGATCGCAGTGTGCTCGTTGGGCAGCAACTGACGGAATTTGGGGAATTCGGCGTCGAGCAGGCGGGTGGTGCTGCGCTTGCCCTGGCTCCGGATGCCGAGCAGCCCGTCCTTCCCGACCGCCTGCCCCGAACCGAGCGCCAGATGCACCTCGGTGCCGTCGGTGCCGGCCTTGGCCGCCTCCGCCAAGGTCTTCGCCGGGACCAGCACCGCGGCCTCGACATCGGCCGAACTGGTCGCCCAGGTGAGTTCGCGCACTGCCAACCGGAACCGGTCGGTGGCCGCCAAAACAACTGACTCTCCGGAAATTTCGACCCGGATCCCGGTCAGCATGGGCAACGTGTCGTCGCGGCCCGCCGCGACCGCGACCTGGCCGATGGCCTCGGCGAACAGATCGGAGGAAACCACACCGGTCTCCTCGGGCAGCGCGGGCAACGCGGGATAGTCCTCGACCGCCAGGGTGGGCAGGGAGAACCGCGCACTCCCGCAGGTCAGCGCCACCCTGGTGCCCTCGACGCTGATGTCGACCGGTTTGGCAGGCAATGCCTTGGTGATGTCGGAGAGCAACCGCCCGGACACCAAAACACTTCCCGCGGAAGCGATTTCAGCACCGATCTGGACCTCGGTGGACACTTCGTAGTCGAACCCCGAGATGGTCAACCCGGTGTCGGTGCCGGTCAACAGCACCCCGGCGAGCACCGGGATGGTGGGCCGGGTCGGCAGGTTACGGGCTACCCACGCCACCGCGTCCGCGAAGTCCTCACGCACGACGCGAAACTTCAAGTCGGTCAGCCCAGCCGTCGATGTCGCCACGTGCTATGCGCCCCTTCGATAATCCCCACAATAAGCTCTATCCAGCAGTTTCCCAGCGGGGCACCACACAACAACAGCTTGTGTGACGTCGCGGGTAATCGCCGTCGAGAAACACCGTAGAGCTTTCCGCATCAACTTGAAAGCTAATCGATCGGGCTGACATCGGCCCCGCTCGAGCGACCGGACACGGGAGTGGATGAGTGTGTCCCCAACAGCCTTCTTCTAAAGAAGACCTTTGGAAGATATTCAAGTAACAGTATTAGGTCCTGTGGAATCTGGGGATGAACCCCCATCGGCCCTGTACGGACGGTGTGTCGGGATGTGAACCGGCTGTGGAGACCGGGTGAACGACAAGGGCGGTGCTGTGTACAGACCCGGGGTTGGGGATCGGGGAGTGAATGAACGTGTGGTTTGCCCGCAGGTTGTGCACAGCGATATCCACAGCGATCGGAAGTGACAACTGGCGCCAATGTGGCCAGAGTTGTGACAAGAATTTTCCGTGGGACACCCTCGGGCGACCACAATGTGAGATGCCGACGCGGCACACGGTCAGCGCTTGGCGCGCTGACGGATCCGCGTGGTGAGTTCTTTGACGTGATCGAACACCTCACGGCGCTCGGCCATTTCGCCGCGGATCTTCTTCTCGGCGTACATCACGGTGGTGTGGTCGCGGCCGAACGCCTGACCGATCTTCGGCAACGACAGGTCCGTCAGCTCGCGGCAGAGGTACATCGCAATCTGCCGTGACTGCGCCAGGGCGCGGGTTTTGCCGGGGCCCCGGAGTTCCTCGACGGTCGTCTCGAAATATTCGGCTGTGGCCGCCATGATCGCCGCGGTACTGATCTGCATCGTGGTGGCATCGGCGATGAGATCCCGCAGCACCACCTCGGCCAGCGACTTGTCGATCCGGGTCTTGTTCAGGGAAGCGAACGCCGTGACGCGGATCAGCGCGCCTTCGAGTTCGCGGATGTTGCGCTCGATGCTGCTGGCGATGAGCTCGAGCACGTCATCGGGCACGTCGAGCCGGTCCATCTGGGCCTTCTTGCGCAGGATGGCGATGCGGGTCTCGAGCTCCGGTGGCTGGACATCGGTGATCAGGCCCCACTCGAAGCGGGTACGCAAGCGGTCCTCGAGCGTCGCGAGTTGTTTCGGCGGCCGGTCGGAGGAGATGACGATCTGCTTGTTCGCGTTGTGCAGGGTGTTGAAGGTGTGGAAGAACTCTTCCTGGATACCTTCCTTGCCCTCGATGAACTGGATGTCGTCGACCAGCAGGATGTCGATGTCGCGGTAACTGCGTTTGAACGAGGCCTTGCGGTCGTCGCGCAGCGAGTTGATGAAGTCGTTCGTGAATTCCTCGGTCGAGACGTACTTCACCCGCATGCCGGGGAACAGGCGCTGCGCGTAGTTGCCTGCCGCGTGGAGCAGGTGCGTCTTGCCGAGTCCCGACTCCCCCCAGATGAACAGGGGGTTGTAGGCGCGGGCCGGCGCTTCGGCGATGGCCAGGGTGGCGGCATGCGCAAAGCGGTTGGAGGCGCCGATGACGAACGTGTCGAACGTGTATCGGCGGTTGAGGTTGACCGCGTTGGCGTCGGTGGCCGCAGAATCCTGCTGCGGTCTGCTGAAGTACGTCGGCCAGGATTCCTCGGCGTTGACCTTGGCCTCGCGGTCGTCGTCGACCTCGTCGCCGTCGGTGGGGGTCGGCGCGCTGGTCTCGGCCGGGCTGTCCTCGGGTGTTTCGTCGTCGGGCGGGGTGGCGATGCGGACACCGAGTTCCACCCGCTGACCGAGCCGGCGGCTCAATGCGGTGACGATCGGCTCACGAAGGTGACGCTCGATCTCATTCTGTACGAAGGTGGTGGGGACCGAGAGCAGAGCAAATCCCTCGGCGATCACCAGCGGCTTCACAAGTTTGAGCCAGGCTCTTTGCTGCGGGGTCAACGTCGGCAGGGCGGATCCGTCGGGATGACCGCCTTCCCGCCCGTTGTCTCCGTTGAGTTCGGCGACCACGCTGTTCCAGACGGCGACGAATGGTGGGTCGGGGTCAGCAGTCAAGGACGGATACCCCCTCTGAGGACCTGGAGACGCATGCCCAGGTACGACCAAAAGAACGATGACGAACTGTCCACATATTTATCCACAGCTTGTGGAGAAAGGACAGTCGTCGTCGTTCTGTTGTCTGTTGGGAAGTCGTCGGGGCCGGAGACTCGATCACGTACTGCACCGGTGTGGCGCCGTGGCGGCTGGGGGCGACGGACCTCATTTCGATTCTGTGGGCCGCTCCCGGTGGAACGGCATTGCCAGAAGCTAACAGTTTTCGAACGATGTGCCAACCGTTCCGCAACATTGAACGTTGGCACCGGTACCGGCGGTGGAGCGAGGTTTGACCCAGTGAAATCTCGTCAGTACCCTCGAGCAGTCGCCCGCACGTGGCGATACGGCTGCGATCCGGACCCGTCCGGAGCCCGCGCCGGTTAGTAAAGCACGACGTACGAGCTTACCGAGGGCAGCTACGTCCTTACCGACACAACGTGTGTGGGTGGGTCGCGGATGCCAACTGAACAAGGAGATGTAGCCGTGGCCAAGGGCAAGCGGACCTTCCAGCCCAACAACCGCCGCCGTGCGCGTGTGCATGGGTTCCGGCTGCGGATGCGGACTCGCGCCGGCCGCGCGATCGTTTCCAATCGGCGTAGCAAGGGCCGTCGCTCGCTCACTGCGTGATTCGACGCAGGATCTAGCGCGGTGCTTCCGGCTCGATACCGGATGAGGCGGTCCGCGGAGTTCAGTGCCACCGTCAGCCGTGGCGTGCGTGCGGTTCAACCCGATGTGGTGGTGCACGCGTTACGTAACGGGGCGGATGCGAGTGGCCCGCGGATCGGCTTAGTGGTCTCCAAGTCCGTCGGCAACGCAGTTGAGCGCCACCGCGTATCCCGTCGGCTGCGGCATGTCGCCCGTGCTGTGTTGCCTCGCCTCGATCCGGCGGACCTGGTTGTGATCCGGGCCCGTCCGGGTAGTCGGCACGCGCTGTCGCCGCGGCTGGAGCAACAGCTGAGCGCCGCTCTCGAGCGGGTTGAAGCACGCCGCGGGACGCCTCGATGATGCGACGGGCCGGTGCGGGTGTTGCCCGCGGTGTGATCTTTCTGATTCAGCTCTACCGCCACATGATCTCTCCGCTGCGGCTGCCGACATGTCGGTTCATGCCCACCTGCAGTCAGTACGCCGTCGACGCGCTCACCGAATACGGTCTGGTGTACGGCGGTTGGCTGGCCATGGTCCGGCTGCTCAAGTGCGGCCCGTGGCATCGGGGAGGATGGGACCCCATACCGGAACGCCGAACGCACACCCATGAGCGCGGCGACTCGGGTGAGACAGCCGCCGCCGACCTTGTCAGGAGCAAGTCGCGTGTTTAATTGGTTCAGCCTGGACATCATCTATTACCCGGTGTCGGCGATCATGTGGGTTTGGTACAAGGCGTTCGCCTTCGTGCTCGGCCCGTCGAACTTCTTCGCCTGGGCGCTGTCGGTGATGTTCCTGGTGTTCACGCTGCGGGCCATCCTCTACAAGCCATTCGTCAAGCAGATTCGCACCACCCGCCAGATGCAGGAACTGCAACCTCAGATCAAGGCCCTGCAGAAGAAGTACGGCAAGGACCGCCAGCGCATGGCGTTGGAGATGCAGAAGCTGCAGCGGGAGCACGGCTTCAACCCGATCCTGGGTTGCCTGCCGATGCTGGCGCAGGTCCCGGTCTTCCTCGGCTTGTTCCACGTGCTCCGGTCGTTCAACCGGACCCAAGGTGGGTTCGGTCAGATCCAATTGACCGTCGAGCAGAACCGCGCCACCGGCAACTACGTCTTCAGCCCTGCTGACGTCGCGCACTTCCTGGACGCCAACCTCTTCGGTGCACCGTTGGGTGCGACCATGATTCAGACCACGGGTCTGGACGCCTTCACCGAGTTCAATCGCGCGGCCGTGATCGGCGTGGGCGTGCCCATCATGATCCTGGCCGGCATCGCAACGTACTTCAACAGCCGCGCTTCGGTCGCTCGGCAGAGTCCGGAAGCGGCATCGAATCCGCAGACGGCGATGATGAACAAGCTCGCGCTGTATGTCTTCCCGTTCGGCGTCGTGGCCGGCGGTCCGTTCCTGCCGCTGGCGATCATCATGTACTGGCTCGCCAACAACATCTGGACCTTCGGTCAGCAGCACTACGTGTTCGGAATGATCGAGAAGGAAGAAGAAGCAAAGAAGGTGGAGGCGCTGGAGCGGCGCTCGGCCAATGCGCCGGCCCCCGGCGCGAAACCCAAACAGCAGCGCAAGGCGCAGGCGGCCACAGCGAGCTCTGACGGCCCAGCCGAGGAGCCCGCAGCGGATGACTCGAGCGACGGCAAGACCGACGCGACAGGCGCCTCCGGGGATGCGGCGGGCCGTACGCCCAAGCCCGGTGCGCGCCCCAAGAAGCGGAAACGTTGACCAGTTCTGACTGGCGAAAGTAGGGAGATGACGAACATGACTGACGCACAGACCACCGAGTCCGACACCGAGCTGGAGGAGAACACCCAGGCCGAGCCCAAGAGCGAGGACGATCTGGAAGATCGGTTGGTCGCCGAGGGCGAGATCGCCGGGGACTACCTCGAGGAGCTGCTCGACTTGTTGGACTTCGACGGTGACATCGACCTCGATGTGGAGGGCGACCGCGCCGTGGTGAGCATCGATGGCGGCGGCGATCTGAACAAGCTCGTGGGGCGCAAAGGCGAGGTGCTCGATGCACTCCAGGAGCTGACCCGGTTGGCCGTGCATCAGAAGACCGGTGAGCGGAGCCGGCTGATGCTGGACATCGCGAAGTGGCGCCGCGGCCGCCGCGACGAGCTTGCGGCGCTGGGCGACAAAGTCGCGCGGCGGGTGTTGGAGTCCGGTGAGCGCGAGGAGCTCGCGCCGATGACTCCGTTCGAGCGCAAGATCGTGCACGACGCCGTAGCGGCGGTCGATGGTGTGCGGAGCGAGAGCGAGGGTGTTGAGCCTTCGCGCCGCGTCGTCATTCTTCCCAACTGATCCTTCTAATTACATTGCTGTAGTTCATGCGCGGCAGCCCGCGAAGCGGGAGTGCGGAGGATGTTTCACGTGAAACATGGTTCGGTTCCCGCGGCGCCGGCATCGGCGGCATCGGTCTTCGGTGACCGGCTGGGCGTCGCGGAGCTGTACACGGAGATCTTGGCGGGGGCCGGAGTCGAACGCGGGCTGATCGGGCCGCGGGAAGTTGACCGGTTGTGGGAACGTCACGTGATGAATAGCGCCGCGGTAGGTGAGCTCCTGGAATCCGGCGAGCGAATCGCGGATATCGGCAGTGGTGCCGGGCTCCCCGGAATACCCTTGGCGCTGGCTCGCCCCGATGTGCACATCGTTCTCATCGAGCCGTTGCTGCGTCGCGCGGAATTCCTCCGTGAGGTCACTGCGACGCTCGGTCTCGATATCGTGGTGGTCCGGGGTCGTGCCGAGGATGCCGGTGTGCGCACCGAGGTGGGGGAGATGGACGTCGTGACATCTCGAGCGGTGGCGCCGCTCGACAAGCTGAGTCGCTGGAGCCTGCCCCTGCTTCGCACCGACGGACGGATGCTCGCCATCAAGGGCGAGCGCGCGGAGTCGGAGATCGAGGAGCACCGGCGTGTGATGGCGTCGCTCGGCGCGGTGGATGCCAGGGTAGTCAGATGTGGCGCGAGCTATTTGAACCCACCCGTAACCGTCGTCGCCGCGCGACGCGGGACGTCCAAACCAGCACGCGCCCGCGGGGTGGGGAAAGCCTCCGGGGCGCGGGGGAGATCGAGCAGGAGATGAAGATGGGTTCGGGTCCTAAGAAGGCTGCCGGCGTGGCCGGCAATTCAGATGTTTCACGTGAAACATGGAAGGGCGCCGATCGGTCGACGTGGACCACGGACACCGGCATGGACACCCCCATCGCGGCGGAGGCTGAACGCGCGACGCGGGTTTTGCACACGTCTGGAGGCCGCCTTCCGCAACCCACGAAGCAGCGCGTCTTCACGATCGCAAATCAGAAGGGCGGCGTCGGTAAGACGACGACTGCGGTGAATATCGCGGCCGCGCTCGCGCTCCAGGGGTTGCGCACCCTGGTGATCGACCTCGACCCGCAGGGCAACGCCAGCACCGCGCTGAGCATCGAACATCGGCCGGGGACGCCGTCCTCCTACGAAGTGCTGATCGGAGACATCCCTGTGGACGAGGCGCTGCAGCAGAGTCCGCACAATGAACGGCTGTACTGCATCCCAGCGACCATCGATCTGGCAGGCGCCGAGATCGAGTTGGTCAGCATGGTGGCCCGTGAGGGTCGGCTTCGCACCGCGCTCACAGAACTCAAGCACCACAACTTCGACTATGTCTTCATCGACTGCCCACCCTCACTCGGTCTGCTCACCATCAATGCTCTGGTGGCGGCGCCGGAGGTGCTGATCCCGATCCAGTGCGAGTACTACGCGCTGGAGGGCGTCGGTCAGCTGTTGCGGAACATCGAGATGGTCAAGTCGCATCTCAACCCGGAATTGTCGGTGTCCACCGTGATACTGACCATGTACGACGGGCGGACCAGACTTGCCGATCAGGTCGCTGAGGACGTGCGGGAGCACTTTGGGGACAAGGTCCTTCGGACCGTAATTCCTCGCAGCGTGAAGGTGTCCGAAGCGCCCGGTTACGGGATGACGATCCTTGACTACGATCCCGGCTCCCGCGGTGCGATGAGTTACCTCGATGCCAGTCGTGAGATCGCCGAGCGTGGTGCACCGGATCGCACCCGGTGATCGTGACCAAGTCAGTAGTTCGCAGTGATGGGTAGGAGACGAGCATGAATCAGGCGGCACGGAAGCGCAGCGGTCTAGGCAGAGGTCTGGCGTCTCTCATCCCGACCGGGCCGGCCGAGGACGGCAGCGACGCATTGAGTCCACGGATCGGCGATACTGCGGCCGATGTGCTGATGGGTTCACCCACCGCTCCGCCTCCAGCCCCGGCCACGGCTGCCACTGAGGACGTTGGTGCGACGTACCGCGAGATCGACCCCGCCGCGATCGAACCGAATCCGCGGCAGCCGCGCCAGGCCTTCGATGAGGAGGCCTTGGCCGAACTGGTGCATTCCATCCGCGAGTTCGGCCTCATGCAGCCGATCGTGGTGCGGACGGTCGAGGGCGAAGGGCCGATCCGCTATCAACTGGTGATGGGGGAGCGGCGGTGGCGCGCCGCTCAAGAGGTCGGCCTGGATACCATTCCTGCGATCGTGCGGGAGACCGCCGATGACAGCATGCTGCGCGACGCACTGTTGGAGAACATTCACCGGGCGCAGCTGAATCCGTTGGAAGAGGCCGCGGCCTATCAACAGCTGCTCGAGGAGTTCGCGGTCACCCACGACGAACTCGCGGCCCGCATCGGCCGGTCCCGACCGCTGATCTCGAACATGATCCGACTGCTCCGCCTTCCGATCGCGGTCCAGCGCCGGGTGGCCGCAGGCGTGCTGTCGGCCGGACATGCCCGCGCATTGCTGTCGCTCGAGGGCAGCCCCGAGCAGCAAGAGGAACTGGCCGCGCGAATCGTCGCCGAGGGACTGTCGGTGCGCGCCACCGAGGAGGCCGTCACACTGGCCAACCGGGACGGCAAGACCCAACCCGCACCCAGACGCAAGCCGATCCAGATGCCCGGCCTACAGGATGTTGCCGAGAAGCTCTCGACGGCGTTCGACACCCGCGTCACCGTGAGCCTCGGCAAACGAAAAGGCAAGATCGTGGTGGAGTTCGGCTCGGTCGATGATCTGCAGCGAATCGTGGACATTATGAGTGCCCAAGAGCAGTGAAGACCTACGACCGGTGACACCGGGCCGTTACGTCACTGTGACAGATAGTGTCCAGAGCAAGCCTTTTCGACACCCCTGACAGAGGAAAGCACTTGTGCGACATGGTATTCCGCTTGCACGCCGCTTCCGGGACAAGAGATTGCCGACGCACTGGGCCATCGTCGGCCAGCTCTCCTAAACTTGAGGTACAGCCACGCACGGTAGCGCCGTGTGAAACCTGGGGAGTCTAGTGTCAGCACGTATCACGCCGCTTCGGCTCGAGGGATTCGAGCAGCTGCCCAAGCACGCGCGGCGGTGTGTCTTCTGGGAGGTCGATCCGTCCACCCTCGGCACCGACGACCATCTCAGCGACCCCGAGTTCGAGAAGGAAGCGTGGCTGTCGATGGTCATGCTGGAGTGGGGGTCCTGCGGGCAGTTGGCTGTGCAGGCACCGCCGGACGATGGAAGCGAGTTCGGCCCGCCGATCACCGGCGACGAGGCCTGTCTCGGGTATGCGTTCTACGCCCCGCCGGGTGCGGTGCCGCGCGCCCGGCTCTATCCCAGCGGACCGGTCAGTGCTGACGCGGTCCTCTTGACCGGAGTGGGGGTCGACGGCAGCGAGGACACCCACGGTGTGACGGCAAGCCTGCTCGCCGGGGTGGTTGGTGATCTCGTGCGGCGTGGCGTGCGTGCCCTGGAAGCATTCGGGTACACGACCGCGGCAACCGAACTGAATGAATCCGGGGCGGTCCCCGACGACCTGGCCGCGGTCACGACGGTGCTGGGGGACTGTTCGGTCGACAAATGCATGACCGACGCCGATTTCCTGCAGGACATCGGTTTTGTGGTGGTCTCTGCCCACCAGTATTTTCCGCGGTTACGCCTGGAGCTCGACAAGGGTCTCGGCTGGAAGGCTGAGGTGGAGGCGGCGCTCGAGAGACTGTTGGAGAGCGCCCGTTTGGAGATGCCGGTGGGTGCCGGGATGACCGGTGCCGCGATGACCGGACCCGCGATGAAAAGCGTTGCCCGCTACGGGGGTTGAGCGCTGTCCCGCGTGCTAGCCACGGTACTGCGCGAGCTGCGCGGTGAGTTCGTGCGCGTAGTCGAGCTGGCGGCTGAGTTTCTCACAGGCTTCTCGAGCGCGGCCGTGGCATTCGCCGACATAGGCAATGGCTTGGGCGCATTCATCTTCGGGCGCACTCTCGGTGGTGAGCGTGTCGATCGCGGCCAGCAGGGCGCGCATCTCGTCAAGGCTGAAGCCCAGCGGCTTCATCCGGCGGATCGCGAGCAGGCGGTCGACATCATCGGCGGTGTACAGGCGAAACCCTCCGGTGGACCGCGCCGACGGAACCACAAGCCCGACCTCGTCATAATGCCGGATCGTTTTGATGGACAGCTCAGTTCGGGCGGCGACCTCGCCGATCTGCAGGTGGCCTCGCCCGACGTCGTGGCTCAACGAAGTACCTTCCCGATGGGTCTAGTGCGCGGAGTCGAGGCGGCCGCTGAGGCGCCGATGACGTTCGGCGCTGTTGTCGTTCATGCCGATGATGGTGGCGGTCTTACCTTTCGCAGCATATTTGGTGGTGATGGCGTCGAGGGTGGCCACGGTGGAGGCATCCCAGATGTGAGCGTCGCTCATGTCGATGATCACGTTGTCGGGGTCGCCGACGTAGTCGAACTGATAGACCAGATCGTTACTGGAGGCGAAGAACAACTCGCCCTTGACCGCGTAGACGCGGGTGTCCTCGTCGGGGTGGGCGATGTCGATCACCTGGGTGAGATGGGCAACGCGACGGGCGAACAGCACCATGGCGGTGAGCGTGCCGACGGCCACACCGTAGGCGAGGTTGTCGGTGGCCACCGTGACCGCGACGGTGGCCAGCATGACGGTGGTTTCGCTTTTCGGCATGCGGCGCAACGTTTTCGGGCTGACGCTGTGCCAATCCAGGGTGCCCACCGCCACCATGATCATCACCGCGACGAGGGCGGCCATGGGAATCTGGGCGACGATGTCACCGAGCCCGACGACCAGCGCGAGCAGGAACGACCCGGCGAGGAAAGTGGAGATGCGGGTGCGGGCGCCCGACACCTTGACGTTGATCATGGTCTGGCCGATCATCGCGCAGCCGCCCATACCGCCGAAGAAACCGGTGACGACGTTGGCCACGCCCTGTCCGAGCGCCTCGCGGGATTTGTTGGAGTGGGTATCGGTGATGTCGTCGACGAGTTTCGCCGTCATCAGCGATTCGAGCAGTCCGACCACGGCCATGGTGAGTGCGTAGGGCGCGATGACGCCGAGGGTGTGCAGATTGAACGGGACGTCGGGGAGCAGCAGGCTCGGCAGGCTGGACGGCAACTCTCCTTCGTCGCCCACATTCGGTACCGCCCAGCCGAATCCGACCGTCGCCGCGGTGAGCAGCAGGATGGCCACCAGGGGAGCCGGCACGGCGGTGGTCAGTTTCGGCAGCACCACGATCATCGCGATGGCCGCCGCGACCATCGGGTAGACCAGCCAGGGCACGCCGAAAAGGTGGGGCAGCTGGGAGAGAAAGATCAGGATCGCCAGGGCATTGACGAATCCGACCATCACGCTGCGCGGTACAAAGCGCATGAGCTTGGCGACGCCGAGGGCGCCGAGTACCAGTTGCAGGATCCCGGCCAGGATCACGGTCGCGATCAGGTAGTCCAGGCCGTGGCTGTGTACGAGCGGCGCGACCACCAGCGCGACGGCGCCGGTCGCCGCTGAAATCATGGCGGGACGCCCTCCGACGATCGAGATCGTCACGGCCATCGTGAATGAGGCGAAAAGACCGATCCGAGGGTCAACGCCGGCGATGATGGAGAACGAGATCGCCTCGGGGATCAGGGCCAGCGCCACGACCAGGCCGGCGAGGACCTCGGTCCGTAGCCGGCGGGGCGAGCGCAGCGCTGCGAGTACCGATTGTTGGTCCCGCGGCGTCATCTGATGGGTCAGCCCTTGCATCACAGCTCCGTTCGGCACCGCGACGGTACCCGTGCGGCGCATGATCTGCACACGCGCTACATTGCGCGAAAAGTATTGCCGCAGCACGAAATAAGGGCTCAGCTGGACGTCTTGTGTTCGAGCGCAGAACCGGCGCGTGCGGCAGCGATTCCGAACTCTACCCCAAGGGGAGAGTGGCTGTCATTTCCCGGCCGCCGGCTCGGGCTCAGGCGCCGCGGGACGCCTGCTCGACGGAGAGCTCATGTGCCAGCAGTTCGGCGAAGGTGAAAGTCCCGGTGGGACGGTCATTCTTGCCGAGCAGGTACAGCCGCTTGACCGCGGCGAGGATGCCCTCGGCGATGGCGTCGCGGGTCTGGGAGGACACCAGCAGGCCGCGATCGCGTGGATTGGTGACGTAGCCGATGTCGACCTGCACGGTCGGCATCCGGGTCAACCGCAGCAGATCCCAGGTGCGGCCATGCGAGCGGCAGTCACGTAACCCGGTGCGCGCCACCACTTCCCGCTGAATGAAATCGGCAAGGTTGCGGCCGATGGTGGACACCGACCCGTGCGAGTTGCCGAAGTGGAAGGACCCGACCCCATTGGCGGCCGGACTGGACTGGGTGGCGCAGCGCAGGCTGATCATCAGATCGGCGCCCACCGTGTTGGCTGTTCCGGCCCGCTCCGCATCCGTCGGGCTGGCGTTGGCCGGCCGCGAGGTGAAAGTGTCCATACCGATGGCCGTCATCCGGCCCTCGAGTCGACTGGCCAAGTCCCACAGGATGTCCGCTTCGCTGATCGGACCGTCGGGACCATGCATGATCAAGCCGTGATCGGCCCCACCGCGGCCTGGATCGATGATCACGCGCTTACCGGACAGCCTCGGTCCCGAACGCCGTACCAACTCTTCCTCGCGGATGGCATGCGGGGAGCCACCGGTCACCCGGGATCCCAGGAAGTACAGCGAGCGTAGGGTTTCCGGGCCGCAGATGCCGTCTGGATACAACCCGTACTCGCGCTGGTATGAACTCAGTCCGTTGTGGGTCTGCAGGCCGAAATGCCCGTCGACCATGCCGGTGTAGAAGCCGAGGTCCTGCAAGCGGGCCTGCAGGGTCGCCACGTCGTCGCCGTACATGGGCGCGCCGAACTGGTGCACCAGTGTTCGGGCACCGAGGCGGTAAGAGGCCTCCCGCAATGCACGGTAGGTGGCCTCCCCGACGATGCCGTCCACCAGCAGCCCACGACGCTGCTGAAACGCCCGCACAGCCTGGTCGAGTTCGTCGTCGAAGGCATCCAGCGCAACGTGCCTGCCAGTGCTCAGATCGGCATCGGGGTTGTCGATGAGACCCAGTGCGGCCAACGCCGCCCGGACCTCTGCGACCGCACCGCCACGATCACCGCGACGCAGACTCGACATACGGGCCCCTCCAGGCTGGCCGCCAGCACTCTGCCGGACTAGCTGGTCGCCATTGTCTCAGATTTCCATCAGAATCCGGAAAACGGCAGGCGAGCTCCGCACGTCGGACGTGCGCACTCAGAGGGCGTCGGACAGTTCGCGCAGCAGCGCGGCCTTACCCTTGGCCCCCACGATGCGCTTCACCGGAGCGCCGTCCTTGAACAGGATCATGGTCGGGATCGACACCACCTGGAAGTCGCGGGCGGTGGCCGGGTTGGCGTCCACGTCGAGCTTGGCCACCACCAGATCACCGGCCTTCTCGGCGGCGATCTCCTCGAGCACCGGGGCGACCATCTTGCACGGTCCGCACCACGTGGCCCAGAAGTCCACCAACACCGGGGTGCTGTTGGTCAGCACGTCAGCCGAGAACGAATCGTCGGTGACCGCTACGGTTGCGCTGTCCTCACTCATGGGTATTTCTCCTGTCGGGTCGAAAACTGTTGGGGCTCATTCGTTGTCAGCAAGCCAACGCTCGGTGTCGATGGCCGCCGCACACCCGCTGCCTGCCGCGGTGATGGCCTGCCGGTAGGTGTGGTCCACCAGGTCGCCCGAGGCGAACACACCGTCGACCGACGTTGCGGTGGTGCGACCGGCGACCAGCACATAACCTTCGTCGTCGAGCTCGATCTGGCCGCGGACCAACTCCGAGCGCGGATCATGGCCGATCGCCACGAACACGCCGGTGACCGCGAGCTTGGACTCCTCGCCGGTCACGGTGTCGCGCAGCCGCACGCCGGTGACCTTCGGGTTGCCTTCGACCTCGGTGATCTCGGTGTTGGTCAGGAAGGTGATCTTGTCGTTCGCGCGGGCGCGCTCGAGCATGATCTTCGAGGCGCGGAACTCGTCGCGGCGGTGGATCAGGGTCACGCTGCGGGCGAACCGGGTGAGGAAGGTGGCCTCCTCCATCGCCGAGTCGCCGCCGCCGACCACCACGATGTCCTCGTCGCGGAAGAAGAAGCCGTCGCAGGTCGCGCAGGTGCTCACGCCCATGCCGGTCAGCGCCTCTTCACCGGGGACGCCGAGGTGGCGGGCGGCTGCACCCATCGCCAGGATCACGGAGCGGGCCTGGAAGGTCTCGTCGCCGACGGTGACCGATTTCACCGGCCCGTCCAGCGAGACGGCGTCCACGTCCTCCATGCGCAGGTCGGCGCCGAACCGCAGGGCCTGCTCGCGCATCTCGTCCATCAACTCGGGGCCGGTGATGCCGTTGCGGAAGCCGGGGTAATTCTCCACCTCGGTGGTGGTCATCAGCGCGCCACCGAACTGGGTGCCTTCGAAGACAAGCGGCTTGAGCTGGGCGCGGGCGGCGTAGACCGCCGCGGTGTACCCGGCCGGACCGGAACCGATGATGATGACGTCGTGAACCGTCGGTGAGGTGGTCATGAGGGCCTTTCTGCCGGACTTCGGCACGCGGACGCGAACAAACTAGGACCGCATGGGGAGCAACGCCAGCCTAGGCCGCGCTGTTCCCCGGCGACGTGAGGACAGACTACGGACGGGTGAGCGTGGTCTTGGTGAGCAGCCCGGTGTGTGAGGCGTCGCAGTCCGGGGCCAGCACGAGCCCCACGACGGTGTTCGGGGTGTCAGCCGCCAGCAGCACCAGCACCTGCTGCCGGCCCAGGAGGTCGAGCCCACGCCCGCCGAGGACCCGGACCCCCGACGGGTAACCCAGGGTGGACAGACACGCGGCCCTGCGCTGCGGATCGGACAGCGGCCCCAGCTCGGGCGGGACGGCCAGCAACTCCAGAATCTGGGATGTGGACAGCCCGATGTCCAGCGGCGGCGGGGACACCGTGAGTTGCCCGACGCGGATGGGCGCCGGCGGGCGGTCCGGCGCCCGTAGCAAGGTGCCGACACCCAGCCCGATGGCCAGCACGGCCGCACAGGCCCCCGCGATCGCGCCGAACAGCCGTAGGCGGTGGCCCTGGGAGCCTGCGGCATGAGCGGGTGGCGCGGCGGCCCGCAGCGTGGCCCCGATGCGCGCAGCGGCCTCGGGGGGAACCTGCGGGGCGGATTCGTGGTCTGCACCGAGGGCGGCCAGATCGCGGCGGACCCGGTCCAGGGCGGCCAGCGTGGCCGCGGCATCGGGATCGGAGCGGACCCGGTGGCGCAGCCGCGTCGCGGCGGCATCGTCGAGCAGGCCGGCCTGCAGGTCGGCGAGCAGCTCAGGGGAGATGGGCCCGTCGGGCGGCACCGGGTGCGTGCTGCCGTTCATCGTTGCCCCCGCTATTGCTCGGATGGGTATCGCGATCAAAGTACTGCAGTGATCGGGCGAGTTTGGTTCGGGCACGCGCACATCGGCTTTTCACGGTGCCTTCGGCGATCCCCAGCAGCAGAGCGGTTTCGGCGACCGAGTAGCCCTGCATGTCGACCGCGACCACGGCGGCCCGTTGCTCGACGGGCAACTTCAGCAGTGCCCGTTCCACCATGATCGCGGTGTCCACCCGGTGGGCCGGATCTCCGAGGTGGTTCCCCTGTCCGATGTCGTCGAGATGATCGATGCCTTCGCAATGTGACACTGCGGGTTGGGTTCTGGCGCGGCGCAGCCGGTCCAGGCACGCGTTGACCACGATGCGGTACAGCCAACTGCTCACCGCCGAGTCGTACCGGAAGGATGCGGCGGTGCGGTGCGCGGAGAGCAGGGCGTCCTGGACCGCGTCATCAGCGTCGTCATGGTGCCTGCTGGTCAGGTAGGCGAGCCGGAGCAACTGAGCATGATGGCGGGCGACGAGCTCGGCGAAGGCATAGCGGTCCCCGGCCACGTGGGCGGCCAGCAACTCGGCGTCCGAGCGCGCGCCCGGCGTGCGCACCACCCGTGACGTTCCCCCGAACCTGCCCACAGCCGAACACTAAGCGCTGTCGGCACCCACCTCGGACACTTGTTTGCCGGGACCCCCACATCACCTGGTCAGATGGTGTGACGGGGTGGGGATAAACCGGTCAGGATGCGGCTTTGATGGTGATTTCGGAGATGTCGCTGCGGCTCTTGCCGTCGACGGTGCCCAGCGTCGATATCCACACCAGGACGTTGGACGTGGCATCGGCGCTGTCCACCGAGATGGTGTTGGAGCCGGGTTTGAGGGTCGTCGGCGGGCTCAACTCGGTGGTGTCCGACAGTGACGAAGGCGACGAGGACTGAGCCGAGCGGATCTGTACTGCGGTGCCGGTACTGGTGACGTTGAGGGTGACCGAGCCGATCACCGTGGGTTCCGGCAATTGCAGCAACAGCCCGACGCCGTTCTTGAATCCCGGGAACGGGGCGGCATCCGAATACGTGTCGGTCGACCACATGGTGCTGGTGTTGCCGTCGATGGCCAGCGCCGCCTGACCGGGCGAATCGGCCTCGCCTTCAGGCGAAAAGACTGTTGCCCGAGCAGGTTTCACCGTGCCGCCGGTGGCCGTGGCCGACTCGGATTCGGTGGTCGAGCCCGGTGCGTTCAAGCCGAGCTCGTCCTTGTTGAGACCGCCACCCACATCGCCGAAGATGCCGTTGAGGACCGAGGCGAGCACCACCAGCGCGACCACGAGGATTCCGGCGCCGACGGACACGCCGATGATCAGGCCCTTGCGGCGGCGGGCGGCGGCGTCCTCATCGACGTCCGGTCCGCTGGGACGTAGCCGGGCCGGTGGTGGCGCAGCAGGTGTTTCGACGGATTCGAGCAATTCGGTGCGGTCGGCGATCGCGGTGGCCTGCTGCAGCAGGTTCAGCAGGGTGGGGGCGCTGCGGATACCACCGTCGGGCTGGACCGCCCGGGCGGCGGCCGCCGAGATCTGGAACGGGATGTCGCGGTCGATCGCGCGGGGTTCGACCGGTTGGCCCGCGGCGTCGAGGGCGGCGGGTTCCAATCCACTGCGCGACCCGGATTCCGGCAGCGGCCACCGGTTGACCAGCAGCGCATACAACGCGGCGCCGATGCCGCGGATGTCATCGTCGGGGGAGGCGTCGGGCAGGGTCGCCGGGAACGCCAGTGCGACGTCGCCTTCGATGCTGACCCGCACCCGGCCGGGATGGTCGATGGACAGCGCGACACCGGCGCGGTGAGCCGCTTCGGCGGCGGCGGCCAGCGACTGGATGGCCCGCGCCCCGCCGATCGGGGACGGTGAGGTGTCGGCGACCTCGGTGAGCGAGCCGCCACGAATCCACTCAGACACGATCAGGCCGCCCGATCCGCTGTGGGCGACGTCGAGGACCCGGGCGATGCCGGGGGCGTCGATCCGGCTCAGTTTGAGCGTGCGGGAAAGGATCTCCTGCACTTGTTCGTCGGGCATGGTGGCATCGGGATCGACGAACGTCAGCGCCACCTGGCGGTCCAGCGCGGTGTCCAGCGCCTGCCAGAACTGCAGGTGGGGCGGTCCACCGTGGAAAACCAGCAGCCGGTAGCGGCCGTCGGCGATGGTGGCCCCGGGGATCAGGTGGATGTCGTCGCCTGCGGTGGCGGTCTCCAGCGCGGGCTCCCGCGGCGGGACGAATGAGATCGGTTCGCGGGTCGGGTCGCCGCCGTAGTCGGCCGGCGGCCGGCCCGTGGCGGCGCCGTTCGGCTGCGCCGTCGGCTCGTCGACCTGCTCCGGTTCGGCGGGCGGATCCGGCTGGAAGTCGTCGGGAGCTTGCTGGGGCAGCTTGGTCGTCGCGGACCCTTCCAGGCCAGGTGCCGGGCCGCCCGCGGATTCGTCGGTCACCGGTGGTCCTTTCCGCATCCCCGCCCCGGCAACTGGCGCCGGAGCCTCACCCCAGGTGGCTGCCGGGGTCGGCGGCCACCGATTTGGAGAAGAATTCCTCTGATCAGGGTACGTGACCGCGCCGGGCTGAGGCGGTGGGACGGGCCGGGTGACCATCTGCCCGGCTACCGTCGCCGGCGCCGGGGCGCCTGGCCGGCGGCCGGCCCCGAGCTTGCGCCTGACCAGCGCCACCGCGGCCTGGGCCTCCGGAACCTTCGCGGCGATCAGTACGGCGGCGATGGTCGGCGCCATGATCAGCCCGAGTGCCAGCAGTCGCAGCAGCGATCCGCCGGGGCCCCAGGCAGATGTGAGCAATTCCAGCCCGAGCAGCTGGTCGGCGACCTGCGCCAGCAGCGCCGCGATCAGCGATGCGGTGATCGTCACCAGGATCGTGCGGATCACCGCCGGGTCCAGCAGCCGTCCGTTGCGCGGGCGCAGGCTGGACCGCAGCAGGAAGTAGCCGACCACCGCGCCTGCGAGGAAACCCAGCCCGTTGGCGAGGCCCAGGTAGCCGGCGACCAGGTCGGGGTTGTCGGTGAGGTGCGGGGCCGCGATCGAGGCCGCGATCTTCACTGCGGTCACCACGACGATGATGAGGATCGGCGTCCACGGTTGTTCGCGGGCGTAGAACACCCGCAGCTGCAGGAGCACCAGGGCGTAGGGGATGAGGGTGAACGCCGACAGGGTGATCGCCATGCCGAGGTAACCGGCGGCGGCGGGGCTGAAGTTGCCGTAGGCGAACAGGGCGCTGCCGATCGCGGGGCCGCCGACGGTCATCATCGCCACGATCGGGATCAGCGTCACCATCGTGAGCCGTGTCGCCAGCGACAGGTCGGCGAGCACCGCACCCACGTTGTTGGCGGCCGCATTCCGGCTCAGCCGGGGCATCACCACGGTGAGGACCGTGACCCCGATCATGCCGAACGGCAGCTGCAGCACCAGCCAGGTGTAGTTGTAGATCGCCGGACCCGATGCGGCCGCCGTGCTGGCGATCTGATTGCCGACGATCAGGCCGATCTGGCTGATCAACACGTAGGTCACCATCGCCGCGGCCATGGCGCCGAACTTCTTGAGCCGCTCGTCAACTCCCCACAGCGGGCGCAGGCTGATCCGTTCGGCCCGGATCGCCACCAGCAGCACCGCGGTCTGGACCACCACGCCGAGCGTGGTGCCGATGCCGAGCACCAGCAGTTTGGCGTTGCCCATCTCGACGGGATCGATCGAAAGCTCGCCGGGGACGAGCATGTACAGGCCCAGGGTGAGGATGGCGATGATGTTGTTGAGCACCGGGGCCCAGGCCGGGGGCCCGAACACGTTGCGGGTGTTCAGGATTGCCGCGAACACCGACGACAGGCCGTAGAACAGCACCTGCGGCAACAGCAGGTAGGCAAAGGCGACCGTCAGTGGATTGTTGACCTGCGGGTCGGTGCCCAGCATCACGCGCACGAGCAACGGCGCACCCGCCACCGACAGCACCGTGGCGACCAGCAGCAGGCTCGTCGCCAGCGTCACCAACCGCCGGACGAACGCGGTGCCGCCGTCGGCGTCGTCGCGTTCGGCGCGCGCCAGGACCGGCACGAAGATCGCGGTGAACGTGGCCTCCAACACCAACGCGGCCACCATGTTGGGCAGCTGGTTGGCCACCGAAAACGAACTCAGGAGGGCATCGCCGAGGAGATACGCCAGCAGCGCCATCCGCAGGAACCCGGTGATCCGGGAGATCAGCGTGGCGAATGCCATCCCCCAGGAGCGGGACACCACGGCGGCGTCGGACAGTTCGGGCCGCCCGGCCTGGCGTCGTGGACCCGGTGTATGCGGTATCCGGGGCGGCTGCCGCAGCGGCCGGGTCGGGGTGTTTCCGGCCTGGTGGTGCGCGCCCTGGTTCGGCACCGTCATCGTGGCCCGTCCACCGGTGGATCGGCGTCCTCGCGGGGGAACGCCAGTGCGACGTCGAGCGGATCGCCGGGTTCGTCCGGCCGGTCCAGGTCGGCGCGGTCGGGCTGGCCGCGGAACCGGTGCCACAGTCGGCGACCGGCGAGCAGGAACAGCACCGCGCCCGCCGAGAGGGTGATGAAGAACAGCACCTTGCCGTAGGCGTTGGAATGCACCGACAACCGCACCGGCTCGCCGAGCGGAACGCCGTCGGCCGTGCGCAGCGCCACGTCGACGGCGACCCGCTGGGTGAAGTGCACCTCGATCGGCACCCGCAACGGCAGGTAGCCCGGCGGCAGCACGATCTCACCCATATCGCTGACAGTCATGCCTGGCGGCGCGTCGACCTGCAGCCGCACCCGGATCGGGACGGGCAGATCGTTGCGCAGCGCCAGTGGCAGCGGGCTGCGTTCTGTGGCCAGGGTGTAGGAACCACCGGGGTTGACGATGGTGACGGCGCCGAACATGTCCTCGACGCTGTGGGTCACGCTGTCGAGCCGTTGCCGGGCCAGACCGTTGCGGGATTCGGGGGGCACCGACTGGCTCAGCGCACGCAGCATGTCCTCGCGCAGCGGTGCGGTGTACTGCGTCCCGGTCAGCCCGGTGCGCTCGTCGGTGGTCAGCGCCGCCGTCAATCCCCACAGCCTGCCGGTCACCGCACGGATTCCGTCGGTGACCGTGTCGTCGATCCGGCCGTGTGGATTGCCCAAGGTGTCCGGCGGCGCCGGCTGCACGGGCTCGGCGGGCAGCGCGTCGCCCTCGGCGATCACCGCGGTCATCGGCCGCGGCACCGCCAGCCCGGAATGAATGGCGGATGCCACGGTGGTGAGGACGGCCTGCGCGTCGTCGGCATTGAGGGTCCACAACAGCGGCGGCATCAGGATCTGGTCGCGCGGTGCGACATCGGGATTCAATCCGCGCCAGAGCACCGCGCCAAGCGCATCCTGGCGGCGTGCGGTCGCGGAGTCGTGTCTGACCGGGATGTTCAGCGACGGATCCAGGTAGGACGGTGCCCCCGGATCGGTCCCCGCCCCGGCCAGTGCCGCGCCGACCGCTGGATCGAATGTCGCCGAAACCAGTGCGGGGTTGAACCGCAGCGGTGTGACGTCGGCGGTTTCGGAGGCTCCGGTGACCGAGTCCTGGGCAGTGACATTCGCGGCGGCGATCGCGACGGTCTGCCCCTGGGCGGCGAGGAGATCGAGCGCGGGCGCCGTCAGCGGTCCGTCGCCGACGAGACTGGCGCCCCGGGTCGAGACGACGCCCAGGATCTGGTCGACGATGTCACCGGCCCCGTTCGTGGCGATCGCGCTGAGCCCGGGGTCGCCGACCCGGTGCAGCGCGCCGAGATCGGCCTGGGCATACGTGGTCGGGGCGACACACATGCGCTGTGCGATCGCCCGCAGCCGGTTCAGCCACGTCGCCGCGGCCTCCTGCCCGGTGCCCGGCCGGGTCGGGGTGGACGCGCCCGCGTCGGGGCCCTCGTTGACGACGTAGCCCCCGGCCATCGCATTCACGGTGACCAGCAGGTCCGGGTCGACCGCGAGGCACAGCGCGGTGCGGACCTGCCCGCCAGGATCGACGGTCGGTCCGGTGGCGAAATCGACCGCCGAGAGCAGGGTGTCCAGCCTCCCGCCGGCAGCCAGCGACACCGCCAGGTCGTCGTCGAGCAGCCGGACCGGGGTGGTGCCGCCAGGGGCGCCTGGCGCCAACCGCGGCCGGTCGGCCAGTGGCCACAGCATCGTCAGCCGTACCGGTCGGGAGGTGTCGGGCGGCACGACGGCGTTGAGCGTGTCGGCCGCCGACGCCGCGTCGGCGGGCTGATCCGGTGGCACCCCCAGTACCGGCAGCAGGAACCGGGCGTCGTCGAGGCGGGCCGGTGCGCCGTAGTCCGGGGTGCCGTTCACATTGACCAGCAGCGGATACACGCCGGGCTGCTCGATCTGCAGGGACGGCGTACCGGCGGCACGCAACGGATAGGACAACGTGAACGGAACCGCTTGGCCGCGGCCCATTTCCGGTGCGACACTGATGAAATCGGCGACCGGCTGGAATTGGTCGAGGCTGCCGGTGAGGTCGGTTCGCAGGGCGCTGGACGCCGTCACCGCCTGCGCGTGCTCCAACCGGAGCACCACATCGCGCACTGGTCGGTCACCCACATTGAGCACCACCCCGGAGACCGTCACCGTGGGTTCGCTGGTGGTGGTCACCACCTCGGGGGTGACCGTGTCGATCCGGATCTGCAGGAACGGGGTTTCGCCCGGCTCGCCTGCGTTCGCGCGGGGAGCCAACGCCGGAGCGCACGCGAGTATCAGCACCGCAGCGACCATCACGATGCGCGTAACGGTGGTCAGCCAGCGGGGCATCGCCGGAATCGACAGCCTGCGCGGCTCGGCCGCGGCGGTCACGGGCCTTGTCCGCATCCGTTCGTGCGCCGGGGAGGCTGGGGCGAAGCGGTGTCGTCGCGGCGGTGGTTGCGGGTGTGGGAATGCGTCTGCGCGCGCCGCCGCGGTGCGCTTCTGGGCAGCGGCGGTAGGGAAGCCGGCCCCTCGGTGTGCAGCTTGTCGATCAATTCGCCTGCCACCTCGGCCAGCCGCCGCTCGTCGGCGTAGGCCAGCCGTGACGGCAGTTCACGCAGCGGCACCCAGGCCACCTCGGTGACCTCGACATCGTCGTCGGAGAGTTCACCGCCCAGAAACCGCATCAGGTAGTGGTGCACCGTCTTGTGGACCCGGCGGCCCTCGGTGACGAACCAGTAGTCGATGCTGCCCAGCGCGGCCAGCACACTGCCCTGGATACCGGTCTCCTCGGCGACCTCACGGATGGCTGTCTGCTCGGCGGTCTCGCCGAGTTCGATGTGGCCTTTGGGCAGCGACCACAGCATGCGGCCGCGCCGGTCGATCCGGCCGATCAATGCGGCCACCTGCGTGTCCTTCGGTCCGTCGATCCCATCGATGACCAGGCCTCCCGCGGAGGTTTCGTGCACGGTGCGCAGCCGCTCCTGTGCCCGGCGTGGCCGCGGTTTGTGCTGCTTGGACTGGTCTTTGGGGGTCGGGTTGTGGACGGTCTTGTCGGCTTGCTTGGCCGGGCCTGGTTGGTGTTCGCCGGCTTGTCCGGTGTGAGGTTCGGCACCGTTGGCCGGTGGGCCCGCCGCCCGCTGCGCACGGCGTTGGCCCCGGCGCCGGCCCCGGCGCCGGCGTGGTTTGGCCTGTTCGCCGTCCGACACCCAAGCGATAGTAGCTGCCACGAGGTATCGCTCCCGCCACACTCGCCGGTAGCGCGCGGACCGCGCACATTAGGCTCATCGAACGTGCCTGATGCTGCTGCTGATGAAGCTCACCTGCTGGCCGGCGCGCTGGTCGCGCTGAACCGCCACGCCGGCGTGCTGCGCGGGCTCGGCGCAGTGTTCGCTGCGGCGGGTCACGAGCTGTACCTGGTCGGTGGCAGCGTGCGTGACGCGCTGCTCGGCCGGGAGATCGCCGACCTGGATTTCACCACCGATGCCCGCCCCGAGCAGATGCAGAAGTTCCTGCGCCCCTGGGCCGATTCGCTGTGGGATACCGGTATCGACTTCGGCACGATCGGCGTCGGCAAGGGTGCCGACCGGTTGGAGATCACCACCTATCGCGCCGACAGCTACGACCAGGTGTCACGGAACCCGCAGGTGCGTTTCGGTGACAGTGTCGACGAGGATCTGGTGCGCCGGGATTTCACCGTCAACGCGATGGCGGTGCGCATCACGGCCGACGGCCCCGCCGAATTCCATGACCCGCTGCGAGGTCTGGCCGCGCTGCGGGACAAGGTGCTCGACACGCCGTCGACCCCGCAGGTGTCCTTCGGCGACGATCCGCTGCGCATGTTGCGGGCCGCCCGGTTCGTCTCACAGTTGGGCTTCGGCGTCGCGCCGCGGGTGCTGGAGGCCCTGCTGGAGATGGCCCCGCAGCTGGGCCGCATCACCGTCGAACGGGTCGCCGCCGAACTGGACAAGCTGATCCTGGGCGCCGACCCGGTGGCGGGCGTGGACCTGATGGTGCAGACGGGTCTGGGTGCCGTGGTGTTGCCGGAGGTCGGCGAGATGCGGATGGCCATCGACGAGCACCATCAGCACAAGGACGTCTACTGGCATTCGCTGACCGTGCTGCGGCAGGCGATCGAGCTCGAGGACTCAGGCCCCGATCTGGTGTTGCGCTGGGCGGCGCTGCTGCATGACATCGGTAAACCCGACACCCGCAGGCACGAGTCCGACGGCGGGGTGAGTTTCCACCACCATGAGGTGGTCGGCGCGAAGATGACCCGTAAGCGCATGCGGGCGCTCAAGTACTCCAAACAGATGGTCGACGATGTGTCCCAGCTGGTGTACCTGCACCTGCGCTTCCACGGCTACGCCGACGACAAGGGCACCGGCAGGTGGACCGATTCGGCGGTGCGCCGGTATGTGACCGACGCCGGGCCACTGCTGGAGCGGCTGCACAAACTGGTCCGCGCCGACTGCACCACCCGCAACAAGCGCCGGGCCGCGCGCCTGCAGGCCAACTACGACGACCTGGAACACCGGATCGCCGAACTGGCGGCCAAGGAGGACCTGCAAAAGGTCCGTCCGGACCTGGACGGCAACGAGATCATGGAGATCCTCGGTATCGGTGCGGGCCCCCAGATCGGCGAGGCCTGGCGGTATCTGAAGGAGCTGCGCCTCGAGCACGGGCCGTTGTCGCGTGAGGACGCCATCGCCGAATTACTGAAATGGTGGAACGCCAGGGGCTGACCGTGCGTCTGAACAGTTATGGACTACTGCCTTGGTGAACCCGACGGCTCGGCAACCATGTGGAGTGCACCGCCGACGGTCGATCTGGACGGCGACGGCCAACCCGATGGTGTCGGGCTCGACTTCGACGGGGACGGCCGGTTCGACGATGTGATGGCTGACCTCGACGGGGACGGCCTGGCCGAACAATCCGTGCGCGATCTCGACGACGACGGCAGCGCCGAAAGTTACTTCACCGATGACGGTTCCGGCACCTGGGCGGTGCGCGTGGACCGGTCCGGACAGGTGCGGTGGTTCGGGTTGGACGGTGTCGAGGTCGGGCAGCCCGGTGGGCCGCTGGTGGATTTCGACGGCGACGGGGCCCTCGACGACCGGTTGCTCGACGCCGACTCGGACGGGCTCGCCGACCGGGTGTTGGCGGGGGAGACGGCCTACGCCGACACCGACGGCGACGGGCGGTGGGATGTGAAGCTGGCCGACACGGACGGCGACGGCCGCGCCGACTCCGTCTCCTAGCCCCGGCCGGCTCCGGGCGGGCCGGCGAAGGCCTGCGCGATGGTCAGCCACTTCGCGGCGTCGGCGCCCACGGCGGTCACGTCCAGCTCCGAGCGCGCCCGGCGCTGGGTCACCAGCATGCAGAAGTCTTCGGCCGGCCCCGTCACCCGCTGCGCCGCGTCCTCGGGGCCCCACGTCCACAGCTGACCGGCATCCGCTGATCCCCGGGTCGCAGGCGCGACCAGCTCCACCCGGAACGGTTCGGCGGGGACGGCCAACCCGTGGACGGTGAAGGCGAAATCCCGGGTCCGAACACCGATGTGGGCGATCGAACGCAGCCGCGCGGTCGCGGGCCTGCGTAGGCCGAGTGCGTCGGCGACATCCAGGCCGTGCGCCCAGGTCTCCATCATCCGGGCCGTCGCCATCGACGCCGCACTCATCGGCGGCCCGAACCACGGCAGTTTGCGGCCGTCGGCGACGGTCAGGAGCTCGTCGTGCAGGCGGCCGCGGGTGTGACGCCAGTCGGAGAGGAGTTGCGCGGGCGGGGTGAGCGCGAGTTCCTCGGCACCCGCATCGACAAAGCCCGTGGGATCGGTCATGGCTTGGGCCAGTACGTCGTTGAAGCCGGGCTCGTCGGTGAGGGACAGGAGCGAGACCCGGTCGGTCCACAGCAGGTGAGCGATCTGATGGGCGATGGTCCAGCCCGGCGCGGGGGTGGGATCGGCCCAACCCGATGACGGGAGGCCGGCCACGAGTGCGTCGAGCTCATCGCTTTCGGCACGCAGGTCGGCCACGATCTGCTCGGCTGTCGACATGCGGGTCAGACTAAACCCGCCGCGGTGAGGCCACCGCGGCATGGGCACCCAATCCGAGCAGATAGACCACCGAACCGGCGACCACGAGACCCGGTGAATGCCCGCCCGGCGGAATCACGAGCGCCGCCGCCGCGATCGCGCTGATGAACGACATCCAGAACAGGGCGTCCTGCACCGTGAACACGTGGCCGCGCAGCGCGTCGTCGACGTCGATCTGCATCGCGGAATCCGCGCACAGTTTCACCAGCTGTCCGCACGCGCCCAGCAGGAATCCGCACACCAGCATCAGCGGCAGTTGCATTCCGACGGCGATGAGCTGAGCCACCGCGGCGAAGCCGAGCGCCCAATTGGCGGCGGCGTACCGGCCGCGGTGGGCGATCACCGCCGGTGCGGCCAGCGTGGCCAGAAACGATCCGGCGCCGGTCGCGGCCACGAACACCACCGCGGTGCCCAGTCCCAGGCCCGCCACGTGGGTCGGGGTGTCGGCGTGGCGCACGAGCACCAACACCAGCAAGGTGTTGATGCCGAACGCCATCCGGTGGGCGGCCAACCCGGCGAGCGTGCCCGCGACCGTCCGTACGGCCACCACCGTGCGCGCACCGTGCAGCCAACCGGTCGCGACGGCGTAGGCCACCGAGCCGTGAATGGCGCGTTTGCTTTCGTGGGGTCCGAGCACGTGGGGTCCGAAACGCACCGCCAACCACCACGCCAGCGCGACCGGGACCACGGCGATGAAGATGATCACGGCGGCGCCGGTGTCGTCGGCGCCGAACAACCAGCGCGGTAACAGCATGAAGTTGGCGCCCACGAACGTGGCGAGCGCGCCGAGCGCGGTGGCCACCGAGTTCATCGTCACCACCTGCTCGCGGGGCACCACGTCGGGCAGGGCGGCCGACAGACCCGAGGACACGAACCGGGTGAACCCGTTGACGATCAACGCGCCGCACAGGATGGGCAGATCACCGGCGCCGTAGGCCAGCAGCACTCCGACCACCAGCACCAACAGCATCCGGCCGACATTGGCGCCGATCAGGACCAGTCGCCGGTCCCAGCGGTCCAGCAGCGCGCCTGCGAACGGTCCGAGCGCCGAGTACGGCAGGAACAGCACGGCAAACGCTCCGGCGATGGCCCACGGGTCGGCGGCGCGGTCCGGGTTGAACAGGATGGCACCGGCCAGCCCGGCTTGGAACAGGCCATCACCGAACTGGCTGACCACACGTAACTCCAGCAGCCGCCGGAACTCCGTCATGCCGCGCACCGACCGCCAGAGGGCGATGGGCGCGCGAGCGTCAACCACGGAGATCACGTCCTGTTCGGGATTGTGCAGACAGCAATCGGCAACCCGCTCCACAGTACAAACGTCGCCATATTTCCGGCCACGCCTGCGCTTCTTGGCCACGCAGACGAGACGCTGGTGCCATGATGGACGGGTGGCGCAGTCTGAGGATCCGGAGGATTTCATCGCGCCTGCGGCGCAACGGGTGCGACCAGGGACGCTGCTGCTGGCCAACACCGATCTGCTGGAGCCGACGTTCCGCCGCAGTGTCATCTACATCGTCGAGCACAACGCGGGCGGCACGCTCGGGGTGGTGTTGAACCGGGCCAGCGAGACCGCGGTCTACAACGTGTTGCCACAGTGGGCGAAGCTCACCGCGAAACCCAAGACGATGTTCATCGGTGGTCCGGTGAAGCGGGATTCCGCGCTGTGCCTGGCGACGCTGCGGGCCGGCATGGCCGCCGACGGCATCCCCGGCCTGCGCCATGTTCAGGGCCGGGTGGTGATGGTGGATCTCGACGCCGATCCGGACAACCTCGCCCCGGTGCTCGAAGGTGTGCGGATCTTCGCCGGATATTCCGGCTGGACCATCGGCCAGCTCGACGGTGAGATCGAACGTGACGACTGGATCGTGTTGTCCGCGTTGCCCTCTGACGTGCTGATCGAACCCCGGATCGACCTGTGGGGCCGGGTGTTGAGGCGTCAGCCGTTGCCGACGTCGATGCTGGCGACCCACCCGATCGACGTCAGTCGCAACTAGCGCGCTACTTGCACGACAGGCTGCAGCCGGCGCATGACCCTGCGCAGTCGGCCGCCGGGGCGGCGGCCTCACTGCGGGCCACGGCCTTGGCACTCTGCCAGCAGCCGGCGGCCACGGTGGCGACCGCGCCGATGATGCACACCAGGACGACCATCAGGCCGGTCTGCGGCGCTGCGGCCAGGGCGGCTACGCCGCCCGCGGCCAGCATCACCGCGGCGGCAAGTTGGGTCGGGGCCACCGCCCGTAACACGGTGCGCACGGGGTCGCCGGTACGCGGCCTGCTCAACAACCACAGGCCGAGTACTCCGATGACGACGGCGGCGCTCAGGCACAGCAGCGCGGCGATCAGCATGCGCCACACAATACGAGGCCGTGCCGGCTCCGATCGGGCGGGGCCGGACCTGGCGCCGCTATCCGTGCACCCCCAGGAGCTGCGGCAAACCCTGCGCCGCGGGCAGAGCGGGGGCTGCCGGGGCCGCGGCCGCCGCCGGCGGTGGGGCGGCGGGGGTGGGCCCACTGACCTTGAAGCCGGCCACGATCGCGTCGGCCGCGTCGGCCGCCGCGGATACCCCCTGGTTACCGGCCGACGAGTTGACCGACAACGAGACCAGGAACCGGTCGGAACCCGATGTCGCGATGACATGCCTGCGGGAGGTGTTGAGCATCTGGTTGCCCGATTGGTAGCTACCTTCGATGAATGCCGACGGGAACCCGTTGAAGTCGGCGAGCGACATGTCGGTGGTCCGCCAGCCCATCTGCTGCTGACTGTCGACGTAGCCGTGGCTGATCGCTTCCTTCGGGTCGAAATCGCCGACCAGCTTGTAGACCACCACCTGGGCGTTCGGTGTGTACAGGTCGGTGCTGGTGCGGTCGGCGATCACTGCGAACGCGTCGGGCACGTTCGGATCAGGCACCGTGGTCCAGCCTTTCGGCATGGGCAGCACGATGCTCAGCGCCTTGAAACCATGGCTGACCTGAGGTTCGAGTTTGACGCCCTTGCTCTTGAAGAACTCGGCCAGGGTTCCGGAGGAGGCCGGCGCGATCGTCTGGGGTGCCGCGACGGGAGCGACGGGCGCCACCGGTGCGACAGGGGCGCCGGGCACCGTGGCGGTAGCCGCCGCGGCGCCGGGCGCACTGGGCACTGCGGCTGCTGCTGCGGCCGGCGCGGCGGCCGGACCGGCTGTCACGGTCTGGTTCACGGCCGCCGGTCCGGGCGACGGCGGGAGCGGAAACATGGGTTCGGCGGATGCGGTGTTTCCCGCGAAGCCGAGTACGCCGGCCATGCCGGCGGCCACTCCTGCTGCCAGAACCCGCCGGAGACGGGCTTTCTCGGTCATTGCTCGGTCCTTCCACAACTTCGCGGGCAGCGCCTGCCCCTCGTCAGGCGCCGAATGTATCCACCAGTGGTGGTCCGCCACCAGGGCTGGGACACACCTGGAATCGACCTGGAACCAACCGCTGACACGGTCGCAACGCAACCGAGACCAACCCGTGGCCTGAGAGGGTTCGCGCAGGGGTGATGAGCTGGCATTTCGGTCCGATTCGGTCCGACTGGGCTCTCCTTATACCCTGATTGGCGTGACTGACCCCGCGACCACGCAGCCAGAGGACACCCCGCGCCACCGCTACACGGCGGAACTCGCGGGGCAGATCGAGCGCTCGTGGCAGCAGACCTGGGCGCAGGCGGGCACCTTCAACGTCGCCAACCCGGTCGGGTCACTGGCGCCGTCGGACGGGTCCACGGTGCCGGCGGACAAGATGTTCGTCCAGGACATGTTCCCGTATCCGTCCGGCGAAGGCCTGCACGTCGGCCATCCGCTCGGATACATCGCGACCGACGTCTACGCCAGGTACTACCGGATGACCGGGCGTAATGTGTTGCATGCCTTGGGATTCGATGCATTCGGCCTGCCCGCCGAGCAGTACGCGATGCAGACGGGCACCCACCCGCGCACCCGCACCGAGGCCAACATCGTCAACTTCCGCAGGCAGCTCGGCCGGCTGGGGCTGGGCCACGACCCGCGACGCAGCGTCTCGACCACCGACGTCGACTTCTACAAGTGGACACAGTGGATCTTCCTGCAGATCTACAACGCCTGGTTCGACCCGCAACTGAACCGGGCCCGGCGGATCGATGAACTGGTGGCCGAATTCTCCTCCGGCGCACGCTCCTGTGGCGACGGCAAGGACTGGGCGTCGATGAGCGAGGGCGAGCGTGCCGATGTCATCGACTCGCATCGGCTCGTCTACCACGCCGACTCGGTGGTGAACTGGTGCCCGGGGTTGGGCACCGTGCTGGCCAACGAGGAAGTGACCTCCGACGGGCGCAGTGACCGGGGCAATTTCCCGGTGTTCCGTAAGCGGCTGCGGCAGTGGATGATGCGGATCACCGCCTACTCCGATCGGCTGCTGGAGGACCTCGACGTCCTGGACTGGCCGGACAAGGTCAAGACCATGCAGCGCAACTGGATCGGCCGGTCCACCGGTGCGCAGGTGCACTTCGCGACCGAGGCCGGTGACATCGAGGTGTTCACCACCCGGCCGGACACCCTGTTCGGCGCCACTTACCTGGTGCTGGCACCCGAGCACGATCTGGTGGACAAGCTGGTCGCCGACCGGTGGCCCGGGGGCACGGATGCCCGTTGGACGAATTCCGCGGACTCCCCGGCCGAAGCCGTCGCGGCCTACCGGGCCGGGATCGCCGCCAAGTCCGATCTGGAACGGCAGGAGAGCAAGGTCAAGACCGGGGTGTTCCTCGGCGCCTACGGCACCAATCCGGCCAACGGCCAACGCATCCCGGTCTTCATCGCCGATTACGTGCTGGCCGGCTACGGTACCGGCGCGATCATGGCGGTGCCCGGTGGGGATCAGCGGGACTGGGATTTCGCCACGGAGTTCGGGTTGCCGATCATCGAGGTGGTCTCGGGTGGGGACATCACCGAGGGCGCCTACAGCGGTGACGGTGAGCTGGTGAACTCCGACTACCTGAACGGGATGAGCGTCGCCGACGCCAAGGTCGCCATCACCGAGCGGTTGGTCGCAGGCGGCCACGGGCAGGCGCGGGTTGAGTACAAGCTGCGGGACTGGTTGTTCGCCCGGCAGCGGTACTGGGGTGAGCCGTTCCCGATCGTCTACGACGCCGACGGCCGCGCCCACCCGCTCCCGGAATCCGAGCTGCCCGTTGAACTTCCCGACGTGCCGGACTACTCGCCGGTGCTGTTCGACCCGGACGACGCCGACAGTGAGCCGTCGCCCCCGTTGAACAAGGCCACTGAATGGGTGCATGTCGAGTTGGATCTCGGCGACGGACTGCAGACCTATACCCGCGACACCAATGTGATGCCGCAGTGGGCGGGCAGCTCATGGTACGAGCTCCGCTACACCGACCCGCAGAACTCGGAGCAGTTCTGCGACAAGGAGAACGAGGCCTACTGGATGGGCCCGCGGCCCGCCGAGCACGGCGCGAGCGACCCCGGCGGGGTGGACCTGTACGTCGGCGGCGTCGAACACGCGGTGCTGCATCTGCTGTACGCACGGTTCTGGCACAAGGTGCTCTACGACCTGGGCCATGTGTCGTCGCGCGAGCCCTACCGGCGCCTGGTCAACCAGGGTTACATCCAGGCGGTGGCCTACACCGACGCCCGCGGCTCCTACGTGCCTGCTGCTGAAGTCGTTGAGCGGGAAGGCAAGCACTTCTACCCGGGACCCGACGGCGAGGTCGAGGTCACCCAGGAATTCGGCAAGATGGGCAAGAGCCTCAAGAACTCGGTGTCGCCCGACCAGATCTGCGACGAGTACGGCGCCGATACGCTGCGGGTGTACGAGATGTCGATGGGACCGCTCGAGGCATCCCGGCCGTGGGCGACCAAGGACGTGGTCGGCGCCTATCGGTTCCTGCAGCGGGTCTGGCGGGTGGTGGTCGACGAGACCACCGGTTCCGTGCGGGTGGCTGCACACGAGGCGCTCTCCGAGGACACCCTGCGCGCGCTGCACAAGACCATCGCCGGAGTGACCGAAGACTATGCGGCACTTCGCAACAACACCGCGGCCGCCAAGCTGATCGAGTACACGAATCACCTGACCAAGGAGGGGGTGTCCGCGCGTGCGGCGATCGAGCCCCTGGTGCTGATGGTGGCGCCGCTGGCGCCGCATCTGGCCGAGGAACTGTGGCGACGGCTGGGCAACGACACCTCGCTGGCACACGGGCCGTTCCCGGTGGCCGACGAGCAGTACCTCGTCGATGACACCGTGGAGTTCCCGGTCCAGGTCAACGGGAAGGTTCGCAGCAAGATCACCGTCGCCGCCGACGTCGACAAGGCCACGCTGGAAGCTGCGGCACTGGCCGACGAGAAGGTGCAGGCGTTCCTGGCGGGGGCCACACCGAAGAAGGTCATCGTGGTGCCCGGCCGCCTGGTGAACCTGGTTCTCTGATCAGGCCGGGCGGATGACTATTTCGTGGACATGGCCGTCGCGCGGGGTTTCGACGGCCTGCGCGACGAGCTGAGCGACCGTTTCCGGGCGCAGGAACCGCGCGGGGTCATAGTCACCGCCCTCGTAGCCGACCAGTTCGCGTTGCATCTCCGAGTCGGTCCGACCGGGGAAGATCGAGGTGACCCGCAGGGCAGGTTCGTCGGCGCGCAGGGAGTCGGCGAACGCCCGAAGCGCGAACTTGCTCGCCGAATATGACGCCATCCCCGCTGAAACGGTCCGCCCCGCACCCGAATTGATGAACACGACGTGTCCGCGGGCGGCCCTCAGAGCGGGCAGCAACGCCAGGGTCAGCGCGACGGCGCCCGTGACATTGACCTCGAAGCTGGCGCGCCATTCGTCGGCGCTGGACTCGCCGACCCGCCCCGGGTAGATCACCCCGGCGTTGTGGACCAGCACATCGAGTTCGGCCAGCACCTCGGCGCCGGCCTCGATCGAGGCGGCATCGGTCAGGTCCAGTGGCCAGGTAGGTGCGCCGAGACGCTCGGCGACCGCGTCGAGATGGGCCGAAGGCCGCCCGGCCAGCAGCAGGGTGTGGGTGGGGGCGAGTGCGGTGGCAATGGCTGAACCGATGCCGCCGCCCGCTCCGGTGATCAATGCGGTCGGCACAGCGAAAAGCCTACCGATCTGCGCGCCGGGCCTCGGCGTCGCATGATGGTACGGATGCCCCCGGATCCCAGCTTCGCTCCGACTCAGCTCGCCGCGCGCGCCGCATATCTGCTGCGCGGTAACGACCTGGGCACGATGACCACGGCGGCGCCGCTGCTCTACCCGCACATGTGGAGCTGGGATGCGGCGTTCGTCGCGATCGGCCTGTCTCCGCTGAGCGTGGAGCGCGCCGTTGTCGAGTTGGACACCCTGCTCTCCGCGCAGTGGCGCAACGGGATGATCCCGCACATCGTGTTCGCCAACGGCGTCGACGGCTACTTCCCCGGCCCGGCCCGCTGGGCCACCTCCGCGCTGGCGGCCAACGCGCCGCGGATCCGGCATACCTCTGGCATCACGCAGCCGCCGGTTCATGCGATCGCGGTGCAGCGCATCCTCGACCATGCGCGGCACCGGGGCCGGTCCACCCGTGCGGTGGCCGAGACCTTCCTGGACCGGCGCTGGGCGGATCTGGTGCGCTGGCACCGCTGGCTGGCCGAGACACGGGACCAGGACAGCCGTGGCCGCATCACGCTGTATCACGGCTGGGAATCCGGGATGGACAACTCACCACGTTGGGACAGTGCGTACGCCAACGTGATTGCCGGCAACGTCCCGGAGTATCAGCGTGAGGACAACGTCATCGTCGCCGACGCCAGCCAGCGTCCGTCCGATCTTGAGTACGACCAGTACCTGTGGTTGCTGGAGGAGATGAAATCGGTTCGCTACGACGATGATCTGCTGCCGAAGGTGATGAGCTTCGCGGTCGAGGACGTGTTCGTCTCTGCGGTGTTCTCGGTGGCCTGCCAGGTGCTGGCCGAGATCGGCGAGGACTACAAGCGCCCGAGCGCCGACATTCGCGAGCTGTACCTGTGGGCGGACCGGTTCCGCGCCGGCGTCGTCGCGACCAGTGACGAGCGGACCGGAGCGGCAAGGGATTTCGACGTACGTGCGAAGCGCTGGGTGTCGACGGAGACGGTGGCCCAGTTCGCGCCGCTGCTCTGCGGGGGTTTGCCGCACGACCGCGAGCGCGCGCTGTTGCGGCTGCTGGAGGGGCCACGGTTCTGCGGCCATCCCGACCTGCGGTACGCGCTGATCCCGTCGACGTCACCGGTGTCGCGGGACTTCCGGGCACGCGAGTACTGGCGGGGGCCGGTGTGGCCGGTGATGACCTGGTTGTTCTCCTGGTGCTTCGCGCGCCGCGGTTGGGCTGAGCGGTCCTCTGGACTGCGCCGCGAGGGCCTGCGTCAGGCCAGTGACGGCGCGTTCGCCGAATACTACGAACCGTTCACCGGGGAGCCGTTGGGCAGCATGCAGCAATCGTGGACCGCCGCGGCGGTGCTCGACTGGCTCGGTTAGTGGGTTTCCTCGGGGCCGGGGGATTCCTCCGAGCCGGCCAGCCGCTCCAGCGGGACCAGGGCCTTGGCGAGAGTTTCCAGATCCTCTGCGCTGAGTCGGGACAGCCTGGTGGCCAGATCGGCACGGCGGGAAGCCAGTGATTCGCGGTGCTGGACGAGGCCGCGGGGGGTGACGTCGACGAGTACCGCACGCAGGTCCGACGGGTCGCGGGACCGTTTGACCAGGCCGAGTTTCTCCAGCCTGCGGATCGCGACGGTGGTGGTGGGGGTGCGGACCCGTTCACGGGCCGCCAGCTCGGTCATCCTGATCGGGCCGCCTTCGAGCAGGGTCAGCAGGATCGACAGCTGAGCCAGGGTCAGTTCCCCGGCGCCAGGAGCGGCTTTGTGCGCGTCACCGCGGCGCAACACCGAGAACACCTTGGCGAGCACCCGCTGTAATTCCCCAGCCAGCTCTGTGACCTGGGGTTCGGTCTCCACCATAATTCGCTAGTCTAACCTGTCTGGTGCGACCGCGACGTCAGCTTGTGCGGTTTGTTGGGCACCAGCTCAGAGCACCTGGGACAGGAAGCGGCGCAGCCGATCTGTTTCGGCCGATTCGAATATCTCTGCCGGGGTACCCGATTCGACGACCCTCCCGTGGTCGAGGAACACCACCGTGTCGGCGGTCGAACGGGCGAAGCCCATCTCGTGGGTGACCGCGACGATGGTCATGCCGTCGGCGGCCAGGTCGGCGATCAATGCCAGGATGCCTTTGACCAGCTCAGGGTCCAGGGCAGAAGTGGCCTCGTCGAAGAACATCACCTGCGGTGTCATCGCCAGTGCACGGGCGATGGCGACCCGCTGCTGCTGGCCGCCGGACAGCGTGGCCGGACGGACATCGGCCTTGTGCCGCAGGCCAACCCGGTCCAGCTGGGCCAGCGCGACCGTACGGGCCTCGTCGGCGCCGAGCCGCTTGAGTTTGCGTGGCCCCAGCGCCACGTTGTCCAGCACGGTCTTGTGTGGGAACAGGTTGAACTGCTGGAACACCATGCCGATGCGCTGTCGCAGCCGATCAGGATTGTCGCCCAGCACCGATCGGCCATCGAGCAGGATGTCGCCACGGTCGGGCTCGTAGAGCCGGTTCAGCGTCCGCAGCAGTGTCGATTTGCCGGATCCGGACGGGCCGATGACGGCGGTGGTAGTGCCGGCCGGGACATCCAGATCGATTCCACGCAGCACCTCGTTCGGCCCGAACGCCAGGTGAATATCGGTGGCGGCCAGGGATACTGCTTCGGGCGCCGACATCAGATCATCTCCTGGTTGGTCGCCGTCAGCAGCGGGTCCTCCTCGGCAGGGGGTCTGCCCCGGCGCAGCCGGTTGTCGATGAAGTTGACCAGGTGGGTCAGCGGAATGGTCAGCAGCAGGTAGAACAGCCCGGCTGCCACCAGCGGCGACAGGTTGCCGGTCTGGGCGTTGAGGTCGCGGCCCACCTGGAACAGCTCACGCTGATTGGCCACCAAACCGAGGAAGTACACCAGCGACGAGGCTTTCAGCAGGGAGATGAACTGGTTCATCAGCGCGGGGAGCACCCGGCGAATCCCTTGCGGTACCACCACCAGTCGCATCGACGCCGAGTAGCTGAAGCCCAGCGCACGGGAGGCCTCCAGCTGTCCGGTTTCCACGCTCTGGATGCCGGACCGGAAGATCTCCCCGACATAGGCCGCGGCCATCAGGCCGAGCGCCGCGATGCCCAGCGGATAGGGACTGTTACCGGTCAGCGATCCGACGATCGGCCCGACGCCGAGCCCGATCAGCAGGATGATCACCACTTCGGGCAGCCCACGGAAGATGTCTGTGTAGACCCGCGCAGGCCAGCGCAGCCATCGGGACCGGGAGATCCCGGCCACCGCCAGGACCATCCCGAGGACCAGGCCGATGATGCTGGCGCACACGGTCAGGATCAGCGTGTTGGGCAGACCGGTCTTGAGCAGATCGGGGATGGCCTGCTTGTAAAGCTCCCAGTCGCCGAACGAGGCGGCCAGCTGGGAGAGCGTCGATTTGGGCGCCACGGGACCACCGGCGGCAGGAGGCTGCTGATTCTCCGCGGCGATGGCGTCGAAATCGGGCAGCTGCGGTTCCGGAGCGGCCTTGGAGCCGGGTTTCCAGCCGGGTGGCAGGGCGCGTGGCACCCAATCGGAGTACAACCTGGACCAGGTGCCGTCGGCGATTACCGCGTCCAGCCCCGAGTTGAGCGCGTCGATCAGCGGCTGGTTCTCCTTGGCCACCGCCCACGCGACGAAATTGTCCAAGCTGAAGGTGTTTTCGATGATCTGCGCCGGGTCGCCCGGTTGCACGGTGCCCGAGGCCTGCTGCGACGGCGCCACCCAGGCGTCGATCTGGCGGGTTTTCAGGCTTGCGTAGACGGTGTTGTAGTCGGGGTACTTCACCGGCTGCAGGTGCAGCGTGTCGATGACGTAAGCCTCCTGCACGGTGCCCTGCACCACGCCGATGCGCTGCCCGGCCGCGAGTTGGTCGAAACTGGTGATGGGGGAGCCCGTCGGTACCACCAGCGAGAAGTAGCCGAAGTCATAGCCGTTGGTGAACCCGACGGTGCGCCGCCGCGCATCGGTCGTGGTGATCGACGAGGACGCGACGTCGAAGCGCCGCGCCGCCGTCTGCGCCAGCAGCCCGGAGAACTCGGTTCCGACGAAATTGATCTTCAGGCCGAGCTTGTCGGCGATGGCCCGCAGTACCTCGTTGTCGAACCCGGTGAACTGCCCGGCCGAGTTGATGCAGATGCTCGGCGGCGCGTCGGAGAGGGTCCCGACCGTGAGGACACCGGGAGTGCCGAGGCTGAGGTTCTCGGGCCGCACGGCGTCGAGCGGCTCGACGGTGGCGGTGGTGTACTTGTCGGCCCCCGGGCCGGTCGCCGCGGCGGCCAGGTTGGTCGGCAGCGCGCTGGCGCTGTCGACACCCGGCGGGGCGCACTGGTCGGCGTCGGCGTTGGCAGGCCCCGCCAGCACCATGCCCATGACCATCAGAATCGATGCCAGCAGCGCCGCGAACCGTCTGATGTTCATCTGTTGCAACTTAATGGCCCAATGCGTTCAGGTGAGTGCTTCGACTCAAGGCGACCGCAAGTCGCCGAACACACCGCGACGGGTCAACTCGGCGGTCATGATTCGGCCCATCTCGTCGGCACGCTCGACGCACGCCCTGCGGGCCCCTTCGGCGTCGTTGGCGTGGATGGCCGCGGTCTCCTCCTCGTAGCCGGGCAGGAAGTCGACCTTGGCCTTCGGATAGCCGATCCAGAACTCCGACGGCGCGAAGCTCTTACCTGCGCGGATCGTGGCCAGCAGGCGGGGGCCCGCGTACTCGTCGTTGATCGCGTCGCGGTAGGACCAGCAGGCCTCCTGAAAGGAGCGGGTGTCCTTGGCCGCCCGCAGGATACGCAGGGTGTCGTCGAGATGGGCCAGGATGCGCGGGGTCGGATTGGTGGCACACCGGGCCGCGGCGATGCCGTTGAGGATGCCGTACAGCTCGTGATGTTCGGCCACGGTGGCCTCGTCGAACCGGGATACGAACGCGCCGCGGTGGTAGCGGGTGGACAGGATGCCGTCGTGCTCGAGCTGCACGACGGCTTCCTGGATGGGCACCCGGCTCAGTCCGAGATCGCGGACGATCTCGTTGCGGTCGATGCGGTCCCCGGTCCGCAGCTTGCCCGTCATCACCAGGTTGATGATGTGCGTGACAACCTGGTCTTTTTCCTTCAGTCCATACTTCTTCGGCACCCTGGCGTGCAACCCCCTGCAGTGATGGCGATGGGAGTCAGTGTCTCACGCGTTTGCCCCAGGAATGCTGTCAGTGCGACGCGGCGCGGCTGTCGCGCCACCGGCACAGCGCCTCGGCGGCGCTCAGGTCGTAATCCGGGCCGTTGACACCGACCGTCAGGACGGTGACGCCCAGCTCGGCGAGTGCATCGGCCTCGGCGAGCATGGCGTCGTGCCCGCCGCTTTCCTGGACCCCTGCCGACCGTTCGACGGTGGCGGGGTCGCGGCCGACGGCCGCGCAGTGCTCGGTGAGCACCTGCGCTTTGGCCGGGTAGGTGGTGCGGTCGACGAACGCATGCCAGACGTCGGCGTGCTCGGCGACCAGCCGCAGGGTCTTCCGTTCGCCCTGTCCGCCGATCAGGATCGGGATCTCGCGCGTCGGGGCCGGGTTGAGCTTGGCGAGCCGCGACTTGATGCGCGGCAGCGCGACGGCCAGATCGTCGAGACGGCTGCCCGCGGTGCCGAACTCGTAGCCGTACTCGTCGTAGTCCTTCTGCTTCCAGCCTGATCCGATGCCGAGGATGAGCCTGCCGTCGGAGATGTGGTCGACGGTGCGGGCCATGTCCGCGAGCAGCTCAGGGTTGCGGTAGGAGTTGCAGCTCACCAGTGCACCGATCTCGATGCGTGAGGTCTGTTCGGCCCAGGCGCCCAGCATGGTCCAGCATTCGTAGTGCGCCCCGTCGGGATCACCGTAGAGCGGGAAGAAGTGATCCCAGTTGAATGCGATGTCGACGCCGAGATCCTCGGCGCGCCGTACCGCATCGCGGACATGGCTGTATTTGGGGGAGTGCTGCGGCTGCAGTTGGACGCCGATGCGAATGGGGAAGGTCACGATTCAACCGTACGTCCGGTCATACGCCGATATTCCCGTTCTGCTGCCACACCGCGACCACCGCAGGCCGCGCCGGTTTGTCGCCACCGTCGGGCCAGTGCGACAGCGGGTTCTCCAGGCTGTGATCGTCGCCCTCACCGGGGTGCTGCACGCATACGGTCACCAGCTCGTCGGTCACCACCGGACCGCAGGTCTCCGCCCCGACCGGCACGGTGAGGAACTGTTTGGTCTCACCGCGATTGGGGCCGTCGAGGGCCACCGCGAACAACCCGTCGTTTGCCTGCAGCGCGTTGCCGTCGGTAGAAATCCACAGGTTGCCGTGGCTGTCGAACGCCAGGTTGTCCGGGCACGAGATGGGGCTGACCTTCGATTTGTCGAACCCGGCGTAGTAGGTGTCGGCCGCCGCGGGGTCGCCGCACACCAGCAGCAGGTCCCAGGTGAAGGTGGTTCCGCCATGGTCGTCGGTGATCTCGAGGATCTGGCCGTTCTTGTTCTCGTTGCGGGGATTCGCCGCGTCGACGGGTGCCTTGCCGTCGGTGCCGCGCTTGTCGTTGTTGGTCAGCGCCACATAGACCTTGCCGGTGTGCGGGTTGGCCTCGAAGTCCTCGGGCCGGTCCATCTTGGTGGCGCCCGCCTTGTCGGCGGCCATCCGGGTGAACACCGCGACCTCCTGGGCGGTGAAGCCGTCGACCAACGACTCCCCGGCGCCGTCAGGGCCGGAGCGCAACAACGGAAGCCAGGTGCCCGCCCCGGCGAACGAGCCCTGCGAGGGCAACTTGCCGGAGCCGTCGATCTCGCCTGCGGGGATATCGCTGGTCAGCTTCGCCACATACAGCGTGCCCTCGTCGAGCAGGGTCATGTTGTGCGCGAAGGCCTCTGGAGTGTTTCCCGGCTGAATCTTGTTGGCCGAGACGAACTTGTACATGTAGTCGAAGCGCTCGTCGTCACCGGTGTAGGTGACCACGGTGCCGTCGTCGGCGACGTGGACGTTGGCGCCCTCATGCTTGAGCCGGCCGAGCGCGGAGTGCTTGACGGGGGTGGAATCCGGATCCCACGGGTTGACCTCGATGACATAGCCGAACCGGTTCACCTCGCTGGGGGATGCGGCCAGGTCGAAGCGGGGATCGAAGTTCTCCCAGAGCAGTTCGGACGGTTCCAGCGCGATGCCGTAGCGGTCGAGGCGGTCGGCGTCCACCGGCTTGGGCGGCGGGCTGCCTTCGCGGGCGCCGAAGTAGCCGTGGAAGTTCTCCTCGCCGGAAAGCACGGTGCCCCAGGGGGTGACGCCGCCTGCGCAATTGGCGAACGTGCCCGCCACCTTCCGCCCGGTCGGGTCGGCGGCGGTTTTGGCGAAGTCGCTGCCTGCGGCGGGCCCGGTCAGCGTGAACGGCGTGTCGGCGGTGATCCGGCGGTTGTGACGACCCATCACCGGCTTCAGCGCGCCGTCGCGGCCGCGTTCGACCTCGACCACGCCCATGCCCATGGCCGCGATCTCGATGTCGAACTGTTCACGGGTGGGTGCCTGCTCGTCGTAGCCGGGGAACATGAACTGCGGGGTGACGTACTCGAAGTTGGTCACCAGCAGGAACCGGTTGTCCTGACCGGTGATCGGCATCAGCGCAGCAAAGTCGTTGTTGAATCCGAACTGCTTGCGCTGGGCGTCGGCGGTCTGCTTGGTCACATCGAAAGCCGGTGCATCGGGCAGGACCGGATCACCCCAGGCGATCACCACCTGCTGGCGGTAGCCGTCCGGGATCACCACGGCGTCTTCGGTATTCGGAGCCACCGCCGCGAACTTCATTCCCGGCGGCGTCTGCGCGGGCAGGTCTGAGCTGGTCGGCGCCGCCGCAGGCTCCTCACCCGTTCCACATGCTGCCAGGGCCGATCCGGCCCCGACGGCAAGCACGGTGACTCCGGCGGCCTGCAGCATCGAGCGACGCGACATCCGCGCCACGATGTCACCGAAGTACTCGTTGTCACTGGTGTTGGGAGCGGGTTTGGAACATGCGTCACCACAGCGGTACCGACAGGTCACGTGCTGACGAGACGATGTTCCACGATGGCTGACAAACAGATTCAACGGCACAAGCGCCATAGCTGCGCGGATCCTTCCGGTAGTTACCGGCCGTGGGCTGGACGGTCGGTCCGGCCGAAACCTACGGCAGCTGGACGAGCAGTCGGCCACCAGCAGGTGAATGGAAAGCCAACGCTGGGTGCCGTCGCCATTTGCCGGAATGGCAAGAATGCTTGCCAAGTGCTGGCACCCGTCCGCACTCTTGTGGCAAGGAGGTATCACCATGACCGAGCAACACCGCCGAGCATTCTCGGCGGAGATGGAGGCACGCGTCAGTGCCCACGTCACCGATGAGCACCGCAGACACGGCCTGCCGACACCGGCCTTCGACCAGGAATTTTGGGAACAGCGTTGGGACACTGTGCATTCCGTCGGCATGGCTATGACGCCGAACCGCACCTTGACCGGCGTCGCGACGCAACTGCAGGCAGGACGGGCCCTGGACGCGGGCTGCGGCGAGGGCACCGACGCGCTGTGGCTGGCCGATCGCGGATGGGACGTCACCGCGGTCGATTTCGTCGAGAGCGCGTTGACCCGCGGGCGTGCCCGCGCCGATGAGCGCGGCGGCGATCTCGTAGGTCGAATCGACTGGCGGCAGGCTGATCTCAGCGTGTGGACGCCACCGGCAGCCGCCTTCGATCTGGTCTCCGCACACTATCTGCACGGAATCACCGACCGCGCCAACCTGTTTCGCCGCCTCGCGGCGGCGGTCCGTCCGGGTGGCACGTTGCTGATCGTCGGCCATCACCCGTCGAATGCGGATGTCCTCGGCGTCACCATGCCCGGCGCGGTGTTCTTCACGACCGCCGATCTGCTGGCGGTGCTCGACGACCAGTGGGATCTGGTGACCGTCGACGACGACGTACCGCGCGAGATGACCGACCTCGAGGGCCGGCCGCGGCGATTGCGGTCAGCGTTGGTTCAGGCGCTGCGGCGTCAGTAACCGAGTACGCCGCGCAGGATCTCGACCAGCGCCAGGGGCTGGTCGCCCTGGACCGAGTGGCCCGCGTCGGGCACCACGTGGGTCTGCCGGAACCCCGGCGCGCCCTTGGCAAACGCGTCGGCATCCTCGTCGTTGACGAAGAACGAGTTGGCCCCGCGCACAAGCGTGGTCGGCATGGTGATCGCCGGCACGTCGTCCCACAGGCCCGCAAAGCCGTCGCCCTTGCGGAACGAGTCGTAACGCCAGGTCCAGGTGCCGTCGTCGAGTTGCTTGGAGTTGTGGAACACGCCGCGTCGTAACGAGTTCCGGTCCCGGTGCGGTGAGGCGGCGACGGTCGCGTCCAGCATCGCCTCGAACGACGGGAAGGTGCGGTCACCCTGCACCAGCGCGACGGCGCCCAGTTGTGCCTTGGTCATCTCCTCGTGGCGTTCCGGCGCCGAGGGCGTCACGTCGACCAGGACCAACTCGGGTACCAGCGCCGGGTCGGTGGCCGCGATCCGTAGCGCGGTCAGCCCACCCAGAGACATCCCGACCATCAGCCGCGGAGCAGGCGCCCACTTGTGCAGCAGCGGTCGCAGGGTCTCGGCGTTGAGTTTGGGGCCGTAATCGCCGTCCTCGCGCCACTGTGAGCGACCGTGCCCGGGCAGATCGATCGCCAGCGCCGGCGCGCCGAGCCCGAGGATCACCGTGTCCCAGGTGTGGGCGTTCTGGCCGCCGCCGTGCAGGAACACGATCTCGGGATCGGTGTCGCCCCACTTGATCGCGCTCACGGCACCTGCGGTGATGCGGCTGACCGGGGGTAGCGGACGCCCGGCGGGGAGGCCGATCTGCTCGGCGTTCTCCGGCAGCAGGGCGAATTCGTCAAGACCCGGCAATTCATCGTCGTGGACCACGAACCGGACCTTACCCAAAGCGACTTGTGGAGTCTTAGCCGTCATCGTGACGGCCAAGACTCCACAAGTCGCCGGAAAGAACTAGCTGTCGATGAAGGTCTCCAGCTGCGTGCGGGCGACATCGTCCGGCAGCTGCTTGGGCGGGCTCTTCATCAGGTAGGCCGAGGCGGCCTCGACCGGGCCACCGACGCCGCGATCCTTGGCGATCTTGGCGGCGCGGACGGCGTCGATGATGACGCCTGCGGAGTTCGGCGAATCCCACACCTCGAGCTTGTACTCCAGGTTCAGTGGCACGTCACCGAAGGCGCGGCCCTCCAGGCGCACATAGGCCCACTTGCGGTCATCGAGCCAGCCGACGTGATCGGACGGGCCGATGTGCACGTCCTTGGTGTTGAACTCACGCTGCAGGTTGGAGGTGACGGCCTGGGTCTTGGAGATCTTCTTCGACTCGAGCCGCGAGCGCTCCAGCATGTTCAGGAAGTCCATGTTGCCGCCGACGTTGAGCTGCATGGTGCGGTCGAGCTGCACGCCGCGGTCCTCGAACAGCTTGGCCATCACGCGGTGGGTGATCGTCGCGCCGACCTGGCTCTTGATGTCGTCGCCGACGATCGGCACACCGGCGTCTTCGAACTTCTTGGCCCACACCGGGTCCGAGGCGATGAAGACCGGCAGCGCATTGACGAACGCGACCTTGGCGTCGATGGCGCACTGGGCGTAGAACTTGTCGGCCTCTTCGGAGCCCACCGGCAGGTAGGACACCAGCACGTCGACGTTCGCATCCTTGAGCGCCTTGACCACGTCGACCGGCTCGCTGTCGCACACCTCGATGGTGTCTGCGTAGTACTTGCCGATGCCGTCGAGGGTCGGGCCGCGCTGCACTGTCACGTTGGTGGGCGGCACGTCGGCGATCTTGATGGTGTTGTTCTCCGAGGCGAAGATGGCCTCGGACAGGTCGAAGCCGACCTTCTTGGCGTCCACGTCGAACGCGGCGACGAATTTCACATCGCGCACGTGGTACGGGCCGAACTTCACATGCATCAGACCCGGCACGGTGGTGTTCTCATCGGCGTTCTGGTAGTACTGCACGCCCTGCACCAGGGAGGACGCGCAGTTACCGACGCCGACAATGGCGACCCGGATTTCTCCTGCGTGCTCAGACATGGAAGGTCTCCTTACTCAGTTCGGTTACTGCTAGGCCTACGGCCCGGTTGTTGTCAGGGCTGCTCGGCACGGCCCTGCGCCGTGCGTTCTGCCGCGATCAATTCGTTGAGCCACTTCACTTCGCGTTCGCTGGACTCCAAACCCAGCTGATGAAGCTGACGGGTGTAGCGGTCGAACGAACTGCTGGCCCGCGCCACTGCCTCGCGCAGACCTTCCCGCCGTTCTTCCACCTGGCGGCGGCGGCCTTCCAAAATCCGCATCCTGGCCTCGGCCGGGGTGCGGTTGAAGAAGGCGAGGTGAACACCGAAGCCGTCGTCGGAGTAGTTCTGCGGCCCGGTGTCGGCGACCAATTCGCTGAACCGCTGCTTGCCGGCATCGGTGAGTTGGTACACCCGGCGGGCGCGGCGCACCTTGGACGACCCCTCCGGAGCCGCGTCCTCGACGATGAGTCCGTCCATCTGCATGCGGCGCAGTGCCGGATACAGGGACCCGTACGAGAAAGCCCGGAACGCGCCCAACAGACCGGTCAGTCGTTTACGCAGCTCGTAGCCGTGCATGGGAGCTTCGAGCAGAAGACCCAGGATGGCGAGCTCCAACATCGATAGCACCCCCTCGACCGGTTATTGATTGATCGCTACGACGGATCAACACGTCGAGCAACTGTATCGCGCCGATATATTGAGCGACAAGCGGGTTGCCAAAGTGCGTCATTTGTCACCCCGGGTTCGGGTCAGGGATTGACGGGCCAGATCGCCTTGGTGCTGCCGTCCGGATACAGCTCGATGCGGCCGACGCCGAAGTCGCTGTTGAGCACGATCTCGACGTTGAGGGCCTCAGGGTTGGCCGGATCCTCGCCGGCCCCGAGGCGCAGCCAGGTGTCGGTGACGTCCGCCCGCTTCATCCCGAGGGTTTCCGGTGCGCCCCGCATGGTCCCCAGCGTCTTCTCGTAGTCGAACTTCGACAGGTCGACCAGCCGGTCATCGGCGTCGACCGTGGTCGTCGAATGCCCGGGATCGCCCCAGCCGCCGCGGTAGTCGTAGTCCAACATGCGCCGGTTGTCCTGCGGGTCGGGGCGATCCAGGTAGGCGGTATCGGCGTGGATGTCGAGTTCGTAGCCCATGGTGCTGCCGAACTTCTGGCGCATCTGCTCGAACAGCCCGGTGAACCCGGCGAGCGACTGCAGCTGCCGCGGCGGCGTCAGCACCTTGGGCGCAATGCCGTCGGGCTGTGCACCCGGATCGGTCGCACGGCTCAACGGTGAGCTCGTGGTGCCGTAGAGCCCCCAGCCGATGCCGATGCCGAGCAGGACCAGCACCGCCGCGGCCGCCAGCCGCAGACCCCAGCCCGTGCCCGGCGAGCGAAGCGGCTTCGCCTGCTTGAGAGAGGGCAGCTGAACCGGGGCATTCGAGTTCTGCAGGTCCTCGACCAAGCCCGCCAACTCGCCCAGGGTGGCGGCGTTGGTGGCGGAACTGACGCGCTGCCGGTGCTCCTCCATGGTCAGCTGACCCTCGCTCAACGCACTGTCGAGAACTTTGCAGGTGTCATTGCGGTCACTGTCCCTGGCCCGCGTCGTAGCTCTCTGGGGCGATATCTGCCGGTCTGCCACGCGCTGATCGTAAGAGCTGCGGTGCGGTCGCGCCTCGGTGACTTCTGGGCCGACGTACTCTGGTCAACGTGCGATTGCAGAGACAAGTAGTGGACTACGCGCTTCGGCGCCGGTCCCTGCTGGCTGAGGTCTATTCGGGGCGCACCGGCGTCTCGGAGGTCTGCGATGCCAATCCGTACCTGCTGCGGGCCGCGAAGTTCCATGGCAAGGCCAGCACCGTGATGTGCCCGATCTGCCGCAAAGAGCAGCTGACGCTGGTGTCCTGGGTGTTCGGAGAACACCTCGGTCCGGTGTCGGGTTCGGCGCGCACCGCAGAAGAGCTGGTCATGTTGGCGACCCGCTTCGACGAATTCGCAGTACATGTGGTGGAGGTATGCCGGACTTGCAGTTGGAACCATCTGGTCAAGTCATATGTGCTCGGCGCACCTCGGCCGCCGCAAGCGCGCAAGCCGAGACGGGCCCCGACCACGCGCAAGTCCGCGCGTACGGCCAGTGAATAACGAAGGGCGCCATAGCCGGTCGGCCGACGACGTCCGTGACGCGGCTGGTCGTCTTGGCGCGCGCAGCCCACAGCCCCCCAATCAGTCCACCAATCGGCCGCCCGCCCGGCCGCGTCCGGGAACGCCGCCGGACGACCGTCTGACTGCGGTGCTGCCACCCGTTCGTGATGGCGGGCGCGCGCCGATCGACGTCGTCAAGGCCGCGCTGGACGGCACCCCTCCGCCCAAGCCGCCGCCCCCGCCGCCACCGGGTGGCGGAGGACCCTCGGGACCATCCGGTCCGTCCGGGTCGTCGGGGTCGTCGCGTCAGTTCCGGATCAACTGGAAGTGGGTGCGGCGCGGGTCGATCGCCGCGGTCGTGGCGATGCTCCTGTTGCCACTGATCACCTTCGGTATGGCGTACATGATCGTCGATGTCCCCGAGCCCGGTGACATCCGCACCGCGCAGGTCTCGACCATTCTGGCCGGCGACGGCAGCGAGATCGCGCGGATCGTGCCGCCGGAAGGCAACCGGATCGACGTCAAGATCGACCAGATCCCGGTGCATGTCCGGGACGCGGTGATGGCAGCCGAGGACCGCGACTTCTACACCAATCCCGGCTTCTCGTTCACCGGATTCCTGCGGGCCATCAAGAACAACCTGGTCGGCGGTGACCTGCAGGGCGGGTCGACCATCACCCAGCAGTACGTCAAGAACGCGTTGGTGGGTGACGAGCGGTCCGGTGTCGGCGGATTGATCCGAAAAGCCAAGGAGCTGGTCATCTCGACGAAGATGGCCGGTGAGTGGTCCAAAGACGCTGTGATGCAGGCGTATCTGAACATCATCTACTTCGGTCGCGGCTCGTACGGCATCGCGGCGGCATCCCAGGCCTACTTCGACAAACCCGTCGAGCAGCTCACCGTGGCGGAGGGGGCGCTGATGGCGGCGCTCATCCAGCGGCCGTCCACGCTGGATCCCGCGGTGGATCCCGAAGGCGCTGCCGAGCGATGGAACTGGGTGCTCGACGGCATGGTCGACATCGGCGCGCTGAGTCCCAGTGACCGGGCCGCGCAGGTGTTCCCCGCCACGGTGCCACCCGACCAGGCCAGCCAGGAGAACCAGACCACCGGACCCGACGGCCTCATCGAGCGCCAGGTCACCAAGGAACTCCTTGACCTGTTCGACATCAGTGAGCAGACACTGAACACCGAGGGCCTGCAGATCACCACCACGATCGACCCCACCGCGCAGCAGGCCGCCGAAGATGCCGTCGAGGAGTACATGGACGGCCAGAACCCGGACATGCGTGCGGCCGCGGTGTCCATCGATCCGCGCGACGGTGCGGTCAAGGCCTATTACGGCGGATCGGACGCCAACGGTTTCGATTTCGCCCAGGCCGGCCTGCCCACGGGCTCGTCGTTCAAGGTGTTCGCGTTGGTGGCGGCCCTGCAGCAGGGCATCGGGCTGGGCTATCAGGTGGACAGCTCGCCGCTGACCGTCAACGGCATCGACATCAGCAACGTCGAGGGTGAAGGCTGCGGCACCTGCTCGGTCGCCGAGGCGCTCAAACGCTCTCTGAACACCAGCTACTACCGGCTCATGCTCAAGCTGAAGAACGGGCCGGAGGATGTGGCGAAGGCCGCGCACGACGCCGGTATCGCCGAGAGTTTCCCCGGCGTCGAGCACACGCTGTCCGAGGACGGTAAGGGCGGCCCACCCAACAACGGGGTCGTGCTCGGTCAGTACCAGAGCAGGGTGATCGACATGGCCTCGGCATACGCCACCCTGGCGGCATCCGGGGTCTACCACAAGCCGCACTTCGTGCAGAAGGTCGTCAACTCCTCGGGCCAGGTCCTGTTCGACGCCTCGCAGCAGGACAACGGCGAGCAGCGCATCGACAAGGCGGTCGCGGACAACGTGACCTCCGCCATGCAGCCCATCGCGGGATACTCGCGCGGGCACAACCTGGCCGGTGGCCGACCCTCGGCAGCCAAGACCGGCACCAACCAGCTCGGGGACACCGGTGCCAACCGGGATGCCTGGATGGTCGGCTACACCCCGTCGTTGTCGACGGCGGTGTGGGTGGGCACCACCGACGGCACCAAACCCCTGGTGAATCAATGGGGTTCGCCGGTCTACGGTTCCGGCCTGCCGTCGGACATCTGGAAAGCCACGATGGACGGTGCGCTCAAGGGCACCGACAACGAATCCTTCCCGAAACCGACCGAGATCGGCGGCTACGCGGGTGTTCCGCAGGCTCCGCCGCCGCCGTCTCAGGGCTCGTCGGTTCCCGGGGCACCGACCACTCCGGGTATGCCTTCGCAGACAGTCATCCAACCGACACTGGAGGTGGCGCCGGGCATCACGATCCCGCTTGGCCCACCGACGACGGTGCCGATCGGACCGCCGCCACCGGCTGAACCGGGAGCTCCCCTGGTTCCGGAGGTGCCGGGGCCACCGCCGCCCCCGTGACAGAACGCGTATCGCCGGAGGCGCTCGTTGCGGATCGACGGAGCGCCGACGACCGCGACCTACCGAGCCGCACCGACCCGATGGGGTCAGCGCTGTCACAGGTGATCGGCGGCCCGGTCGGACGCCACGCGTTGATCGGGCGGGCACGGTTCATGACCCCGCTGCGGGCCATGCTCATCATCGCGGTGGTGTTCCTCGCGCTGGGTTACACGACGAAGGCCGCGTGCCTGCAGAGCACCGGCACCGGCCACGCCGGTCAACAGGTCGCCAACTGGCAGAACAACCGCGCCTACTACGAGCTGTGCTACTCCGACACCGTCCCGCTCTACACCGCAGAGTTGTTGAACCTCGGGAAGTTTCCGTACAAGTCCAGCTGGGTCGAGAACGACGCCACAGGCAAGCCCCGGATGCAGTACGACGGCAGCCCGGCGATCCGCTACATGGAGTATCCGGTGCTCACCGGCCTCTACCAGTACGTGTCGATGTCGCTGGCCAAGACCTACACCGCGATCACCAAGCTGGTGTCGGTACCCGTCATCGCCGAGGTGGTGATGTTCTTCAACATCTCGGCGTTCGGTCTGGCCCTCGCGTGGCTGACCACGCTGTGGGCGACGGCCCGGCTGGCCGGGCGGCGGATCTGGGACGCCGCACTGGTGGCGGCCTCGCCGCTGGTGATCTTCCAGGTGTTCACGAACTTCGACGCGCTGGCCACCGCGGCGGCCGCTGGCGCCATGCTGGCCTGGGCGAAACGAAAACCGGCGCTCGCCGGGGCGCTGATCGGCGTCGGGGTGGCGATCAAGCTGTATCCGCTGCTGTTGCTCGTGCCGCTGGTGTTACTCGCGGTGCGTACCGGCCGGCTGCGTGAGGTCGGTAGAACCGTGGTGGCCGCTGTGCTGACGTGGGTGGTGGTGAACCTGCCGATCATGGTGCTGTTTCCCCGCGGCTGGTCAGAGTTCTTCCGGCTCAACACCCGTCGCGGCGATGACATGGATTCGCTGTACAACGTGGTGAAGTCGTTCACCGGGTGGCGTGGATTCGATCCGGACCTGGGTTTCTGGCAGCCGCCGACGGTGTTGAACTCGGTGACGGCAGCGTTGTTCGTCGCGTGTTGCATCGTCATCGGCTACATCGCACTGACAGCGGCCAAACGGCCGCGGGTGGCGCAGTTGGCGTTCCTGGTGGTGGCGGCGTTCCTGCTGACCAACAAGGTCTGGAGCCCGCAGTTCTCGCTGTGGCTGGTGCCCCTGGCGGTGCTGGCATTGCCTCACCGACGGATTCTGTTGGCGTGGATGACGATTGACGCATTGGTGTGGGTGCCGCGGATGCTCTACCTGTACGGGGAGCAGAACAAGGGGCTGCCCGAGGAGTGGTTCACCACCACCGTGCTGCTGCGCGATATCGCCGTGATCGGCCTGTGCGCGTTGGTGATTCGTCAGATCTACCGACCGGAGCTGGACCTGGTGCGGTGGCGGGGACGCATCGACGACCCGACCGGCGGAGTGTTCGACAATGCGCCGGACGCGCCACCGCGCTGGCTGCCGGACTGGTTACGTCCGTCAGCCGACCGGGTGCGGATCGGTCCCGAGCCGGAACCTGAACCGTCGCTTGAGCTCAGCCGTGATACGGCGGATAGTACGGAGCGGTGAGCGGGCGCTGTTTCGCCTGGATCCACGCGGTCGTCGACGGCAGCAAGGTCAGCACGATCGTCACGACCGGGAAAATGAGGCCGACCACGGTGGGCGCGGCGCCGCTGAAGTTTCCGCCGAAGCCGGCATAGCTGGAGAGCGCGGCAGCCAAGCCGAGGCTGATCAGGCCGCCCACGATGCTCAGGGCGCATCCTCCGACAACAAGCCAGCGGCCGATCATCTTGCGTTGCAACAACGTTACTGTCCCAGCCAGGAGCACTAGTCCGCAGACGACGCTCAGCAGCAGCCCGAGGATGGCCAATGCATACACTCCGCCGGAGATGCCCGGAGTGTCGGTATCAAAGCCCGCAGCGGCGAGCCCGATAAAACCGAGCAGCCCGCCGCCCAGGTTGGCCACTGCGCCGAGACCGGCCAGGACGCCGGCGAAGATGCCGGTGGTCCCGCTGACCGGTGCGGGCATCGGTTGAAATTGATAGCCGCCCGGATACCCGGGTTGCTGGGGGTAGCCCTGCGGATAACCGGGTTGTTGCGGATAACCAGGCTGCTGACCGGGAAACCCCTGACCGTAGGGCCCATTGGGATAGCTCACAGATCCCCCGATCATCGAAGATTGACCGGCTCACCTTATATATGGATTTCGCAGCTCAGGTCGCTTTCCTGTAACCTGGCCCGGTTGCCGACGCAGGCGACCCTCCTGCCACGGAACACGCCGTGGCCGCAACGACCATAGGAGGTGATGGGTTACTCATGCGTCCATACGAAATCATGGTCATTCTCGACCCCACTCTTGACGAGCGCACCGTATCTCCCTCGCTGGAGACGTTCCTCAACGTCATCCGCAAGGACGGCGGCACTGTCGACAAGGTTGACATCTGGGGCCGCCGCCGGCTGGCCTACGAGATCGCCAAGCACGCCGAGGGCATCTACGCCGTCGTCGACGTCAAGGCGGAACCGGCCACCGTGTCCGAGCTCGACCGTCAGCTCAACCTGAACGAGTCGGTGCTGCGGACCAAGGTGATGCGGACCGACAAGCACTAAAGGCTGTAAGTCGTCGGCGCGGCTACGTAGGCTTCGCGCAAACGGACATGCCTATCCCAGGAGGATCTTGTGGCTGGTGACACCACCATCACTGTTGTCGGAAACCTGACCGCTGACCCGGAACTGCGTTTCACCCCGTCCGGTGCGGCCGTCGCGAACTTCACCGTTGCGTCGACACCGCGCATCTACGACCGCCAGAGCGGTGAGTGGAAAGACGGCGAGGCGTTGTTCCTTCGGTGCAACATCTGGCGGGAGGCGGCCGAGAACGTGGCCGAAAGCCTCACCCGCGGTTCACGGGTGATCGTCACCGGCCGGCTCAAGCAGCGGTCGTTCGAAACCCGCGAGGGTGAGAAGCGCACGGTGTTCGAGGTCGAGGTCGACGAGATCGGTCCGTCCCTGCGCTACGCGACGGCCAAGGTCAACAAGGCCAGCCGCAGTGGCGGCGGCGGTGGTGGCGGCGGCTTCGGCGGTGGTGGCGGTGGCGCCTCGAGCGCGCCGCGGCAGTCCGAGCCCAAGGACGATCCGTGGGGTAGTGCGCCGGCGTCGGGCTCGTTCAGTGGTGCCGACGACGAACCGCCCTTCTGATCAACATCAAAATTTTCGCAAGGAAGAGATAACCAATGGCCAAGTCCAACAAGCGACGGCCGGCACCGGAAAAGCCGGTCAAGACTCGCAAATGCGTGTTCTGCTCCAAGAAGGGCAAGAACCAGATCATCGATTACAAGGACACCGCGCTGCTGCGCACCTACATCAGCGAGCGCGGCAAGATCCGTGCCCGCCGCGTGACGGGTAACTGTGTCCAGCATCAGCGCGATGTCGCCGTCGCCGTCAAGAATGCCCGCGAGGTAGCTCTGCTGCCGTTCGGCTCGTCGACGCGGTAGGGGATAACCATGAAGCTGATTCTCACCGCTGAGGTGGAACACCTGGGCGTCGCCGGCGATGCCGTCGAGGTCAAGGACGGCTACGGCCGCAATTACCTGCTCCCGCGCGGGCTGGCCATCGTGGCCTCCCGTGGTGCCGAGCGCCAGGCCGAGGAGATCCGTCGGGCCCGCGATACCAAGGCCGTGCGGGGTCTCGAGCACGCCAACGAGCTCAAGATCGCGCTGGAAGGTCTGGGCGAGGTGTCACTGCCCGTGCATGCTTCCGCCGACACCGGCAAGCTGTTCGGTTCGGTCACCGCGGCCGACGTCGTGAGCGTGATCAAGAAGGCCGGTGGGCCCAATCTGGACAAGCGCACCGTCCAGCTGCCCAAGGCGCACATCAAGTCCGTGGGGACGCATCCGGTCACGGTGCGGCTGCACACCGGGGTGGAAGCCAAGGTGTCGCTGAACGTCGTGGCTGAGTAGTTCAACAGCGTCGATACGCCCGGGTGGGGACCCGTCAAGGGTTCCACCCGGGCGTTGCTGTGTTTCTGGCGAACACGATGCGGTTAAGTCTGGACAGCGAACCTAACCGGGCGTTAACCTGCCCGGCGCTCAGGTGAAACACAACACGCCCGAGACGGCAACCCGCAACGACACGCCGAGGAACTTCCCATCCACAGTTATGCACTGGGGTTGTGTCACTCTGACCTGCAGATATGCTGCGAAATTGGCTGCCCATCCACAGGTTCTCCCCAACGCGTCAACATCACTACGCGGAGATATCCACATGCCATCCACAGGTTGATCAACAGGGTGGACTTGCACTAGCCCCAGCAACGTCTAGCGTGGTGCGTCGCAGGTCTGTCCGGACGGTTTGTCGGAGGCCTGTTTTACAGTTGCAGTACCGATTCGAATAAGTGTTCGAGCGATGTCTCGGAGGGGGTGGGGAGTCCGTGGCCGTGGTGGACGACCTGGGGCATTCGGATGGGCACTCAGACATGGACGGCCCGCCGCAGGGCGGTGATTTCGGACGTCAACCCCCGCAGGACATGGCCGCCGAGCAGGCGGTGCTGGGCGGCATGCTGCTGAGCAAGGACGCCATCGCCGACGTCCTTGAGCGGTTGCGGCCCGGCGACTTCTACCGCCCGGCGCACCAGAACGTCTACGACGCGATCCTGGACCTCTACGGGCGCGGTGAGCCCGCCGACGCGGTGACCGTGGCTGCCGAGCTCGACCGCCGCAGCCTGTTGCGCCGTATCGGCGGTGCGCCCTATCTGCACACCCTGATCTCCACGGTGCCGACTGCGGCCAACGCCGGTTTCTATGCGGGCATCGTCGCCGAGAAGGCACTGCTGCGCCGGCTCGTGGAGGCCGGCACCCGGGTGGTGCAATACGGCTACGCCGGGGCCGACGGCGCCGATGTGGCCGACGTGGTGGACCGTGCGCAGGCCGAGATCTACGACGTGACCGAACGGCGCGCCTCAGAGGACTTCGTCCCGTTGGAAGACCTGCTGCAGCCGACGATGGACGAGATCGACGCGATCGCCTCGGCGGGCGGTATCTCCCGCGGTGTGCCGACCGGGTTCACTGAACTCGACGAGGTCACCAACGGCCTGCACGCCGGTCAGATGGTGATCATCGCGGCGCGGCCGGGTGTGGGGAAGGCACTCGCACTCGACACCCCACTGCCCACGCCCAACGGCTGGACCACGATGGGTGAGGTCGCGGTGGGCGACAAACTGATCGGGGCCGATGGCGAGCCGACGACCGTGGTGGCCGCCACCGAGGTCATGGTCGGCCGGCCGTGTTATGAGGTCGAATTCTCCGACGGCACGGTGATTGTCGCTGACGCACAGCATCAGTGGCCGACCAACGAAGGCATCCGCACGACGGTGGCGTTGCGGGCGGGTTTGCACACCGTGGGTGGCGCTGCACAGTCCGGGCACGGCCGCACGGCGCTGCTGGCGCCCGTCGTGCAGATCGCCGCGGTGCGTAGGTTGCCCAGCGTGCCGGTGCGGTGCGTCGAGGTGGACAACCCGGCGCACCTGTATCTGGCCGGCCCTGGCATGGTGCCGACGCACAATTCGACCCTGGGGCTGGACTTCATGCGGTCGTGCTCGATCAAGCACCAGATGGCCAGCGTCATCTTCTCGCTGGAAATGAGCAAGTCCGAGATCGTCATGCGGTTGCTGTCGGCCGAGGCGAAAATCAAACTGGGCGATATGCGTTCGGGCAAGATGAATGACGACGACTGGACGCGCCTTGCCCGCCGCATGAGCGAGATCAGTGAGGCGCCGCTCTACATCGACGATTCGCCGAACCTGACCATGATGGAGATCCGGGCCAAAGGGCGACGGCTGGCCCAGAAAGCCGATCTGCGGCTTGTCGTGGTCGACTACATGCAGCTGATGAGCTCGGGCAAGAAGTACGAGTCACGCCAGCAGGAAGTGTCGGACTTCTCGCGAAGCCTCAAGCTGATGGCGAAGGAACTCGACGTCCCCGTGGTCGCGATCAGCCAGCTCAACCGTGGTCCCGAACAACGCACCGACAAGCGGCCCCAGGTGTCGGACCTTCGTGAATCGGGTTGCCTGACCGCCAATACGCGAATCCTGCGGGCCGACAACGGCGCCGAGGTCACCTTCGGTGAATTGATGGCGACCGGAGAACGGCCGCTGGTGTGGTCGCTCGATGAGCGTAAGCGGATGGTCGCCCGGCCCATGACCAACGTCTTCTACAGCGGGCACAAAGAGGTGTTCAAGCTCAGGCTGGCCTCCGGACGCGAGGTCGAGGCCACGGCCAACCACCCGTTCCTGACCGTTGATGGCTGGGTGCCGTTGGGGGAGTTGAAGCCTGGTGACCGACTGGCAACGCCGAGGCGTGTGCCTGAGCCCGTGCAGACCGAGCGTATGCATGACTCCGAGGTCGTCATGCTGGCCCATTTGATCGGTGACGGGTCCTGCGTGAAGCGCCAACCGATCCGGTATGCCTCGGTCGACGAGCACAACCTGACCGCCGTGGAGATCTCTGCCGCCTACTTCGGGGTCACGCCGATACGCGACGACTACCCGGCCGCGCGCGTCACGACGATGCGCCTGCCTGCGCCCTACCGGCTAACCCATGGCAAGCGGAATCCGATCGCTGCCTGGTTGGACGGACTGGGCCTGTTCGGCAAGCGCAGCTACGAGAAGTTCGTTCCCAAAGAGGTTTTCGCGCTGCCCAACGATCAGGTGGCACTGTTCCTGCGGCACCTGTGGGCCACAGATGGATCGGTGCGGTGGGATGCGAAGCAGCGCAATGGACGCATCTATTACGCGTCGACAAGCCGTCAGCTGGTCGACGGTGTCCAGCAGTTGCTTTTGCGGCTTGATGTGCAGAGCAGGATCGCCAGAACCCGCAAGGCGGGATACCGAGACTGCTGGTTCCTGTACATCGAGTGGCCAAGTAACCAGATGGCGTTTCTTACGAAGATCGGTGTGCATGGTGAGCGAGGTCGCAAAGCCGAAGAGGTCCGGCAGAACTTGACCGGGTCATCACGCCGCCCGGGTCGAGATACTGTACCGGTCGAAGTTTGGGAGCGCGTCAAAAACCTTGTGTCCAAAGCGGGAATGACTCAGCGCGAGTTCGCAATGGCATCTGGTATGGCGTTGTGCTCGTCGGCATTGCGCAACGATCCGCCAGGGCGTGATCGGCTGCATCGAGTAGCCTCGGTGCTCGAGGATCGCGAGTTGCACGACCTCGCGACGAATGATGTGTTCTGGGACAAGGTCGTGGAGATCACCAGCACCGGTGAGCATGACGTTTACGATGGTACGGTACCTGGCCCGAGCAACTTTGTGGCACAAGGGATTTCAGTCCACAATTCGTTAGAGCAAGATGCCGACATGGTTATGTTGCTGCATCGGCCTGACGCTTTCGATCGCGACGACCCCCGCGGCGGCGAAGCCGACATCATCCTCGGTAAGCACCGCAACGGCCCGACCGCGACGATCACCGTGGCGCACCAGCTCCACCTGTCGCGGTTTGCGAATATGGCGCGGTAGCGGCTTACGGCTGTAGGTTCCCGCGCCGCGCTTCAAAATCTCACGGCCGACTTCAAGCGGCCTTCAAGTTTGAAGCGTTACGCACCCAGGGCATGCGGCGCTACTTCTGAACGGTGTTGTCGCTGGCAAGGTCCATGAAGATGGCAACGTGGGCTGGGGGCATGGCCGCGAGCGTCCCTCCGACTGGAGATAGGCGCTCGGCGTTGTCGATCATCTTTCGGGCGGTATGAGCTGAGATCGGCGGGACGGGGTGTTCCAGGTAGTAGCGCTTCTGCTCGTCCTCGGTGAGCCCGTCAGGGATGGACGGGGCGTACGGCCAGAAGTAGATCGGGGAGTTGGGCTCGATGCGCCAGCTCTCTGCGAGGGAGCCAGCGTCGATCACGTCGTAGCCGACGGTCTGCAAGAACTCTGTCACGATCGCTTTGGCGTCAGGGTCGTCGCCGGCGATCGGCATGGTCGTCCTATTGGGATCGCCCTGTGGGCGGGCGTTGGAGTACATGTGGTTCCAGTCGAGGTTGTGTAGCGCCTTGACGACCAGGGCGTCCTTGAGGTGCCGCTGGACGAGTTCGCTTGAGGTACGTTCTCCGTTGTCCAGTTCGGTATTGCGCCAGAACTCGGGGTAGTAATTCGTCTGGTCGATGACCACCTTTCCGGCGAGCTTCTCGGCCGGGAGCGTCTCGAAGCTTGCGAGAGGTACCGGAATTGCGACGATGTCGGCAGCCACGATCGCCTCTTCCACGGTTCCGGCACGAGCCAGGGAGCCGAGTTCTCGGATCAGGTCCGCGATCGTTTCCGGGCCACGCGAGTTACTGAGCACGACGCTGTAGCCAGCGTCGACGGCCAGGCGGGCGACCGCACCGCCGACCAGGCCGGAGCCAATGATTCCGATTGTCTGTGGCATTGTTCAGATCTCTCTTTCAAGTGGGCGACCGCCCGGCTGGCGCTCGGGGGGAAGCGGCGGCAGATCCGCCGTTGGGTTCACGCTGGGTTCACACGCATCGCACGCAGTCGGGTTTCCTGATGGCAGGGGGACGGTTAGAGCTTGTAGCCGCCGCTGGCCTCGATCACCTGCGCTGTCACGAACTGGGCTTCCTCGGAGGCCAGGAACGCGACCAGTGACGCGATTTCGTAGGCCTCGCCGAAGCGCCCCAGTGCCGTGTCCAACTCGATCGCGGTCACCATGTGGGCGTTCTCGCGAACGGCGACGTTCATGTCGGTCCGGGTCCAGCCGGGGGCTACCGCGTTCACGGTGATGCGGCGTGGCCCGAGTTCCATTGCGAGCGAGTGGGTCAGGTTGTTGATGGCTGCCTTGGCCATGGAGTAGACGGGGACCGCCTGCATCGGTCGCGTGGCTGCGGCGGAGGAAACGTTGATGATTCGTCCGCCGTCGGCGACGCGGGTCAGCGCCGATTGCACGACGAAGAAGGGCGCGCGGACGTGGACCGCGAACATCGTGTCCCAGCTGTCCGGCGTGCTGTCGATGAGTCCGCCCCACCCCGAGTTTCCGGCATTATTGATCAGCAGATCGAGGACGTTGCTTCCGTTGCGGTGAGTGAGTTCACCGTCGAGCTGCTCGAACAGATTGGGAATGGACTGTGCGTCCTCGAGGTCGGCGTGGAGCGCGAAGGCACTGCCACCGGACTTCTCGATCGACGCGACTGCTTCGTCGGCGCCGCCCTTGCTCTGGTTGTAGGTGAGTGCGACAGTCGCGCCGTCCTGTGCAAGTCGTTCTGCGATTGCGCGACCGATGCCTCGCGAACCTCCGGTAACCAGTGCGGCCTTTCCGGCAAGTGAGGGTGACATTTCAGTAATCTTTCTGCGGGTGGGGATCACGACTGGTTAGCAGCCGGTCGTCGTTGTTGGCCGAGATCAAAGACGGGGCGCAGCGGGTGCGGCGGTCCGCTGCGTACCGTGACAACTCGATGGTTCGTTTAGGGTTTCGAGTGCCAACCAGCGGTGCGTTCGCGTAGCCGACGCGCCAGGGTGCCGCCAATCTGGCCGCCCCGATGATTCCAATCTTCATGCGTTTCTCTTCCATGTGTGTTCGTTCGGCCCGGCCGGCGGGCCGTTGGAGTGACGGCCATTGCTGGATGAAAGCTAGGCCTGCGCGCTGCTATCTGGCACCGTCAGGATGGCGGGCGCTAGCCGGCCGATGTCCCCGCCGAAGTGGTTGTCCCCGACGTAATGCATCAGGACACCGAGCTGCTCGATGCTGCGCGCGGCGATCAAGGGTCCGGCGTCGACGGCCGGGAATCCGGCGTCCTCGGCCAGCTGGGCCACCGTCTTCTTCGCCGCGTCGTCAGTGCCGGCCAGGAGGATCGGCGGCGTTGTCGGGGAATCGGCCCACCGCTTCTTGTCGAGGAGGTCGGCGGGCATCGTGTTGAACGCCTTGACCACACGAGCGTCCGGGAGCCGCAGCTGCAATTCCTCCGTCGTCGACGATCGCGCCATGAAGGCCTTGTCGTGACTGTGCTCGAACTCGGCACTGACCTGCAGGGGATTCATGGTCTCGATGACCACCTTGCCCGAGAGCGGCCCGACCGCTTCCAGGACCGCGTCGAGGCGAGGCCAGTACACCGAGAACAGGACGACTTCGCCGAATTGCGCGGCCTCGGCCGGTGTTCCGCGCTGGACCTGAGGGTGAGCCTCGACGAAGGTGTCGAGTTTGTCCTGCCGTCCGTCCTTGGCGAGGAACAGTTCATGGCCGGCTTCGAGCCAGGCTTGTGACAGCGTTCGGCCGATGTTGCCTGCATTCACTACGCCGATGCGCATAGGCAGGTGTCCTTTCACTTGGGCGGAGACGAGTTTGGCGACGAAGGCGATGAGCACGTTCGTCAGACTGCCAGTATGGTCAATGTAGACAAAGTCCCATAAATTCCCGGTACGGGAAACTTTCCGATCGTCGAACTAGACGCGATTCTCTTCAACGCTCAGAGCGGACACGCGCGTCGCCTGTCGACGACGTCCATCGAATCGGGGAGGCCCAAATCGCTCCCACGGGGCAGGCGGGCCATCCAAACGGTCGCTGTTCGACTGCGGGGCAGTCGATCCGGTGGTCCCGGCTTCTAGCGTGCAGGCCTAATTCCGTGTGGCGTACCGAGCTGCAGCATCGTCAGCTCAGGCCCAGCAGCTGATGATTGAACGTGTCCAGGAGCCACGCGTGGAAACGTCGCTGACTCCAGCCGCGTACCTCGACGAGCGCGTAATGCATGCCGGGGTCGTTGTAGATCCAGAGGAGGTCGCGGGCGGCGGCCGGGGTGAGGCCCTCACGTAGGCCGTGCTTCTTCTTCAACAGGGTGGCGATGATGTTCGCCCCTTCGAGGCGTTGATCGGAGATGTCGGTCCACAGCTGCTGCACTTCGCTGTCCAGTCCGGCGGCCGAGCGCACCACTTCGTACATGCGCGACACGCGCTGCACGGCGTGGCTGAGGACCGCGACGTATCCCTCGACGATCTGTGCGGCATCGGTCAGTGCGAACAGTCTTTGAATCTGAGGGCGCCGCGCCAGTGGGACCTGTTCATCGTCACCGACGATCGCCCTGTCGTAAGCAGTCTTGAGCAGCCACGGTTTGCCGCCAGCGGCGGAGAAGACCGTCGAGCGGCCGACGCCGGCGGTGTCGGCGATGAGGTCGATCGACGTGGCCGCATATCCGCGCTCGAGGAACAGAGTCGTCGCGGCATCGAGCACCAGTTGACGAGTCGCGGCCGCTTGCTGGGCGCGCAGTTCGGACCGATAGGGCTGCCTTCTCGCCGGTGCAGATTTCATGGGACCTCTCAGCTAGAGGACTCAATTATCGCTAACGAGGTGCCACTGTTCGGCAAGGGTGGCGGGCGGGTCGTGTCGTAGTCCGTGACTCGCAAGGCTGCGATGCGTTGTCGTCCGGGCCGGGGTTTTGAAATGCGACGTCGCGTGGCAAGCAGCGGGAGGCACGCCGCGGGGGAATGAAACAGCCTGGCGATACATTGATCATACCGTCAGTCTGACGAATATGGACTAGTCGGGAGTCCCGAGAGAAATGGGGGACCTCCACTGCCATCCTGGCAGAGCCGGTCCCGCACTAGGAACCAACACCTACCGGCGTACAGCCGGACTATGAAGGAGAACGAATTGGCCAACAGCGCAGTACCTACCAGTTTGACGGCTCTGCTGGCCGCAATGCGCGACCACGACGCTGACCGCGCCGGTGAATATCTCACCGACGACATCGTGCTCAAGAGCCCAATCTTCGCCGAACCCTTTACCGGACGCGGCAACGCCACTGCGCTCATAGGCCACTTGGTGAACGCCGTCGACGAGTTCGAGTCGACCGGCGTCCTCGGCGGGTCCGAGACGTTTGCCGTAACACTCAAACTTCGGGTCGGGGACACCGAGGTCGAAGGGGTCGACATCGTGCACGTCAATGCTGAAGGCAAGATCGACGCCATGACGGTCCAGTGGCGACCGCTGCCGGCCATCGTCGCCGTCCAGAACCGCCTCGCACCGGCGGTGGGCGTGCCGGCTCTAACTCTCACCGAATTGAGCTGAGCGCCAGGCACGCCCGGCGCCCCGGTCCGCATCCTCCAGCCTTGGGCGCCAGCGCCGTCGGTTGTGCAACACCGGCCGACGGTCCAGGGATGCCGTTGGCTCAACTGCCTTGCAGGAGAGGGATGCCGACCGAGCCGTCGCGGCCAGCGCGCCTCCGGCTCGGCGAAGATGCGTGCGGACAGCTCAAACCACATACGAAAGGCGAATCCATGACTTACAACCTTCACCCAGAGGCTCGCGCGCTCATCGAGTCGCGGCCCACGGCTCATCTGGTCACTATGCGGCCGAATGGTCGTCCGCACGTGTCCTTCATCTGGATCGATGTGACCGACGAGGGCCAGATCCACTTTGCAACACCACCGTGGCGGATCAAAGGCAAGAATCTTGCGAACAATCCGGAGTGCCTATTGTCGATTCAAGATAGCCAGAAGAACAGCAACGGCTTACTGCGGCACCTTCTCATCGAAGGCGTCGCGTCGATCGATGATGATCCCCAGCATGGCCGAGACTTCTTGGACCAACTCTTCTACAAGTACTCCGGCGGGCCCAACACCGAGGCAGATGACGGCGGCCAACTCCTCATCACGGTCGAGGTCACGCGTGTCTCCGGTGTTGGCCCTTGGCACACGGGTAGGACTACGTCCATCGGAACTCCCGTATGACGATGCCAGCACGGAATGCAGCCTGCCCCTAGTGGTCCGTCTGCGTATTGATCTGGTGGAGGGTGGTGCGGCCGCGTTGGACTTTGGCGATGATGTCGTCGGCGGTGGCTGTCCAGATGAATGGTTCGGGGTCGGCGTTCCAGTGTTGGGCCCAGGTGGTGATCGCGGCGGTGAGGTCGCCGACGCTGGTGGACGCGCCGCGCGCAGGCGCTTGTCGGCGAGTTCCTTGAACCAGCGTTCGATCAAGTTCAGCCAGGAACTCGAGGTCGGCGTGTAATGCAGGTGACGCCAGCGTTCCCGTGGTTTGGGCGTGCACGTCGTCGTGGACAACTTGTCGGCCTACGGTTTTGTAGATTCTCACGAACCGTGGCGAACCCGCGGTCTCATGAACTTGGCGGATCCGCCATCACTCGTGAGATTCCGCCCAAAGCCAGCCGCCTTTGCCTTGCGTCTGATGTGCCGGGTGTGCTCGATAAGGGCGTCCGCACCGCTCCCGTTACGGGTCTCGCTGACGGAATCGACTCGGCGCGATCCCGGACCAGCGCTTGAAAGCAACGCTGAATGCGCTCTCGGACCGGTAACCGAGCGACGTTGCAAGTTCGGTGATCGATGCCGATCCGGCGGTCAATGCTCGTTCGGCTTGGCGCATTCTCCATCTGAACAGATAGGTGACAGGGGGAACGCCGGCGACCTTGGTGAACCGGTCGGAAAAGCTGCTCCGCGACATTGCGCACGCCGCGGCGAGTTCTGAGATATGCCAGTCTTTGCCGAGGTCGGCATGCATGAGCTGCAACGCCGGGCTCAACCGGTCGTCGGCGGCGGCACGGACCCATCCCGAGGGCAGGTCATCCCCTGCCATCGCCCAAGCCCGGAGGACCTGCATGAACAGCAGCTGCGTCAGGTGAGCTGAGGCAGCGGTGCGTCCAGCACGTTCGTGGGTGAACTCCTCGAAAAGCTCCTCGAGGAGCCAGCGCGCGGCCGAGGCCTCCCGCGCTTCACCACGCAGGTGCAGGACGGGTGGGATGGCGTCTCGAAGGAAGTCATCGCCGGCTTCGAACAACTCGATGTGCGCGGTGACGCATACGTGGTCAGCGTCTCGATTGATCGGAGGGACTGGATCGGTCGCTCGGAGCTGCATCGGTGGTTCGTCGAGATTGCTTCCCAGGTCGAAAGACGTGCGTCCGTCGACCACCAGGACCTCGCCTGCGGCGACCTGCACGTCCGCGGGCTCGGTCGCGAGTCGAAACCAAAAGGCCCCCTTGACGACTCCCATGATTTTGATCCGGCCCGGGGCCGGGGACCGGGCTGCCCATGCACCTGTTCCGGAGATACCGCCGGACAGCACGCATCGCGCGCGCGAAATCTGGAGAAGATCGGAGATGAGGTCCATGCACACCAAGTTAGGACTCTGGCGAATGGATTGCGGGGTTGTGATGATTCACAATCCCAAGCTCTGCCGTCAGGCTGGACAGCACCCAGTACCCGCCGGCCCGAGCTGAGGCGGGGGGCCCGACATTGAGCCTCCCGATCATCCCTTCCAGCTCATCGAGATTCGGAGTTTCCCATGGCCTTTACCGTCCTCCTGCATGCCAAAGCCAAGGCTGGGCGCAGTCACGATGTCGTCGACTTCTACCGCGAGACCCTCGCCGCCACCCGCTCACGGCCCGGCTGCATCGGAGTACGGGTTGTCCGCAGCGCGGAGGATGACACCGAATTCGCACTGATCGAGCAATGGGACGATAGGGCAGATCAGGAGGCATATGCTGCGTGGCGAACCGAGACCGGTGCCGATGTCATGGTGCGATTCGGTGAGCTTCTCGCCGCACCGCTCAGGATCGAGTTCTACGAGGAGATCAACGCCTGAGCCCCGGCCCGCCGAGACACGCGAAGCCACGACGACGTCCTGCGTCGGGCGACCGACCTGTTCATCCGCCAGGGCTACGACACCACCTCGATCAGCGACCTGGCCAAGGACCTGGGCGTCAGCAAGTCGGCGATCTTCCACCACTTCGATGGCAAGGAAGCGATCCTGGCCGCCGCGCTGGACGAAGCGCTCGACGGACTCGACCAAGTGGTGACCGAAGCGCGCGATCCTGGTTACGATTCGGACGCCTACCGTCGACTCCGAGATACCGTCGCAACACCTCAATCTGTCAGACTTCAGGACTCGACACCCCAGACCCTGAGCTCACCGCTATTGCCGCGGTAAATCGCTGGCACCGGTGTTGGCTAGCTTGCGCGAGTCGCGGGGTATCGGATGTCCCGCAGATCTGCGAGATAGGTAGCGACGGCATCGCGGCTGTGCGTAATGACCTCGATGCGTTCGGTCAACCGCGCACATTCGAGCTCGAGCATCGCAACGGTCTCGTCGGTGGCTCCCGCGAAGCGGATGGGACTGTCGGGTTCGGCCAGGCACGGAAGGATCGCCTGGATCAGTCGAGTGGACAACCCGCAGCTCAGCATCTCGCGGATCTGTCGGACGCGCTCCACCACCAGCTCGTCATAGTCCCGATAGTTGTTGTCGCCGCGTGTGGAGTGGAACAGGCCACGTTCTTCGTAGAACCGCAATTGGCGCGGAGTGGTTCCCGTTCGAGCGGCGAGCTCACCAATTTTCATCTACCGAGCGTAGCCGCTTGACCTTGACATCAGTGTCAAGGTTGCACGCTGGTGACATGACAGACATATCCGGCAGTAGCAGCCCCGCGTTCGGACTTCTGCTCACCGAGATCCAGCAGCGACTCGATGCCGGTGAGGAGCTCGGACTCTCCCTGTTCGTCGACATCGACGGAGAACCTGTCGTCGACGTGTGGGGCGGAGCCAAAGACACTCAAACGGACCTGGCGTGGGAGCGCGACACCATCACCAATGTCTTCTCCATCACCAAGACCGTGACGAGCCTCGCGACGTTGATGCTTGTCGACGCTGGCGAGCTCGACATCGACGCTCCGGTGGCGCAGTACTGGCCAGAGTTTGCCGCTGGCGGCAAAGAGAATATGACTGCGCGACACATTCTTTCGCACTCCTCGGGCCTGTCTGGTCTAGATGCACCGGTGGGGCTTCACGACCTCTACGACTCCAAGGTCATAAGCGGTCGCCTGGCGGCTCAGGCCCCATGGTGGGAACCCGGCACCACCTCCGGATACCACCTACTCACCTACGGCTATCTTCTCGGCGAGCTGGTGCGGCGTATTACCGGCCTGACGTTGTGCCAGTTCGTCGACGAGCGCATCGCCGGCCCGCTTGGGGCCGACTTTCACATCGGCGTGCCCGCCACCGAGGCGCATCGCGTCGCCGACATCGAACCTCCGTCCGGGACCTTGGATCTGTCCGCACTCGATCCGGGGTCTGTTGCCTATCGCACACTGACGGGTCCGGCATTAGATGTCTCGCAGGTGAACTCAAAGGAATGGCGTGCTGGCGAGATCGGATCGGCGAACGGGCACAGTAACGCCCGTGGGGTGGGACAGGTGCTCTCGACCATCTCGCGTTCAGGCGCTGGCCCCAACGGCCGGGTTCTCGGCAAAAGCACGGTCGATCTCGTTTTCGACGAGCAGACCAACGGCGTCGATATCGTCAATGGCCTCGATCTCCGTTGGGGCACAGGCTTCGCGTTGCCGAGCCCCGCGGTGCCATGGATCCCTGAGGGGCGCATCGCATTCTGGGGCGGCATGGGGGGCTCCATGGCCATCATGGACGTCGAGCGCGGAATGACCATCACCTACGTGATGAACCGAATGGGTTCAGACATCCTCGGCTCGGACCGCTCGGCCGCCTATGTCACCGCAATCTACGACGCACTGTAGCCGTCTTTCGGAAAACCTGAAGCCCCGAACCAATACCCCAGAAGGAGACTGTTGTGCGCGCCATTGTCGTAGAAGAATTCGGCTCAACTGACGTACTGAAGGTCAAGGAGGTTCCAGCGCCCACGCTCGCGCCCAATCATGTGCGTGTCGACGTGAAAGCGAGCGGTCTGAACTTCGCGGACATCATGACTCGGCTCGGTCACTACGCCCATGCTGCGACACTGCCCTACATCGGCGGAACCGAGGTATGCGGTGTTGTTACGGAGGTCGCACCCGGAGTTGGTCGAATCGCCGTGGGGGACAGGGTTGCCGGCATGATGCACAGCGGTGGGTTCGCCGAGCAGGTCTGTATCGATCACCGCGATGTCATCGTGATACCAGACTCGATGAGCTTCATCGAGGGAGCAGCGGTGCCTGTCGCGTATGCCACCTCGTGGGCCGGCATGATCGGATACGGCAGTTTGAGGCAGGGAGAACGTGTCCTGATCAAAGCGGCCGCCGGCGCCGTCGGGGTCGCAGCAGTGCAACTGGCGAAGAACGTAGGCGCCGAAGTCTGGGGCGCGGCGTCGCCCGGTAAGCATGAGGCGATCCGGGCGATCGGTGTGGACACTACGCTCGACTACACGCAGCCGGGCTGGGACAACGACCTTCCGTCTTTCGACGTGATCATGGACGCCATCGGAGGCGACTCATTCCACCGCAGTTACAACCTTCTCCGACCGGGTGGCAGGCTCATCGCCTACGGAGCGGTGTCCGCTTTCAGCGGTGGAGTCCGCGAGGTCACCGAGGGTCAGCCCGACGACTTTCGGGTGATCACGGGTCTGAGTGCGGCGAATCTGATCGTCGACTCCAGAACGTTGATAGGGCTGGATCTTCGGGTGCTGTGGGACGACCGTGGAACGCTTCAGCCTTGGCTCTCGCCCTTGGAGCCGTTGATGGCGAGCAAGGCTGTCGCACCAGTGGTCTCGGCGGTGGTCGCTTTCGATGATGTGGCCACGGCGCATCAGATGCTGACCGATCGACGCAACATCGGCAAGGTTGTCATCGTCCCATAGGGTTTCGTCGGCCAAGATTGTAGGAAAGGATGCCTTCCGCGAGATGAACGGCGGTGCAACCGTCTGAGACAGTTGCCAGAAGGCCAGGCCAGCATCGCGTGTAGATGAAGCGAAGCAAACGAGGGTGTTTCGCCATACCCATTGAACGTCATCGACGGCCGCCGCATGAACACCGGAATCATGAACCTGACCGACGCGGTCCGCAACCGACCGAATCTGACCATCGCTGGCGACACTGAAGTGGACTACCTTGTCATCGTCGCCCGCGCTCTCAGTTTGGATTGCGGACCGATGTCGGGGTTCGGATCGCGTCGAACTTCATCTGCGGCATCGGGTACGGGGAACTGGCCGCACTGTTCCCCCGCAACCCGAGGTTGACCTTCGATGAAGCTGGCCGCTTCGCATAGGCGGGCTCATGCGAGTCCACTAGTGGTTGTCATGTCCGCCGATCCGCTGGCCGAGAGGCTTGACTTCGGGCTCCGATCTCTTCGCCGGCCTTGCGGACACTGACCTTCTCGAACCGGTTGAGGTACGGTCGGGGTTCGCCGGCCATCACGGCGGCCAGCAGGCCAACCGCCTCCCGGCCGAATGTCCACGGCGCGAGGTCGACCGCCGTCATTCGTGTGTTTCCCAATTCCGTTGTGGGATCGCTACTCAACGCTGCCAGGCCGAACTCCGGTCCCACGTGCCTCCCCATGGATTCGAGGATGCCCATCGACCTCCCGGCGAAGCCCTGCGGCGCGCACACCAGAGCGTCGACATCCGACGGTTTGACCGCCGAGCGCACTGCCGCGCCCAGTTCGTCAAGCGTCGCACCCAGCGGGCAGTCGAAAGCAGAAGGCTCGACGTCATGCGCAGCGCACCAGTCCAAATAGCTCTGCCGCACATCGTCGGCCCATGAGGAGAAGAATTGCCGGTCCGATCCGACGAAAGCCGGTCGCCGGAAACCGCTTTCGTGCAGGTAGTCGAGCACGGTCCGCGCCAGTTCGCTATGTGGTGCCTCGATGACGGCCGCGACGGCATCGGCGAGCGCGGCAGGTGGCCGGCCTGCGGTCACGATGGGGATGTCGGCGTCGACCAGGCGCTCCAGCATCGGATCGCCCGGCAGGGGATCCACCGCAATTACGCCGTCGACCTGGAAGTGGCGCGGCCCCACCTCGGCATCGCGGGCGAACAACGTGAGATCAGCATCGTGCTCGGCCGAGCCGTGGGCTGCGCCGAACGCGAACTCCATGTAGAAGTTGAAGTTCCTGGCAATAGGCGGGATGTAGATCCCGAAGGCGCCGACGCTGCGGCCGCGCAGCTGGCGGGCGGCACGATTGGTCACGTAGCCGAGTTCGCGGGCGGCTGCCGCCACTTTCGCGGCAGTGGAAGGGGAGACGCGGCCGCCGCCGTGCAGCGCGTCGGACACCGTGGTCTTCGACAGCCCCACATGCTCGGCGATCTCCACGATCGTCACACGTCGCGGTGCCATCCGGCCATCGTAGCCACGCTGCGAATCGAGACTCACCCCTTGACAACAGCTCTCTGTGGCGCGAGTCTCAAATATGCCGGAACGTTCCGGCATGAAGGAGACGCGATGATGGCTGCTGAGGCCCCACGCCCACCTAAACGCCGAAATACGACGATGGTCGTCGCGCTCGCGATCCTGAACTTCGTAATCCTGCTGTTCCCGCCGCTGACGTGGTATCTGGGGCAGGGCGGGGTCTGGTTCTTCCTGATCACCGGCGTCATCGGGGTGCTCTCGCTGATGGTCATGTACCGCGTCGACAGTTCGGCCGGGGAGGACTGACATGGAGATCCTCATCGGTTACGGCGGCGTCGCCGTCTTCCTGATCGTGCTGTTCGTCGTGCTGCAGCGCACCAGAGGCAGCGCTGACTTCAGCGAATATGCCACTGCCGGGCGATCATTCGGGCCGATGTTCTCGGCCATGGCATTCGTCAACACCTGGCTTCCTGGCACCATCTTCATCGCGTTCGCCGGCTACGCCGCCAGCGCAGGCGCCATCGGGTTCTACTTCGTTGCCTACTCGATCCTCGCCGTCGTGCTGATGTTCCTGCTGGCCAAACCCGTGCACGAGTCGGGGAGGCGGTTCGATCTGCGCACCCAGGCTGATCTGCTGGGACTGCGGTACGGATCTACCCAGGTGCGGGTGATTGCCGCAATCATCGGGGTGATCGCCTCGTTCCCATGGATCGTGCTCGGGATGCAGTCCCTGACGCTGGTGTTCGAGTACCTGTCGTTCGGTACGGTCCCGGCAGCCGGGGCCGCCCTGATCGGCATCGGTGTCCTGGTCGTGCGGCAGTGGTGGACGGTACGACTCGGCGCCCGCGGCCTGGTGATCAGCGACTTCGTGCAAGGCATCGTCGCCTACCTCTTCGGCACCGTCCTGATCCTCGGACTGCTGACCTGGCTGCTGACCAACGGACACGGCTTCGGCGAGATCGAACCAGCGTTCTTCACCCTGCCCGGGCCGGGCAGCGTGGAAGGGCCGTTCTACCTGTTCTCGTTGGTGGCCACGGGTGCGCTCGGTGGGTGGTGCTGGCCGGACATCTTCGTGCGGCTGTTCGCCTCCAACAGCACCCACACCATCAAGCGCGCCGCGGTGATGGCCTCACCGTTGCTGCTGATCTTCGGCTCCTCGCTGTGCCTGCTGGCGATGGCGGCCTCGACCCTGCCCGGCGTGGCTGACGCACCCGACGAGGTGTGGTTCCTCACCGCGTCAGTGGGCGGGCCGATCGTGCTGACGCTGGCCGGACTGTGCGTGCTGGCAGCCACCATGGGCAACGTCGGGGCGAATCTGCAAGCCCTGGGCGCCCAAATCGCCAATGACGTTGTGGGAGTCGCTCGCGGCACCCGGGTCGAGGACCCACGGTGGGGCAAGATGTCGGTCGGGGTGTTGACTCTGCTGGCCGGCGCGGTCGCGGTAGCGACGACGAATGTGCTCTCTTCGGGCATGGTGGCGTTGGCGCAGGTTTCCTATCAGGGCATCGTGCAGCTGGCTCCGACGGTGTTCCTCGGGATCTTCTGGCGCCGCGGCAATGCCGCCGCCGCGTGTGCGGCCATGGTGTTCGGCTTCGCCACCGCCTGCGTGCTGCAGATGATGTACCCGATCGCAATCCCGGTGCTCGGTGGACTGACCTCCGGGGTGGCCGCCCTGGTGGTCAACGTCGTCGTCTACATCGTTGTGGCCTGCGCCAAGCCGGCCAGCGCCGACGAACAGCGAAGGGTGGACGAGCTTTTCGACTCTCTACACGCACCCGACAAGGTAGGGCAAACACGATGACCGCACACCGGCGCACCGGCTACATCTGGCACGAGCGTTACGCCTGGCACGACACCGGCACTCACGTGGGCATCTTCCCGGCCGGTGGCTTCAACCAGCCGCACATCACCTTTGAGAGCGGCGAGTCCAAATCGCGGATGGCCGGCCTGGTGGAAGTCTCAGGGATGATCGACGAGCTGGTCCGGGTCACACCGCGGCTGGCGTCCAGGGAAGATCTGCTCCGAGTGCACGACGCCGAGCATGTGCATCGCATCGAACGCGAGAGCGCCGACCGCGGTGGTGACGGGGGAGATGGCTACACCCCGTTCGGGCGCGGGTCTTATGACATCGCCCGGCTGGCCGCAGGCGGCACCATGGCCGCCGCCGAAGCCGTGCTCACCGGGGACGTGGACAACGCCTATGCGTTGGTGCGTCCCCCCGGCCATCACGCCCGCCGCGACATGGGCATGGGCTACTGCCTGTTCTCCAACGTCTGCGTCGCAATCGAATACGTACGCGCGACGCTTGGCGTGCAGCGGGTCGCGATCGTCGACTACGACGTCCACCACGGCAACGGCGCCGAGTCCATCTACTGGGACGATCCGAACGTGCTGACGATCTCACTGCACCAGGACCGGCTCTTCCCGCAGGACACCGGCGGCGTCGCAGACACCGGTGGCGCCGACGGCGCCAACATCAATGTCCCGTTGCCGGCAGGCTCCGGTAACGGTGCCTACCTGGCGGCGATCGAGCGCGTCGCCGTCCCCGCCGTCACCGCGTTCCGGCCCGACATCATCTTCGTCTCCAGCGGATTCGACCCCAGCCCGGTCGATCCGCTGGGCTGCATGACGGTCACTTCGGGTGGCTTCAAAGACATGGCTGCTCTTCTGGTTGGGTTGGCGGACAACGTCTGTGGCGGAAAGATCGTCTTCTCTCACGAAGGTGGCTACTCACCGGTGCACGTGCCGTTCTGCGGCCTGGCCGTGCTGGAAGCGCTCACCGGACACGAGACCGGCGTGCCCGATCCTTTTGCGCAGAGCTTCGATGCCTCGCCCGCGCACATCTTGCAGCCCTGGCAGGATGCGGTGATCGCCCAAGCTGCCCTGATCGCCGAGGCGTTGCGGTTGTAGGTAGCGGTCGAGTCCCGAAGATTAGCAAGACGTACTTCGTAGTGGCAGCCACCGGCTCTACGTAGCCACCGGCTGACGTCAGCGGCTCGCGAGCGCGAAGCCGGCGTTGTTCACCGCCCGCCGGACTCGACCGATCGCCTCACTCTGCCGGCTGGGGTGGACCCGGTTGGTGAGCAGCACGACGTAGCTGCCGCGGTCCGGGTCGACCCAGAGTGACGTCCCGGTGAACCCGGTGTGGCCGTAGCCGCGCGGACCGATGAGGTCACCGGCGACGGAGTCGACGAGATCGACACCCTGCCAGCCCAGCGTCCGCCGCAGCGGCAGGTGGTCGGTGCGCGGCGCGATCATCGCGGCGTACCCGGCCGGCGTCAGCACCCGGCCGTTGGCGCCGTGTCCGTGCGCGCACAGCGTCCGGCCGAGTGCCTCCACGTCCGCCAACGTCGCGAACATGCCGGCGTGGCCGGCCGGCGCACCGAGCACCACGGCGTTCTCGTCGTGCACCTGGCCGCGGACCAGGTGGCCGCGCCACGGATCGTCTTCGGTCGCGACGGCGAGTTCGGTTGGTGGCGCGGCGAATCCGGCGTCTGCCATTCCCGCCGGCCGGGTGATCCGTTCGGTCACCAGCAGGTCGAGTGGCATCCCGGCGGCGGATTCCGCAATCAACCCGAGCAGGATGAAGCCCGGTGAGCTGTAGGCGACCTGCGCTCCCGGCGGGCCCAGCAGCGGTAGCCCGCGGATCGCGGTGAGCAGCTCGTCGCGGGTCCGGTTCCACCGGTAGAGCGGCTGCTGACCGGGGATGCCGGAGGTGTGGGCGAGCAGATCCCTGACCCGGATGCGGGCCTTGTCGGTGTCCGCGTAGTCCGGCAGGTGCTCGGCGATGGTGTCGTCGAGCGTCAGCACGCCGCCCTCGACCAGCGACATCACCGCGATCGCGACGATCGGCTTGGTCACCGAGGCGAGGTCCCACCGGCTGTCCTCGGTCACGTCGGTGGCCGGTGGATCCCAGGCCGGCGAATCCCACGATGTCGTGCCGAGCAGGCCACGGCACAGGGTCGTGGTGGCAGTGCCGACCGACCAGCCGGCGGCCGAGAAGACGCGGCGTCGACGGGCTGCGGTGAGCAGCTCCTCGATCGCCGAAATCACTTGACCAGGTCGCCTTCCCGTGCGTTCAGCGCGGCGTAGTGGGCCAGCTTGTCCTCGTCCACAATGACGCCGAGCCCGGGGCCGTCGGGCACCGAGAGCCGCCCGTCGTGCAGCGGAATCGGATCGATGATGTCGTCGTCGTGCAGGTAGTACATGCTGTCGATGGCCCGGTTCAGCACCGGTGTGGAGGCGACCACGGCCAGGTGCGCGGCGGTGGCGATGCCGAGCTCGCCGCCGCTGTGCAGGTTCATGCCGAGCCCGAACGTCGAGCAGTGCGCGGCCAGGTCCTTGGTGGCCTTGATGCCGCCCCACTTGTAGACGTCGCCGTGGATGATGTCGACCGCACCGAGCCGCATCGCCGGCGCGAAGTCCTCGAACGCGACCACACACATGTTGGTGCACAACGGGATCCGGACCTTCTCCCGGACCCGGGCCATCCCATCGATCCCCCAGCACGGGTCCTCGAGGTACTCCAGGTCGAGCTCCTCCATGCGCAGCCCGGCCCGGATCGACTCGGGCACACTCCACGCGGCGTTGGGGTCGACCCGCAGCTCCACGTCCGGCAGCGCTGCCCGCAGTGCCCGCATGATCTCCACGTCGCCGTCGACGTCCTTGGTGCCCTTGAGCTTGACCGCGGTGAAGCCGCCGACGGCGACCACCTTCTCGGCGTGCTCGGCCAGCGCGGCAGGCAGGTCGGCGGCCGTGGCGGCCGGTGCGTCGGCGCGGGTGATCAGCGCGGTGATAGGCACGGTGTCGCGGACGCGGCCACCGATCAAGTCGGTCAGCGGGCGGCCGGTGATCTTGCCCATCAGGTCCCAGCAGGCGACGTCGAGACCGGCGAGCGCGGCGTACCCGATGTAGCCGTAGAAGAACGGCACCATCGTGTGGGTGGCGTGGAACTCCTCGAGCGCGAACGGGCTCTTGCCGATCAGGGAGGCGGAGAGCTGTTCGGTGAGCCGGGCCACCGGGGCGCCCCACATGGTCTCGCCCCAGCCGACGTGACCGTCGTCGGTGGTGACGCGGACGACGGTGCGGGTCTCGCCGGTCTTGGTCTCGAAGGAGCTGCGGAACGGGCTGGTCAGCGGCAGGTTGACGACCTGTACGTCGATGCCGGTGATGATCATGCCTGGGGACCTCTTTCGCGGTCGGTGGACGGGACGGAATCAGCAGGGGGTGTCGCGGTGGCCTGGTTGAGGTCCCGCAGTGCGGCGACGAGGCCGGCGACGCGGCGACCGAGCAGCAGCCGGCCGGTCTCCGCACTCGCCTCGCGCGCGTCATCGGTGGTGCCGCCGACGCGCGGCCACTCGCCGTGCCGCTCGACGGTGAGTCCGGGGGCCAGGCTGCGGTTGAACAGCGGCGGTGGGTCGGACGGTGTGAACGGCCGGTCGTCGGCGACGAGTTCCGGGTGCACGGCCAGCATCAGCGAGGTCTCGAACCAGCCCGCGTGCCCGGGGGTGCGGTCGGGCCGCTCGGCAGCGGCCGCCTCGGCGGTGGTCTCGGCGCTCAGCGTCCAGTAGGAGCAGGCCGCCGCGGTGCCCTCGGCGCGCAGGGAGTGTGCCTTCACCGCCAGCCGGATGAGCTCGTCGTTGCCGCCGTGCCCGTTGACGATGACGATCCGGCGGAACCCGGTCTGGGCCAGTGAGTCGAGCACGTCGGCCAGCACGTCGGACAGGGTGCCGGGCCGCAGACTCACGGCGGCCGCGAACAGGTGGTGCGGGCTGTGCCCGAACGTCATCGTGGGCATCGGCACCCAGGTCGTGCCGTCGTCCTCCAGGTGCTGCAACGCGCGATCGCAGACGGCCTCCACCAGTAGGAAGTCGGTGCCCAGTGGCAGGTGGTCGCCGTGCTGCTCCACCGCGCCGATCGGCAGAACGGCCACGGCGCCGTCGGCGGCAAGCGTGCGGACGGCCCCGCGGGTCAGAGTTGCAAGGTGGCGCACGGTCATTCGGGGGGTCTCCCATCAGGCAGGATGGAACGGTGACGGACATCGTGGGCGCCCACGCCGGGCGGCACCTGCAGGCGGTCCGGCCCGAGGCACTGATCGGCGGTATCGAACTGCTCGCCGGGTCGGTGCGGGTGGCGCTGGTGAGCCCCGCCGGTCAGATCGTGCGGCGCGCCGAGGCGGACTTCCCTGCCACCGACGACGCGGCGGTGCTGCAGCAGACCGTGCAGGACACCGTGACCGGTTGTCTCGAGGGCAGCCCGCTGTGCGGGGTCGGCGTCGCGAGTGCCGGTCTGGTCGACCACACCACCGGGGTGCTGCGCCGCATCGACGACCAGCCCGGGTTCAGCGGCTACCCGATCGCGGCGTCGCTGACCCGGCTGCTGGGCTGCCCGGTGTTCGTCGACCATCGGGCCCGGCTGCAGGTGTTGGGCGACCGCTGGTTCGGGCATGGCGCCGGCCGGGCGTCGTTCGCCTCGGTCGCCACCGGGGACACGCTCGGCCTGGGTCTGCTGTACGAGGGCAAGGTGATCGCGCCGCTCGGCGGGCGCAGCGGCGCGCACATCACCGTCGCGCTCGGTGGTCGCCGCTGTTCGTGCGGGAACCTCGGCTGCTGGAAGACAATCGCGACGTCGACGTGGCTGCGGCAGGAGTCGGCCGCGCGCGGCTTGGAGCCGATCGACGGGGTCGGTGACCTGATCGCCGCGGCCCGCGGAGACACCGGCGCGCGACGGCTGATGGCCGACTACGCCGACAACCTCGCGGTCGGTCTGTCCTCGGTGCAGCACCTGCTCGCGCCGGGGCTCTACATCGTGCACGGTGACGCGGCCGTCGGCGGCGGCGCGTTCCTGGGCCGCATCGAGGAACGCCTGCGGGCGGTCAGCGACTGGGCCGACTTCGCCGAACGACCCCGCGTGGTTGCCGCCGACACCGCGGCCGACGACGTCGCGCTGCTGGGCGGCGCCGGCCTGGTGCTGTCCCGGCTGTCCGGCCAGTAGGGCGGCCGTCACGCCACGTCCACGGTGCGGCGGCGGTGCGCGCGACGCGGATCGGGTTCCAGTACGGCGTCCAGCAGCGCCCGCGTATACGGGTCGGACGGATGCTCGAAAACCGTTGCGACCGGGCCGGACTCGACCACCGCGCCGTACCGCATGACCGCCACCCGGTCGGCGAGCTTGCGCACCACGGCCAGGTTGTGGGAGACGAACACGTAGCTGAGGTGGAACTCGGCTTGCAGGGCGGACAGCAGGTCGAGCACCTGCGCCTGCACGGAGACGTCCAGCGCGCTGGTCGGCTCGTCGAGCACGATCACCTCCGGCCGCAGCGCCAGCGCCCGCGCGATCGAGATGCGTTGCCGCTGACCCCCGGAGAATTCGTGCGGGTAGCGGGAGGCGATGTCGGCGTCCAGGCCGACGGCGGTGAGCAGCTCGGCGACCTGCTGCTCCCGATCGGCTCGTCCGCGTCGTCCCCGAAGCGTTGGCTCGTGGGTGACCAGCGGCTCGGCGACGATGTCGACGACGCGCATCCGGGGATTCATGCTCGAGAACGGGTCCTGCAGTACCACCTGCAGGTCGCGGCGCAGGGCCCGCAGCTCGGAGGCGGGCAGCGTGGTCAGGTCGCGGCCGTTCACCTCGACCCGTCCGGACGTCGGCTCCAGCAACCCGAGCATCATCCGGGCCAAGGTGGTCTTGCCGGAGCCCGATTCGCCGACCACCGCCAACGTCTCACCGGCCCGCAGCTGCACCGAGACGTCGTCGACGGCGACCATCGGCGCGCGGCCGCGGATCGGGAACTCCTTGCGCAGTTCGACGGTGCGCAGCAGCACTCGTGATTCGCTCATGCCGGGCTCTCCTCACGCAGTCGGGGGGTGGCGGCCAGCAGCTGCCGGGTGTACGGGTGCTTGGGGTCGGTCAGGATCGACAGCACGTCGCCGTGCTCGACCACCTCACCGGCCCGCATCACCAGGACGTCGTCGGCCATGTTGGCGACCACGCCGAGGTCGTGGGTGATCAGCAGCAGCGCCATCTGCCGCTCCTGCTGCAGGCCGGCCAGCACGTCGAGGATCTGGGCCTGCACGGTGACGTCCAGCGCCGTCGTAGGCTCGTCGGCGATAAGCAGCCGCGGACCGGCGACCAGGGCCATCGCGATCATGGCCCGCTGCCGCAGGCCCCCGGAAAGTTCGTGCGGGTACTGCGCCGCGCGGCGCTGCGGGTCGTCGATCCCGGCCGCCTCCAGCGCGGCCAGCACGTCGTCGTGGTAGCGGGCCGCGCGGCCGCCGCGGTGCCGGCACAACACCTCGGCGATCTGGGCGCCGATCCGGCGCACCGGGTTCAGGCTGGACATCGGGTCCTGGAAGACCATCGCGATCTCAGCACCGCGGATGCCGCGCAGCTCCTTTTCGGAGAGCCGCAGCACGTCGCGGCCTTCATAGGTGATGAGGCCGGACGGATAGCGGGCGGGCGGTTCGGGGTTCAATCGCAGCACGCTGCTCGCGGTGGCGGACTTGCCGCTGCCGGATTCGCCGACGATCGCCAGCGTGCGGCCGGCCCGCACCTCGAACGACACGCCGCGGACGGCGTGCACGGTCCGGCCGGGCAACTCGAAGTCGACGCGAAGGTCGTCCACGGTCAGGATCGGTGCGCTCATCAGCGGTACGTCCTCGGGTCGACGGCGTCGCGGATCGCGTCGCCCGTGATGTTGATGGACAGCGCGGTCAGCGTCAGCGCCAACCCGGGGAACACCGCGATCCACCACGACGTCCCGAGGTAGAGCTGCCCGTCGGCCAGCATCGAGCCCCAGGTCGGGATGTCGGCCGGGACGCCGAGGCCGAGGAAGCTGAGCGCGGACTCGACGACGATCGCCGAGGCGACGTTCAGCGCGGCGATGGTGATCAGCGACGCGAGCACGTTGGGCAGGAGGTGCCTGCGCATGATCGTGGCCGGGCCGACCCCGATCGCCCGGGCCTCCAGTACATAGTCACGCTCGCGCAGCGACAGCACGCTGGAGCGCGCCACCCGGGCGTAGGACACCCAGTTGGTGACGCCGAGCACGATGATCACCACCCACAGGCCGTTGCCGAGGAACGCCACCACGGCCAGCGCCAGCAGGATCGCCGGGAACGCGAGCTGCACATCGGCCAACCGCATCAGCACCCGGTCGGCCCAGCCGCCGCGGTATCCCGCGACGATGCCGACCAGGGCACCGATGGTGCCGGAGATCAGCGCGACCGCCAGGCCGACGAACAGCGAGATGCGGGCCCCGTAGATCAGCCGGCTGAGCACGTCGCGGCCGAGGTTGTCGGTGCCGAGCAGGTGACCGCCGGTCCACTGCGGCGGACTGAGCCGGGTCAGCAGATCTTGCGCGTTGGGGTCGAACGGCGACAGCACCGACGCGAGCACCGCGCACAGCACCACCAGGGCGAGCACGATCAGCGCGGGCAGCGCCATCCGGGCCTTCAGGACGCGATGCATCATCGGCCGAGCCTCACTCTCGGGTCGAGCAGCGTGTAGGACAGGTCGACCAGCAGGTTGACCACGACGAACACCAGCGCGAAGAACAGCACCGCGCCCTGGACCAGCGCGAAGTCGCGATTGGAGATCGCTTCGACGGTGAGCCGGCCGATCCCCGGCCAGGAGAACACCTGCTCGGTGAGGATCGCGCCGCCGAGCAGCGAGCCGAGCTCCAGACCGACGACGGTGACCACCGGCAGGGACGCGTTGCGCAGCCCGTGGCCAAGGACAACCTGGCTGCGGCTGAGACCCTTGGCCGTCGCGGTGCGGATGTAGTCGGCCGAAAGCTCCTCGGCCAGCGAGGTGCGCAGCACGCGGGCCACCACGGCGATCGAGTAGATGGCCAGCGTGACGGCGGGCAGCACCAGATGCGCGGCCCCGCCGTAGCCTGCCGCGGGCAGCACGTGCAGCCGGACGGCGAACAGCAGGATGAACACGATGCCGATCCAGAACGCCGGCGTGGACTGTCCGATCAACACGATGCCGCTGATCACCGTGTCGGTAATCCGACCCCGGTGGACGCTGGCCAGGATGCCGGCGGGTAGGGAGATCATCAGGGAGAGGGCGAGCGCCGCGACGGCGAGCAGCGCGGTGGCCGGCAGCCGTTCACCGATCAGCGACACGACGGGCTGGTCGAAGAAGATCGACCGGCCGAGGTCGCCGTGCAGCAGGCCGCCGAGGTAGTGGAGGTACTGGACCAGCAGCGGCTGGTTCAGGCCTAGTTCGGCGGCCAGCTGATCGGCCTGTTGCTGGGTCGCGTCCGGGGGCAGCAGTAGCGCCAGCGGATCACCGGAGATCCGGACCAGCAGGAACGCGACGGTCGCGACGACGAACAGCACGATCACGGCGGAGGTGATCTTGCCGAGGACGACGCGGCCGACGTTCAGGGCGCGGGTGCCGCCGGACTGCCGCTGCGCGGCGGCGCGGATCGGGGCCGGGCCTGCCATCAGGTCAGTCATCGCGCGACGCGTTCTGCAGATCCAGGTCGCCGATCACATTGGGCGTCCAGCGGACCTTGTCGTTGGAGATGACGATGGTGTCGGCTTGATAGAGGAACACGAAGGGGGCCTCCTTGTTGAACAAGTGCTGCAGGGCGCTGAACGCCTTCTGCCGGTCGGCCGGGAGGATCGAGTTCTCCTCGGCGTCGATCAGCTGATCGGCCTGCGGGTTCGACCAGCGGCTCTGCCGGCGGCCGGTGCGCACGTTGGACTGGATCGGGCTGGAGCCGTCGAGCGTCCAGCCGGTGCTGGCGGCCAGGTACATCGGGCCGAGCGCCTTGCGGTTGTCGCTGGTCAGCCGCTGTGAGTACGTCGACGCGTCGAGCAGCGACACCTTGGTGTCGACGCCGGCCTTGGTCAGCAGGCCGGCGATGGCCTGCGCGGTCATCGCGTCGGTACTGGACGCGGTGAGCGTGGTGGACAGCCCCTGCGGATGCCCGGCCTCGGCGAGGAGCCGCCGGGCCAGGTCGCGGTCCCGCCGATACGGCGCGATCGCGGGATCGAACCCGAAGGATTCTCGCGGGATCATCGTCGGCACCTCGCGGCCATGCCCGTTGAGCGTGGCCTTGACCAGTAGCGGCACGTCCATTGCGTGATTGAGGGCCCGGCGAACCCGGACGTCGGCGAAGACCGGATCGGTGGTGTCCAGCGACAGGTAGCTCATCCGCAGCCCGGGGTAGGAACTGACCTGCACGCCCTTGTAGCCCTCGAGTTGCAGCGCGGCGTCGGGCACCAGACCGGTGACCAGGTCCACTTCGTCGCTCTGCAGCGCGGCCAGGGCCGAGGCTGGGTTCTGGATGGTCCGGATCTCCAACTCGTCGTAGCTCGGCCTGCTCGCCCAGTGGTTGTCGTAGGCCCGCATTTTGATGCCGACGCCGCGCTTCCAGCTGTCGAACCGGAACGGGCCGGTGCCGACGGGCGCGAGGGCGAACTTCTCGTCGCCGACGTCGGCCAGGTACTTCGGCGGCACCATCACGCCGCCGAACAGCGAGAGCTTGGCCGGGATCACGGGGTCTGGGCTGCTGAGCTCGACGTCGACGGTGTATTGGTCGATCACCCGGACGCCGGTCACGTAGCGCAGCTCCACGATCGGCGACTGCGTTTTCGGGTCGAGCAGCCGTTCGATGCTGTATTTGACCGTCTGGGCGTCGAACCGCTCGCCGTTGTGGAAGGTCACCCCGCGGCGCAGCACGAACCGCCAATGGTGGTCGTCGATCGCGGTCCAGCGCGTGGCCAGTCGGGGCACCAGCTGGTTGTGCACGTCGCGGGCGGTGAGCGTGTCGAACATGTTGATCAGCACGTTCATCGTCGTCATCGACCCCTGCTTCTGCGGGTCGAGCGTGGTCGGGTCGACGGCCTGCGACACCCGGATCCGGCTCCCCGAGGCGGCCGGGCTGCCGGTGGCGCAGCCAGCGAGCAGCGCGGGCATGCCGAGCAGTGGGACGGCAGCGGCGCCCGCGGTCAGCAGCCGTCGGCGGGTCAGCGGTGCGTGGAGGTTCACTGGCGCAGTCCTTCAAATATGAAACGTCAGTTTCATCTGACGAAACGATGGTCTACCATAACTGGTGATGACGACGAGCGATAGTGGAGCAGAGAATTCACCGCGGGCGGCGGCGGTGAAGGTGCTGGACGTGCTGGCTGCGCTGTCCGAACGTGGGGGGTGCCACCGCATCGTGGACCTCGCGGCCCGCACCGAACTGCCCAAGGCCACTGTCTATCGGCTGCTGCAGCACCTCGTCTCACAGGGATTTGTGGTGGCCGAACCGGACAGCACCTACCGGATCGGCCCGCGTTTCCTCGGGATCGCGGCCGCGGCACTCTCTGATGCGCCGTGGCGCAGGACCGTCGCGGCCGCGCTCGAGTCGCTGCGGACGGCGACGGGGCTCAGTGCGCACTTCGCCCAGCAGTACAGCGGCAATCTCGTGATCGTCGACGCGGTCGAGTCGCTGGATCCGTTCGCCATCCCGGTCCGGCCCGGGCTGACGAGTGCGATCGAGCAGACGGCGCTCGGGCAGGCGATTCTCGCCGCGTCCTCGGACGCCGTGGTGTCCCAGGAGCCGGCGACGCATCTGCGCTGGGTGGCCGCCCCGGTGTTCCACCGGCGCGGCGAGGTGCTCGGCGCACTAGGGGTGGCCGGCACGGACTTCACGCTGGCCGATCAGGCGCTCGACCGGGTGCGCGCGCTGGTGCGGTCGGCAGCGGCCGACGCCTCGGCGGTACTCACCTCGCCGTGCTTCGGCCACCGGGCGGGCACCGCCTGAGTCACCCCTAGGGTGCGGCCTCACCGAGACGTCGTCGTTTTCCGCATCTCAGCCGCCGTGATGCCTGATGGTGCCGTCTGTTAAGCAGATGGCGGCAGCCACCTTTCAGATGGAGTCATTCGGCGGTGATGGTGCGGCCTGCGGTGTCGGGCACGAAGAGGCATCCGAGCAGGCCCAGCGCCGCGCCGATGCCTCCGAGCGCCAATGCGAGCCGAAGGTCGCCGCCCGCCAGGGTGAGGGCGAACAGGGGGTAAAGGCCGGAACCCAGACCCCTGGCGACGTAGTAGGTGGCATTCGACCCGAGTGCTCGGAATCGCGTCGGATAGAACTCCGAGATCCACGTCCCGAGGACACCGAAGCCGGCGTACCCGATCGCAGTGCCCACCAGCGCGGCCACCCCCACGGCGGGAGAGCCGGTACTCCACAGGGCGAATCCCGCGAAGCCGGCCACGCCGACGAGGCATGCGTACATGGTGGATCGGCGCCGGCCGACTCGGTCCGACAGGGCCCCGAAGACGATGTAGCTGGCGATCGCGACCAAAGTGCCGACCGTGAGGATCAGGGTCGACATCCCGAGGGATATCCCCAGCGTGGTGCGCAGGAAGGTAGGCGCGAAGGTGATGTAGGAGTAGCTGGCGGCGAAAACACCTGTGGTGCAGATGGTCAGGAACACCGCACCACGCGCTAGCCGCTTGCCTCGTAGGTCGTCACCATCGGTGACGGGTTGCGGCGTCCTATCGCGGCGGATCTGCCGACTGGCCTGCCAGAGAATGGATTCCGGAAGCCAGAAGTACGCAGCCACGGCGATGCCCAGACAGCCGACACCGATCACGGCGAAGCCGATCCGCCACCCTGCGTCCGAACCCCACACCGACAGTGTCAGGAAAAGGACGAGCTGCGTGAGTAATTGGCCCGCGATGAACATGGCCTGTAGCACCGAGCCCATGAACCCGCGCTTGCGGGACTTCCAGCTCTCGGCGAACATTGCGAACAGCACGCCGAAGGCACCGCCCATGGCGACACCGGCGATCACACGGGTCACCAAGAACATGTCGAAGTCGCTCAGAGTGCTGCCGACGATCGCGGCGATCGAGTAGGCGCCGGTGAAGAGGATGTAAGACGGTTTGCGTCCGTACTTGTCGGCGATCCAACCGAACAGGAAGCCACCGACGATCGATGCCAGGCTCTGCGCGGTGATCGCAGCGACTACGTCGTGATTGGTGACGCCGAACGAGGCGGCCAGATCGGACATCGGGAAGCTGAGCAGGTTGAGTTCCATGCTCTCGATGAGCGCGCCCACGATGGCGAAGATCAACACGAACCGGCGTTCACGGGGTGTATAGGCAGTGGCGGCGGTGAGTATGTCGGGGCTGGGCGCTGCGTCAGCGGAATCAACGGATCTGGTCATGACGCCCCCCTGCCGATCAATGAGGATGAGTTGAGAAGCGCTTCCGGCGTGTACATGTCGTGCCGCATCGAGCCGATCCGTTCGATGGTGGTGACGACGGTGTCGCCGTCAGTGAGGTAGCTCGGAGGCGTACGTCCCAGCCCGACACCTTCGGGTGTGCCGGTGAAGATGAGGTCGCCGGGCAGCAGCGTGACGATGCCGGACAGGTAGGCGATCAGCTCGGGCACGCTGAACACCAGGTCCGACGTCCGGGAGTCCTGCACCACGGTGCCGTTGAGCTCGGTCATGACCCGCAGATCGTCGGGGTTGTCGAATTCGTCGATGGTGACGAGTTCCGGTCCGATCGGCGCGAAGCCGGGGAACGACTTGCCCAGGCTGAACTGCGCGGGGTTGCCGGCCTGCTGCACCGTCCTGTCTGAGAGGTCCTGTCCTACAGTGAGTCCCGCCACGTAATCCCATGCAGAAGCGACGTCGACACGGTGGGCCGGGGTACCGATCACCGCGACCAGCTCGACCTCCCAGTCAACGGTGTCACCCGAAAGCGCGATACGGCCGATGGGCCCGGTGAGTGCGCTCTGGTATTTGGTGAACACCATGGGTTGTTCGGGCAGCGGCAGCCCGGACTCCTTGGCGTGCCTGACGTAGTTGAGACCGATGGCGAAGATCTGCGTCGGCCGTGGGACCGGGGCACCCAGTTCGGTGGTGGCGTAAGCCTGTGCGGGACCGTTCGCCGTCGGTGCCCACTCGCAGAAGCCCGACCAGTCCTCGAAGGCCGATTGCGCGTCTGGGCCGAATCGACCTGCGCTGGCAGTGTGCACGTCGACTGCGCCGCCATCGCGCAGCAGCACGAGTCGGTCGTTCAGATTGGCTATTCGCACGGTGCCTCCGCAGAAGGGTATGAAGTGGTAGCTGAACGCAATTCGTAGATCAGCTCGAAAATCCGGGCGGGGCGCGACTGATCGAAACGTGCTCCTGCACGGGTAGCTCTGTGCGCAAGGTCCGCAATCAGGGCATCGGCGTCCACCCCGCTGTGCAGTTCGATCAGAACCACCGCTGACAAAGCCTGCTGCTGGTCCGACGAACGCCCCTCGGCGGTCGAATTCTTGGCATCGCTCACCGTGATATCCGGTTCGTACAGCGACGCGGCGACCACCCGGTGCTCGTTGATCAATTCCTGGAACACGCTGCCCGCCAGCGCGTCTCGCAACGTTTCGAGATCATTGCCGGACTGCGCCTCGACTACTACGACGCGACCGGACGAGCCGTCGCCGCGTGCCACGGTGATGTGGCAGGCTGCACGTCGAAACTCGGTGAACAACGGGACGACCTCCAGGGTGAGGTCGGTCGGGTTGTCGAGGCGCCGCAGGTACTCCGGTGAGGCGAGTACGTGCACGTCGACGGTTTCGTACAGGGTCAGGTAGTCGACCATGGCGGCCTCGCCAAGCTGGGCCTGGTCGGCGGCGACGAACCGACGAGCACGCAGGAACCCGGGAGTGGACACTCGTTCCGGCAGGTGCTGGAAGTTGTACCAGTCTTCGTAGATCGGCAGGTCCTCGCGGGCCACGCTGATCCAGTTGATCATCGCGCCGGCGCCTGTCACCGATTCGAACACGTTGCGGATCATCGTCATCAGAAGGCGCCGTTGCGCTGCTGGAACTTCGTCGGCTTGCCGATCAAGGGTTTGGCCGCGCCCACCCATTCGGCAATGGTGTCGATCATCTGCGGCAAATTGGTGCGAGGGTAGCCGAACTCAGACTGCAATTGCGTGCCGTCCATAACGTAGGCGGTTCCGCTCTCGACACCCTCGAAGACGGGGCGACGGTCGAACTTCTCGGCGAAGCGCTCGGCCAGCCAGCGGACCGACACGATCTCGGGGCCGGTGATGTTGAGTGCACGCGGCGGATTGCTGGCCAGGCGAAGCGACCGGATGGCGTACTCGGCCACGTCGCGCTGCCAGATGACACTCGCGTGTCCCATGTCGAGTGGGATGGGCGTGCCGTCGTGCACTGCCTGCGCGATCTCCTGAAGGACGCCGTACCGGGTCTCGATCGAATAGCCGAGGCGGAACAGCAGCACGGGCGTGCCGAACTTGTGAGAGAAGTGCTCGAAGATGCGCTCGCGCCCCACGCACGAGGCCGCGTACTCGCCGATCGGCCCCGGCGGGTCGGACTCACGCGAACCGCCGGTGGCGACGTCGGCCAAGGGATAGGTGACCAGCGTCGAGAACACCACGATTCGCGAGTCGCGGAATCGCTGCGCGACGCGGCCCGGCAGGTAGGAGTTCATCATCCAGGTGAAGTGCTCGTTGCCGACGGTGCCAAACTTGTTGCCGGCCATGAAGATCACATTGGCCGCATCCGGCACCGCCGCCAGCTCCAGGTCGTCGGTGAGGTCGGCCTGGACCGACGTGACGCCGGCCCGCTCCAGAGACGCCCGGGCGGCGGGGTCGGAGAACCGGGCGACGCCGAACACGGTCTTATCCACACCGGCCTGCTCGACGGCGCGCTGGGCCATGATGGCCACGCTGGGCCCAACTTTGCCGCCCACTCCCAGAACCACGATGTCACCGTCAAGGTGGGCGATCTCGTCGATCAGCTCGGGGGTGGGGGTGGTGAGATCGCGTTCGATCTCGTCGATCACGGTCATGCTCATCACGCCTCCTGCGCTTTGTCTCGTCGTGCTCCCCATCACATTGGTATGTGTGATCATCTAAGTCGATCCGCGGATCCCCAACGTTGCCCGTAGGGTGTTGTGATGGTTTCACAACCCGTGGCGCACTACGCGCCAGATCTGGATGCGCTGGCAAAGCGGGCAGCCACGCTTATGTGGAACATCTACCCCGGCTATTCACAGGATCGCTTCGACCTCAGTGAGCTGCTTCCGTCGGTGCGGGCGAACCTGGAGCTGGCCGTAGAGGTGTTGCACCGCGACCGCGGACCGACCGTCCAGGAGATGGCGGCAGCGCGAACTTTGGGGTCGCGACGAGCCAGCCAGTCGGTACCGCTGGAATCAGTCATCCAGGCCTACCGGTCGACGGAACGCGTCATCCTGCTGGACCTGTTCGCCGACTCGCGGAAGTGGCCCGAGCAACAGGCCAACCGCCGAGCAGATCTGGTCATCACCACCTTCGACCTGATGACCGACGAGATGATCAACGCCTATCGCGAGACCTCCTCGGCGATCGAGGCGACGCGGCGCCGCACCGAGAACGAACTGGTCAACGCGCTCACCAGCGGCCATCCCGTGACGACGGCGGAGTTCCAGCAGTGGACCGACACCCTTCAGATCGATTCCGACGGCCGGTGGTTCGCCTTCGCACTGCTCGGGGACTCCCATGCCGACCCGCTAGACCTCCATCGGTTGCGCCGCCGCCTGGCCGTCCAACTGCAGCCGCACGCCGGCCAGATTCTGTTCGGCGACGTCGGCCAGGCTACCGTGGCGATCACCGCGCTGCGCTCGCCCGACGCCGATCCGCGTCGCGTGCTTGGGCAGGCGTTGTCCGCGATTGCCGCCGAGACCGCGATCTACTGTGGCATAGGGCAATTCAGTGACGGCCTGCTAAGCGCCGGTGAATCGTGCCGGCAATCCACGGAGGCTGCACGGGCCGCGGCGGCCGGCACGTCGAACACCGGTGCCACCATGCTCAGCTACCACGAGGCGCTGATTGAGATTCTGCTCAGCAGCCGCCCGGCGGTAGCGGACACTCTTGTCGAGACCCGGTTGCGGCCCTTGGCGGGCTACCCCCACCTGGTGGAGACGATAGAAACGCTGCTCGCCCACGACCTGTCTCAGTCGCGCGTGGCCAGGGAGTTGTTCGTCCACGTCAACACGGTCAACCACCGGGTCAAGCGAATCCGCGAGATCACCGGTATGGACCTGACCCGGCTGTCGGACGCCGTGGAGCTGGCCTTGGCCGTGCGCTGGCAGAAGCTGACCGGAGCGCCAAGCCGACAGTGAGAACGCCGGGTGCGACTCCGCAGAATCGTTGGCACGCAAGTACACCGGCACGGCCGTGCAGAGGTTGCTTATTGGCCAGGCCGAGTGCCTCGTGATAGATCCGCAGCGCGGCGCTCAGCCCGGCGGGGTAGGCGTCGTTGATCGAGCCGCCCGCTCCCCTCTCCGGCGGGCCTATTGATTTATCTGAGCGATGGCGGCGACGATCTCCGGCCTGTCTGATTGCAGGCTCCCTTGCCAGCCGACGTCGCTGAGCGGGTAGTGGTTGATCAGAACCAAGGTCTCGTCGGTGTTGGCGACGCCGTCGTAGGCGGTGGCGATCGCTGCTTCGACCTTCTGCACCAGCTTGCGTTTCACGTCGAGTTTCGTCAGTTCCGGAGCCTCCAGGAGGCACACGGGCCGCACGCGCTCTACGCCGATTCTCCCGTCCTGGGAGATGTTCTCGGCCGGGTACTCGCGCAGCCAACCCCGCGTGTCGGGTATCGGCCACGCCTCGTGGAGCGCGTCGGTGACCTCCTTCATCATTTTCTGCTTGGCATCTCGGGCGACACCGGTGGGTGCGTCGATGGTGAACACGGGCATCAGTTTCATCTCCTGGGTCGGTTCGGTTGGACACTACGAATATAGAAGTAAATACTACGATAAAACAAGTATCAACATCGTTTTTCCACTTTCCGCTGGTAAACTTGGCGAGGTGGCGGGTGAACGGAAGTACGGTCAGGGTTGTGCGGTCGCGCACAGCCTGGACCTCGTTGGCGAGCGATGGGCGTTGCTGATCGTCCGAGATTTGCTGCTTGGCCCTAAACGCTTTTCCGATCTCGCGGCAGGCTTGCCTGGGGCCAGTCCGGGTGTACTGACGCAGCGCCTCAAAGAACTCACGGAGGCAGGTGTGCTGTTGCGCCGCCGCCTGAGGGCGCCCGCGGCCTCGTGGGTGTATGAGCTCACCCCGTGGGGTCAACAGCTGGGACCAATCGTGACGGGATTGGCGCAATGGGCCAGCCGCTCGCCTTCGATGCCCTATGACGCCCCGATGGGCACCGATTCGGTGATGCTCTCTTTCGGAGCACTTTTCGATCCCGCCGCCGCAGCGGACCTCGACTTCGCGATCGCGGTCCACGTCGACGGGGAACCGTTCCAAGTACGCGTTGCGCACGGTGAAATATCGGTCAGCCGAGGGGACACCGACAATGCTGACGCTACGTTGGAGACCGACCAACGCGGCCTTCTGACGCTGCTGCGCACCGATACGCCCCTCACGGGTATGCAAGATGGCGGGAAGTTTCGCGTCAGTGGGGATTCCGAGGTGGTGGAGCGGTTTCGGAGGCTGTTCCCTCTTCCTGCACCGGAAGCCGGCTAACGATGAGATGTCTGGCGGCCGTCACCGCATTGATCAGCTATCCCGTCAAAAGTTGTGCAGGCATGAACGTCTCGGCTACACAGCTCACCGAGGCCGGTCTCGACCATGACCGCACGTTCATGGTCGTTGGGCCAGATGGGACGTTTCGGTCTCAACGCCGAGACCCCCGGTTGGCGTTGATCAGACCCGTCATCGACACGGCGGGCCGCCGGCTCGGACTGCGGGCCGATGGAACGGATCCGATCGATATCGAAGTCGACGTCGAGGGCCCACGCAGGCCAGTCGTCCTCTTTGGCACCACTTACTACGGAATTGACCAAGGAGACGAGGTGGCCCAATGGATTTCGCACATCCTCGGCGCCGACAGCCGACTGGTGCGTGTTCCTCCGGAGCACCACCGGGTCACCGGCGGACTCACCCCTGGCATCTCCGGCTTCGCGGACAGTTCGCCCGTACATCTGATCTCATCGGAATCGCTGGCGCAGCTCAATGCCGTGATCGCCGACAAGGGTGGAGTCGCACTGCCGATGAACCGGTTCCGGCCCAACATTGTCGTCGACGGTTGGCCAGGGCCGCATCGCGAGGACCTGGCCCGCGGGATCGTGATAGCCGGCGCCGAACTCGGATTCGCCAAACCATCCATCCGATGCGTCACCACCATGGTCGACCAATTCGCCGGAGCCAGGGCCGGAACCGAACCATTGCGCAGCCTGGCCACCTACCGTCGGACCCCTGACGGGATTGCGTTCGGTGCGAAATTCTCGGTCCTTCGACCTGCACGCCTCGCCCTCGGTGACGAATGTATGGTCACCGAGTCGCAACCCGACCCGGTCTCCGTCCTTCTTCCTTCTGCATTACCGGTCCTGGGCGGGGCGCGGCGGCGGGCGTGAGTGCGTGTGAATCAGCCGGGGTGACCCGTACCGAGACCCGGGAGCGCGGCCTGGAAGGAATCGTCGCACGCATCCTGTGCGCCTTTGAGCTCCGGGATCTCTCGAGCGCTGACGCCGCCGCGCATCTTCGACGTGTCGATGAGGGGATCGCGTGCGGTGGCGGGGTCGGGGAAGTCCGGCACCCCGTTGTCACGCATGCACCGGGCGAAGTCGAGCGCGGCGTGCTGTTGCTCGGGCGTCCGCCCCGCGTCGGTGGACCATTCCTCCGGCGCCAAGCTCTCACACGTACCGATGGCCCTCTCCCATACGGGCTTCGGGACCGAGATTCCCCCGTAGGCAATCTGGCCGTCGGCACCCGGGTCGGGGAAGTCTGCGACGCCGTTCGCCCGCATACACTGGGAATACTTCGCCGCCTGCTCACCTCCGTTGGGGGTGGCACCGGCTTCGGCAGCTAGGGTGAAACAGCCCGAGCCGATCAGGGCGGCCATGGCAAGGATGGTCAGCGGTCGTGTGTTTCGGCGGGTGTGTGCTCGTTCGTTGTAGGTCATGCCCTTAGTGAAGGCCGTGCGGTGTTGTCAGCGCGTAAGCGAATTTCGATATGCCGGCGATATGTGCCGGCTCGTAGCATCGAGTAACTGTGCGTGTGTTGATCGTCGAGGACGAACCCCTGCTGGCAACGGCCATCCGTGATGGACTGCGGCTGGAGGCGATCGCCGCCGACATTGCAGGTGATGGTGACACCGCACTGGAGTTGTTGAGCCTCAACGCCTATGACGCCGCCGTCCTGGATCGCGATATCCCCGGACCCTCCGGTGACGAGATCGCCGAACGCGTCGTCGCCTCCGGGAGCGGCATGCCGATCCTCATGCTCACCGCCGCTGACCGGCTCGACGACAAGGCCTCCGGGTTCGAACTCGGGGCCGACGATTACCTCACCAAGCCTTTTGCACTACGGGAACTCGTCCTGCGGCTCAGGGCTCTCGACCGCAGGCGCGCCAATCCCAGACCACCCGTGCGAGAGATCGCGGGTTTGCGGCTGGATCCGTTCCGGCGCGAGGTCTACCGCGACGGCCGTTACGTCGCGCTCACCCGGAAGCAGTTCGCGGTTCTGGAGGTCCTCGTCGCTGCCGAAGGGGGCGTGGTCAGTGCCGAAGAGTTACTGGAAAGGGCCTGGGACGAGAACGCCGACCCCTTTACCAATGCCGTACGCATCACGGTGTCGACGTTGCGCAAGCGCCTCGGTGAACCATGGATCATCGCTACGGTGGCCGGCGTCGGATACCGCATCGACACCGCACCAGGGACGTGAAGGAGCTCGCCATGGAAAGGGCACCCGGGTTGAGTGTCCGACTCAAGCTCACCCTCAGCTACGCAGGCTTCCTGATGCTCGCCGGCGCCCTGCTGCTCGCCGCCGTGTGGCTGTTCCTGCTGCGTTACGTCCCCGACCGGATGATGATCATCCCGGGCAGCACCGACATCCCGTTCCCGAATGATGTCTTTCCGATTCGGTCCAGGCTCCTGCGCGCATTCGCTCCGGGAGCTGCCGCGGTACTGGCGCTGCTGCTGGTGTTCGGCCTGGTGGGTGGGTGGGTTCTCGCCGGCCGGATGCTCGCGCCCCTGACGCGTATCACCGACGCGACCCGCAGGGCCAGCGTCGGCTCACTGTCGCATCGAATTCGGTTGCGGGGCCGCAGAGATGAGTTCCGTGAACTCGCTGACGCCTTCGACACCATGCTCGCCCGGCTTGAGGCGCACGTCGCCCAACAGCAGCGGTTTGCCGCCAACGCTTCCCATGAGTTGCGCACCCCACTGGCAACCACGCGAACACTTCTCGACGTCGCGGCAGGCAATCCCGAGCGCGACACCGGCGAACTGATCGAGCGCCTCCGCGTCGTGAACACCCGCGCGATCGACGTCACCGAAGCACTGTTGCTGCTCAGCCGCGCCGATCAACGGTCCTTTCCCCGAGAACATGTCGATCTGTCCCTTGTCGCCGAGGAAGCCACCGAAACGCTTCTCCCGCTGGCAGAAGAACGTGGCATCACCCTGGAGGTTTCCGGCGAGGTGGCGCCCACCACGGGTTCCTCCGCCCTCCTGCAGCAGATGACGACCAACCTCGTCCACAACGCGATCGTCCACAACCTTCCCAACGAAGGCGCCGTGTGGATCAGCACCAGCGTTCATCCCGACGGCGTGATGCTCGCCGTCGAAAACACCGGCGAAAAGCTCACGCCGCAAATGGTTTCCACGCTTGTCGAGCCGTTTCATCGCGGTGCCACGCGCGTACGGACGCACGACTCCGGAGTCGGACTCGGCCTGGCAATCGTCAACAGCATCGCCCGGGCTCACGACGGAACCCTCGCCCTGACCGCCCGCCCCGCAGGCGGGCTGTGCGTCACGGTGCGATTCCCCCGGTAGGCTGTAGTGCGACGGGGGTGATTACTTCTCCTGTGGCACAGCCATGTTGATCGAGTATCCAACCCACGCGTTTGGCGGTTCGAAGATTGATTCCGCTGTCGCGGAGTTCCAGCCATGGCATCTTGGCTCCCAAGTCCTGTTCGATTTCCAGGATGCGCGCCAGGTCGACGGTCCATGCCGTGATGAGTAGGTTGGCCTCGCCCGTTGTGGACATGCAGAGTCGGAGGTTGGGCAGTGTGTGCAGGGTCGCTATGGTCCGCGTCTGATCGACGGGTCGCAGCCGGGCTCGCCACGTGCAGCTGATCGGGCGACGCGCGGCGTTCTGTGCGACCTCACAGCGGATGGAGAGTATCCCCGAGGCCAGTAGGCGGGGTAACTGCCGGCGCACGGTCGCCGGGTTGCGCCCGATGTGGGCGGCGATGCCGGCGGCGGTCTGCCGTCCGTCGCTGCTGAGTGCCTGAATGATGGGCCACGCGTTGGGCGGAGGCGCGGCGGCGGATGCGATGCGAGATCGTCGTGCGACGTTCTCCAATGCGCGCACCTGGGATCTGTTGAGGGCATCGAGCCGCCAGCTGCTGCCGTCGCGGTGGACTGCGGTCGCCAGGTAAGTACGCCTGCCCGCAACCCCGGCCATCGTGCCCAGCTCGTTGATGACGAACTTGCTCATCTGGGTCATGTCCGCCGTCATCACCGTCAGCAAGAGGTCATAACCCTGCGTGGACTCTTCTACGGTCACCACGCGCGGATCTGCGCACAACTCGGCCACGACAGCGCTTTGTGCGCCGGCTTGGCAATCGACTTCGACCAATGCGGTGACCTGATGGCGATAGGTGCCGCCGGGATGGACGGCCACCCAGGCAGCACCGCCGGCGCGCAATCGCTCCCACCGCGCCGCGAGGACCTGTGCCCCTACCTCGAGGATTCGCCCCGCTTCCGACCAGCTGACCCGCGGCGCTATCTGCAGCGCGTTGACCAACCGGAGGTCCAGCTCGTCCAACGGATCCGTATGCACGTTTCCACGATATCGGCATCCTTAAAATCACAAAACCATGACTTTGAAGCCGCTGACAGTTCGCGTTGCCAGCCTGAGTTTCATGGGTGCCACATCAGATGCGAATGGACTCGCCGGGCGTCTGATCGCGCTACGCCGACGGCTGCACTGCCGACCGGAGCTCGGTCTGGCGCTGCCAGAGACGCAAGCCCAGGTGCTCGCCGCGATCGGCCACCTGCCGCTGGAGATCACCACCGGCACCTCTCTGACGTCGATCACCGCGGTCATTCGCGGCAGGCCGGCCCCGCACGCCGTGTTGTTGCGCGCCGACATGGACGCGCTGCCGGTCGACGAGGCGACCGATCTGCCGTACGCATCGCAGGTGCGCAACGCAATGCACGGTTGCGGCCACGATCTGCACACGGCGATGCTGGTCGGGGCAGCCGAACTCCTCTGCGCGCGCCGCGACGCACTTTATGGCGACGTCGTGTTGATGTTTCAGCCGGGAGAAGAGGGATGGGAAGGCGCGCAGGCGATGCTGGATGAAGGCGTCCTCGATGCGGCGGGTAAACCGATCGCCGCGGCGTATGCGTTGCACGTCTTCTCCAATCAGCCTGCGGGAGCTGTCCGCACCCGTTCCGGCGCCGTGTTGGCGGCGTCGGCCGAGCTCGACGTTCGGGTGGTCGGAACCGGCGGTCATGCCTCGGCGCCACACCTGGCCCACGATCCCGTGCCCGCAGCTGCGGAGATGATCCTCGCGCTGCAACGCGCGGCGGGACGCGACATCGACGCCCAGGATCCGGCCGTCGTGACGGTCGGGGTGGTCGAGGCGGGCGAGCGGCCCAACGTCATCCCCGAATCGGCGCGGTTCGTCGCCAACATCCGGACCTTTTCCGCCGCAGCGCAACAGCGCGTCGAGCACCTCGCAGAGCGCGTGCTGAACGGCATCGCCGCCGCGCACGGTGTACGCGTCGAGGCCACGTTCTCCCCGCTTCGTCCCGCGACGATCAACGATGAGACCGAAACCGACCTCGCGGTAGACGTCGCCACCGACGTGTTCGGCATTCATCGCGTGACCCGGTCCGTCGGACCCGAGAACGGTTCCGAAGACTTCTCCCGTGTGCTGGCCCACGTACCGGGCTGCTTCATCAGCCTCGGTGCCATGCCCGCCGGCATGGACGCCGGTACCGCTGCCTACAACCACAGCCCCCACGCACTGTTCGACGACGGCGTGCTCATCGACGGTGCGAAGCTGCTCGCGGCGATCGCCATTCGCCGGTTACAAAACTGCCTGCCGGTATCGAAGGGAGAAGCCTCATGACCGCCACCAACACCCGGGACGGGCAGCAGGTCACCGCCCGCGTGACCCCGACACGTCACCTCGTGGCGATCGGGCTCGGCCATGCCATCGAGTGGTACGACTGGGGCGTCTATGCGGTGTTTGCGCCGTTCTTCTCCGATCAGTTCTTCGACGTCGCCGACCCAGCGACGGCGGTGTTGGCCAGCCTGGCGATATTTGCCGTCGGTTTCGGTGCCCGACCGCTGGGTGGCATTCTGTTCGGTCTCCTCGCCGACCGTCGCGGCCGGCGCTTCGCGATGATGCTGGCCGTCGGCTGCATGGCAGCGGCGAGCTTCATCCTCGGTCTGACGCCGTCCTACCACGTGATCGGTTTGTGGGCGCCGATCATGCTGCTCGTGACCCGTCTCGTCCAGGGAATGGCATGCGGCGGTGAGCTTCCCGCGGCGCAGACCTACCTCGCGGAGATCGCGCCACCGGCCAAGCGCGGCCGCTGGTCAAGTTTGATCTACATCTCCAGCGTGCTCGGGAACACCACCGGCATCACGTTGGGCCTCGTGCTGACTTCACAACTGTCCACCGCCGCGATGCACGAGTGGGGATGGCGGGTACCGTTCCTGCTCGGTGGACTTTTCGGCCTGATCACCGCGTATATGCGGCGGGTCATGGATGAACCCGACGTTTTTCGCGCTGACAGCGAAAGTGTTGGTGGCCATGGCATTTTCTCGACGATCTACGGTCACCGTCGACAGGTGATCCAGGTCGTCGGACTGAGCATCGGGTTCACCGTTGTCTACTACGCGTGGGTCATCGCGGCGCCCTCTTACGCCATCACGACACTGCACATCGGCTCGACGCAAGCCCTCACCGCGGCGATCGGTGCAGCCCTGGTGTTCATGGCGGCGATGCCGCTCTGGGGGGCGCTGTCGGATCGGATCGGCCGCAAACCGATACTCCTGATCAGCGTGCTGGGCAGCGCCACCGTCCAGTTACCGCTGCAGTGGTTACTGCACGACACGGCGTGGCAGCTGTTCTTCGCGTTGCTGATCGCGATGGTCCCGCTGGCCGCGGGTATCTCGATCCTGCCCGCGGTCTATGCCGAACTGTTCCCCACCGGAATCCGTTCCAGCGGAATGGCCATCCCGTACTCGCTCACCGTTGCGCTGTTCGGTGGAACAGCGCCCTACCTGCAGAGCTGGGCCAGCGCACACCTCGGCCGGACCGCCTTCGACGGGTATGTGGTGATCGTCCTGCTGATCACTGCGGCCACTGTGCTCACCCTTCCCGAGACGCGTGGTAGCCGCTTGGACGAGGCTGGCTGACATGCGACTTCTCGACCACCTTGCCGAGCACCCGATCCGGATCGTCGACCTGAGCCAACCCCTGTTCAACGGTGCGCCGTCGTCCCCATCGCACCCCGGCTTCCGGTCGGCGCTGACGCTGCGTCACGGCGATGCCGTGCGGGAGGACGGCATGACCGGTGCACACGAGCTGTTCACCTCCGGCGGTCATGTCGGGACGCATGTCGACGCCCTGTGTCACGTCGCTGTCGACGGCAGGATCTTCGGTGGGCGTCCAGCCGAAGTCGTCGACGGCCACTACGCCGCCGGGGGGATAGATGAGTTCCCGCTTGCCGTGCGCCGCGCCGTCCTCGTCGATGTGCCTGCACTACGCGGCGTCGGCCGACTGGCACCGGCCGAACCTGTCACTGCCGACGATCTCGACATGGTCGGCGTCCCGATCGGACCGGGTGACGCGGTCCTGGTGCGGACCGGATGGGCCCAGCTGTGGCCCGACAGCAATGCCTACCTCGGCCGGGAAACCGGAGTGCCGGGCCTCGATCCCTCCGGTGCGGCCTGGCTGGCCGACCGTCAGGTAGCGATCGTTGGCGCCGACACTCTTGCGGTGGAGAAGATTTCAGTCGCTGTCGGGCACAGCAGGCTACCCGTGCATCGCATCCTGTTGGCTGAACACGGCATCAACCTGATCGAAGTGATGAACCTCGAACCGGTCCGCGGCCAGACCGAATTCGCATTCGTCTGTGCACCGTTGAACATCCTCGGCGCCACCGGCGCTCCCGTACGGCCCCTCGCGCTGCTCGATCTCACATCCAAGGGAGGACAACAATGACCATTCGGATCGGATCTGCCGAGGTGGACCGGGTGCTGGAATGGGTCGGGCCGATCAAGACCGTCGACGACATGTTCCCGGACACCCCTGCCGACCTGTGGACCGACGACCTGGCTCCGCACTACTGGACGCCATCGACGCGGGCCTACCGCGCGGCGATCCAGACGTGGGTGGTGCGATCGGCCGGGCGCATCATCCTGATCGACACCGGCGTCGGTAACGATCGAGACCGACCGCAGGCGCCCCCACTCGATCACCTACGCACGGATTTCCTGCTGAGGCTCGCTGAAATCGGCGTCCAGGCCGCCGATGTGGACATCGTGATCAACACCCACATCCACTACGACCACGTCGGATGGAACACCACGCTCGACAACGGGGCGTGGGTGCCGGCGTTCCCCAACGCGACCTACCTGGTGCCGCAAGCGGATTACGACTACTTCCGCCCCGAGAACGCCGATCGGATGCGTGCTGCCCGCACCGACGACGAAAAGGCGCGCTTTGAGGGGATCCGGTTGGTCTTCGCTGACAGCATCGCCCCGATCGCCAACGCCGGACAATTACAGACCTGGCACGGGCAGCACCGCGTCGACGAGAATCTTCTACTCGAACCCGCGCCCGGTCACACGCCGGGGTCATCGGTCGTGTGGCTTGAAACAGGTTCTGGCGCAGTCTTTGTCGGAGATGTGATGCATACACCGTTGCAGATCAGCCGGCCCGACGACTGCTGCGCCTTCGATCTGGATGCGGCCCAGGCCCGCACCAGCCGGGGTGCTGTGCTCGCCAGGGCCGCCCGCGTTGGTGCCGGGGTGTTCCCTGCTCACTTCGCCGGCCACGGTGCAGCCACCATCGCGCCGAGCGGCCGGGGCTACGAAATCGCCGGGTGGGAACGCTTCGACGAGGTCTGACCCTCTCCCGGATCCGCGCCCAGAGCCCCTGCCTCCACGAAACGTGCGAGCAGAGAGGCGAAGTCGGCGCGCTCTGGTGATGTCCACTGCGAGATGTGCCGCGCGACTGCGGCATCCAACCGCAGCCGCATCGTGTGTACGCATTCAGTGCCGGTATCGGTGAGCTCGAAGAGGACCTGCCGCTTGTCGTCAGGTCGGCTCGTGGTGTGCAGCAGGCCCGCCTGAACCAGCGTCATCGCCCTTCTGCTCACCACGGAACGGTCCAATCCGAGCTCGTCGGCCAGTGAGCTGGCGGTGCTGGGTCCAAAGCGCGAGATCGCGCTGATCACCGGATACGTCGCCGGAGTCAAAGCCGGCGCCACATCGGCGGTGAGCTCGTCGTAGAGATTGACTCGAAATGCTCGCCCAACGAGCACACCGAGAGCATCAGCGATCGTCCGCTCGGGGGTCATGCCTTCATGATACTTGTGCAAAAGGCACACTTCTCGCTAATGTATGTGCGTAAAGCACACATATGAGGAGAACACCGTGACAACGATCGCCGCCGCCCTGCATGACCTGCTCAACGAGCGCGATATTCCGCTCGAAACGGCGGTTGCCCGACATTTCACGGACGACTACCAACAGCGCACGGACGGCGAATTGTCCGACCGGACTGGCTTCGTCGAGCACATCGCCCATCTGCGATCCATCGTCGAGCACGTCGATATCACGGTCAACGACGAGTTCGAGGACGGCTCTCGATACGCCGATCGCCATCTCGTGCGCGTGCTCAAGCGTGACGGCGCAACGGTGACCCAAGAGGTTTACCTGTTCGGCACCCGCGCGGCCGACGGCCGCTTCAGCTTTGTCGACGAAGTGACACTGATGCTCGACGGCGATGCCACCGATCGGGAGATGGGGCGCGCCCGCTGACAGCCGATTTACGATGGCTCCATGACGGTGGCGCGCCGATGACCGATTCCGGCGAGTATCCGCTGACACCGACTCAGCAGCGCGCGTGGCTGAACTACATGCGCGTGTATCACCGTCTCGAGTACGAGATGAATCATCACCTGCGGACCGAATGCGGTCTCTCGCTCTACGACTACACAGTGCTCAGCACATTGTCGCGCGCGCCGGATCGCCGCCTGCAGGTGACCTCGCTGGCAACAGTGATCGGGTGGGAGCGCAGCAGGCTGTCGCATCACCTCTTGCGGATGACGCGCCGCGGCCTCATCGAACGCGCGGCGTCGGCGACCGACGGCCGCGGGACGGTCGTCATCCTTTCGGCCGAGGGTGAGAACCTGCTCGCGAGAGCCGTTCCGGTGCACGCAGAGTGGGTTCGTAGGGTCTTCTTCGCCGACCTCGATCCCGATCGCGAGGATGCCCTCGCCGACATCCTCGCCACGGTTCACGAGAGCCTGTTGCGGGAGGGCACCCTGCCGCATCCGGACATCTAGACCTGATTGATGCCGCCGTCGACGACGACCTCCGAGCCCGTCATGAAGCTGCTCGCATCTGAGGCGAGGAACACCACGGCGGCAGCCAACTCTTCGGGATTGCCGATCCGCCCCATCGGATTCGATGCCAGGCTGTCGAGGAAGTTCTGCCGCTCGTCGCCCTCAGGCAGCAGTTCCTGCGCGCCTGGTGTGTTGATCGGGCCGGGCACGATGGTGTTGACCCGGAATCCGCGGTCGGCCAACTCGGTGGCCCAGGTGCGCCCGAAGGACCGGATGGCAGCCTTAGCTGCGGCGTAAGCCCCGAACGCCGGGGTCCCCCGGGTGGCCGCCGTCGAGCCGGCCAGCACAATCGAGGCGCCGGAGTTGAGCAGAGGCAGGGTCTTCTGCACGGTGAACACCGTCCCGCCGACGTTCCGGTTGAAGGTGTCGGCGAGGTGTTCGGGGGTTTCCTGCTCCAGGGTCACGAACTCACCGCTGCCCGCGTTGGCGAAGACGACGTCGAGTCCGGCACCTGCGGCGCGTATGACGTCAACCAATCGATCCAGGTCCTCAGCGCTGGAGACGTCGCCGGCGACGCCCACCACGCCGGCGCCGAGAGACGATGCGGCCTCCTCGACGCGCCGTTGGGTGCGGCCGGTGATGAACACTTTCGCGCCTGCGTCGGCGAACGCCCGGGCCGTCGCGTAGCCGATGCCGGACGTTCCACCGGTGACCAGTGCTGTCTTTCCTTCGAGTTGAGGCATCGTGCCCTCCTGTTGTCGGGGGAACGCCCGCCGCGTTCCGCCCCCTACAACTAGGTGACATGTCACGCTATTCCTGTCGGGTTGCAGACCGGCTGGCGTAGTGATGTGCGACACATGTCGTCAGGATGTTCTTCGATGCGGTGTCTTGTGCTCGAGCCCCACAGAGAGAAGACACGTTCACAGCCAGGCTGTTCAAGGAGTAGACATGACCGACGCGATCCAAGCCGGCCTGCTCGCCATGGCCGTCGCACGCTTCGCCGGTGGCGCGGCGAGCCGCATCACCCCGAGCGGCACAGCACGGTTCTTCGGCGCGACCGCGGAGCGGTCCCCGGAGTTCGACTACGTCGTCCGCGTGTGCGGAATCCGAGCCGTTGCCTTAGGCCTCGGCTATCTCTCGACCACCGGCGACGCCCGCCGTCGCTGGCAGCAGCTCGCCCTTCTCTGCGACATCTCCGACACCGCAGCGGGAATCGGTGACCTGGCGCGGGGCCAGATCCCGCGCAGCACCGCTCTTGGGGCGACGCTGCGCGCCGGCGTCTTCGCGGTCATCGGCGCCGCACAGATCATCCGCGACCGCGGTCAGATCTTGCCGCCCGGGAACATCGTCTTGACGGCCTGAGTGATGTTCGCGCGGGCGGTGGCGGCATCGGTGGGGTCCAGGGAGCTGATCGCCATCACGTAGCGGCGTTCGGGTCCGATGATGCCGGTGGATACGTGCAACTGGTTGCCGCCGTTCCAGCAGCAGAACCAGCCTTGTTTGACCGCAACCGGCTCGCCATAGAGCCCCTCGGGGATTCCGAATCGTTGCGGATACCCATCGGTTCCTGTCGGGGTGGATCTCGCGAGGTTGCCGACGATGATGTTGGCCTGTGCGGGTGGGAGCCCACCGCTGCCGTCCAGCAGCATGCGGTAGTAGCGGACGAGATCGCTTGCAGTGCTTGTCGTCACGTCCCAGTGCCCGTTGGAGGGCGCCGTTGTGCCGGCCAGGCCGTATCGCGCCTTCACACGGGCGATGATGGCATTCCCGCCGCTGCGGTCCCAGAAGTTCTGCGCCGCGCTGTCATCGGAGGACCGCAGCATGAGGTCGATCGAACTGCGGTCGGCGGCAGAAAGTTTCGTCTTGCCCTCCGATTCCTGCAGCAGCAGGTCATCAGCGATGAACAGCTTCACCACCGACGCGACGGGGAAGGCCGTGTCGGCGCCGTTGGAGACGATCTGGCCGGTGGTGCGGTCCAGCACGACGGTCTGGATGTCAGCACCAGACTCGGCCGCATCAGCGATGGCTTGACGGGCGCGGGCGTCGAGTCCGTCGAATGGCGCCGCCGGCGGCGCACTCCAGGCCTGAGCCGTACACCCGCTTGCGAGCAGCCCCACACAGATGATGGCCATCCCCGTCACCGCCCGATTCAGCAGCCGCCGACGCATGAGTCTCCTTCGAATAGATCCTGAAACCAGGGAGCGAGGCGCCCATCGGTTGTCCAGCCTAAACGGCAGACGCAGCCGGAGTCGGCCGAGGAGGAGTGGACATCGTCTGGGCCAGTTCGTAGCCTGTCCGAGACATACACAGCCGGGCCGTTGTCGGTCCTTGCAGCGAAGGACCGTGACAATCCGAATGACCGGGGTGCGCCAGTCACTTCGGCGAACGATGTGCGGTTCGGCGGTGGCGGTCATCATGCTGGCCACGTCCATGGGCGGCGTGCATGCGGACCCTGCGGCGGACGCGCTGTCGAAGCTCGACGAGTTGTCCCGCCAGGCGGTGCAGAGTCGCGAGGCCGTCACAACCGCCCAACGCGATGTCGACGCCAGACTGGCCGACCAGAGCGCGGCCGAGGACCGCCACCGCGCCGATCTGGAGGCCCTCGCGGTCGCAAACCTCCAGCTCCAGCCCTATCAGTCCGCGGTCGACCGGGCGGCGGCGATGACCTACATGAGTGGACACACCGGTGAGATGGCGGCGGTGCTGACCGCAGCCTCCCCACAACAGCTGATCGACCAGCTGTCGCTGCAGCGGACAGTAGCGGCTCAGCTCGCCGACGAGTTGAAGGCCTTTCGATCAACCCGTGAACGCGCGGCCACCGCCGCTCAGGCCTCAGAGAAATCGGCCGCCGACGCCCGTGCCACGGCTGAGCAGGCCTCCGCGAAGCGCGCGGACCTGCAGGCCAAGTGGGGTGAACTGCTGCGCCAGATCGCCGCCGCGGAGGCTCAGTACGGGGCGTTGACCCCGCAACAGCAAGCGGTGATCGACAACGCGGTGCCCGGCCAGCCTCCCGCCGATGCTGGACCATCCCTGGCGGCTGCCGTCGTGGATATCCCCGAGGCGTTGCCCGTCGGCGTCGCGTCCGAGGCGGGGTTGCAGCCCAACACCATCGTGGCCGCCCGGGCCGTCAGCGCGAGATTTCCTCAGATCGCCGACATCGACGGGGTCCGGCCGGACTCTAAGCCATGGCATCCGAGCGGTCTGGCGATCGACATCATGATTCCCAACCCGGACAGTCCCGAGGGCATCGCGCTCGGAGACCAGATTCTCGCGTTCGCGATGAGTAATGCGGCCCGCTTCGGGCTACAGGACGTGATCTGGCGAGGTACCTACTACACGCCGGCCGGTCCGCAGGCATCGGGTTACGGCCACTACGACCACGTGCACATCACCACGACGCCACGCCGTTAATTGGGGTGATTTCGGCGTGATCGGTTGCGCTCAGCGGAACCAATCACGCCGAAATCGCGCGTCGCACAATGGCGATGAGCCGGGTCGGGATACTCAGACAGATCCAGCCAGGTGAACCTGAGCACCTGCCAGCCCACCAACGTTTTACCGTCACGGCTCAGCAAATAGATTCACGCAGCCAACCGCCGGATTTCAATGCGGAGCGCCCCGCCGACCACCGCGCTTTTATGCAGTCAAAGTATCGATCGATGCGAATTCTGGCTTGGACACGGATTTGCGACAACTGCCAATGTGACTTGGGCACAAATTCCAGTGCGATGTGGCCGACGTCATAGAAGGCTCCTGGAGAGTCTCCCGACATTCAGGAGCACGATGACTTCCACCGATCGCGCGCCCGGGAAACCGGCGCCCGTCGTCGGCTACGCCTACCCGTGGGACGTGATCGGAGACCCGGGATTCGTCGACCGGGCCCTGGCGCTCGGAATCTCGCGGATCGCGCTCGCCGCTGCGTACCACACCACCCGGGCTGCGACTCCGCTCCACCCGCGGACCCGGCTGGTCACCGCGCGCAGCGCCGCGTTGTACCGGCCCGTGCGCTCTGATGCCTGGGCGGGCCGTCGGTTGGTGCCCGCGCCGGCGGAGTGGGTCGGCGACGTCGACCCGTTCGGCCACGCAGCTGCCGACCTGGTCGACGCCGGGATCGAGGTCGCGGCGTGGATTGTGCTGACGCACTCCACCCGGGTCGGTGAGGCGAATCGCGATCTGGCCGTGGTGAACTGCTTCGGTGAGGCGTATCCGTACGCCCTGTGCCCGCAGTCGCCTCTGGTGCGCGAGTACTCCGCCACCCTGGCCGCCGAGGCCGTGCGTGACGTGCCCTGCTCAGGGGTTGTCCTCGAGGCCTGTGGCCAGCTCGGGATCGTGCACGGTGGGCACCACGAGAAGACCGAGGGCGCCTACGACACGGAGACCCAGCGGCTGCTGTCGATCTGCTGCTGTACCGCGTGCCAAGACGCCTGGCGCGCAGAAGGTCTGGATCCGGGCCAAGTGGTGGCGGGCCTGCGCGCCGGAGCGCCGGACCCGACGGTTCTGGACACGCTGCTCGAGATCCGCCATGACGCTACGGATGTGCTGCGACGCACGGTGATCGAGGCCGTGCGAGCCGCAGCACCCGGGCGGCTCGAGATCGCCTTGCACGGTCAGCCGAACCCCTGGGCGACCGGAGCGCTACCCGGCCTGACGCCGACGGCTGCCGATGACGTCGATGTGGTCGTATCGCAGTGCTGGGCGACCGGCGAGCAGTCGGTTGAGACGGTTCACGACCTGGTGAAGACCCTCGACGGGCGTGCGGCGCCTGCGTCGTACATCACCGTGCTCCCGCCGACGACCGAAGAGTCTTTCGGCCCGCACGTGGCGGCACTTCTGGACGCAGGGGCGCGCGAGTTGCATCTCTACCACCTCGGACTCGCCGGCCCGGATCGGCGGCACCTACTCGCCGAGGCGGCCCGATCTGCGCTGACGAGATCCACGAGTTGAGGGAACCATGACAATCCTGAAACGCGTCTGGCGCGGGTTGGACACCGCGTTCGAGGCCCTGGTCCTGCTGTGCCTCACCGCGGTTCTCCTCGTGGTCCTCTGGCAGGTATTCGCCAGGGAGGTCCTCGGAAGCACGCCCGGCTGGAGCGAGGAGACCGCGCGGCTCCTCATGGTTTGGATCGGATTCCTGATGACCGCCATCGGTTTCCGTGAGGGTGCACACATCGCGCTGACGTTCGTCGTCGACCGGTTCCCGCCGGCGTTGCGGCGGATTGTGCTGTGGCTGGGCCCTCTGCTGGCCCTGCTGTTCGGGATCTACCTCGTCTACCAGGGCGTCCAGTTCGCCGCCGCAACGCGATTCGCCACACTGCCCGGCACCGGGCTGCCGCGCAGCGTCCTGTACGTGGTGCTGCCGGTCGCCGGGTTGATGATCTGCCTCTACACCATCCTGCAGGTCTTCGGAGTGAGCACCCAGCGATACCTCGACACACCGACCGACGACGTTCACATCGACTGAGCTGGAGCTCGCGTGCCCATCGACCCCATTGCCGTGGCGATCCTCCTGGGAGGCTTCGCCGTACTCATCCTGCTCCGCGTGCCGATCGCGCTGGCGCTGGGCCTCGCGGCGGTTTTCGAGGCCTTCTATCTCGGCCTCCCGCTGCCGATCGTCGGACAGCGGATGGTCGCCGGGCTCGACATCTTCGCGCTGCTGGCCATCCCGTTCTTCATCCTCGGCGGCGAGATCATGGGCGCAGGCGGGATCTCCCAGCGACTGATCTCCTTGGCCAGTCTGCTGGTCGGCTGGCTCCGCGGTGGCCTGGCGATGATCAACATCGGTGCCAGCACCTTCTTCGGCGCGCTGTCGGGTTCGTCGGTGGCCGACGTCTCGGCGATCGGTTCGGTGACGATCCCGATGATGAAAAAGAAGGGGTACGACGCCGATTACGCGGTCTGCGTGACCATCTCCGGCGCCGCCCAGGCCGTGATGATCCCGCCCAGCCACAACTTGGTCCTCTACTCGATGGCCGCGGGTGGAGTGTCGGTCGGTGCCCTGTTCGTCGCCGGTATCGTCCCGGGCCTGCTGATCGGTTTGTCGCTGCTGGTACTCGTCTACATCCTCGCGGTCCGGCGCGGCTACCCCAGAGAGACACTCGTTCCGATCGCGGAGATCCCACGCATCGTGTGGGAAGGGCTGCTGAGTCTCCTTATGCCGGTGATCATTCTCGGCGGAATCCTCAGCGGCATATTCACCGCGACGGAGTCGGCGGCTATCGGCTGCGTCTACGCCTTCATCCTGACGTTCGTCGTGTACCGCGACATTCCGATCTCGGGCATCGTCGGTATCCTGCAGCGCACCGCACGGACGCTCGGGGTGGTGCTTTTCATCATCGCGGCGGCCGGGGCGTTCGGTTACTTCCTGGCCTTCCTCCGGATCCCCGAGGCGGTCACCGAAGGGCTGATCGGCCTCTCGGACAACAAGATCGTCATCCTGTTGCTGATCAATATCCTGCTGCTCGTGCTCGGCGCGGTGATGGACATGGCGCCTCTGATCCTGATCATGACGCCGATCCTGCTGCCGGTGGCCACCAGCCTCGGGATGGATCCGGTCCAGTTCGGCATCATGCTGTTGCTCAACCTCGCGATCGGCCTCATCACTCCTCCGGTCGGCAACGTCCTGTTCGTCGGGGCGGCGATCGGCCGGATCTCGATCGAGAAAGTGTCGCGGGCACTGCCGATCTTCCTCGTGCCGCTGCTCCTGGTGCTCCTGCTCATCACGTTCCTGCCGAAGTTGTCTTTGGCACTACCGGGCCTACTCGGTCTATAGAAAGTGGGAATCATGGCCAACCGGATCGGGCGCCCCACGTCGCTGAGTCGACGCACCATACTCAGGGCCGGTGCCATGGGCGCCGCAGCGCTGGCGACCCTCCCACTGGCCGCTTGTGGACCTGGGGGCAACGCGGAGCACTACTTCCGGTTGGCCGAGACCCATCCCGAGGACTACCCGACCACGCTTGGTGACAAGCGGTTCGCGGAGTTGGTGCGGGAGCGCAGCAGTGGCCGGATCCAGATCCAGGTCTTCGCCGGAGGGCGCCTGGGTGAGGAGGCCGACATCATCGAGCAGGTCCAGTTGGGTGTCATCGAAATGACCCGGGTGAGCTCCGCGCCGATGGCCGAGTTCGCCACGCCTATGGGGCTTTTCGGCCTTCCCTATATCTTCGACGACGCCGACCACATGTGGCGGTTCCTCGACGCCGACGATGGAGGCCAGAAGCTGCTGGGCGAGATGGAGACTGCCGGGTTCAAGGGACTCTGCTACTTCGACCCGGGCGCGCGGAGCTTCTACACGACGGACAAAGTGATCACATCGCCCGAGGACGTCAGGGGGCTGAAGTTCCGGGTGCAGGAGACGGCGGTGATCATGGACTTCATCGAGGCACTCGGCGGCTCGCCGACACCGATGGGCTATGGCGAGGTCTACAGCTCGCTGCAGAGCGGTCTCCTCGACGGCGCGGAGAACAACCCGCCGAGCTACTACTCGGCTTCGCACTATGAGATCGCGCCCAACTACACGCTCGACGAGCACATGCGGGTGGCCGAGATCCTGATCGTCAACAGAAGCGTGTGGGAGGATCTGCCCGCAGAGGACCAGGACCTCCTCCAGCAGGCGGCCGCCGACGCGGTGCCGTTCCAGAAGGAGAAGTGGAACGCACAGGTCGACGCCGACATGCAGAAGCTTCGCGACGCCGGGGTCACGATCACCCGGGTCGGCGACATCACCCCCTGGCGCGCGGCCACACAGTCGGTCATCGACAAATACGGCGAGCAGTACGCCGAATACCTCGACCGGATCGACGCGTTGCGGCCGTCGAGTCAGCATTGACATTCAGAGGAAGGATCGCGATGACCCAGACGGTACTGATCACCGGTGCGAACGGTGGCCTGGGACGGCTGATGCGCCCCCGGTTGGCGCGCCCCGGACGAACGCTGCGACTGCTGGACCTGGTGGCGCCCGAGGCGCCTGGCGATGGCGAGGCCGTGGAGGTTCTCGTGGGGTCGGTGACCGACGCCAAGGCGATGCGTGATGCCTGCACCGGCGTCGACGCCGTGATCCACCTCGGGGGGATCAGCGTCGAGGCGCCCTGGCAGGACATCCTCACCAACAACATCGATGGCACCCGGGTGATGCTCGAGGAGGCGCGGGCGGCCGGCGTGGCGCGGGTCGTGCTTGCCTCGAGCAACCACGCCGTGGGCTTCTACGGCCGGGACGACGCGGGCCCGGACGGCCTGCCCGCCGACATACCGCCCCGCCCCGACACCTACTACGGGTTCAGCAAGGCGGCGCAGGAAGCCCTGGGCGCACTCTTCCACTCCCGCTACGGGATGGACGTGACCTGCCTGCGGATCGGCTCCTGCTTCGAGAAGCCGTGGGATTCGAGGTCGCTGTGGACCTGGATGTCGCCGGATGACGGGGCTCGGCTGTTGGAGGCATGCCTCGCCACGCCCGAGCCGGGATTCCGGACCGTGTGGGGTATCTCCCGCAACACCCGACGGTGGTGGTCACTGAAGGCCGGTGAGCAGATCGGCTACCACCCACAGGACGATTCTGAGGTGTTCGCGCAGGAGATCCTCGCCGGGGTCGACGAGTCAGCCCCGGGAGCTCACGAGCGGTTCGTCGGCGGCAAGTTCTGCTTCACCGAACTCGGCGCGCATCAGCGCTAGAACATTTTCGGGACACGTGCATCGTGCGTAAGCCGATAGGTGCAGATATCAAGGCGCGCACACCTCTGTGGCGCTTGTTGCTCTCTATAGGGAGATGCGTTGAACGTCAACGTTATCGATGGCACGGGACGAACGTCTACTGCAACCCATATTCAGGCTACGATCACGGTCAGCATCCCGACGAAGATGACCAGCCCGATGACGGCCGTCCGGAAACCGTGCGCCGGGAGTTTGCGGACGATGCGCAAACCGAGAAAATTCCCGACCATGGCGACGGCCACCAGCACAGGCAGATCCGGCCAGAAGATATCCGCAGGCACCGGACCACGGCCCAGAAGGATCAGCAGGGACAATGCATTGGTGACCGTGAAATAGGCGGCCAGGTCGGCGATGAACAACAACGGGGGCAGACCGGCGCGGGCCAGCAGCAAGACGATCGGGGGACCATTCAGCGATGTTGTGGTGCTCAGATAGCCGCTGACGAAGCCCGCCGCGACCTGCGCCCTGGTCGACGGCACGTAGGGCTTTTGCAACCGCATAACAGCCATGCCGACCCCGCAGACGACAACGACGATTCCCACCGCCCGTTTCAATTCGTGTTCGGGAAACGCGAGCGCGAGCAGCGCACCGAGCCACGCGCCTGGGAGGCTGCCAGCAACCAGCAAAGCGACACGACGCCAAGAGATGTGACTCCATAACCTCAGCGAGACGCCGATTCTGGTGACGATGCCAGCAACGAGGTTGATGATCACCACATCCTCGACGCTGAACCCGGCCAGCAGCATGAACGGCGCGGCGACCAATGCCGCGCCGAAGCCCGTCGCACCGCCGACGACGGAGGACACCCAAATGCACACCGACCCCCAGAAGAGCAGCATCGTCGCTCCGAGTCTCGTGTGGCCGAAGGCGTCGGCCGTGATTGGTGCAGTAGCAGTGTAAACCTGCTGTCAGACAACGAATTCAGGCGTAATCCGGATCAAGGCGAGAAGCATCGTGATATGTGATTGCTGCCGAACCAATCGACTGACTGGCGGTTTCGGAGAACTCGGATATATCAGCACACTGTGCGTGAGTCAACAAACCAGGATGGCTATCCGTCGAGGTGCGTACAGTAGCGGCGGGCCTCGGCCATCAGCGCTTTGGCAGGCACCGTCAAATGGTTTCGCCGACTGACGGCGGCCACGTGCAGGTATGATTCGGGCACGATCCGCTGCACCGTTGCTCCTGCCTGTCGGGCGGTCTGCGTCCACGATGACGGCATTACCGCCCGGCCCAATCCTTTGAGGACCATCGGCAAAATCGAGGTGCGGTGTGCTACTTCGGCGACGATGGTGATGTGTATGCCGTGTGCGAGAACATCGTCGACGAGTGCCCGCATCAGTGACCCGCGCTGAGACACGATCAACCGGCAACCACTCAGATCCTCTCGCCGCACGGTCGGCTCCTCCCGGCATTCGTCGTCCGGCCCCGAAATCAGCACGAGTGCTTGACTTTCTAGCTCTACGACGTCCAAGTCCGGTGCGCGGGTGGCTTCAGCCGATCCGAGCACCCCGATCTCACAGGCGCCGCTGCGAACACTGTCCAGCACCTCCTGCGGGGTGAAACCGGCCTCCGCGTTGACAATCACGTCGGGGTGCTGGCGCGCGAACGCGGCCAGGATCGTGGTCAGCGGCTCCATGCCAGGTGAGGGCATGGTGATCACATCGACCCGGCCGCCGCGCAGGCCCTTCAGCTCGCGCATTGCGGCCGCAGCTTCGTCGACGTCGCGCAGCACCACGCGGGCCAGCCCGACCAGCGTCTTGCCCGCGCCGCTGAGCACTACGCCGCGCCCGACCCGGTGAAACAGCGGCATCCCGAGCTCGCGTTCGAAACCGGCGATTGCCTGTGACAGCGACGGCTGCGCCACCATCAACTGCTCCGCGGCCTTGCTGAACCCGCCGTGATCGACCACCGCGAGGAAGAATTTCAGCTGCCGAACCTCCACTGGCACCCCTTTGATCTGAATTGATAGGTCGAACCTATACCCCGCATCGGATGTAGGTCTTAGACGTGGCGGATCTATGGCTTCCTAATGGAATCCGCGCTTCTGTGATTTGTACAACAGTCAGACCGAGGGGATTTCCGTGGCTCAGCAAGTTTTCAAGATCGCAGTGATTCCGGCCGACGGGGTCGGCAAGGAGGTTGTTGTCGCCGGGCGTCAGGTCCTCGACACCCTGGCCGCCCTGTCTCAGGACAGGTTCTCCTTCGAGTGGACAGACTTCCCGTGGGGCTGCGAGTACTACGAGCAGACCGGCCAGATGATGGCCGCCGACGGGCTGGAGACGTTGCAGGCCTTCGACGCGATCTACTTCGGCGCGGTGGGCTGGGAGAACGTGCCGGACCATGTCAGCCTGTGGGGTCTGCGCCTGAACATCACCCAGAACTTCGACCAGTGGGCCAACATCCGCCCGGTGAAGTTCCTGCCCGGTGTCGTCTCGCCGCTGCGCAAGGCCGACGACCACGATCTCGACTGGCTTGTGGTGCGGGAAAACAGCGAGGGCGAGTACGCCGGGTTTGGTGGGCGCAATCTGTCGGGCCGCGGGCCCGGCAACGAGGTCGCACTGCAGACGGCATTATTCACCGAAAAGGGTTGCGAGCGAATCATTCGCTATGCGTTCGATCTGGCCCGGACCCGTCGGGTCAAGAAGGTCTCCAGCGTGACTAAGTCCAATGCCCAGCAGTACGGCATGGTGCTGTGGGACGAGGTCTTCAAACGTGTCGCTGTCGATTACCCGGACGTGGAGAACGAGAGCGTTCTGGTCGATGCCATGAGCGCGAAGTTCATCCTGCGTCCCGAGGACTTGTCGGTGGTCGTGGCGTCCAACCTCAACGCTGACATCCTGTCCGATCTCGGTTCAGCGCTGGCCGGCAGCCTGGGGGTGGCGGCGAGTGCAAACCTCAACCCGGAGAAACGCTTTCCCAGCATGTTCGAACCGGTGCACGGCTCCGCGCCGGATATCGCGGGACAGGGTGTGAGCAATCCCATCGGTGCTATCGCCAGTGCGGCATTGATGCTGGAGCACTTCGGCCTGCACGACGAGGCTCGTCGCGTCGAGGCCGCGATCGAGGCTGCCACCGGCAGCGGTGTGCTGACCCACGATATCGGCGGCTCGGCGGGCACAACGGAAATGACTGAAGCGGTGATCGCCGCATTGACCCCGGCCCTGACGCCGGCCTGACCCACACCGCGACGGACACAAGAGGTTACGTAATGACTACACAGACCCCAAGGGGGCGGTGGTACCGGCAGCTCTACTTCTGGGTGCTGTTGGCCATCGTGGTCGGCATCCTGCTGGGCTGGCTCGCGCCGGCAGCCGGTGAAGCGATGGAGCCGATCGGCACCACCTTCGTCACCGCGATGAAGATGCTGATCGGCCCGATCGTGTTCCTGACGATCGTCGGTGGGATCGCCAGCGTCGCTGATCTGAAAAAAGTTGGGCTGACCGGAATCAAGGCGCTGACCTACTTCCAGGTCGGAACCATCCTCGCGATGGTTCTTGGTCTGGTGGCCATCAATCTGTTCCGGCTCGGCGACGGAGTGAACGCCATACCGGGCGATATCGAAGCCAGCGAGTCAGCGCAGAAGCTGATCAGCGCAGGCGAGAATCAGCACTGGTGGGAGTTCATCACCCACATCGTGCCCGACAGCGTGTTCGGCCCGTTCGTCGAGGGCGACATCCTCCAAATCATCTTCGTGGCCGTCATTTTCGGTGTGGCGCTCAACGCCGTCGGTCAGATCGGTGGCCCGGTACTGGACGCCGTCAACCGGCTCACCAAGATCGTCTTCAAGGTGCTGTCCTACATCATGAAGCTCGCCCCGCTGGGCGCGTTCGGGGCGATGGCATACGCGATCGGCAAGTACGGCGTGTCGACCCTGGCGAGTCTTGGCAGCCTCATCTTGCTGTTCTACGTCACATCCGCTCTGTTCGTGTTCGTGGTGCTCGGCTCGGTGATGGCCTACCTGCGGCTCAACATTCTCCACATGCTCCGCTACCTGCGGGAGGAACTGCTGTTGATCCTCGGCACCTCCACCGCCGAGCCGGCGCTGCCCGGACTGATGCGCAAGCTTGAATACGCCGGGGTCTACAAGCCGACGGTCGGGCTGGTGGTTCCCACCGGGTACAGCTTCAACCTCGACGGCGCTGCGATCTATCTCTCCCTCGCCTCGTTGTACATCGCCCAGGCCACCAACACGCCCTTGTCGGTCGGTCAGCAGATCGGGCTGCTCGCGGTGATGCTGCTGACGTCCAAAGGCGCAGCGGGGGTCGCCGGTGGCGGCTTCATCGCGCTCACTGCAACGTTGAGCACGATGGGTCACATTCCGGCCATCGGCATCATGCTGGTGTTCGGCATCGACAAGTTCATGTCCGAATGCCGGGCGCTGGTCAACTTCATCGGCAATGCAGTGGCCACGCTGTTCGTCGCCAGGTGGAATGGCGAACTCGACGTCGACCGGGTACGGAAAGTTTTTGCGAGTAACGACCTTCCGCCGCTCGACGACCTCAGCGAGCAGGTGACTGATGAGGGCGGCGGTGTCCCACCTGCGGGACAGGATAATTCGCAGGTACCGGTACCGACGTTCGCCGGTTCGACCCCGCGTCCGTAATCAAGAGGTCCGGTGGGATCGAGGCTGCAGGCATTCGAAGCGATCGCGGGCGACCACTTCTATTGCGTTCTACCGCAAGGGCACCGGCTATTGCTCACCTTCCCCGCCTGCCCGGCAATTCCTGGTGATCATCAATAGTGCCTCCGACGCCATCACGCTCCCGGATGGTGCGTACTGGACGAAGGCGTGCTGACCTGGCAGTGGTAGTTGTGAGCATTGCTTCGGCAGCCGCCAGGGCAGTGCTCAGCGCTCTTCGACATAGCGTCTCGTGACGGCGATGTCGTCGTCACCGTGCCCTCGCGCCGTGAGTTCCTCGAACGCAGCCTTCACCGCTGGCAGCAAGACGGGATGCGTGCCGGTCGCTGCCGCCACGGCCGACGCGAAGTCGAGGTCCTTGACCATGTACTTCGCTACTCCCGACGGACTGTAGTCCTGCTCGATGATCCGGTCGCCGCGGCTTTCCAGGATGCGGCTCCCGGCGTATCCACCCGCAAGCAGGCGGAACAGTTGGGCGAGATCGAGACCGCTCCGTTCGGCGAGTACGGCGGCCTCCCCGAGCGCCAGGACGGTCGATGCGACGATCATCTGGTTGCACGCCTTCGCCACCTGGCCCGAACCCAAGGGACCTAGACGAACCGGATTGCCGCACGCGGAGAGCACCGCCCACGCGTCCGCGACATCGCGTTCTTCACCACCGACCATGATCGACAGCGTGCCGGCCTCGGCGCCTTCGACACCGCCTGACACCGGCGCGTCGACGACCCGCACGGCGTCGGCCGTGGTCTGGGCCAACCGAGTACCAAGTTCCCGGACACCGACGGGAGACGACGATGAAGCGATGATCAGCAGCAGGTCGTCGGGCTCGCCGGCCAGGATCCCGTCCGGGCCGGCCAAAACCTCTTCGACTTGTGGTAGGTCAGGAAGCATCAGAAGGATGACCCGCGCCGCGCCGGCGAGTGATCGAGGAGTGGCATGCCACCGCGCGCCCGCTGCGACGAGATCGGAGTAGCGGTCCCGGTTTCGCCCGGTGATGTGAAGAGGTCCGGCGCCGCTGTTGAGGATATTGACCGCCATCGGGCGACCCATCATGCCGAGACCGATCACGCCCACGTGGACGTCCCCGTCGGCTGAGTTGTTCGACATATATATGACCCTAAACTGAGGAGCCGCCGAGGAAAGGCAATGTCGATATGGCACACAGTTCCAAGCGTCTACGCGTGGTCGTCGCGACACCGCTGGCCGAGGAGCACTGCGAGATGATCGAGCGTCTGGAGCCTCGCCTCGACGTGATCCGTGACCAGTCGCTCTATCCCCCGATGCGCCATCCGGCTGATTTCGCCGGGGATCCGTCCTTTCGCCGAACTCCAAGGCAGCAACAGGAGTTCGAGGACATGATCGACTCGGCCGAGGCGCTCTACGGCATTCCCGATGTCGATCCCAACGCCCTGCAGCGCACGGCGAATGTGAATCCGGCACTCCGCTGGGTTCACACGATGGCGGCCGGCGGCGGCAGCCAGGTGAAGGCCGCCGGACTCAGTCAGGACCAGCTGAGCCGAATAGTCTTCACTACCTCGGCCGGCGTCCACGGCGGACCGCTGGCCGAGTTCGCCGTCTTCGGCCTGTTGTCCGGCGCAAAGGACCTGGGACGCTTGATCGCCCAGCAACACGATCGACGCTGGACGGGCCGCTGGGAGATGGGCCAGGTTTCGGAGATGACCGTCCTGGTCGTTGGCCTCGGCGGAATTGGTCGAGAGGTGGTCAAGAAACTGGCCGGGCTCGGCGCGACCGTCATCGGCACGAGCCGTCACGGCGCACCGGTCGATCGCGTGGACCGGCTGATCCAGGTGGAGGACATCGTGTCGACGGTCCCCGAGGTGGATGCCATCGTGCTGACGCTGCCCGGGACGGCGGCTACGGAGAAGCTGATCGGGGCCGACGTCTTCGCGGCGGTCAAGCCGGGGACGATCCTGGTCAACGTCGGAAGAGGCACGGTCATCGACGAGGACGCTCTATTGCCTGCGCTACGCGACGGCCGCATCGGGTTCGCGGCCTTAGACGTATTCGCGACCGAACCTCTGCCCGAGAGCAGTCCACTGTGGACCGAGCCGAATGTTCTCGTCAGTCCCCACACCGCCGCCCTCAACTCGGCCGAAGACCGGCTCATCGCAGAACTGTTCGCTGCCAATGCGACCCGCCTGCTTGATGGAGCCGAACTGATGAACGCGGTAGACACCGTTGACTTCTACTGAGCCACCCGCGGATCCGAGTCTTTCAGCCAACCCGTGACTCGCCGTGCGATTCGCCGATAGCGTCTAGGCATGCGTGAAGCTCCGTACACACCGCCGGTCCGCGAGGCAGACGATCCTGAATACGCGGCCAATCTTCGTCGGGCGACTTTGGCCAGCACGGTCGGCAGCGCCCTCGAATATTACGACTTCGCGCTCTACGGGCTGGCCTCGGCGCTGATCTTCTCGAAGTTGTTCTTCAATAACCTGGACCCGGGCATCGCTCTGGTCGCCAGCTTTGCCACGTTCGGGGTCGGGTTCGTGGCTCGCCCACTCGGCGGCCTGTTCTTCGGCACGATCGGCGACAGACTCGGTCGCAAGTGGGTACTCATTGCCACGATCTTGTTGATGGGCGGCTCCTCTACCCTGGTCGGCGCGCTGCCCACCTTCGACAGCATCGGCATCTGGGCGCCCATCCTGCTGGTCTTCCTCCGGTTGTGCCAGGGCTTCGGAGCGGGCGCTGAGCAGGCCGGATCAACGGTGCTGATGGCCGAGTATGCGCCGGTCGAACGGCGCGGGTTCTTCGCGGCGTTGCCGTTCATCGGTATCCAGGCCGGTACGTTGTTGGCCGCCTTGGTGTTTGCGTATCTCGGCACGATCCCCGAGGACATTCTGCTCGGCTGGGTCTGGCGGATCCCGTTCCTGGCGTCGATCCTGTTGATCCTGGTCGCGTTGTTCATCCGGATGAGGCTGCGGGAGAGTCCGACATTCATCGTCTTGGAGAAGCACGAGCAGATTGCCGATCACCCGCTGCGTGAGATCTTCGGGCACTCACTGCCCAGTGTGCTTCGCGGTATCGGGTTGCGGATGGCCGAGAACGGTGGCTCGTACCTCTTCAACTCCCTCGCCGTCGCATATGCGACGGGCACCGTTATGGTCGACCGGTCGATCGGTCCGATCGCCGTTGCGACCGGCTCGCTGATCGGGATGGTTTCGGTGCCGTTGGCCGGGCACATCTCGGATCGTGTCGGCCGGCTCCCGGTCTACCGCTTCGGCGCCGTCGTGCTACTGCTACTCGCTTTTCCCGGTTGGTACCTGATCTCGTTGGGCCAGGCCTGGCTTGTCATCGTGGTGATCGCCGTGGCCATTGGTTTCGGCGTGAACACGATGCTCGGACCGCAGTGCGCGATGCTGCCCGAGATGTTCGGTAACAAGCACCGCTACCTCGGCGTCGCAGTCTCGCGCGAGTTCAGCGCAGTGATCGCTGGTGGTCTGGCCGGCGTGCTGGGCGCTGGACTGATCAAAATGTTCGACGGCTCGTGGGTGCCGCTCGGTATCTATACCTTCGTCCTGGCGGCCATCACCCTTGCGACAACGTTCATCACGCCGGAGACCCGTGGTCGCGACCTGATCCCCGTCGTGGATGCCCTCGATGAGCTGAACGCAGGAGGGGTGGCCGCACGATGAACCCCTTCGACCTGACCGGCACCACGGCACTGGTCAGTGGGTCGAGCCGGGGTATCGGGCTGGCCCTCGCCAAGGGCCTGCTCCAAGCGGGCAGCCGGGTCACCATCCACGGCCGCAATATCAGTCAGGTCAAGACAGCTGCGCTTGATCTGGCCGAGGAGACCGGCGGTGAGACCAGGGTCAGCACGTTCGATGTCACCGATCAGGACGCCGTCGACCGCGGAATCGCCGACATCGAGCAGGAGTGGGGAGCGCTTGACATCCTGGTCAACAACGCAGGCATTCAGCGCCGCGCACCGTTCCCCGAGTTCACGCTGCAGGACTGGAATGACCTCATCGCCACGAACCTGACCGGCGCGTTCCTGGTCAGCCAGCGTGTGGCCCGCGGCATGGTCCAACAGGGCAGCGGCAAGATCATCAACATCGGATCGGTGCAGAGCCAGCTGGCCCGACCTGGCATCGCCCCCTACAGCGCGACCAAAGGCGGGATCGTCATGCTGACCAAAGGGCTGTGCGCCGACCTCGGTCCGCACGGGATCCAGGCCAACGCTCTGGCCCCCGGCTACTTCGAAACCGAACTCACACGTGCGCTCGTCGAGGACGAACATTTCACCCAGTGGGTAACCACCCGTACCCCCGCAGGCCGCTGGGGCAAGGTCGAAGACCTCGTAGGGGCTCTGGTGTTCCTGGCCTCACCGGCGTCGAACTTCGTGAACGGACAGGTCCTGTTCGTTGACGGCGGCATGACGGCGGTGGTCTGAGGATGCGCAGCCATCGCTGTCACAGCCACGTCGGTCTCGGTCTCGTCAGCTATTTCGGGGAGGGCACGCACATATGAAGGCGCTCGTCGTTCACGGGGCCGGCGATCTGCGGTTCGACGATCTACCCGACCCGGCACCCGAACTCGGGCAGGTCCTCGTGCGCAACACCCACGGCGGCATCTGCGGATCGGATCTCCATTACTACAAGCACGGCGCCGTAGGTGCGTTCAGCCTGCGGGAACCGTTGGTGCTCGGTCACGAGGTTGTCGGACGGATCGAGAACGACCCGTCCGGCGCTCTGACCACCGGAACTCCGGTGGCCATTCACCCGGCAACTTCCTGCGGAAACTGTCCGGAATGTCTTGCCGGCGTCCGCAACGTGTGCCGCAACGCCCGCTACTTCGGGTCCGCGGCCAGCTTGCCTCACACCCAGGGCGGCTTCTGCGAATACATGATCGTGCGGCAGGACCAGATCCGGGTGCTGCCGGACACACTCCCGCTGTCCAGGGCTGTGCTGGCCGAACCGCTGGCCGTTGGCCTGCACGCGCTGAACCGGGCCGGCGGGGTCGCCGGCGCCAAGGTACTCGTCGGTGGGTCCGGACCGATCGGTATCCTCGCCGCCGGCGCAGCCAAAGCGGCCGGCGCCGCGGAAGTCTGGACCACCGACATCCTCGATCACCCTTTGCAGATCGCCCGCGACGTCGGCGTTGACCGCACAGTCCGGATCGGCTCCGACACCCTCCCTGATCAATACTTCGACGTGGCTATCGAGGCATCGGGGGCCTCCGTGGCCGTCGGTGCCACCCTCGCTGCGGTCCGGCGCCGCGGAATCATGGTGCAGCTGGGCATGTTTGCACCCGGACCTCGACCTGCTGAGCTGTCCGCCCTGGTGGCCAAGGAAATCGACTACCGCGGTGCCTTCCGCTTCGATACCGAATTCGACGAAGCGATCGCGCTGCTCGCCGGTTCGGCTGTTCTGGATCCGGTCATCACCCACAGCTTCGATCTCATCGATGCCGTAGCGGCGATGGACGTGTCAGCAGAGCCGGCCATTTCGGGCAAAGTCGTGCTGCGACTGTCCAAAGACTAGGTCGCGCTCTGCGATTGAATCTTGCCGCCCGGGAACATCGTCTTGACCGCTTGAGTGATGTTCGCGCGGGCGGCAGCCTCAGCCGATGGCGTCGTCGATCGCCTGACGATAGTGCGCGGCGGGATCGGCGAGTAACGACGCGAACGCCATTTCCGCGGCCCCGATCATCAGTATTGCCGAGCCCAGCGTGGCCGACACGATGCGCACCTGCTCGTGGGGTACGCGCATGGAGTGGCCGGCCACCGCGGTGTCGAGGGCCGCGCCGGCCTGTTCCGGGAAGGTGCGCAGGAATCCGCCGAGGACAACGAGGTTGGGGTTCAGTAGGTTGATGGCATTACCGAGCGCGATGCCGAGGTACTGCGCCTGGTGCGCCAAACTTTTCGTCGCCGTCTCACTGACTTCGGTCTCGAGGCACCCGATGCGTCCGCAATGGCACGGGCCGGCGCCGCCGACGTAGGTGTGGCCCAGCTCGCCGGCGTAGCCGGCCGCGCCTTCGAGAAGCTCGCCCGCCACGATAAAGCCTGCGCCGATTCCGCCTGCGCCTCCGTTGACATAGATCATGTGATCGGCACCGGCATGCCCGCCGAAGATGTGTTCGGCGCGTGCACCGAGATTGGCGTCGTTTGCGGCGAACACCGGCAATCCCATAGCCGCGCTGAGTGTCTGGCCCAGTGCCTCGTCATGCCAATCAAGGTGCGGCGCCAGCCGCACGACGGATCCCGCGGCGTGGACGAGGCCGGGAACGGCCACACCGATTGCGGTGACGCGTTGGCCCCGGTTCAGTTTGCGCCGGATCCCCGCGATAGCCTTGGTGGTGATGGACACGGTTTCCTCAACGCTGGGGACACCGTTCGTCGGGTACCTGGAGACATCCAGCACCGTGCCACCCAATGCCACCAAACCGATTGTGATGGCGTCGATTTCAGGGTTCACGGCGATCGCAAGCATGCGGGTCTGCGGTCGCACGATGGGGCTGGGCCTGCCGACCTGACTGGCCGGCGCCGGCTGCGTCTCTTCTACCAGGCCGCTTTCGACGAGTTCCTCCACGAGGTCCTTCACCGTTGAGCGGGACAATCCTGTCCTGCGCGTCAACTCGGACCTGGTCAGCGAGCGGCCGCGATGAACCAAGGTCAGGACCGCAGACAGGTTGCGGCGCCGGACATCGTCGGTGTTGGTCCCGATCCTCATCCGAAATCCTCCCTTGACAGTGGCCTGCGACACATCTTATGTTCGGCGCGACAACAAATCCAGCTGCAGGAGCACGCGATGTCCACGCTTGAATCCACTATTGCTGCAACCGACGAACCGGCGCCGAAGCCATCCGACAAGTTTTCGTTCGGCCTCTGGACCGTCGGCTGGATCGCCAACGATCCGTTCGGCGGGCCTACCCGGCCTGCGCTCGACGCGGTCGAGGCCGTGGAGCGGCTCGCCGAACTGGGCGCTTATGGCCTCACCCTGCACGACGATGATCTCTTCCCGTTCGGCAGCAGTGACGACGAACGCCGACGTGCCATTGCGCGGCTGACGTCCGCGTTGCAGGCCAACGGCCTGGTCGTGCCCATGGTCACCACCAATCTGTTCAGCCATCCGGTGTTCAAGGACGGTGGGCTCACCAGTAACGATCGAGGTGTTCGGCGCTTCGCGTTGCGCAAGGTTCTGCGCAACATCGACCTCGCGGCGGAGCTCGGTGCGGAAACGTTCGTGATGTGGGGCGGCCGAGAAGGTAGTGAGTACGACAGCGCGAAGGACGTACGTGCCGCGTTCGAACGCTACCGCGAAGCGCTCGATCTGTTGTGCGACTACGTCATCGACCAGAAGTACCCCCTGCGCTTCGCAATCGAGCCGAAGCCCAATGAACCCCGTGGCGACATCCTGCTGCCGACCGTCGGGCATGCGCTGGCATTCATCGAGACGCTGGCCCACCCGGAACTGGTCGGTGTCAACCCGGAGACCGGACATGAGCAGATGTCCGGACTGAACTTCATGCACGGCATCAGTCAGGCGCTGTACTCCGGCAAGCTGTTTCATATCGATCTCAATGGCCAGCGCGGGATCAAGTTCGACCAGGATCTGGTGTTCGGCCACGGGGATCTGGCCAACGCGTTCGCCCTCGTCGACCTGTTGGAAAACGGCGGCGTGAACGGCGGGCCGAGCTACCGGGGCCCGCGACACTTCGACTACAAGCCCAGCCGCACCGAGGACAGCAGCGGGGTATGGGCCTCGGCCGCCGCGAACATGCGGATGTATCTGCTGCTGAAGCAGCGCGCCGCGGCCTTCCGCGCGGATCCCGAAGTCATCGAGGCCCGCCGGGCCGCCAGGGTCGACGAGTTGCGCCTGGCCACGCTGGACCCCGGCGAGACGTATCGCGAGTTGCTGGCCGACGGCTCGGCGTACGAAGAGTTTGACGCTGATTCCTACTTCGGCGGCATGGGTTTCGGCTTCGTGCGGTTGAACCAGTTGGCGATGGAGCATCTGATGGGCGCGCGGTGACGGTCACGGTGCCAAGACCTGGACGTGATCCACATCACGCTATATGTTGTCGAGGGCAACAAAAGGCCATGCGATGAAGGGCGGTCCCATGAAGCGAATCAGTGGTCTGATGCTCGCTGTCGTCGTCGGCGCGGGCCTGGCACTGACCGCGTGCGGTGACAACGGCGGTGGTGGCGGGGCAGCCGATGCCACGGGGCAGAAGATCGGCGTGATCCTGCCCGACACCAAGTCGTCGGTCCGGTGGGAGTCCAAGGATCGCCCGGAACTGGAGGCTGCCTTCAAGGCAGCAGGTATGCAGTACACGATCCAGAACGCCGAGGGATCCGCCGACAACATGGCCACCATCGCCGACGGCATGATCGCCGACGGCGTAACAGTGCTCGCACTGGTCAACCTCGACTCGGACAGCGGAGCGTCCATCCAGCAGAAGGCCGCGAGCCAGGGTGTCAAGACGATCGACTACGACCGGTTGACCCTGGGCGGCTCTGCCGACGTATACGTCTCATTCGACAACACCACGGTGGGCGAACTCCAGGGCCAGGGCCTGGTCGACTGCCTTGCAGGCAAACAGTCGAACGTGCTGTTCCTCAACGGATCTCCCACCGACAACAATGCAACGTTGTTCACCGACGGCGCGCACTCTGTTGTGGACAAAACGCCGACGGTCAAGGTGGTGGCCGAACAAGCCGTGCCGGATTGGGACAACGACAAGGCGGTCACCATATTTGAGCAGATGTACACCGCAGCAGACGGCAAGGTCGACGGTGTGTACGCGGCCAACGATGGGCTCGCGGGATCGGTGATCTCGATCCTGGAGAAGAACGGACGGGCCGGGCAGGTGCCTGTCACCGGTCAAGATGCCACGGTCGAGGGGCTGCAGAACATCCTCGCGGGCACCCAGTGTATGACGGTCTACAAGTCGGCGAAGGAAGAGGCCGGTGCGCTCGCACAGACCGCGATCGCCCTGGCGAAAGGTGAAGAGCCGAAGACCACCAGCACATCTCGCGACGACCAGGGCAACCGCGATGTGCCGTCGGTGCTGTTGACGCCGAAGTCCATCACCAAAGACACCATCGATGTGGTGTTCGACGACGGTGGCCAAGCCAGAGCGGATGTCTGCACCGGACAGTTCGCGGCGGCGTGCAGCGCCGCGGGGCTATAGCGCAATGGTGTCGGCAGCAACCGTCCCCATTCTCGAACTGCGCGGCCTGAACAAGAGTTTCGGCGTGGTGCAGGTGTTGCACGAGGTCGATTTCCAGGTGTATCCCGGCGAGGTCACCGCACTGGTCGGAGATAACGGCGCAGGCAAGTCGACTCTGATCAAGGCGATCGCCGGGATCTACCCGTTCGACTCCGGGACGTACCTGTTCGAGGGCAACCCGGTGACGGTGCACGGACCCAACGACGTGTCGATGCTCGGCGTCGAGGTCGTCTACCAGGACCTGGCGTTGTGCGACAACCTCGACATCGTGTCCAACATGTTCCTGGGACGCGAGCTCAAGCGACGCGGTGCCCTCGACGAGGCCAAGATGGAATCGCTGGCTCGCGAGGCTCTTTCGTCGCTGTCCGTGCGGACCGTGAAGTCTGTCCGCCAACCGGTGTCCAGCTTGTCCGGGGGCCAGCGCCAGACGGTGGCCATCGCGAAATCGGTGCTGTGGAACGCGAAGGTGGTATTGCTCGACGAGCCCACCGCGGCGCTCGGCGTGGCGCAGACCCGGCAGGTTCTCGACCTGGTGCGAAGACTGGCCGATCAGGGCGTCGGCGTGGTGTTCATCTCGCACAACATGAACGACGTGTTCGAGGTGGCCGACCGGATATGTGCGCTGTACCTCGGCAGGGTGGCCGCGGAAGTGCAGGCCGCCGAAGTCAGCCACAGCCAGGTGGTGGAACTCATCACGGCGGGACGCTCCGGAAGTCTCGGTCTGGCGCCGGCCGACACGGCGCAGCCGATGTGAGGACCGCCAAATGACAACGCTCAACCGAAAACTCGCGGATGCGGACTTCGCGGCCGACACCAGGGCCGACGAAACATTCTCGGACGCGGTGCGCAGCTATCTGCGGCGGGTCCGCGGCGGCGACATGGGTTCGATGCCGGCCGTCCTCGGGCTCATCGTGCTGTTCATCGTGTTCGGAATTGCCAACGAGCGCTTCACCTCGGCGCTCAATCTGGCCAACCTGGTCACCCAGGCCGGATCGATCTGCGTCCTGGCCATGGGACTGGTATTCGTGCTGCTGCTGGGCGACATCGACCTGTCCGCGGGCGTGGCCGGAGGGGTGTCGGCATGCGCCATGGGCCTGACCGTCGCCAATCGCGGCTGGCCCTGGTGGCTCGGGGTGATCGCGGGCATCCTGTCCGGCGCGGTGATAGGCCTGGCGATCGGCCTGCTGCGTGCCAGGCTTGGGATTCCGTCGTTCGTCGTGACGTTGGCCTTCTTCCTCGGCCTGCAGGGCGTGACGCTGAAGCTCATCGGGGAAGGCGGATCCATCCGGGTGGACGATCCGGTGATCCGCGGCATCACGATCGACAACATGTCGGTCACCGCAGGCTGGCTGTTCGCGCTGCTGATCGTGGCCGGGTTCACGGGCCTGGAGTTGTATCGGCACCGCACCAAGATCGGCCTGGGTCTGGTGCATCCGCCGTTCGGTGTGGTGATCGCGCGAATCGTCGGTGTGGCGGCGGTGGCGCTCGGAGTGACCTACGTGCTGAATCTCAACCGCAGCGTCAATGCGAACATCGAAATTCGCGGTATCCCATATGTTCTGCCGCTTGTGGGGGTGCTGTTGATCGCATTGAGTGTGGTCCTCAACCGCACGTCTTACGGCCGCCACATCTATGCGGTGGGCGGTAATGCCGAGGCCGCGCGTCGGGCGGGTATCGATGTCAACCGCATCAGAATCTCGGTGTTCGTGGTGTGCTCGTCGCTGGCGGCGCTCAGTGGCATGATCGCCGCGTCGTACGGCGGCAAGGTTTCCGCGTCCTCGGGTGGCGGAAACGTGTTGTTGTACGCCGTCGGCGCGGCGGTGATCGGCGGTACCAGCTTGTTCGGGGGCAAGGGCCGGGCCGTCGACGCGGTCATCGGCGGGGTGGTGGTGGCCACGATTGCCAACGGGCTCGGCCTGTTGAACCAGTCGTCCTACATCAACTTCCTTGTCACCGGCGGGGTTTTGCTGCTCGCGGCGAGTGTGGACGCGATCTCCCGACGACGCCGATCGGCGGCGGGCCTGGCCTGAGAGGGGCCTGCCGGGTTACCGCTGCGGTTCCCAGCTGTAATGGGTAGCGGCCTCGGTAGGAGTGAGCGCGCGGGCGACCGCTGCGGTCCAACCCGCGGCCTCGCGTCTGCGGATGCGGTCGTCCATGCTCGGGTACCACGCCGCGGCCACGTGGCGGTTGGCCCGCAGCGCCGCGGTATCAGGCCAGTATCCGACCGCGAGGCCGGCCGCGTACGCGGCGCCCAGCGACACCGTCTCCGAGACGAAGGGCCGCACCACCGGGACGTTGAGGACGTCCGCATTGAACTGCATCAGTAGATGATTGGAGGTCATGCCGCCGTCGACGGCCAGCCGGGTAGGTGCTACTCCAGAGTCGTTGGTCATCGCGTTGACCACCTCCCAGGTCTGCCAAGCGGTGGCTTCCAGCACAGCCCGCGCCAGGTGGCCCTTGGTGATATAGGACGTCAGCCCGACGAAAATGCCGCGGGCCTCCGAATCCCAATGTGGCGCAAGCAGCCCAGAGAATGCCGGGACGATGTAGCAACCGCCGTTGTCCTCGACGGTGCGGGCCAGGGTTTCGATCTGTGGGGCGGTGGCGATGACGCCCAAAGAGTCCCGAAACCACCGGACCAGTGAACCGGCGACCGCGATCGGCCCCTCCAGGGCGTACATCGGGTCGCTGCCAGGTGCCGCGAAACCAACGGTCGGCAACAACCCGTGGGTGGAATCGACGATCGACGTGCCGACATTCATCAGCAGGAATGCGCCGGTGCCATAGGTGCATTTGGCATCACCGGGTTCAAAACACAGCTGACCGAAGAGCGCAGCCTGCTGATCCCCGATGGCCGCCGCAATGGGAACTCCAGGCAGCACAGTCGTGCACTGCGCGTAAACCTCGCTGTTCGAGACGATTCGCGGCAGCATCGCGTCGGGAATGTCCAGCAGGCCGAGCAGTTTCGAGCTCCACTGCAACGAGCGCAGGTCCATGAGCATGGTTCTGCTGGCGTTGGTCACGTCGGTGACGTGAATTCCGTGTTTGGGACCACCGGTGAGGTTCCAGATCAACCACGACTCGAGGGTCCCGAACAAGGCCTCGCCGCTGCGGGCCCGAGACTCGAGTCCTCGGACGTTGTCGAGCAGCCAGCGTAACCGCGGTGCGGCGAAATAGGAGGCCGGTTTGAATCCGGCGATGCGCCGGACCGCCTCGGCCTCCGGAGCGATCTGGTCCACCACCGGACCTGTCCTGGTGTCCTGCCAGGTGATCGCCGGCGCCAGCGGTTGGCCGGTGCGGCGGTCCCAAACCACCGTTGTCTCCCGCTGGTTGGCGATCCCGACTGCGGCCACGTTGGACTCGTCCAGCCCGGCCAGCCGCAGCGCTTCGGGCACGATCCGGCGCACGTTGCGCCACAGCTCCAGTGCGTCCTGCTCAGCCCAGCCTGGCCGCGGGAAGGACTGCCGCTGTTCCCGCTGAGCGATGGCGACCATGCGGCCGCGATGGTCGAACAGCATGCAGCGCGCCGATGTGGTGCCCAGATCGATCGCTGCGACCACCCGCTGTTCGGTCACCGGCCGGGCTCCAGCACGCGGATCACCGCCGCGGCCGCGTGCCGGAGCTCGGTAAGGAGGTCGGGGTTGGGCGAGCCGTCGCGGGCGAGCAGGGATTCCGGTGGTCCGAGCACCGCCATGGCGGCAACGCTGGAACGGCTGCGGCCATGGATCGGCACGGCCACATCGGCCAGATCCGGGTCGAACTCGCCGTCGGCGACCGCCACACCGGCGCGCCTGACCCGTTCGATCTCGTCGGCCAGCCGGGCGCGACTCAACGACGTCCGGCGGGTGAAGCGTTCCAGCCGAACATTGCGCAGAATCCGTTCCCGGCGTGGTGAATACGCCAACACAAGTTTGCCGCAACCGGTGGCATGCAAGGGCAGCCGTTCCCCGACGCGTAATACTTGCGGGCTGTCGTCGGGCCGGAACACGTGGTGTACGACCTCGGCCTCCTGATCGTGCAGCAACGTCATCAACACCGCGAAACCGGTAGCGGCGGCGAGGGTGTCAGCCCAGGCCATCGAGGCCGAGCGCAGATCATTTCCGTCCAACTCCACCGTCTCGTGCGAAGATGCCCGTGGCCCGGCGGCATAGCTTCCGGTGTCGGGATCCTGCTCCAGATACTCCAAGTCGACCAGTGTGCGCACAATGCCGTGAACCGTGCCCTTGGACAGTTGCAGATCTTGCGCGATGACGCGCAGTGGCAGTGGCCGATCGCTTTGCTCAACCAAATCCAATACAGCAGCGGCGCGTTCGATCGATTGGATGGATCCTGGCATCGGCGTGCTCCTCAACAGTCGGCCACGCTACGGGATGTATGCCACCGGCGCATTCCGCGTGGCGTTCGGCATTGTCAAACAACGCCGATTGATGTGCGTCACATTCCCGCATAGCTTCGCAACATTCCACAGCGCAACCCGGTCTCCGAGCCGTCCCGCGCCACCCGTACCCCGGGGCACGAAAACCTGTATCCAGACAAGGAAGTGAACGATGACCTCACCGCCGCGGACGAAGTACCCACTGGTCGGCGAACTGTCCGCCGAATTCCTCGGAACGGCGATATTGATCCTGTTCGGTTGTGGCGTCGTCGCTCAGGTCGTGGCCGGTGGATTCCCGGATTCGGTGAGCGGCGGTGACCACAACTCGATCGCCTGGGGGTGGGGGCTGGGCGTCACGATGGGCGTCTTCGTCGCGGGACGGCTCAGCGGCGCCCACCTAAATCCTGCGGTGACCGTGGCGCTGGCGGTGTTCAAAGGGTTCGATCGGCGCAAGGTGTTCCCGTACTTCGGCGCTCAATTCGCCGGCGCATTTGTCGCGGCGTTGATCGTCAGGTTTGTCTACGCCGACCAGATCGCCGCCGTCGACCCCGACTTCACCCGCGCCACCCAGGGCATCTTCTCGACATCGCCCGGAGCAGGCGTGTCCATCATGACCGCGTTCGCCGACCAGGTCGTCGGCACCGCGATCCTCGTCATCGTCATCTTCGCGGTGACCAACGCCGTGAACAACCCACCGCTCGCCAACATGGCCCCGCTGATCATCGGGTTTCTCGTGGTCGGGATCGGCATGGCATGGGGCACCAACGCCGGGTACGCGATCAACCCGGCGCGCGACTTCGGGCCGCGACTGGCATCGTGGCTCACCGGATACGGCGACGCGATGTACTCCGCCAACGGCCCTGAACTGTACTTCTGGCTGCCGATCATCGCTCCGCTTGTCGGGGGCCTCGTCGGTGGTGCGCTGTTCGTCTTCGGAATCGAACGCTACCTGCCCGCCGCTGTGGAACGCCCGCACGAAATCGGTGTTTCCGAAGCCACCGAGCTCGCCGACAGCTGACCGCAGACCCACCGCCACACCACAGGAGACCTTCACCCATGCCCGATTTCGTCGGTTCTGTCGACCAAGGAACCACCAGCACCCGCTTCATGGTCTTCGACCACGGAGGCAACGTCATCGCCCAGCACCAACTCGAACACGAACAGATCCTGCCAAGGGCGGGATGGGTCGAGCACAACCCCGTCGAGATCTGGGAACGCACCTCATCGGTGATCCAGACCGCGCTGGGCAAGCAGGGGCTGGTGAGTAGTGATCTGGCCGCGCTCGGCATCACCAACCAGCGCGAGACGACGGTGGTGTGGAACCGACGCACCGGCAGGCCCTACTACAACGCCATCGTCTGGCAGGACACCCGAACGGACCGGATCGCGAGCACGCTCGAAGCCGATGGGCACGGCCAGACCATCAGGCACAAGGCTGGTCTGCCACCGGCGACCTACTTCTCCGGTGGCAAGATCCAGTGGATTCTCGACAATGTCGACGGCGTGCGTGCGGCCGCCGAACGTGGTGAGGCGATATTCGGCAACACCGACAGCTGGCTGCTGTGGCACCTGACCGGCGGGATCAACGGGGGAGTGCACGTCACCGACGTGACCAACGCCAGCCGCACCATGCTGATGAACCTGGAGACCCTGGACTGGGACGACGAACTGTTGGCGCTGTTCGGGATTCCCCGGCAGATGCTGCCCGAGATCGTGCCCTCGTCGTCGCCCGAAGCGTACGGCCTCACCCTCGCCGGCGGGCCACTCGGCGGTGAAGTGCCACTCACCGGTGCGCTCGGCGACCAGCAGGCGGCCACCGTCGGCCAAGTGTGTTTCGCGCCCGGCGAAGCCAAGAACACTTACGGCACAGGCAATTTCATGTTGCTCAACACCGGCACCGACATCGTGCGCTCCAAGGCGGGTTTGCTCACCACCGTCGCCTACAAATTCGGCAATGCCGACGCGGTTTACGCGCTGGAAGGTTCGATCGCGGTTACCGGTTCGGCGGTGCAGTGGTTGCGTGATCAGCTTGGCATCATCAGCGGTGCCGCGCAGAGCGAGTCGTTGGCCCGTCAGGTCGCCGACAACGGCGGGGTGTACTTCGTCCCGGCGTTCTCCGGGCTGTTCGCGCCGTACTGGCGTTCGGATGCCCGCGGTGCGATCGTCGGGTTGTCCCGGTTCAATACCAATGCGCATCTGGCCCGGGCGACGCTGGAGGCGATCTGCTATCAGAGTCGCGATGTCGTCGACGCCATGGAGGCCGATTCCGGGGTGCACCTTGAGGTGCTGAAGGTCGACGGCGGTATCACGGCCAACGATCTGTGTATGCAGATCCAGGCCGACGTGCTCGGCGTGGACGTGGTCAAGCCGGTGGTCGCCGAGACGACTGCGCTCGGTGCGGCGTATGCGGCCGGTTTGGCGGTCGGCTTCTGGAAAGACACCGACGAATTGCGCAAGAACTGGCTCGAAGACAAGCGGTGGCGGCCGAGTTGGTCCGAGGAACAGCGCGAGTCGGGCCACGCGCAATGGCGCAAGGCCGTCGAGCGAACCCTGGACTGGGTGGATGTCAGCTGACGGCGCCCGCGTCGGTTGTAAACCACCGGCACCGAATTTGTCGGAAACTATTTCGCGAAAGCGCATGCGCAAGCGCTTGCCTGCCCCCTAGGCTCCTGGAAAGCCCCGCGGCGCGATTGGCGTCGCATCGCGCACAAGGGAGTGCATATGTTCGGAAAGCGCATCACCGGCACCCGAGCCGTCGGGTCGGTTCTCCTGGCAGGATCGCTGGTTCTCGGGATGACGGCCTGCGGCGGATCGGATTCGGACAGTGTCAAGGTCGGTCTGATCACCAAGACCGATTCGAACCCGTACTTCGTGAAGCTGCGTGAGGCCGCCCAGGCACAAGCCGACAAGGACGGCGCCGAGCTGATCGCGCTGGCCGGTGCGTTCGACGGTGACAACGAGGGCCAGGTCGCGGCCATCGAAAACATGGTCGGCCAGGGCGTGAAGGGAATCCTGATCACCCCGAACTCCTCCACCGGAGTGCTCGACTCGATCAAGAAGGCGCGCGACGCCGGCGTCGTCGTCATCGCGTTGGACACCGCGACCGACCCTGAAGACGCCGTCGACGCCACCTACGCCACCGACAACAAGGCCGCCGGCGTCAGTCAGGGTAAATGGGTCAGAGCAGCGCTCGGCACGGCCGCCCCCCAGGTCGTGATGCTGGACGGCACGCCGGGTGGAACCGTCGACACGTTCCGGCATGACGGGTTCCTGGAGGGCTTCGGTATCACGAACGGCTCTCCGGAGATCGTCGGCCAGGAGAACACCAACGGCGACCAGACCAAGGCACAGACCGCCATGGAGAACATTCTCCAGCGCGCGCCGGGTATCAACGCGCTCTACACCATCAACGAGCCTGCGGCCGCGGGTGCCTACCAGGCAATTCAGTCCGCCCACCGCGAAAACCAGATCACCATCGGGTCGATCGACGGAAGCTGCACGGGCATCGCGGACGTCAAATCAGGAAAGATCGGCGCCACGGTGTTGCAGTTCCCGGCGAAGATGGCCGAGCAAGGTGTGCAGGCTGTGGTCAAGTTCGCCAAGGACGGGACCAAACCCAGCGGATTCAACGACACCGGTTCGCAGCTCGTCACGGATAAGCCCGTTGCCGGCCTCGAGTCGAAGGACACCGCCTGGGGCGAGCAGAACTGCTGGGGCTGAGCTCAGACATGTCCACTGGCGCTCCCGCGGCAGCGAGGCCATCGGTAGCGAGCCGCTTCAACGTGGGGAACCTCCTGCGTGAACCGTTGCTCGGTCCGCTGGTGGCACTCGTCATCGCCATCATCATCTTCAGCGCGATCTCGAATTCGTTCCTCAACCCGCAGAACGTGTCGCTGATCCTGCAACAGTCCGTGGTCGTCGGCATTCTCGCGGTCGGCCAGACACTGATCATCCTCACCGCAGGCATTGATCTGTCGATCGGCGCGGTCGCCGTCTTCGGCACCATCGTGATGGCGCAGAGTGCGGGCGCCAACGGGCCGGTCGTGGCGCTCGTATTGACGCTCCTGGTGTGTGTGGCGTTCGGTGCGATCAACGGCGGGCTCGTCACGGTCCTGCGGTTGCCGCCGTTCATCGTCACGCTCGGCACGTTCACCGCGATACTGGCGGGCACCCGCCTGCTCGCGGGCTCCGAGACCTACCGTGTGGAGCCGGGACCGCTCACCTTCCTGGGCACGTCCTTTCGCATCGGCTCGTTCTCGACCACCTTCGGTGTGGTCGCCATGCTGCTGGTCTACCTCGTAATGTGGTACGCACTGTCCCAAACCTCTTGGGGTAAGCATGTTTACGCTGTAGGAGGTAACCCGCAGGCGTCGAACCTGTCGGGCATCAAGTCCGGACGGGTGCTCCTTTCGGTCTACATCACCACGGGTGTGATCGCGGCCATCGCCGCGTGGGCCGCCCTGGGCCGGATCCCCAATGCCGACCCGAACGCCTATCAGAATGCCAATCTCGAGACGATCACCGCGGTCGTCATCGGCGGTACGAGTCTGTTCGGCGGGCGTGGCGGCGTCGGCGGAACACTGGTGGGCACGTTGATCGTCGGCGTACTCCGCAACGGTCTCACGCAGGCCGGCGTCGACAGCCTCTACCAGAACGTCGCGACCGGAATTCTCGTCATCGTCGCGGTGGCAGTGGACCAGTTCGCCCGCAGGAGATCCCAGTGACGACCGGCAACAGCGGCGCACCCGTCCTCGAAGCGCGCGGGCTTGTCAAGAAGTACGGCAACGTGACAGCGATCAACGGGGCCGACTTCGAACTCCGCGCGGGCGAGGTTCTCGCGGTCATCGGGGACAACGGTGCCGGAAAATCCAGCCTGATCAAGGCTTTGGCGGGGGCGGTGATCCCGGATTCAGGGGAGATCCTGATGAACGGAACGCCCGTGTCGTTCAGGAACACCCGCGACGCCAGAGCAGCGGGAATCGAAACGGTGTACCAGGATCTCGCAGTGGTGCCTGCGCTCGACATCGCGTCGAATCTGTACCTCGGGCGCGAGGTACGACGAAAAGGCATCGCGGGCAGCCTCTTCCGCAGACTCGACATGCCGCGAATGCGCGGGGAGTCGTCGCAGCACCTCGCGGACCTTAAGATCGGCATCGAATCTGTGAATCAGCCCGTGGAGACATTGTCCGGTGGGCAGCGTCAGGGTGTCGCGGTGGCGCGGGCCGCCGCGTTCGGCCGCGGCGTGATCATCATGGACGAGCCGACTGCTGCTCTCGGTGTGCGGGAGTCGGGACAGGTCATCGATCTGATCAAGTCGATCCGCGACCGCGGCATACCCGTGGTACTCATCAGCCACGACATGCCACACGTATTCGAGGTGTCCGACCGGATTCACATCCACCGGCTCGGGCAACGTGCCGGCGTCGTCGATCCGAAGAAGCGCTCGATGTCCGAGGTCGTTGCGCTCATGACCGGCGCAGAGGAGCCCACCGATGACGAACGCGCCGGTCGCTGAGAAAGCTCCGGTCGGGGTCTTCGTCGGATTGGCGACCCTCGACGTGATTCACCGCGTCACGAAAGCCCCTGCGGCGAACGAGAAGATCACCTCGACCGCCCAGTTCGTCGCCGCGGGCGGACCCGCCGCCAATGCGGCCGTCGCCTTCGCAGGGCTGGGTGGCGGCGCGATCCTCGTGACCGCGCTCGGCGACGATCCGATCGCCGAACTGATCCGGGCCGACCTCGCCGCGTACGGCGTCGAAGTCGTCGACGCGGCGGCAGGCACCACCCGAGCCGTGCCGGTCTCCGCGGTGTCGGTCGTCGAGTCCACCGGTGACCGTTCGGTCGTCTCGCTCGACGCTGTGAACTCCGACGCATCGCCGCCTGCGGACCTCGGTGACCTCGTGGCGGAAGCCGACGTCGTGCTCGTCGACGGGCATCACCCCCTGATCGGCCGTGCGGCCGTGCGATATGCGGCCACACGGTCAACCACAATCGTCGTCGACGCCGGTCGATGGAAACCGGTGATGAGCGACATTGTTGCCTACGCGACGGATATGGTGTGCTCCAATGACTTCCGAGTCCCCGGAACGGACAGCTCAGCGTCCACCGCCGCCGCGCTGATTGACGGCGGCGTTCCCACGGTCGTCGTCACGCACGGCGGCGATCCGGTCGAGTGGTGGTCGGACGGCGAGTCCGGGTCCGTGCCGGTGCAACCGGTGGTGGTGGTCGACACGCTGGGTGCAGGCGATGCCTTCCACGGAGCGTATTCGTATTTCGCGACCCAGACGGAGAGCAGGGTTGCCTGGCGCATCGATCGCTCCGCTCGGGTGGCGGCACTTCGGTGTTCGGTGGTCGGGCCGCGGGCATGGCTGGCCGAACTCCCTGTCGAACAGACGCGAAAGCAGGAACGGTGAGCATCGAGCAGGACGTGCAGGACGCCACACTGGCCGCGTTGGCCGAGTGGGCCACGGCGCTCGTCGTTCCCGGCGAGCGCCGCATCCTCGGTCTCACCGGCGCTCCGGGGGCCGGGAAGTCCACCGTCGCAGAGCAACTCGTTACCAAGCTGGGGCCGGATACAGCGGTGCTTGTTCCCATGGACGGATTTCATCTGGCCAATGAGGTCTTGATCGACTTGGGGCGGCTGGACCGCAAGGGTGCACACGACACGTTCGACGACGGCGGATATGCACGGTTGATCGCGACCCTTCGGACACAGCGCCCAGGTGACCCGGTCGTGTACGCGCCCCGGTTCCGGCGGGAGATCGAAGAGTCGATCGGATCGTCCATTCCCGTCCCGGCCACGGTGCCCCTGGTCGTCACCGAGGGCAATTACCTGCTGTTGGAATCTGATGCCTGGCCTGCGGCGCGATCCTGCATCGACGAGGTCTGGTTCTTGGCCCCCGACACCGACGTTCGCCACGCCCGACTGATACGCCGGCATGAGGCGCACGGAAAGTCCCCGGAGGATGCGGTGTTCTGGGCCCTCGGATCCGATGAGCGCAATGCCGAGCTGATCGAGTCGACGGCAGGTCGCGCGGACCGCATCGTGCGTCTCCGATGACCACGATGGGCGACGTCGCCCGCATCGCCGGTGTCTCCGCGTCCACGGTCTCGCACGTGCTCAACGGCACGCGCAAGGTCGACACGGCCACGCGTCTGCGCGTCGAAGCGGCGATCGAGGAGACCGGCTACCGGCGTAACGTCGTCGCCCGGTCGCTCGCGGCCGGGCGCACGCACACGGTCGGGCTCTCGATCTCGGCGTTGACGAATCCGTACTTCGGGAGCCTGGTGCACGCGGTGGAACGAGCGCTGTCGGACGCCGGGTATGTGCTGATCGTCGGAGATTCCCATGACGACGTGGAGTCGGAGAAGCGCGTCACCGACTCGCTGTTGGGTCGGCAGGTCGACGGGATGATCGTGGCCCCGGCGGCGGGGTCGGAGCGGGTGACCCTGCCCGATATCACCCGCACGGGAACTCCTCTGGTGCTGATCGACCGCGGTGTCGACATCGGGAGCGATCAGGTCGGCCCGGAGAACTTCAGTTCGGCACGATCGTTGACCGAGCACCTGCTCGATCTCGGGCATCGTCGTATCGCCGTCGTGCGCGGCCTGGCCGGGATTTCCTCCACCACGGAGCGTTTCGATGGTTACTGCGCGGCGCTAGAGGCTCGCGGTGTCGCGGTCGACGCCGCCCTTGTGCTCGACGGCGACTCGAACACGGAGGTGGCGGAACGCGAAGTCCACGCGCTGATGTCGGGTGCGGACCGCCCCACTGCGCTGGTGTCCATGAACAACTCCATGACCATCGGAACGCTCAAAGCCGTGCGCGGTCTGGGCTTGTCGATTCCCGGTGACGTCGCATTCGTCTGCTACGACGACTTCGAATGGTCGGACCTCTTCGAACCCCGACTCACCGCGGCGGCCCAGGACGTCGAGACGATCGGCGCCACCGCGGTCCGACTGCTTCTGCGTCGTATTCGGGGAGAGGATGGTGCGCCGCAACAGATTCGCGTCCCGACGAGCTTTCACCATCGCAATTCATGCGGCTGCACGTAATCACGGATGCTTGTTCCACTGCCCGCAATCCTGGGCCAATACGTCGTTGACGTCGACTTCGAGGCCGCCAACGACCGGGCCCGGATTCGACGCGGTGCTCACTATGCGCTGGTAGAGAACTGCGGCTGGATGGATCTGACCGCCGGACCATGACCGGGTCTGCCATGCCCACGCGCGGCCGGGTGTGCTCGATCTCCCGATGACACCATCGGCGATGGCCCATTGGCAGGGCCTGATACCCGCGTAGATGCCGGTGCGCAGCACCCCGATCACCGAGTTGATTCCGCGAAACCACGGCAGTGCGACGTTGTTCCAGGTGTTGTGGTCGATGTCATCGTCGACGCTGAAGAAGATGGGCGCGCTCTTTCCGCCGCCCGCTGCGGTGTGCAGACTCCAGGCGGTGCGCGCATCGGCGACGCCGCCGGCGTACCCGCGCGTGAAATCCGACGGCGCTGTCCCGCCCGGTTTGCCGTACTGATAGTTGCTGACGATTATCAGTCCGGCAGCGGTGAGTTCTCGGGCGTAGGGCAGGGTGATCGGCTTGGCACCGAAGGACGAGCCGGGGCGCGACGTCGAGACGTAGTTGATCACGCCGGCATGGCCGGCGGCCCGGATATCCTGGGCCGGAATCTGCCGCATGGCGAAATCGATCAGCGTGGGAGCGGCGGCCGATGCCGTGGGCGCACTGACCCCTGATGCTGCCGCGCCCAGTCCGGCCATTGCCGACACCGCGGCGGCATAGCGCAGCGCGTCACGTCGTGACACCGGGTGAGATCGCCGCAGGCCGGCAGTCCACGGCGAGTCCTGCATGGCGCGATGTTAACAGAGTGGCAGCTGTGAACAGTGTGGACGCGCCGACGGCTACCAGAGCTCCCGTGCCCGACTAAAGCCGCACTGCCGGACGTCCTTATGCCGTGCGTGCGCTCCATTCCGGCGTTCGGTCGGGCGACGCCTCGGCGAGCGCCGTGACGGTGTCGATTGCGTCGAAATCCTTGCCGTACACGGGTGTTCCGGGCTGCTGTCGCCACGACTCAGAAATCGGACCGGCATCGACGGGCTCGAATCCGAGTTGATCGACAATGCCGTGTACGAGCTCACGACCACTTCCGTCCTCGCCCGCGATCGGCAGCGCGATGCGGTTGGGAGCGCCACTGGGTGTTCCCTTGCTGAGGAGATGCTTCCAGAAGATCCCGTTGAAGATCTTGTACACCGGTGCGCCGATCTGCTCGGCGACCCAGGCACTCTCCACCTGACCATCCTCGATGCCCGCGATCTCACCGTCACGTTGCTGCGGGTAATAGTTGTTGGTCTCGATCACCGGGGCGCCCGGCTTGCGCGCATCGACGATTCCGTCGGCGAGATCGGGCACGTTCTTCTGCGGGATACTCACGATCACCACATCGGCGTCGGCTGCGGCGTCCTTCGCCCACACCGCCGTCGCTCCGGTCTCGTTCGCGAGGTCTGCCAGCGTTTCGGGTGCCCTCGAATTGGACACGTTCACTTCGTGCCCGAGTTCACGCAGGCGACGCGTCAGCGTCCCGCCGATCAGGCCCGCACCGATGATTCCGATCTTCATACGTTGCGCCAACGTGTGACACCCCGCACCTATTCCGTCCTGACGCCAGGTCGCTTGACTCTCCCGCCGCGGGAGACCCCACGGTGAGGGCATGACACTTCACCACAGCAAGGACGCACCGACCACCTGGGATGCGCTCCCTGACACGGTCACGACGTACCTCACGGCGCACGACAACCGTGAGAACGCCACAGTGCTCTCCACCTTCACCGCCGACGCGGTCGTGACCGACGAAGGCCACGACCATGTGGGCCGCGAGCAGATCGAGGCCTGGCTGAACGGGCCGGCCGGCGAGTTCACCTACACCACCGAATTCGTGGGTGCGACGACGCTGGACGCGGACCATGTCGATGTCCTGACGGCGCGCTGATCAGCAGACTGGTGATCGAACCATGACGAGACGATGGTTCATCACCGGTGGCACCCCGGGCGGATTCGGGATGGCCTTCGCGGAGGCTGCGCTCGATGCGGGCGATCGGGTAGTGCTCACCGCCCGTCGGCCCGAGGAATTGACCACGTGGGCAGGCGAATACGGCGAGCGGGTCCACGTCGTGAAACTGGATGTCACCGATCCGGGCGAGGTACGGGACGCGGTGCGCTCAGCCGAACAGTGTTATGGCGGCATCGATGTACTGGTCAACAACGCAGGTCGAGGCCACTACGGGTCCATCGAGGGCATGAACGAGGAGTCGATGCGCGCGATGTTCGAACTGAACTTCTTCGCCGTGCTGTCGGTGACACGGGCGGTGCTCCCGGGTATGCGCAGCCGCGGCAGCGGTTGGGTGATCAACATGTCGTCGGTGGCGGGGTTGACTGCGGCGACGACGGGATTCGGTTACTACAGCGCGACCAAGTTCGCCGTCGAGGCCGTTACCGAAGCGCTGCGCGGCGAGGTTGCGGCGCAGGGCATTCACGTCATGGCGGTCGAACCGGGGGCGTTTCGCACGGGGCCTACGCCGGCTTCGAGGGCGAGCCGATTCAGGAAGTGATCCCCGTGCGGTGATCGCGGCCATGGCTCAGACGCCGCCGCGACAACTGGTTCTGGGCAGCAATGGATTCGACTCAGCCGCCACATCGACCTCGGCCGGTGCCGACTTCCCGAAGTCATTGGGCAGTGAGAGTTTGAAGACCTTCTTCCACGCCGACGCCAGCTGTCTGGGCAGCGATCCGGTGGTGTAGGTCAGGCCGTAGCGCTCGAACAACTCCCGCACCTTCGGTGCGATCTCCTGGTACCGGTTGCTCGGCAGATCGGGGAACAAGTGGTGCTCGATCTGGAATGACAGGTTGCCAGTCATGAAGTGCATGACCGGACTTCCTGAGATGTTTGCCGAGCCGAGCATCTGCCGCAGGTACCACTCGCCGCGGGTCTCGCCGTCGATCGAGGACTTCTCGAACGTCTGCACGCCCTCAGGGAAATGCCCGCACATGATGACCGAGTGCGTCCACAGGTTGCGCACCAGGTTGGCGGCCAGATTCGCGGTCAGTGTGCTGACGAAGGACGGCCCCGACAGCAATGGGTGCAGAAGGTAGTCCCGCGTGATGTGTCGCCGGACCTTCGCCAGCACCTTCTTGCCGTTACGGCGGAATTCGTCCTTGTCCGTGCGGCCCTTGAGATATTTGCCGATCTCCAGGTCGTAGGCCGCGATGCCGTACTGGAACATGCAGGCGTTGATGAAGTTCCACAGCGGCTGCGCGAGATAGAAGGGCATCCACTTCTGGTTCTCGTCGACGCGCATGATGCCGTAGCCGAGGTCGTGGTCCTTGCCGCGGACGTTGGTGTAGGTGTGGTGTACCTCGTTGTGCGAGTGCTTCCACATCTCGGCGGGGGAGGCGTTGTCCCATTCCCACGTGGTGGAGTGGATCTTGTTGTCACGCATCCAGTCCCACTGGCCGTGCATGACGTTGTGCCCGATCTCCATGTTCTCGATGATTTTCGAGATCGACAACCCCATGGTGCCTGCGATCCAGGCCGGCGGGAACAGGGAGAACAGCAGCACTGTCCGGCTGGTGAGTTCGAGCTTGCGTTGGCCGGCGATGACCTTGCGGATGTAGGCCGCATCACGCTCGCCGCGGCTGGCGATGACCCCGTCGCGGATCGCGTCGAGTTCACGGCCGAGGTTTTCGATGTCGTCGGCGGTGAGGTGGGTGGTTGGGTCGTTCTTCGTCGCTTGTGCGGTGGTCATGTCGTATTTCCTCAACTCACAGGTCGATGTCGCAAGGGCCCGCGGCGGCGGAGATGCAGGTTTGGATCTGGATGTTGTCGCCGGGGGCGGCGGTGGTGACGTCGCCGGTGCGAAGGTCGCGGACGGCGCCTTGGCGCAGCGGGGCGACACAGCCGAAGCAGATGCCCATCCGGCAGCCCGAGGGCATCAGGACCCCGGCGGCTTCGCCGGCGTCGAGCAGTGTCCGGGTTCCGTCGGTCTCGACGACGGTGCTGGACTTGGCGAACGTCACGATGCCGCCATCGCCCGCAGCGATGATGGCCGGGCGAAAGCGTTCAGTGTGCAGTCGGTCGGCGATGCCATCTGCCGCCCAGCGGCTTTCGATCGCGTCGAGCATGCCCGCGGGGCCACACGCCCAGGTTTGCCGCTCGGCGATGTCGTCGACGATGTCGTCGAGCCGGGCGATGTCGAGCATGCCGTCGGTGGCGGTGTGCTTTTCCACCAGCCGGATTCGGCCATCGCGGGCCAGCTCGCGCAACTCGCCGCCGAAGATGACGTCGTCCGGCGTTGGCGCGGAGTGCAGAACGACCACGTCTGCGTCATGGTCGACCATGTTTCGCAGCATCCCCATGACCGGGGTGACGCCGCTGCCCGCGGTGAGGAACAGGATCTTCGAGGCCCCCTGGTCGCCGAGGGTGAATTCTCCTGCGGCCTGGTCGAGTTGGACGACGGTGCCCACGGTGGCGCGCCGGACCAGGTGATTGCTGACCTTGCCGTCCGGGATCGCCTTCACGGTGATCGCGATGCAGCCGTCTTTCCGCGAGGTCTCCGAGGTGAGCGAGTAGGCGCGCCACTGACGGACACCGTCGACGTCGACGCCGATACGCACATACTGGCCGGGGGTGTGTCCGGGCCAGCGGCGTCCTGGCTTGATCAGCACGGTGGCGGCGTCGCGGGTCTCCGGGTGGATCGCGACGATGCGGCCACGGAGACCGGTGCCGAAGCGAACCGGGTCGATGATGTCGAGGTAATCGGCGGGGACCAGCGGGGTGGTCACCCGTTCGGCGAGTTTGATGACGCGCTCCCGTAACGCGCCGACAGCCGTCGGGCGGGGTGCTGTGGTTGTCATGTGACCACTCTGGCTGACGGAGAGGTATAAAATCTTGGCTGACAGAAGTGAATCCTCAGCCACTATTTGTTCGTAAAGGATAAATTGTCTGAACCCGCGCTCCGCTTCACCGGTCTCGAACTGTCGGAAGACGTCGTCGCCGAGTTGCAGGCTGTGCTGCCGGGGATGGCCGAACGCACTGTGACCGCCGTGACGGCGGAGGTCCCCAGCTACGCCGATGCGTTCAGCGGCCGGATGGGTCAGAACATCGAGAACGCCGTTCAAATGGCGCTCGGCGCCTTCCTGCAGCTCGCCTTGCGTGCGGGCGATTCCGACCCGGCCACGTCGTTGTCGCCTGCCCTCGACGGGGCCTATGAACTGGGTCGCGGCGAGGCACGCAACGGCCGTCCCATGGACGCGCTGCTGTCGGCATATCGCGTCGGTGCCCGGGTCGCCTGGCGCGAATTGTCGACCACCGCCGTCTCCGCCGGCCTGTCCGCCCAGACCGTGGCTCGATTCGCCGAGATGGTCTTCGCATTCATCGACGAGCTGTCGGCGTCCAGCGTCGCCGGGCATGCCGACGAACTGGCCACCACAGGCCGGGTCCGGCAGCGCTACCTCGAACGGCTGGCCAAGCAGCTGCTCGACGGCGAACCGGTCGAGACCTTGCGGGCCAGCGCCGAACAAGCCGGCTGGCAGCCACCGACCACGCTGACCGCAGTCGTGCTGGCCGAAACACAGACCCGCGGACTGGCGGCACGATTCGGCCAGGCGACCCTGCAGCTGAGTGAGGAGTTGCCGGGAGTCGAACCCTCGGAGTCGTTGGCCGTACTGCTCGTTCCTGATCTGGACGGTCGTGACCGCGGCCAGCTGCGGTCGACGCTGCAGGGTCGACGGGCGTTGGTGGGTCCGGCACGTCCGTGGATGCTGGTTCAGTCCTCGTATCGACGTGCGCTGCGCGGTCGGGACCTGAGCGTCGCCGATACCGCCGATGTCATCGACACCGACGAGCACCTCGTCGAACTGGTCCTGACCGCTGACCGCGAGGCCGCCGACGATCTGCGTCGCCAGGCTCTGGCGCCGCTGGCGCAGCTGCGGCCCAACACTGCAGAGCGATTGGCCGAAACCCTCCGGTCGTGGCTTCTGCACCAGGGGCAGCGCGACGCGGTGGCCGCTGATCTCTTCGTACACCCGCAGACGGTCCGGTACCGCATGACACAGCTACGCGAGCTCTATGGCGACCGGCTCACCGATCCGGGATCTGTTCTTGAAATCACTGTGGCACTGGCAGTTGCGCCTCGCGTGTTCAGGTGACGCGGGTGTCGTACGTCGCGCGGTTGGCGAGCACATCGTCCATGTGCATTTCGGCCCAGGTCTTGAGGCCGCGCATCATCTGGTGCAGTGAGAGACCGAGGTCGGTCAGCTCGTAGGACACCGTGACAGGCACGGTCGGCACCACGGTGCGGGTGACCAGACCGTCACGTTCCAAGGAGCGCAGTGTCTGAGTGAGCATCTTCTGGCTGACACCGGCCAGCAGGCGGGACAGCTCCGAGTAGCGCATCGACCGGGGCTCACCGGTGCAGTCGGCGCCGAACCGATGCGAACCACCGCCGCCCAGCGCGGCCAGGATCAGCGTGACCCATTTGTCAGAGAGCCGGTCGAGCAGCTTGCGGCTCGGACATGCCGCCACGAAAGCGTCATACTCCGCCTTGGTTTGCGCTCTCTTCTGGGCCGCCGTCTTCGTTGGCATCCAAACCACTCCTCTGAACCCATGGGTGCGTTACGCACTCCGAGGTGCCTACTTCCGGTCAGGAAGTTACCTATCCATACTGATGCAGGAAACCAATAGGCACCACTATCCAGTTCAACGTGAAAGGCACAGGTATGGGTTTGCTCTCCACTTCGCTTCCCGGCGGGACATGGACGTTGGGTGACCTGACGGTCTCCCGTTTCGGCTACGGCGCAATGCAACTCGCCGGCCCCGGGGTCATGGGGCCGCCCGCCGACCGCGACGGCGCACTCGCCGTCCTCCGCGAGGCCGTCGCCCTCGGCATCACCCACATCGACACCGCCGACGCCTACGGACCCCGCGTCACCAACGAGCTGATCCGTGAAGCGTTGCACCCATACCCCGAATCGCTGCACATCGTGACCAAAGTCGGCGCGAACCGGGACCAGCACGGCGGCTGGCCCCCAGCCCGACAGCCCGAAGACGTGCGCCGAGCCGTCCACGAGAACCTCGGCGCCCTCGGCCTCGAGGTGCTCGACCTGGTCAACCTGCGGCTCGGTAACGCCGAGGGACCCCAACCCGGCTCGCTCGCCGGACCGTTCGAGACGCTTGTCGAACTCCAGCAGCAGGGCCTGATCAGGCATCTCGGCGTGAGCAATGCGACGGAGGAACAGGTGGCCGAGGCACGGTCGATTGCACCGATCGTGTGCGTACAGAACATGTACAACCTCGCCTACCGTCATGACGACGAGCTGATCGACACGCTCGCCGACGAGGGCGTCGCGTACGTGCCGTTCTTCCCGCTCGGCGGCTTCAGCCCGCTGCAGTCCTCGGCGCTAGCGGCCGTGGCCGCTCGATTGGGCGCGACGCCGATGGCGGTCGCCCTTTCCTGGCTGCTCCAGCGGTCGCCGAACATCCTGCTGATTCCCGGCACCTCGTCTGTGGAGCACTTGCGGGAGAACGTCGCCGGCGCTGGTCTGGCGCTGTCCGACGAGGATCTGGCGGAGCTGGACGAGATCGGCCGGTAGCGCCACAAGCACCTCAAAACGCTACTTCCAGCCGCCGTCGGCTTCGAAAGTGGTGCCGGTGACATACGACGCATCCGGTGAGAGCAGAAAGGCGACCACGGCGGCGATTTCGTCTGGTTGGCCCAACCGGCCGAGGGCGCTCATGGAGCGGATGAGCGAGTCGAACGGGACGTCGGTCAGTGCCGGGTGGGTGTAGTTCGCGGCGTAGCGGGTGGCCATCCGGGTGGCGGTGGCACCGGGGGCGATCGCGTTGATGGCGATGTTTCGCTCGGCGAGTTCGGGAGCCAGGTTGCGCACCATGGCCGAGATGGCGGCCTTGCTGGCCGCGTAGAGAGCGTGCTGATGGACCGCCAAGCGCACACTGACAGAGGAGCTGAGCACGATCCGGCCGCCGCCGGTCATCGCGGCCACCGCGGCCTGGGTGACGAACAGTTGTCCGGCCACGTTGGTCTGAAAGAGCAGATCGAAGTCGGCCTGTGTGATGGTTTCCAGCGCTCCGAAGTGCTCGACGCCGGCGTTGCTGACCAACAGGTCAAGGCCGCCGAACTCGGAGACCACCGCGTCGACCAAGTCGTGGCTCCGCGCCGCGTCGCTGACGTCGCCGGGGAAGGTCGACGCCGTCCACCCCTGTTCGGTCAGTTCGCCGACGAGTGCGTCGGCGCCGGCTCGATCAGATCGATAGTTGACCGCGACGGCGGCGCCCTGGGCTGCCAGGCGCCGGACTATTGCGGCGCCGATGCCCCGGCTACCTCCGGTGACCAGCGCTCGCTTGCCCGTCAGTGTTGGTGTCGATGTCATGGCGCTCCTCAGATAGTCAGTATTATTGACCAATATAGCTGTGGACGGTACGGCTGACAACCGTGAGATGGCCGTCTTTCACGAGAATAAGCCGTAGGCGCGGCTTTGGTGTAGTCAATAATACTGACTATTGTTGTCAGCGATCCTGACGTTGCTTCGACTCTGGGGGCACCGGCTGGAGAGGATCGGCCAATTCGAAGGAGACATCCGATGAGCTTTGACACACCCCACGGCACCCGCGGTGCCCGCCAACCCGGCGGAAAGCTGATGGGCTGGATGAACCGCTGGAACATGAACCGGATCCGCGGCAACGCCGAGAAGGTGATGGGTATGCGGGCGCTGGTCCTGACCACTGTCGGCGCCAAGAGCGGCACCACCCGCCACACCCCGGTCGCCTACTTCCCCGACGGCACCGACAGCTGGCTGATCGTCGCGTCCGCGAACGGTGCACCCAAGAACCCCGCGTGGTACTACAACCTCGCCGCACATCCCGACGCGGTGCAGATCCAGATCGCCGGTCGCACGATCGCGGTCGGTGCAGAACAGCTGCACGGCAACGCCCGTCAGCAGGCCTGGCGCCATATCACCAGCACGGCAGGACGTTTCGCGAAATATGAGCAGAAGACCGACCGTGAACTGCCCGTCATCCGCCTGCGCACCCGAACCAACTGACCCCTCACCGAAAAGGCACAACCATGTCAATTGTCATCACCGGAGTGGCCGCGCGCCTCAACGCGCACTGGCCAGATCGGTGCGTGGAATACTCGCGGCGTGGTGAGGAAGAAGCCGACGGAGTCAACGGCCCAGGAGTTGGTGGCCATTCAGCTCGCCACCAGTGACCTGGTCGGGGTGGCGCTGCGCAGCGTGGAGGACCTCGAAGTCTCGCTGCCGCAGTTTCGGCTGCTGCGTGTGCTCGACGAATTGGGTGAGACCGGCGCGACGAGGTGTGCCCAGGTGCTCGGCGTCGCGGGTTCGTCAGTGACGCGCTTGGTGGACCGGCTCGATGCGTCAGGCCACCTGGTTCGTCGTCCGGACGCCGCCAACCGGAGCGCCGTCGTGCTCGCCCTCACCGATGAAGGCCGACGGTTGGTGAAGAAGGTGGAAGCCCGTCGCCGGCGCGAGTTGGGTAATGCCCTGGACCGACTCGGTCCCGACGAGAGATCGCAGTGCATCGCCGCGTTGGAGCGGCTGCACGAGGTGCTGGAAGCGCCGGAGGATCCGCGGATTCCGTACTGACGTTTGGCAACCCCGTCATTCCCAAAATGTTGTTTAACGCAAGACTTGCATTGCGCAAGACAAGTGATTGAGATAATCTGGAGTAACTCCAAAATCGAGGACCGCCACAAAGAGCGCGAGGATCGACAGATGACCGACATGCAAACTCTCGACCGCACCGCCGTCCTGGGCCCGCAGAAGCTCGGGCCACTGACCCCGTTGGTGGGTGAGTGGGAGGGTGACCTCGGCGTCGACTTGAGCTACCACAACAACGATGACGTGACCGGTCAGACAACCTATTTCGAGACGGCTGCCTTCAAGCCGATCCCGATCCAGGAGAACGGTCAACAGGTGCTCTGGGGCCTCAACTACTCGATGACCGCCTGGCGGCACGGGGAGGAGGCAATGGACCCCTTCCACGACGAGATCGGCTTCCTGCTCTGGGACAAGGCCAACGGTCAGGTGATTCGCAACGTGGTCTTCGGTCGGGGCATCGCGATCCTCGCCGGCGGCGACGCCGCCATCGGCGACCGCACCCTGCACTTCAATGCGACGCCCGGCGATCCCTGCTACGGCATCCTGCAAAACCGGTATCTGCTCGACCGCGCCGAGATCAAGCGCTTCAGCAGCAGCTTCACGCTGAATGACGATGGCACTCTGAGCTACACGTCCGATCTGCTGCTGCGTCTGGCCGCCACCGGTTCGGAGATGCACCACACCGACGAGAACACCCTGCACCGCGTCAAGCGGTTTCATCCGGGCGCCGAGCAGGCCTGATCGCAGGCGTGACGCTAACGTCACGCTGATGGCCGTCGATAACAGAGGCATGACCAGATTCCGTGTTGCCGGTGCGTTCGCTGTTGCGCTGACCGCGCCGTGGTTGTGGCTGGCACCGGCCCACGCTGAGGGCTTCGCGCAACTCGATCGGGTCCCGGTGGTGGCGTCGCCGACGTGTGCCGGCAGCGTCAGCGCCGAAGCCCAGGTGGCGCCGGTGCAGATCGACGGTCGTCTCGAGAACGGTGTGCGTGTGGTGATCCACTACGACGCCGGTACCTACGACGGTTCCTGTGCGCTGACCGTGGCCGCCGCCTGGAGAAATCTCGACACCGGAGCCTCGGGAAGCGGTGACATCACCGCGGTATCGACGATCGACGGGCACTACGGTTTCGTCGGTTACGCCAACACCATGTTCGAAACGGGTGGCGGCACGGTCGTCGTCACGGTCAGTTCGCACCCAGGCGTCGAAATGCGGGTCACAGTGTGAGATTCGGCGCCCGTGGGACTCCGGCATCAACTGGCCCGGCCGCTGACCTAGCTTCCGTACAGATGTAGGGCCCGGGCTGTTGCGGTGGCGATTTCACCGCTGAGCTTCGCGATCGGGGGACCGCCCGGTTGGTGGATCACGTTGGCGAGGACCACGATGTAGGTGTCTGACCCGGGGTCCATCCACAGCGTGGTTCCGGTGAAGCCGGTGTGACCGAAGCTGCCGACTGGGAAAATCATCCCGCGCGGCCTGGAATGGGCCGTGTCGATGTCCCAGCCGAGGCCGCGCAGGTCTTGTCCCGCTACCGCCGGATAGTTGCCTTCGCGCTCAGCGTTGTTCGCGGCGTCGAGCTGTTCCGGCGTGTGCCCGGGCTGCTGGGGCGTCGTCATCAGCTCGACGGTCGCCTGCGTCAGGGGAAAGGTGCTCGGGCGCCCGGCCCGGCGATCGAGAAGAGCCTGGGCGAACCGGCCGATGTCGTTGACCGTCGTGAACACCCCGGCACTGCCGGCCACGCCTCCCATGCGGCGCGCCGTCGGGTCATGGACGGTGCCGCGCAGCAGGTGGCCGTAGTCGGGGTTCAGGCCCGGGGTGTCCCCGTCGTGTGCTGTGGGTGCGATGCGGTCCAGGAGTCCGGTGTTCCAGGTCCCCGGCGGGCACTGTTCCGCTGCGGGGGCGTTGTGATCGAACGCGATCGCAGTTCCCCTGATCTGGTGCGGGCCGCACGCCTTGGCCGGGGGCAGGTAGTGGGTGTCGTCCATACCGAGTGGCTCAAAGACGTTGTGCTGAACGTAAATGTCCAACGGCTCGTCCGTGATCTTCTCGATGATCGCGCCAACAAGAATGAAGTTGATGTCGGAGTAGTGGAACCGTTCTCCCGGACTGAACACCACCCATGCGCCGAGCGCTCGATGAATTCCTTCGGCCTTGTCGGCCTTGTCCAACCCCCACGGCCCGTCCAGGCTCAGATCTCCCGCGATGCCCGAGGTATGTGTGAGCAACATGCGCAGTGTCACCTGCGCGCGGCGCGGGTCGTCGGCCGGGTTGAAGTCGGGCAGATAGGTCTGCACGGGTTCGTCGATCTGAACCCGGCCCTGTTCGTACAGTTGCATGAAAGCCGTGGTCGTCGCGACGCTCTTCGTCAACGACGCCAGGTCGAAGATCGTGTCCTCGGTCATCGGCTCCGCAGGTGCGGGAGCACCGTCCAGGCCAGGTTCGCCGGGGAGCTTGCGCGCGCCGAAGGCCTGGCGGAAGACGATCTTGCCGGCATGCCCGATCTGAACCACCGCCCCCGGCAGCCGATGTGCCGCGATCGCCTCGTCGATGAGCTCTCCGACCGGGGCCAAACCAGGTGCGGGGACCACGTCGGGCACTGCCGGACGCGGCGTGGCGGTAGGTGCCGGCATGGTGGGTGCCACCGGTGGCCGCGCAGCATGTCCGCAGGCAGACGTGGCGGCCAGGATGAGCAAGACCATTGCCACCGCGTAAACCTGAGCGACGCGCGATCCTGACACCGTCACCCGCTCGACGGTACCCTTCGGTTCGTGACGCAATCCGCATCACGGCGCGAAGTCCTCAGGTACGCCACGCTGTTCGAGCCGGCGGCCGTGCTGTTCCAACGGGAAGTCGTCACCGCGTCCGACCCGGGCTTCGTGATCGACGGTGTGCACGTCGACGTGAACGGCGTTCTCGCAGCAGGTTTCGGCCAATGGGACTTCCCCCGATGATCGGTCACAGGTCGGAGGCGCCGCCGTCGACGAGCAGTTCCGTGCCGGTGGTGTAGGTAGCGTCGAAGGCGAGGAAGATGACTGCCTTTGCCACTTCTTCGGGGTTGCCCAGCCGCTGCATCGGGTTGGTGGCCTTCATCTCCGTGAGGAACTGCTGGGCCACCTCCGGAGGCAGATTTCTTTCGAGGATGCCGGTATCGATGGGCCCGGGGGATACGGCGTTGACGCGGATGCCCCGGCCGATCAGTTCACGGGCGAATGTGCGGGTCAAGGATCGCAGCGCCGCCTTGGTCGCGGAGTAGACGCTGGTCGCGGCGATGCCCTTGGTGTTGCTGACCGAGGTGGTGAGCACGACGGCGCTGCCGGCAGGCATCAGCGGAACGAATTTCTGTACCGCAAAGAAGGGCGCCTTGGTGTTGAGGTCGAAGATCTGGTCGTATGCGGCCTCGCTGGTTTCCTCCACTGTTGCCAGGAGTGAAGCGCCTGCGTTGAGCACCAGCAGGTCGACGCCGCCCAGCTCATCGGCTACGCGTTCGGCGAGCGTGTCGATGCCGGAGATCGCGTCACTGGGCTCGACGATCGCGCCGGCACCGAGTTCGACTCGCGCGGCGTCCAGTGATGCGGGCGTCCGGCCGGTGACCAGAACGCGGGCCCCACCGTCGACGAGCGCCTTGGCGGTAGCCAGCCCGATGCCGCTCGTGCCGCCGGTGATGACCACCCGCTTGCCTGCATAGCTATTCACAAAAATTCCTTTCGTGCTGTCTCGGCGGCGTTTTCGCAGCGGAGTCCCATCAGAGTTGCGAGTGGCCGCCGTCGACCACCAGTTCCATGCCGGCAACGAACGTCGCGTCGAAGGCCAAAAATGCCACGGCCGGGGCGAATTCGTCGGGATGGCCGAAGCGCTGCATAGGGTTGACGGCGGTGAACTCTGCCTTCAGACCGGTCACCACCACGTTCTTGCCGTCGTATCTGCCCATCGTCGTCCCGTCTCTCGTCACAACTGCTGCCTACGAGTCTTTGGCGGTCCGCATCGGCTGTCCAAGACCAGTTCGGCACACCGTCATACCGAAACGGAATATGCCTGCGGCTGGTCGAGCGGCGGGACAGCGCAGAGGCCGAAATGAAAAATGTTGACATTTAACATCCGCGGATTGTAGCGTGCGTCACATGACATCGCCTCGCCGAAGTGAACTTCGCTACCAAGGTCCTGACCGCGCATTCGCCCGATCTTGGTGGTACGGAACCGGCCGTACGTCTGCAGAGCTCCGTCGGCCGTTGGTCGCGGTGGTAAACGCCTGGAACGAGATCGCCGACGAGAACGTGTATCTGGACAAGGTGTCCAAGCGCGTCAAGGACGGCGTCATCGCGGGCGGCGCTACACCGATGGAGTTCAACGTCATTCACGCAACCGACGTCTTGACTGAAGCGTCCGACGGCATGCGGTATGTGCTGCCGTCGCGGGAAACCGTCGCTGACTCCGTGGAGATCATGCTTCAGGCCCACGCGTTCGACGCAGCCGTGCTGATCGCCGGCGGCGACAAGATCACCCCGGCCATGATCATGGGCAGTCTGCGTGTGGACCTTCCGACGGTGTACGTCTACACGGGCACGACCGAAACGGGCAGGATCGGGGAACGCGAGCTGTCGTGGGAGACCGTGTTCGAGGCCATCGGTGAGTATCACAGCGGAAAGATCACCGAGGAGGAGCTGAGCCAGCTCGAGTTCGCGCAGATGCCCGGCGCGGGCGGCGGCGCGAGCGCGTACACGGGCAACACGATGGCCATGTGCGCGGAGGCGATGGGCCTTTCGTTGCCGGGGGTGTCGACCGTGGTGGCAGGTTCGGCCGAACAACTCCGACTCGCCTACGACAGCGGTGTCGCGATCACCGGGCTCATCGAACAGAATCTGACGATCAAGCGCATCGTCACCGACTGTGCCATCCGCAATGCCGCTCGGGTCGCCTTGGCCGTGTGTGGCTCGACCAACATCTCACTGCATCTTCCCGCGATCGCCCATGAGGCAGGTGTCGCCTTCAGCTGGAAGGAATTCGACGAACTGGCCCTGGCCACTCCGACACTCGTCCCGCTGCGGCCGTCAGGAGAGATCTCGCTGCCGGAGTTCCATCGGGGCGGGGGAGTCCAGGCCGTTCTGGAGGAACTTCACGACCATCTCGAAGACAATCCGCGAATCGCCCCGATCGAGGTGCCCATTCCCCAACCTCTCGACGGCGTCATCGCGCCCGTCGCTGATCCGGTGTCTGCGACCGGGGGGCTGCGCGTGCTGTTCGGCAGCCTGGCTCCGCTCGGGTCGATCGTCAAGGTCGGCGGCGTACCGAAAGCGTTGCACCAGCATCGCGGGCCGGCACGGGTTTTCGAGGACGAGGAAAAGGCCATCGTCGCCATTCACGGCGGCCAAATCAGCCCCGGAGATGTCGTCGTGATCCGCAACGAAGGGCCGCGCGGCGGCCCTGGATTCCGTGAGATGTTGGGTGCCACAGCCGCGGTGGTGGGCATGGGCCTGGCTGACACGGTGGCTCTGGTCACCGACGGCCGATTCTCGGGGGCATCCCACGGCGCAGCGATCGGCTATGTGTGCCCGGAGGCAGCCTCTGGTGGTCCCATCTCCCGGCTACGGGACGGTGACGTCATCTCCATGGACCTCACCGCAGGACGGCTCGATGTCGAACTCTCCGAGGAAGAACTGGCGCAACGCCAGGTCCCCGTACGCGCGACGCAGGCCGAATCCGGTCGCGGTATTCTCGCCCGGTACGCGCGGCAGGCCAGCGAGGCCTGCTACGGCGCGGTCCTCGCTCCACAACAAGAGGTCGGGTGATGTCATGGATACTTCGGCATCCAACGTTCGCCAGGTCAAACCACGGTTGTTGTATGAGTCTGCTGCACAGGAGATCAGGCGCGCCATTCTCGGCCGCGTCTATGAGCCGGGCATCCGGCTCAACGAGGTAAAGCTGGCGCGCGATCTCAACCTGTCCCGTGGGCCGGTGCGCGAGGCGCTGCGGCAGCTTGAGCAGGAAGGCCTGGTCTCCAGCGAGCCGCAGAAGGGCGTCCGCGTACACCGTCTGTCTGCCCGCGAAGCGCATAACGCGTTGGCGATTCGCGAGACACTGGAGACGCTCAATCTCAAGGACATCGTTCAGGCTGTATCGCGCGATGATCTCGCCGAACTGCGGATGCTGATGACCCAGATGGGCGAGGCCGAGCGCGCTGAAAACATCGTCGAAGTCGTGGAACTCGATTACCAGTTCCACGAACGGTACCTGGAGATCGCGCCCTCTGCCGTCGTCGGGCGAACCTGGCGGGGGATCGCCGGCCAGATCCGCATGTACCTGGCGATCGGCGACACCACGTGGGCGCAGTCCGGTTCGGTCGCAGTGTCGCACGAGCCCATCGTCGCGGCGCTCGAACAGCGCGATGCAGAACTGCTCGGCGCGGCGATCATCGGTCACATCGATGAGAATCGGTCCTCGATCGGGATGGGAACCGATTCATGACAGCCGGAGATGACGACCGCAAGCCGGCTTAGCGCGACCCGGTAACTACAAAGGCCAAATCCAGGTCTTCACATCCGCATCGTGGGCGGAAGCATGCCGTGCGTGCATCCGTCGAACCGTGTGTCAACGCTTCTCGTCGCATCACCGACATCCGGAGCTTCGCCTGACACGAGCTCCGATGCGCTTCGCCAAGGAAGGCAAACCGCAATGGCTGCAACAAGTTCGACCGTCAATGATACTAGTTGGCGGGGGGCATTGGGCGACAGCACTCACAGGAGTGTGACCCGTCACCTCATGCCGCTCCTCATCGTCTTCTACGTCCTGGCCTACCTCGGCCGGTCCAACCTCGGTTACGCGGCCCTGACGATGAACGCCGACCTCGGCGTCTCCGATGCCGCGTTCGGGCTGGTTGCCGGAATCTTTTTCGTCGCTTACTTCTTCTTCGAAGTACCGTCCAATATTCTGCTCGACCGGTTCGGTGCGCGGAAGTGGATTGCGCGCATCCTGGTGACCTGGGGCATCGTGATCGTCTGCACGGGCTTCGTGCAGAACATCGAGCAGCTCTACGTCGCCCGGTTCCTGCTCGGGATCGCCGAAGCCGGATTCTTTCCCGGCGTGATCCTGTATCTGTCGCGGTGGTATCTGGGTCGCGACGCCGCCAAGGCCGCCGCGATGTTCATGCTCGCCATCCCGATCTCGTACATGATCGGTGCACCGATCTCGGGCTGGATCATTGACAATGCCTCCTGGCTCGGCATGCCGAGCTGGCGGTGGATCTTCATCCTCGAGGGCATCCCCAGCGTGATCGGGGGGCTGGTGTGCTTCTTCGTTCTGCCCGACCGAATCCGAGACGTCAAGTGGTTGAACGACCCCCAGAAGGAATGGCTGGAAACAGCGCTTGCAGCCGAAGCGGCGTTGAAACCGGCCAAGAGTGAGAAGTACCTATCCCGAAACACCATCCTGAACCCCAAGATCTGGACCCTCATCGTCATCTACTTCGCCATCGAAATGGGCGAATACGGTCTCGGGTTCTGGACTCCGCTCATCATTCAACGGATCGGTGACGGCCGGAGCGCCACCGACGTCGGCCTGCTCACCGCAGGAACGTACGTACTGGGCGCGGTGGCCATGGTCTTGTGGAGTCGGAGCTCGGACCGTCACCGTGAGAGACGCTGGCACACCATCGGTCCCGCCGTTCTGTGCGCGGCAGCGTTGGTCACAATCGGATACTTCGCAGACTCCTTCGTCGCCGTTGTCTTCCTGGCGGTCATCATCGCCAGCGTGTACGCGCTGCTTGGCCCGTTCTGGTCCCTGCAGAGCTATTTCCTCACCGGCGCCACCGCGGTCGTCGGGATCGCGATGATCAACTCGTTCGGTAACCTCGCAGGTTTTGTCAGTCCCTTCCTCATCGGCGTGATGAGCGACTGGACTGGAGATCAGTACGCAGGCTTCTACGTCATCGCCGCCCTGATGCTTGCCGCCGTAGTGCTACTGGCCGCTTCGGTGAAAAACGAACAGCTACGGGCGATGGAGGACCAGGCCCTTGCTGACGCCGCTCGAAAGTCAGCCGTCGTCGCCGCCGAGGCCGCGACTCCATGACGGCCGAACGTCCCACAACCAGCGATTGGAGACATGTATGACCACCACAGATCTCGACCTGACCACGTTCAAGGTGCTGAGCTTCGACTGCTACGGCACGCTCATCGACTGGGAAGCCGGCATCGTCGATGTCCTTGCGCCGTGGGCAGTTGAACAGCAACTCGATCTCAGCGAAGACGAGCTGCTGCTGGCTTACTCCGACAACGAGGCCGCCGCTCAACGCGACACCCCCGCAGCGCTTTACCCGGATATTCTGGCCGACGCCTTTCGTCGCACCGGTGCGACAGTGGGCCGCGCGGTCAGCGACGAGTGGGCACGGCGACTCGGCGACTCGGTCCCAGACTGGCCTGCCTTCGCCGACTCGGCTGACGGCCTGGCGCGCCTGGCCGAGCACTATCAACTGATCATCCTCTCCAACGTGCACAGGGAGGGATTTGCGGGCAGCAACCAGCGGCTCGGCGGTGACTACGCCGCCGTGATCACCGCCGAGGATGTCGGCGCCTACAAGCCGGCCGCCAACCATTTCCGAGCCCTCGACGCGGCGTTGCCGACACTGGGCCTCGAGCGCAGCGAACTGTTGCACGTGGCGCAAAGCCTGTTCCACGACCACGTTCCGGCAAAACGAGAGGGTCTGCCGTCGGTTTGGATAAACCGCCGTCACGACCGTCAGGGCCGCGGAGCCACCCCGGCCCCCTCCGGTGAGTGGAGCTACAACCTCGAGTTTCCGACGGTGGGCGCCTTCGCCGACGCCGTCGACGCGGCGTTCGCCGCCGCTGACGCAGGTTGACCCAAACTACGAGAGAAGGACTATGTCGCAGAATGCCGCAGGCGATTCGGTCATCGACGAAGCGCCTTATGGTCGGTTCCACCGCAAACTCGTGTTGCTGTCTGCCGGCGGCCCGTTCCTGGACGGGTACATCCTCGCCAACGTCGGTGTGGTCATCGTCGGCATCGAAACTGAACTCCGGCTCACCGCAATAGAATTGGGTTTGGTGGGGGCCGCCGCCCTTGTCGGGCTCTTCATCGGCGATCTCGCGTTCGGACGCCTCACCGACGTCATCGGCCGCAAGCTGATGTATACCGTGGATCTGAGCCTGTTGCTGCTCGGTTCAGTGCTGTGCCTGTTCGTTCAGGAAGGCTGGCAGCTCATCGCCCTCCGATTACTCCTGGGCGTGGCGATCGGCGCCGACTATCCGATCGCCACCGCGATGCTCTCGGAGTGGCTGCCGCGACGTCAGCGCGGGCGCTGCATGGGCATCCTGATGGCGTGGTGGTTCGTCGGCGCGACGTTGGCCTACGCTGTCGGCTTCCTCTTCGTCGAGTGGCTCGGAGACGATTCCTGGCGATGGGTGCTTGCCAGCGCGGCAATCCCGGCAGCGCTGATCATGATCGCCCGGCACGGTACACCCGAGTCGCCACGGTGGCTGATCAGCCATGGCCAGCGTGACAAGGCGCGGGAAAACATCACCGCGGCATTGGGCCGTCCGGTCTCCGAGGTGGAACTCGACGTGCTCGCCCATCAGGAGACCCTGACCGGCATGGGGTTCTGGCACGCGTTCAAGCAGCCCTACGGTAAGCGGACCCTGTTCGTCTCACTGTTCTGGACCTTCCAGATCATTCCGCTGTTCGGTTTGTACACGTTCGGTCCCACGATCCTGTCCGCCTTCGGCATGTCCGAAGACTCTGTCCTGGGGTCGGTGCTCATCAGCTTGGTCTTCCTGATCGGTGTGTTGCCCGCAATCAAGTTGATAGACCGAATCGGGCGTCGGCCGTTGATCATTGGATCGTTCGCGCTGATGGTCATTCCGCTGGGTGTCCTTGGAGTGTTCCCGCACGCTCCGGCGGCAATCGTCATCGTGTGTTTCTGTGCCTATGCGCTGTTTTCAGGAGGCCCCAGCATCCTGGAGTGGGCCTACCCGACCGAGCTGTTCCCCACCGAGATTCGTGGCACTGCAGTAGGTCTGGCGACGTCCGTCAGCCGAATCGGCGCGGCCGTCGGCACCTACCTGCTTCCGATGTGCCTACACCACTTGGGAGTGGGGCCGACGATGCTCATGGGCGCAGGCATCACCGTCGCCGGGCTGATCGTGTGTATCGCCTGGGCGCCAGAAACCAAGGGCAAGGCGCTGCAGGAGGCCGCGGGCGCCAAACTGTTCGAACCGCCGATTGGTCAGGACAGCGCTCGCCGACAAACCGTTGCACAACCTGATTGACTCTGGACCAATGGCCCGATATCAAGGGCCGCTATGGCACGCCAGAGGGTTGAGCTCCGAAGTTGCTGTGAATTAAGAAGGTTCGCCTGACATCCGGCTGAGTGGTCAGTGCTGGCCTGGGGAGCGCGGTGTTGTGGAGTCCGGGCCCGTGTCGTACCGTCAACCTCGTTGATTAGCCCTGCTATAGGAAATCGTCAACCGTCCGCACGTGTCGCTGCTCATGAAAGGTCACGGATGCAGCGGATTTCGATCAGCCGGCGACTCGGCCAGCGCTGGATGCTGCTGGTGGCGGTGGTTGTGGTCGCAGTGGCGGGATTCGCGGTGTATCGGTTGCACGGCGTCTTTGCCTCTGCGGACGTCACGTCGACGCCCAGCGGCTCCGACAATGACATTGTTCCGTTCAATCCCAAGCACGTGGTCCTGGAGGTCTTCGGCCCTCCGGGCACGGTCGCCACGATCACCTATCTGGACGTGAATGCCCAACCTCAACGTGCCGACGCCGTCGCGCTGCCCTGGGCCTACGACACGACCACCACTCAGCCGGCGGTCTTCGTCAACGTCGCGGCCCAGGGGAACAGCGACTCGATCGGTTGCCGGATCAAGATCGATGACGTGGTCAAGGACGAGAGATCGGTGAACACCTTGAACGCCTTCATCTTCTGTCTGGACAAGTCAGGATGAGCGCCCAGCGGGTTCCGGACCTCATCCGGCGGTATTCGGTGCTCATCGCGCTGTTCTGGCTGAGCCTGGCGGTCTTGACGAATGTCTTCGTGCCACAGCTGGAGACGGTTGCCGAATCGCACAACGTGTCGCTGAGCCCGCAGGACGCGCCGTCGTTGCAGGCCAGTAAACGTATCGGCAAGGTGTTCGGTGAGTTCGATTCCGACAGCTCGGCGATGATCGTCCTGGAGGGTGATCAGCCGCTCGGGGCCGAGGCCCACCACTACTACGACGGCCTGATCGACAAGCTTTCGCAGGACACCAAACACGTTGAGCACATCCAGAATTTCTGGGGTGATCCGCTCACCGCGGCGGGCTCGCAGAGTTCCGATGGCAAAGCCGCCTTGGTCCAGCTCTATCTGGCAGGCAATCAGGGCGAGTCGTTGGCCAACGAGTCCGTCGATTCGGTGCGCAGCATCGTCGACAGCACACCGCCGCCCCCGGGCATCAGGGCCTATGTCACGGGCGCCGCGCCCCTGGTCACCGATCAGTTCGAGGTGGGTCGCCACGGCACGCTGAAAACCACTCTCATCACCCTGGGCGTGATCGCGGTGATGTTGTTCTGGCTCTACCGTCGTCTCACCACGGTGTTCTTCGTGCTTTTCACCGTGATGATCGAGTTGACCGCCTCCCGCGGCGTGGTTGCCGTGCTCGCGAAGGCCGGAATCATCGAGCTGTCGACATATTCGACCAACCTGCTGACGCTATTGGTCATCGCCGCAGGGACCGACTATGCGATCTTCATTCTCGGGCGCTTTCACGAAGCGCGTTACGACGGGCAGGACCGGGTCTCGGCGTTCAACACGATGTATCACGGAACCGCGCACATCATCCTCGGCTCGGGCCTGACGATCGCCGGCGCGGTGCTCTGCCTGACGTTCACCCGGCTCCCGTATTTCCAGAGCCTCGGCGTCCCCGCCGGGATCGGGGTCCTCGTCGCAGTGGTGGCGGCGTTGACCCTGGCGCCTGCGATGCTGATCATCGGTCGCCACTTCGGCCTGTTCGAACCCAGCCGGCCCATGCGCACCCAGGGTTGGCGGCGCATCGGCACCGCCATCGTGCGCTGGCCCGGGCCGATCCTGATGGCGACGGTCGCCGTCGCCCTTGTCGGACTGCTTGCCCTGCCCCGATATACGACGAGCTACGACGCCCGGCCGTACATGCCCGCCAGCGCCCCGGCCAACGTCGGCTACACCGCCGCGGAACGCCACTTTTCGCAGGCTCGGTTGAATCCCGAACTGTTGATGGTCGAAGCCGACCATGATCTCCGTAATTCGACCGACATGATCCTGCTGGAGCGCGTCGCCAAGGCGGTCTTCCACACCGACGGCATCGCGCAGGTCCAGTCGATCACCCGGCCGCTCGGCACGCCCCTGGACCACACCTCGATACCGTTCCAGATCAGCGCGAGTAGCGCCTCCCAGATCAACAACCTGCCGTTTCAACAGGCCCGGGGTGCCGATCTGCTCAAACAGGTTGACGTGATAAACAACTCGATCGATGTGCTGCGGCAACAGTATGCGCTGCAACAGCAGTCTGCCGCGGTCACCGACGAGCAGGCCAAGGCGTTCCAGCAGACTGTGGCCACGGCTCAGGACCTGCGCGACAAGATCGCCGACTTCGACGACCAGTTCCGTCCGCTGCGCAACTACTTCTACTGGGAGCCACACTGTTTCGACATTCCGATGTGTGCGGCGCTGCGATCGGTCTTCGACGCGCTCGACGGTATCGATGCACTGACCGATCAGTTGGCCAGTGTGTCGGGCAGCATTGACAAGCTGGATGCGTTGCAGCCCAAGCTGCTCGCGCTGATTCCGCCGCAGATCGCCAGTCAGCAGGCCAACCGTGACCTGACGATGACCAACTACGCCACCACCTCGGGTATCAACGATCAGGCCGAGGCGGCTCTGCAGAACGCGACCGCCCTGGGCCAGGCCTACGACGCATCGAAAACCGACGACTCGTTCTATCTACCTCCGGAGGCGTTCACCAACCCCGAGTTCCAGCGCGGGCTCAAGCTGTTCCTGTCGCCGGACGGCAAGGCCGCCCGCATGATCATCACCCACGAAGGCGATCCCGCCACCCCTGAGGGCATTTCACACATCGAGGCAATCAGGCATGCCGCGCAGGGGGCGGTCAAGGGCACGCCACTGGCCGGGTCCAAGATCTTCATCGCCGGAACGGCGGCCACGTACAAGGATATTCAGGACGGCGCCAAATACGACCTGATGATCGCGGGGATCGCTGCGCTCTGCCTGATCCTGCTCGTGATGATGTTCATCACCCGCAGCATCATCGCGGCAGTCGTCATCGTCGGTACCGTGGCATTGTCGCTGGGCGCCTCGTTCGGGTTGTCCGTGCTCATCTGGCAGGAGATCCTGGGGATCCAGCTGTACTGGATTGTGTTGGCGCTGGCCGTGATCCTGCTGCTGGCGGTGGGATCGGACTACAACCTGCTGCTGATCTCCCGGTTCAAAGAGGAGATCGGCGCCGGCTTGAACACCGGGATCATCCGGGCGATGGCCGGATCGGGCTCGGTGGTGACGGCGGCCGGTCTGGTGTTCGCGGCCACGATGGCCTCGTTTGTATTCGCGGACTTGCGGATTCTCGGTCAGATCGGGACCACGATTGCGCTCGGTCTGCTGTTCGACACGCTGATCGTGCGTTCGTTCATGACGCCTGCGGTCGCAGCGCTGATCGGCCGCTGGTTCTGGTGGCCGCTTAAGGTGCGTCCGCGGCCCGCCAGCCAGATGCTCCAGCCCTACGGATCACGCCAGTCGGTTCGTCAACTGCTGCTGTGGGAAGACGGAGATCCCGTTGCCGGTACATCACGACGCTCAGAATCGTGAGGCTCGGGAACCGGTAGTCGTCCTTTCAGGCGTGCGACCTTGCCCAACTGTGCCGCCATGTTCATGGAGGTCAACATGGGGATGCCGCCGATGAACGTCCGGAACGAGGGATGGCCACCTTCCAGATGGAGCACGAAAAGGCAGCCGACCACGTAGAAGAACCCCATGGTGAACAACGCGGCAGGAATCGCGTAAGCGAGCGGTGATCGGGCATCGGCGATCAGCTCACCCGCATAGTCCACTTCGTCCTGCGACATCGGTTCACGCTTGCGGAGTTTGGCCAGCACCGCCTTGTGAGCGCCGACCTTTTCGCCCAACGGATGGGAGGTCCGCTTCTCCAGCCGACTGATGTAGGCGAATACGCATGTGGCGAAGACTATTTCCAACACTGCAGCCAGGATCGTGAGATCGCCCCATGGACCGAGATTCACCCTTAAAACGCTACCTGACCTAAGTACTTTTGACGGTTCTCACAGGAACCTGACAGGTATGAGGCGCTGCCGACCTACTCGTCGTAGTTCGCGGTGATCCAGCGGTCCGGGCGGACGGTGAACAGCACGCTCGGTACGTCGCGCATACCTTCGGCGAACGCACGTCCCGCGTCTTCGCCGAGATACCGGATGGCGATCGCTTCGCGCACCTCGGTGGGTACCCCGTCATTCGTCGTGTCCACGACGGTGCCCTCCACGACCACATATTGGTAGGGCGGCTCGTCACGCTGCACCACCAGCGTCACGGCGCCCGCCTCCTTGATCAGCCGCGCCTTGCGCGAGGCCGCGCCGGTGTTGATCAGGATGTTTCCACCAGGCGTGTAGTCGTACCAGATCGGGACGCTGGCAGGCGGGCGGCCCTGCTCTGCTGCCACCGACAACACACCGACGTGGATGTCTGCGAGGAAGTTCTGCCGCTCCTGGTCCGTGAAGGCTCTCATTGTCGGAGCCAACACGGCTGCCCGCGGTCCTATTCCAGGCGTATCTCGTGCACACAATGGCTATACGGATGGAGCAGCCGAGCGAGGGCGAGGGTATGACGGCAACGACTACCGGTCCGCAGCGACCGGCATCTACGGGCGAGGTCGCGGTGGCCGCGCCGAAGCGCAACCTGATCTTCATCGCGGTCCTGCTGGGGATGTTGCTGGCTGCCCTGGACCAGACGATCGTCGCGACGGCGTTGCCCACCGTGGTGGCCGATCTGGGTGGCGCCGGCCACCAGTCGTGGGTGGTGACCAGCTATTTACTGGCCTCGACGGTGGTGACCGCGATCGTCGGCAAGCTCGGTGATCTCATCGGCCGGAAAACGGTGTTCCTGACTGCCGTGATCTTCTTCATGACCGGTTCGGTGTTGTGCGGGATCGCCGGCTCGATGTCGATGCTGGTGGCGTCGCGCGCCCTGCAGGGCATCGGCGGCGGGGCGATCATGGTGACCGCGACGGCGGTGATCGGCGAGGTCATCCCGCTGCGTGAACGCGGTCGTTACCAGGGCGCCCTCGGCGCCGTATTCGGTGTCACCACGGTGGTGGGGCCGCTGCTCGGCGGCTTCTTCACCGACCACTTGAGCTGGCGCTGGGCGTTCTGGATAAACGTCCCGGTGGCTGTCGTGGTGATCGTGGTCGCCATCGCGGCGATCCCCAATCTGGGGCGGACCGCACGGCCGATCATCGACTACGCCGGAATCGTTCTGGTCGGGTTGGGCGCGACCGGCCTGACGCTGGCCACCAGCTGGGGTGGCAGTACCTATGCGTGGGGTTCGGCGATGATCATCGGGTTGTTCCTCGGATCTCTCGTGGCGCTGGGGGCGTTCGTGGCCGTCGAATCGCGCGCCGCGGAACCGATCCTGCCGATGCGGCTGTTCCGCGAACCGGTCTTCGCGGTGTGCTGCGTGCTGTCGTTCGTCGTGGGGTTCGCGATGCTCGGCGCGTTGACCTTCCTGCCGACCTTCATGCAGTTCGTCGACGGGGTCTCTGCGACCACGTCGGGGCTGCACACCCTGCCGATGGTGGTCGGTCTGCTGACCATGTCGATCAGCAGCGGCGTGATCGTCGGCCGCACCGGGCGCTACAAGCTCTTCCCCGTGGCCGGAACGGCGGTGATGACGGTTGGATTCATCCTGCTGTCGCGGATGGGCCCGGACACTTCGGTGCTCGTCCAGTCGTTGTATCTCGTGGTCCTGGGCGCCGGGATCGGCATGTGCATGCAGGTTCTGGTGCTGATCGTGCAGAACACGGTCGATTTCAGCGATCTGGGCGTGGCGACGTCCGGTGTCACATTCTTCCGAACCATCGGTAGTTCGTTCGGCGCGGCGGTGTTCGGATCGCTGTTCAACAACTTCTTGGAAGGCCGGCTCGGGGAGGCTTTGGCGCAGAGCGGCGCACCGCCCGCGGCAGCACAGTCGCCAGATGCCCTGCACCAACTGTCCCCGGAGATGGCCGCACCGATCGCGGCGGCTTATGCCGACGCACTCGATCAGGTGTTCTTCTGGGCCGCGCCGGTGGCAGCGGTCGGTTTCGTGCTGGCCCTGATGCTCAAGCAGGTTCCGTTGCGCGACAACGTCGTCAGTACCGCGGCCGACATGGGTGAAGGGTTCGCGATGCCGACGACGGACTCGCCGAACCAGCTGCTGGAGAACGCGGTCGGCCGGTTGATACGTCAGGGCTCCGGCATGCATCTGCGGGTCCTGGCGAATCGTCCGGGCAGTCGCCTCGATGTGGCGCGGTTATGGGCGCTGCTTCAGGTATACCGCTTCGGGCAGGCCGCGGGGCAGGCCCGGCTCGGCGACATCGCCGACCACGTGCGGGTGCCGAGTGAGATCCTCGGGCCGGCATTCGACCGACTCGTCGCCACCGGCTACGCCGAGCGCAGCGGCGATGCCTTCTGGCTGACCCCGGCCGGAGCGCGTCAGGTGGACATCTTCCGCGCGGGAATGACCGAGTGGCTGACCCATCAGCTCGAGCAGTCCTCCGGTCTGCAGACGCGCCCGGAACGTCACGAAGTGCAGGACGCGTTGGAGCGCATCGCACAAAACGTTCTTGTTCAACGGGATTGGACTGACGACGCCACTCACGCGATGCGGATGCACCCACCGGGCAGGGCACCTCATCAGCCCCGGCGGGCTCCCGTGCCCCCGACTCCTCGTCAGGCTGTCCCGGTACCGCCGCGGTCGGCACCGCCACCACCCGCACCCCGGCAAGGAATGCGGGCACCCGAACCGCAACGGGGCGAACCTCCCACCACACGACTGCGGCCGGTCAACCCGGTGCGTCGCAACCCACCCGGAGGCCCGAGGCCGCCGCGCTTCCCCGGCGGTCAGAGATAGCGCAGGCCGATCACCATCAGCGTGGTGGCTACAAATGAGGTGAAGGTGCGGACGTGGTTCCACGCCGTCCACGTGGTGAAGTATGCCTGCCATTCGCGGGCGGCGTCCGCGGCCGAAATGCCCAGCGGATCAACGCCGTCCAGATGATTGTTCAGCGGCACGTTGAAGACCATCGTGATGATCGCCGCAAGAATCCCGAACACGGCGCCGATCATCACCCACCAACTGCCGGGTTGCCTCAGTTGAACCACCGCAATGACGCCCACCACGAGGGCCAGCACCGCCGCGCCCAGATATGCCAGCAGGAAGGCGGGATTCGAGTTCGCCTCGGCGTTGATACCGCGCATCGCGGTGATCGCCTCGACCGGCGCGGTGCGGTTCAGGCCGCGCATCACGAAGGTGGAGAACACGTACATCATTCCGGCCGCGGCGGCGCTGGCGATCGCGGCGATGCCGGTCAGGATGACATAGGGACTCATCTGCATGTCCGACAGTCAACCGGCCGTCCACGAGACGATCCATCGTTCTCCGTCCGTGCCCCATACGCGTGCGTCTGAGCGGGGTTACGATAGGCGGCCGTGGACGCCGTAGTCGGGCTGCTCGATGGTGTGCGGGCGCGGGGCGCGTTCGTGTTGCGGATGATGATGGATCCGCCGTGGTCGATGAGCATCCGCGACGATGCGCCTCTCACCTTGATCTGCCAGACCCACGGCTCCTCGGTGATCGTCGGTGAAACGAGCGGCACGGTCTCGATCGGACCCGGTGATGTCGCGCTGACCCGTGGCACCCAGCACTATCTCTTCGCCGATGACCCGGCCACCGCGCCGATGGTCGTCATCCACCCGGGCCAACGCTGCACGACGTTGTCGGGCGAGGATCTGCATTTCGAGATGTCGCTGGGCGTGCGGACCTGGGGTAACAGCGACAGCGGGTCCAGCCGGTCTGTCGTTTGCGCCTACGAAGGGCACAGCCAGGTCAGTGGGCGGCTGCTCGATGCGCTGCCGGCCGTGGCTGTGTTGCGCGTCGACGAGTGGAATACCCCGCTGGTCGGACTGCTCGCCGACGAGGCCGGCCGCGACGGCGCCGGTCAGGAGGCTTACCTGGACCGGCTGCTCGACGTGCTGTTGATCGCCGTGCTGCGTACCTGGTTCGGTCGCGACGCGAACGCGCCGACCTGGTGGCATGCCGAGCAGGACCGTGTTGTCGGCCCGGCGCTCCGGCTGATCTACAACAATCCGGCCTATCCGTGGACGGTGGCGAATCTCGCTGCGGCAGTTTCCTGTTCGCGTGCGACATTCGCGCGCCGGTTCACCGAACAGGTCGGCGAGCCGCCGATCGCGTTCCTCACCGGCTGGCGGCTGGCGCTGGCCGCCGACCTGCTGCGGTCCAGCCGGGCGACGATCGCGTCGGTCGCCCGGCAGGTTGGCTACAGCACGCCCTTCGCGTTGAGCAGCGCGTTCAAGCGGGCCTACGGTGTCAGCCCGAATACACACCGCCGCGCCGCGCTCACGTCGGGCGGTGCTCCGGTTGCCATCGATCCCGGATAGCGCTGACCTGGCCGCGCCGTGTCAGCGGAGTCGGACGCTCAACGTCGGAGGATGAGCGTGGTTCTATGCGCATTGTGCACATATGTGCAAATCCATTGACCGGGTGTGCAGGCCTTCGTTTTAGTTGGTCCACCTCAGATTTGAGACCGACAACGAAGGAGTTGGCGTTGCCATCAACTCACTACTCATGCGATGTCCCGATCGCACCACCGACGGACGTGCTGGTCGTCGGCAGCGGCCCGTCCGGTTTGGGAGCGGCCATAGCGGCAGCGCGTAACGGTGTGTCGGTTCGGATGATCGAGCGGTTCGGGTTCCTGGGCGGCAATCTGACCGCGGGCCTGGTCGGCCCGTGTATGACGTCGTTCTCGCTCGACGGCAAGACTCAACTGGTGCGTGGCATCTTCGACGAATTCGTCTGCCGGATGGAAATTCAGGGGGGTGCGCTGCATCCCTCGAAAACCAAATCCGGCAGCCAGTATTCGGGCTTCATGGTGTTCGGCCATGAGGCAGTCACTCCCTTCGACCCGGAAGTTGCCAAGGTGGTGGCGATGCAAATGTGCCGCGAGGCAGGCGTCGACCTCGTACTGCACAGCTTCGTTGTCGACACCCGGGTCGAGAACGGCGCCGCGACCGGGGTGATCACCGCCAGCAAGAGCGGGCTCAGCCTGATTCCCGCATCGGTGATCATCGACTGCTCTGGCGACGGCGATGTGGCAGCCCGAGGCGACGCCAAATTCGAGTACGGTCGGCCCCAGGACGGCGAGGTTCAGCCGATGACCCTATTCTTCCGGGTCACGGGCGTAGACGACGCGGCCGTCGAGCGCTACCGACGCGAGCATCCCGAGGACTACTTTCCTTACCAAGGCATCGTCGAACAGGCGCAGCGGGACGGAAACTATGACCTGCCGCGCCGAGGTGTTCAGCTCTTCAAGACCTTGGACCCAGGGGTCTGGCGGATCAACACCACTCGAGTGCTCGGTGTCGACGGCACCAACGTCAACGACCTGACACGGGCGGAGTTGGCTGCTCGTGACCAAGTTCTGGAGCTGATGCGCTTCTTCCATGCCGAGCTACCCGGGCTGCAGAACTGTACGCTCCTGGACACCGCCGCAACGATCGGCGTTCGGGAGAGCCGGCGCATCGTGGGCGAGCACGTCCTGACTCTCGACGAGTTGGTCGAGGGCCACCATTTCCCCGACGTCATTGCGGTTGCGGGTTACCCGGTCGACATCCACAATCCGGTCAGCACGGCAGGTCCCTTCGACGATGAGATTCCCGCCACCGCGAACATCTACGAGATCCCCTATCGCAGTCTGGTACCGGAATCCCTTGACGGCGTGCTGATGTCGGGTCGCTGCGTCTCTGCCACCCACGAGGCACTGGCTGCCGTACGAGTCATGCCACCGTCCTTCGCCATGGGAGAGGCCGCCGGTACCGCCGCCGCCCAGGCGGTGGCGAGTAGCGTCCAGCCACGTGCCGTCGACGTGACCAAGCTGCAGGACCAACTTGTTGCCCAAGGTGCCTATCTCGGCCCCGCCTTCGAAACCGAGGCCGTACATTGATCCGCCGGGTTGTCTCGGCCAGCACCGTCGGCACGGCGCTGGAGTGGTACGACTTCATGCTGTACGGCACCGCGTCAGCGTTGGTGTTCGGCCGGGTCTTCTTCCCGGACAGCGACCCGACGGTCGGAACGCTTGCGTCGCTCGGCACCTTCGCGGTCGGTTTCTTCGCCCGGCCGGTCGGCGGTCTGCTGTTCGGCCACTTCGGTGATCGGTACGGTCGCCGGCTGGTTCTGATGGTCACGCTGATCGTGATGGCAGTCTCGTCAACGTTGATCGGATTGATCCCCACCCACGCCTCGATCGGTATCGCAGCGCCCGCGCTATTGGTTCTGCTGCGGATCTTCCAAGGGCTCGGCGCCGGCGCTGAATACGCCGGTGGTTCGCTGATGGCCGCCGAACATGCGCCGCCGGGACGACGCGGCTTCTTTGCCGCCATTCCGCCGACCGGCAATGCGCTCGGCGTTATCTTGGCCGCGTTGGTCTTTACCCCGTTCACCTGGCTTCCTGAGGATGCTTTCCTCTCCTGGGGGTGGCGGATTCCCTTCCTGGTCAGCATTTTGATTCTGCCGGTCGGCCTCTACATCCGATTCCGAGTCGATGAGACACCGGCGTTCGAGAAGAACGTGGCCGAGCTCGGCAAGCAGCAGATCGCCCCGTTGATCACCGTGGTCAAGACTGCGCCCAAATCCCTGCTCTTCGGCTTCTTGCTCAGCGTCGGACCTAATGTCGCCACGTATATCCCGAGCGTCTACGCACTGACCTACATCACCGACAACGTCGGGATGGCAGCTGCCGTCGGAACGATCGGGCTGATGATCGCCAATACGATCAAGCTGGGCACCCTGCCGTTGTCCGGCTGGCTGTCCGATCGCTTCGGTCGCAAACAGATCTTTATCAGTGGTGCGGTTTTGTGTGCGCTCGCCGCCTTTCCGATGTTCTGGCTGATGGACACGGGCAATGCCCTGGCGGTCTGGTTCGCGATGGTCGTGGTGCTCACCATCGCTAACGATCTGATGCTGGGATCCCAGGCGGCCATGCTGGCCGAGCAGTTCGACACCAAGGTCCGTTACACCGGAATCGCTTTCTGCCGTGAGCTTTCCGCGGCCCTGGCCGGCGGCACCTTGCCGTTCATAGCAGCCCTGCTGACATCGCGCACCGACGGCACCTGGGCTATCTCCTCACTGATGGTGGTCATGTGTGTCATCGCCATCGTCGGCGCGTCGCAGACGAAGGACCGGCGTGGCATCTCGTTCATCGATGATGCGCCGCCGCACCTCGATGCCGCTCCAGAAGAAGTCCTGCAGTCAACTCGTCGATCACCAGCTCGGTGATGTATCCGCCGGCGAGCGCAGCATCCAAGGCGTCGATTTTATGGTCTCCCGACACCGCGCAGATCCTGTGCTTCACGGTCCGGAGCTTGTCCAGGTCCGGGCCGGACGTACGGACGTTGAGGCCGATTCCCGAGTGGCTGCCGTCGTGCCGGATATAGCTGGTGGAGATGTCGCCGATGGCGCCGTCGGCGGCGAGCTCAGCGAAGTCCGCATCGTCGAGGAAGTAGCCGTTCAGGTAAGGGCTGCTGGGTATCCCATCGGTCACGGTGCCGACATTGAACAGGACGACGTCTGCGCTGTGTTGTAAGGAGATGATGCTCTTGATGCTTCGCTCTTCGAGCAGAGCCACCTTGGTCTCCGCCCGATCGAAGAACACCGGCACCGGGAACTGCCGCACATAACCGGAGAACGCCTCACCGAACCGCGCCATGATCGAATTCGCATAGTGTCCACCGGTGGTGCGGGAGAAGCCCATTCCGTTCAGTTGGACGAACTGGCAGTTGGTCGTCATCTTGGAGATCAGGCATTCGCTTATTGCGTTCACCATCGTTCCCCAGGAGATCGCGATGATCATGTCGGACTCGAAAATCGAATGGAGCAGCCGTGCGGCCTCGACGGCGGTACGTTCGAGCCGCTCGACCGTGGTCGCCGTCGATGGCACATGCGCGACATGCGCGCGTACACCGAAAGACTCGGCGAGCGACTGCTCGAGTGGATGGGCCCGCGAGTCCGGCGGCAGGACCCGAATCTCCACCAGCCCGGAATCGCGGGCGTACTGCAGCAGCCGCGAGACGGTAGAGCGGGACGTACCCATCTGACGGGCGATGACGTCCATCGTCACGCCGTGTAGGTAGTAACGCTGCGCTACCCGCAACGCTTCATCGACGCGATGATCAAGATGGTGATCGGTCTGGTGGTCTTCAGCCATCGACTTCCCCACTCACAGTCGTCCGTCTATTCAAGGCCAGGATGTCAGGGTTGATCTCACAAGTACCCGATGACGGCGACACCATTGCGAATCTTCACGCAGGCGAGGACGTCGAAGCCCAGCGTCAACCGCCCGGCTGGCGCTAATGTCTTGGCGTCGGCATGACGGCAAGGAGGCCGCGATGAGTCGTTATCGAACGGTAATTGTGGGAACCGACGGCTCAGCCTCGTCGATGCAGGCGGTCGGGCGCGCCGGCGCGGTCGCCGCACAGGAGAACGCGAAGCTGATCGTCGCGAGTGCTCACTTCCATCATGCCGAAAAGGGCGGCTGGTCAAGGCCGCCTTCGCCCGACCAAGTGAGTGACCGCCGCGCCGAGGATGCCCTCGGGCGCGAGGGTTACCGGATGCACGGCGACGCCGGAGTTTACGAAATCCTGCGAGAGGCCCGTGACTGCGCCTGGGCCGCGGGCGCCCGCGACATCGAAGAACGGGCAGTTGTAGGTCCACCCGTCGATGCGTTGATAACGCTGGCGAAGGACGTCAAGGCGGATCTGCTCGTCGTCGGCGACGTGGGACTGGACTCGGTGGCAGGCCGACTGTTGGGCTCGGTGCCTGCCGACATTGCGCGCAAGGCCAAGATCGACATCCTGATCGTGCACACCGCCGGCTGACAGAGTTGAGCGCGTCCGGCGCCCGGTCGCGTCAGCTGAAGCGGACGTTCATCGTCGCCAGACCGAAGATCTTCCGGCCGGCGGACTTCGCGCCGACAATGATGACACCGGTGCGGGTTTCCGGATCCAGTGATTTGATCCGGCCGCTGTACTCGATGTCGCAGCCTTCGGTGGCCGACACGATCGCGGGCGCAGACAGTCGCACTGCGTAGCGGGTGACGGCTCCGGGATCGCCCGACCACGCGGAGGCGAATCCGGCACCCAGGCCCATCGTGAGCATGCCGTGCGCGATCACGTCGGGGAGCCCGGCGAGTTTGGCGATGTCCTCGTCCCAGTGAATCGGGTTGGCATCGCCGGCCACGCCGGCATAGTTCACCAGGTCACCACGGGACAGTCGGGTGTGACGGGTCGGTACCTCGTCCCCGACCTTCACGTCGTCGAAGGACGGTGTCCCCGGCGTGCGGGTGAGACCGGTGGCGATCCGGACGTCGCCTTCGGGCCGGAGGGTCTTGTGGTACTCGGTTTCGCCGACGCCGAAGAGGTCCACGTCGTGCATCATCGTGTTCTGTACGGCCGACTTGATGGCCGGATCGACATCCTCGGCGGTCACGCCGACGACGGTGGTGTGCAGGGTGTGTACCCGCTCGCCTGCCGCATCGGTGAAGGTGTTGGTGACGGTGATCAGGTCCCTGCCTGCGATCTTGCGCACCGAGGTGAGTTCGACGTCGATGTGCAGTTCGTCGCCGGCCACGATCGGCCGATGCTGCTCGAAGACCTCTTCGGTCTGCATATAGGTGTCGTAACCAACGACCACCTGTTCGAACATGCGCCGATTGCAGGCCATGGCCGGGGTAGAGGTGAACGTCACCGGTGCCACCAGTCCCGGGTAGCCCAACTCAGCAGCGGCGGCCACGTCCCAGTGTGCGGGATGATAGTCCTGCACTGCCCGGGCGTACTCACGCACTTTCTCGCGTCCGACCAGGTAGGGGTCCTCCACCTGGTAGTAGTGGCCGACCCGCGATTCGAGTGTCGACGGTTCTGCTGCTGCGGTCATTAATTTGCTCAACTTTTCTATCGGCTTGTTCGCGGAGGCCGACCTGAGCACACTAACGCGCCGGCACCCTGGCAAGACACTTGCCGACCACCGCCGCGTACTACCTCAAGGTGCGCTGGTGCGACCATGAACCCATGACCGCAACGCTCGTCGCCAAGGATGTGGCAGGCGGGTTCGCCCACCGCACCCTTTTCGAGGGGTTGGACGTCACCGTGGCACCGGGCGACGTGATCGGTGTCGTCGGCGCCAACGGCGCCGGGAAGAGCACACTGCTGCGCATCCTGGCCGGCGATCTGGAACCGCTGGACGGCGTGGTCAGCATCGCGCCGGCCGACGCGTTTGTCGGGTGGCTGCCCCAGGAGCACGAACGGGTGCCGGGGGAGACGGTCGCGGCCTACATCGCGCGCCGGACGGGCTGTACCGCGGCAACGCAGGTAATGGATGCGACGGCTGCGGCCCTGGCGGACCCCGACGCGAGTCCCGCCGGTGTCGATCCGGCCGCCGCCTACTCCGCTGCCTTGGATCACTGGCTCGCCACGGGAGCGGCCGACCTCGAGGAGCGGCTGCCCGCAGTCCTGGCCGATCTCGGGCTCGACGCCGATGCGGTGCGGCCCGAGTCGACGCTGATGACCGCGCTCTCGGGTGGGCAGGCGGCGCGGGTGGGTCTTGCGGCACTGATGTTGTCGCGGTTCGACGTGGTGTTGCTCGATGAGCCGACGAACGATCTGGACCTCGACGGACTCGCCCGGCTCGAACAACTGGTCCGCGAGCTTCGTGGCGGCGTGGTCCTGGTCAGTCACGACCGCGAGTTCCTGGCCCGCTGCGTGACCCGCATCCTCGAGCTGGATCTGGCGCAGAACACCACCACCGTCTTCGGCGGCGGGTACGAGAGCTACCTCGAAGAGCGTGCGGTCAATCGCCGGCACCGGCGTGAGCAGTACGACGAGTTCGCCGAGAAGAAGGCCGATCTCGTCGCACGCGCACGCACCCAGCGGGAGTGGTCGAGCCAGGGTGTCCGCAACGCGATGCGCAAGGCGCCCGACAACGACAAGAACCGTCGCCGGGCGGCCACGGAGTCCAGCGAGAAGCAGGCGCAGAAAGTTCGTCAGATGGAAAGTCGCATCGCGCGACTGGAAGAAGTTGTCGAACCGCGCAAGGAATGGGTGCTCGAGTTCAGCATCGGGGCGGCACCGCGATCGAGTTCGGTGGTCGCGACACTCGACAACGCCGTTGTGCGACAAGGTGATTTCGTCCTGGGGCCAGTGTCGGTCCAAGTCGACGCCGGCGAGCGGATCGGTATCACCGGTCCCAACGGCGCGGGCAAGTCGACACTGCTGCGGCTACTGCTGGGGAGACAGCGGCCTGACGAGGGCCGCGCAAGTCTGGGTGCCAACGTGTCCATTGGTGAGATCGACCAGGCGCGGGCGGATTTCACCGGCGGGGAGCGACTCGTCGACCGCTTCGAAGGGCGGGTTCCGTCCTGGTCCACCGCCGATGTGCGAACCCTGCTCGCGAAGTTCGGCCTGCGTGCCGATCACGTGGAACGCACGGTTGACGAACTCTCACCCGGTGAACGGACCCGCGCAGGCCTGGCATTGCTACAGGCACGGGGTACGAATGTGCTGGTCCTCGATGAGCCGACAAACCATCTCGACCTCGCCGCCATCGAACAGCTCGAGCAGGCGCTGCAGACCTATGACGGGGCGCTGCTGCTGGTGACTCATGACCGCCGGATGTTGCAGAACGTCCGCCTGGACCGGTCGTGGCTGGTCGACAACGGGGGCGTCAAAGAGGTGTAAGTCGTTGGACCTCAACCGTGGTCGACGACATCCTTGGCACCGCGGTTCTTGACGCCGTGCAGGTGGTTGATCATGGCTTGGCGCGCCTGCTCCGGCGACTGAGCGCGGAACGCAGCCAGGATCGTGGTGTGCTCAGCGATGGCGTACTCGGCGTCGGTGACCCCCAACCCGGTGAAGAGCCGGAACCGTTGTACCGAGCCGCCGAGGCAGTTGTGTGCCATCAGCAGGAAGCGGTTGCCGGCGCCTTCGGCGATGAGTTCATGGAATCGCATGTCTGCCTGCCAGTAATCCCGGTACGTTGCGAACTCGGGACCCCTTGGCGCGGCGCGCAATTCGGCGATCGAATGGTCAAGCGCCTCGATCAGCTCGGGGGTGGCACGCTCGCAGGCACGCAGTGCGTTGACTGGCTCGATGGTCAGCCGGGCGTCCATCAGCTCGGCGAGTTCTGCGGTGCTGAGCAGCGGCGCAACCCGGTAACCGCGGAGTGCGACCCGTATCACCAGGCCGGTCACTTCGAGACGGGCCAGAGCCTCGCGTACCGGGGTCGCCGAAACGTCGAGCTCGCGGGCGATGCCGTCGATGCTCAGGGCCTCGTTCGGTTCGTACCGGCCGTCCATCAACAGTTCGAGCAGCTTGTCGTGAACATGGTCGGTCAGAACCTGTCGAACAGGTCGGGAAGCAACGGTTTCGGGGACCACAAAAAAGATCCTATAGGAATCTCTTGACAGGCGAAGTCTGATCCTAGATCCTCGATCCTATAGGAAATGACGTGACCCACGTCTCATCACCGCCCGGGTGAGACGCCTGCCTCAACGGTCTCGCTGCGTGCGCACCAGAACGATCTCCTGAAGAGGACCCGTGACTTCAATCTACGACGACCCCGCCGCGTTCGCGGACGAGTCGCTCGATGGCTTCGTTGCCGCCAACCGTAAATACGTGGACCGACTCGATGGCGGCGTCATCCGCTCTACCCACATGTCTCCCGGTCAGGTCGCTCTCGTCATCGGCGGAGGATCGGGCCACTATCCCGCCTTCGCCGGACTGGTCGGAGCGGGCCTGGCCGCCGCATCCGCTTGTGGGAACACGTTCGCCTCACCATCGGCCGGTCAGATCTACCGGGTGGCGAAGGCGGCGGACATGGGCGGTGGCGTGCTCTTCAGCTATGGCAACTATGCGGGCGACGTCCTGAACTTCGGTCAGGCCGAAGTTCGGCTCAGGGGTGAAGGACTCGACGTCCGCACGGTGCTGGTCACCGACGACATCGCCAGTGCGCCGGCCGATCAACGACACAAGCGCAGAGGCGTGGCGGGCGACCTGACCGTGTTCAAGGTCGCGGGCGCGGCGGCGGAGGCGGGCAAGGACATCGACGAGGTCGAGCGGCTGGCCCGGAAGGCCAACGACCGCACGCGTTCTCTGGGCGTGGCGTTCGGGGGTTGCACGCTGCCGGGCCAATCTTCGCCGCTCTTCGAAGTCCCGGCGGCAACGATGTCCGTGGGGTTGGGAATCCACGGCGAACCCGGCATTTTCGACCTGGATATGCCCACCGCGTCTGATCTGGCTGCACTCCTGGTCAGCCGGCTACTGTCCGAGCGCCCAGAGGGCGCGGGCACCAGCGTGGTGCCCATCCTCAATGGACTGGGCACGGTGAAGTACGACGAGTTGTTCCTGCTGTACGGCAAGGTCGAGAAGCTCTTGGCCGCAGAGGGACTGCGCATCGTCGAACCGGAGTGCGGTGAATTGGTAACCAGTCTGGACATGCCGGGGCTGTCTCTCACCTTGTTCTGGCTCGACGACGAACTCGCCGAGTACTGGTCTGCCCCGGCTGACACACCCGCCTACCGCAAGAGCAGGGCCGACCAACAGGCCCGCGACGACATCTCCCACCGCCATCACGCCGCCGCCGTCGTCGAACCGGGAACCGACGAGGCAATCCGGCTCGGCCACCGGGTCATCGATGCGCTCACCACGATCAGCACGGTCGTCGTTGCGAACGAAGAGGCTTGGGGCAAGCTCGATTCCGTCGCCGGCGACGGCGATCACGGAATGGGCATGCGCCGCGGGGCGGACGCCGCCCTGGCGGCCGCGCACGCCGCCGCGGGTACCGGCGTGCGCAACGTCCTCAGCTGTGCCGGTGAAGCCTGGAGCGAGAAGGCCGGTGGCACATCTGGTGCGCTCTGGGGCACCGGGATGATCCAGGCCGGAAACGCCTTGGGAAACAAAGCCAGTTACTCGGCGGCCGACGCTGCCGCGGCGGTTCGGGCCTTCGCATCGGCCGTGGTGGAGCTGGGCGGAGCCCAGGTGGGTGACAAGACCATGGTGGACGCCATCGTCCCGTTTGCCGATGTGTTCACCGAAGAACTCAATTGCGGTGCACCTCTCGGCCAGACGCTGACGAAGGCTGCCGCCGCGGCGAAACGCGCCGCCGACACCACCGCAGAGCTTCGGCCGAGGTTGGGCCGGGCCCGCCCACTGGCCGAGAAGAGCCTGGGACATCCTGACCCCGGTGCGGTGTCGTTCGCCGCCATCGTCCAGGGCATCGCCGAAATGTCACATTCCACCTCCTCCTAAATCCGTCGACGCACGCCAGCGAGAGTGAGCAGTACAACGATGACGTTACAAATTGCAGTAATCGGCTCGGGATACATGGGCGGAGGCATCGCGCAGATTTTCGGTCTTGCCGGCGCCCGTGTCGCTCTCGCCGACGTCAGCGCGGAGGTCGCTGAAAAGAACTACGCCCGGTTGATCGCCGAATCGAAAGAGTTCGTCGCCGACGGCCTGTTTCCCGAAGGTGCCACCGCCACGATCGAGGCAAACCTGTGGCCCGCTGCGTCATTGGCAGAGGCGGTCGCAGACGCCGATTTCATCGAAGAAGCGGTTCCCGAAGTCCTGGCTATCAAGAACGACACGCTGCGCCAGATCAGCGCCGCAGCCAAGCCGGACGCCATCATCGGCTCCAACACCTCGACTATTTCCATTGGCGACATGGCCGATGCCGTCTCCAATCCCGGGCGATTCCTCGGCATTCATTTCAGCAACCCGTCACCGTTCATCCCCGGGGTGGAGATCATCCCGCACGCCGGTACGGACCCGGACGTCGTCACCCGGGCACGTCAAATCGTCCATGACGCCGGAAAATCGACCGCCCAGGTGAAGGACGTCACCGGATTCGTGTTGAACCGGTTGCAGTACGCCCTCTTTCACGAAGCTACCCAACTCGTGGAAGACGGCACAGCCACTGCAGAGGACATCGACACCCTGGTGCGGACCACCTTCGGTTTCCGGCTGCCCTTCTTCGGCCCCTTCGCGATCGCCGACATGGCCGGGTTGGACGTCTACGACTTCTGCTACAAGTCATTGCAAACCGGGTTCCCCGAACGTTTCGCGACACCATCGGTGCTCACCGAGCTTGTCGAGGCGGGCAAGCTCGGAACCAAAACCGGCGCAGGGTTCCTGGATGTCCCCGCCGAGCGCATCCCCGAGCTCATCGCGTACCGCAACAAGGCCTACGTGCTGATGCAGAAACTGCTCGACGAGCTTGGACCGGCTCCGCTCAAATAGCGGCCGGCCGAACAGAATGAGGAGCACCGTGCATGCGTACTGAAGGCCCAGCCGGATGGACCCGCGAGCGACTGCTGTACCTGGCCGTCGGCGTGATCATCTGTGCCGTCGGAGTGGTTCTGATCTTCACCTGAGTGTGTCCTCCGCTAAACCAACTGTGCTTCAACTCCATTCGACAGGGGAAGTGATGTCAACGATAGATTTGACCGCGAGTAAGGAATTGCTGCGCGACCCGGTCCTCGCATCGGCGGTCTCCAAGGCTTCGCGCCGATTGATGCCGATGCTGGTCATCCTGTACATCATCGCGTTTCTCGACCGTACGAACGTCGGCTTCGCGGCGGAGGCGCTGGAAGTCGACCGCGGGGTATCTGCAGGTGCCTATGCCCTTGGTGCAGGCATCTTCTTCATCGGCTATGCACTGTTCGAGATCCCCAGCAACCTGATGTTGAACCGGGTCGGAGCGAAGTACTGGCTGGCCCGGATCGCCATCACGTGGGGAATCGTCTCGGCGTGCTTCGCGTTTGTGCAAGGCCCGAACTCGTTCATCGCGCTGCGGTTCCTGCTCGGTGTGACCGAGGCCGGCCTGTTCCCCGGCGTGATCATGTTCCTGGCGGCCTGGTTCCCGAACACGGTGCGGGTCAAAATGTTTGCCATCTTCTACCTGGCGCAGCCCGTCTCACAGATGTTCGGTGCACCGTTGTCCGGCTGGCTGATCAACATCGGTGACCGGATGCCCGGAGTGCACGGCTGGCAGGTCATGTTCGCCGTCGAAGGACTGCTGGCAGTCGTTGCCGGAGTCGCCGCCCTCATCTTCCTCATCAACGGGCCGGAACAGGCAAAGTTCCTCACTCCGCAGGAGCGGAGTGCCTTGAAGGAGGTTATGGCACAGGAGGACACCGTCAAGGAGGAGACGGGCCCCAGCGGGGTGTTGAATGCGATGAAGAACGGCAAGGTCTGGTACTTCACCACCATCTACTTCTGCCTGCAGATAGCTGTTTACGGCGTGACCTTCTACCTGCCCGCACAGGTGTCCGAACTCACCGGCACCAAGGTGGGACTGACAGTCGGGTTGCTGGTCGGGGTGCCGTGGTTCTTCGGTATCTTTGCGTGCTATTTCATCGGACGCGCCGCGACCACCATTGCGCGACGGCGCATCTGGGCCGCCCTGCTGTTCGTGTCGACCGGTGTGTGCATCTTCGGGTCTGCCTGGGCGGGCACCTACCACCAACCGGTGCTGGGACTGATCTTCATCACCCTGGCGGTCTGCAGCTTCCTTGCCGTCGGCCCCATCGTCTGGTCTTATCCCGCGGCATTTCTGACCGGAGCCGCAGCCGCGGCGGGCATCGGCTTGATCAACTCCCTGGGTAACCTCGGCGGGTTCGTGGCACCCATTCTGCGTACCAAGGTCAACGAGATCGTCAACGACGCTGCGGGTTCGGCCGGTATCTACGCACTGGGCGTGCTGCCGCTCGTCGCCGCCGCGATGATGCTCTACACCCGCAGGTTCCGCGTCAAGGCCGACGAGCTTCTCGACGAGCACTAGCTCTAGCGGGCAAACAGCCCAGCGAAAAGATCCGCACGCTCACCGCCGAGCAGGTCAAGGAACGTCGCCGGCTGGCGCGACACCCCGCCAAGGTGTGCCCGGAACTGGTCGCGACTGCACCGCGGCAGGTGTACTCATGGGGTATCTGCACCTACGAGCGCTCCGTTGAGGACGGTGTGTGCCAGCGCGATGAGCTCATCCTTGAGGTCGAACCGCTGAGGATCGTGCTCGACCCAGCGCAGGACCGCGGCGAAGTAACCCAGTGCCAGGAGCCGGCCGACCTGGTCCGGGCTAGCGGTGGGGCGCAGCGTCGCCCTGGTCACGGCCACCACGTCGGCCAGATCGCGGGCCAGGGGATGGTCGAACAGAAGTGCCGAGTACTTCAGTGTCGCCGGCTGGAGTGCACGCGTCTCGGCGGGTGTCTCGAGGCTGATCTCGGAGAGTGCGATCATGTACCTCCGAAGCACCTCGTCGACAGGTTGCCCGGCGAGGCTGGCCGGTTCGAAGGACTGACTGGCGCGAAGCCTGCGACGCAGCGTCCATTCCTCGAGGAAGTGCACCTTGCGCGGGAAGTGATTGAACACCGTGGTCCGGGAAAGCCCGGAACGCTCGGCGATGTCGTCCATCGAGGTCTCCTCGAACCCCTTCTCGACGAACAACGCGATCGCGGCCTCGAACACGCGGTCGCGCCGCGCGTTGCGCTTGCGGGCACGCAGGGTGAGGGCGGGATCGATGTCGGTGGCGTCGATCTTCATCGCGCCCAGTAGACCACGTCCGGCCACAAAGTTGAACCCGAGTCTTGCTTCGTGAGTCCCATCACGCCTACCATCGATCCGGGACGAACCTGAACTTGAGTACACTTTTGGCGTCAGGCAGAGAGGCAGCGACCATGTCCGCATACGTGATCAGTGATATCGAGATCGTCGATCCGGCCGCGTTCGAGGAGTACAAGACGCTCTCGCCGCCTTCGGTAGCCAAGTACGGCGGTCGTTTCCTGGCGCGCGGCGGTGATCTGGAGATCCTCGAAGGCGACTGGGTGCCGCAACGCCTTGCCATTCTCGAGTTCCCGGACGTGAACGCAGCAAGGGCGTGGCTCGAATCGGTCGAATACGCACCCGCTCGGGAGGTACGGCAGGGCGCTGCGAAGACAGGCCTGGTGCTCGTGGCCGGCGTGCCAGGTTGACCGGCGTAGTCACTGGACTGATATTCCCGGAAAGGACGATGAAGTGCTTCCAGATATCGATTCGCTGGCGCTGTTCGTGCAGGCGGCCGAGCAGCGCAGCCTGACCAAGGCAGCCGCGGCCTGCAACATCGGAGTAGCGGGCGCGAGCCGCCGGATCATGCTGCTGGAGACGCGCCTCAAGACGACCCTTTTCGATCGGACGCCGCGCGGCATGAAGCTCACCCCGGCCGGCAAGGAGTTGCATGTGCGGGCCAAAACCATACTCGCACAAGTGAACGAGATGCAGCTGTTGATGAAGGGTTTCGGTGCGGACAGCCACCGCGCGCTGCGCATTCTGGTCAGTTCATCGGCCATCCTCGGGTCGTTCCCGACCGACCTCGCCGCATTTTCTCACGCGAACACCGATGTCGAGTTGACCGTGCAAGAGCGCGGAGGTGCAGACATCGTCCGCGCGCTCGTGGAGTGCGAGGCCGATCTCGGCCTCATCGTCGATGGGACACCGGCGGAAGGACTGGAAACGTTCGCCTACGAACGGGACCGGCTCGCCGTGCTGGCGCCGTCCCGGCATGCGGTCGCGGCGATGGCGGAACTCTCGTTCGAGGGATTACTGGACCACCGGCTGATCAGCCTGGAGAACGGTTCGTCCATCATGCGCTTGCTTTCGGAGCAGGCCTCGATGGTCGGCCGCGCAGTGCGGCCGACGGTGCAAGTCCGCGGTTTCGAGGGGCTCTGCCGGCTGGTACAGGAGGGCCTCGGCGTCGGAGTCCTGCCCCTCCAGGTCGCGGAACGGGTGAAGAACCGCCCCGGCCTGGTCATGCGACCGCTGCCGGAAAGCTGGGCCGAACTCGGGATTCTCGTCGCGGTGCGACCGGAACGACGCCGCAACGCCACTCTGTCCACATTGCTCGAATACCTCTCGGTCACGCGACTGAGTACACGGGCACCGGGTGATCGACGCGCGCACCTCGTGCCGTGCTCCTAGCGGAAGCCTCCCGGGGTGAGCACTCGCCCCGGGAGGCATCAGGATCAATTGGTCACGAGGCGAACCAGGTCGCCTTTCTCGTTCACGGTGATGCCGTATTCGTCACCGAGTTCTCGCACCTGCCGAAAAACCTGCTCCGGCCAGATGACTCGGCCGGCCGGCTTCTCCGAAGTGCTGCTGACCATACCGATCATCAGCCCTTCTTCGTCACCCACGTTCTTGAAGCAGCGGAAGACGCCGGCCGGAATCGTTATGACGTCGAACGTGTTCAACGGCAGTTGGTGCTCGCCTTCGTCGCCCCAGATGATTATCCATTTCCCTTTCATCGGGATGAAGATCTCGACCGTGTCGTGCGCGTGCAGCGCACCCCGCTTTCCGGGCTGGCTACGGATGTAGCCGAGATGGAAGCCCTCCACGGCCGGCAGGGCAGGCTCGAGGTTGACGTCGCCCGGGTTCTCGGTGGGGCCGGGGCCGATGACGTTGAAGATCTCGCGCTCGTGGTCGGGGAGCAAAGTGTCCACGTAGGCCTTGTCGCTCGACGTCATCTCACCGTATCGCGCGACGTACTTCGCCATTTCACTTTCGCTTATCTGCACACCAGTCATTACACGTTCCTTTCACGACGGACGAGACCGGATGTGGTCTCTCTATTTGCCTACGGGCCCAAGTTATGGGCGTAACGACAGATATGTCCATCTGCGTTTTGGCAAAGGGTGGGTTCGCTTTTCGTGAACGGGTAACCGTCGGTACAGACGTTGCTCGACGAGATTCGCGAAATCGGTGGCGGCTAGGCCTGGAGTGCGTCCGGCCGGCGTAGCGGCCTTGGCCAGGAAGGGGCCATCGGCGTTCGTGAACCGTGAAACAGGCGTTGCCGGAACGCAGATGGACACGGCACCAGGCAGATCATAGCGTCGTCCTAGTGCAATTGAAGGCCCGGATAGGAGCGCAACGATGGTGACGGCCCACGCGATAAAGGTCCACGAATGCGGCGGACCAGATGTGCTCGAATACGAGGAAATCGACGTCACCGAGCCGGGTCCCGGTCAGGTGCTTGTTCGTAACGACGCGGTTGGCCTGAACTTCCTGGACACGTATCTGCGCTCCGGGCGCTACGCTGCCGCGACGCCGTTCGTCCCGGGACACGAGGGCGCCGGCGTCGTGGAACGAGTCGGCGCCGGAGTGACGGATATCGGCGTCGGTGATCGCGTGGGCTACATCGATCCCATGGGCGCCTATGCGGACCTGGTCGTCCGCCCGGTAGACCGTCTCATCCCGCTTCCGCCTGGTATCAGTACGCGTCTGGCCGCGGGGATGTTGATGAAAGGCATGACGTCGGAATATCTGGTGCGCCGGACCTACCCGGTCCGAAGGGGACAGACGATCCTGGTCCACGCGGCCGCGGGCGGTGTCGGCCAGATCCTCTGCCAGTGGGCCAGGTATCTCGGGGCGAGGGTCATCGGAACGGTCGGGAGCGCCGCGAAGCGGCGCATCGCGGTAAACGCGGGATGCGAGCACGTGATCGTCAACGACGAGGACGATCTCGTCGCCGCGGTTCGCGACATCACCGCGGGACATGGTGTCCCGGTGGTGTATGACGGCGTCGGTGGCGATAGTTTCGCCAAGTCGCTGGACTGTCTCGCACCGCTCGGCACGTTGGTCGCGTTCGGGGCGGCGTCCGGCCCCATTCCGCCACTCGACGTCCAGACCCTCGGGCCGAAGGGTTCGCTGTACGTGACCCGCCCGATGATCGGACCGTACGTCGCCACGACCGGCGAATTGCGGTCGAGTGCGCAGGCGCTGTTCGAGCTCGTCCTCGATGGATACATCAAAGTGGACATCGCGAACAGCTACCCCCTGACCGAAGCGGCCTGTGCCCATGCCGATCTGGAAGCACGCAAGCTGACGGGATCCACGGTTCTCGTACCGTGAACCGTGCCCTGCCGTGAGTTGTTCAGTCAGCGTTACCGAACATTAGAAAGGCCCCATGAGTGCAGCGTCGCACGATGTCATGACCCCGCCTGGTGCGATCGGTGAGTTCCGCCGGAGCTGGGCAGCGTTGACCGCAGTCACCGTTGGCATCGCGATCGGGGTCGGTGTTCTTCCGACCTATGTCAACGGTCTGGTCATCCCCGAACTGGAGGCGGAGTTCGGCTGGAGTCGGACTGCTCTGTCGACGCTCCCGTTGATGGGATCCCTGATCATCATCGCGACCGCGCCGGTGGTCGGTGTCGTCGTCGACCGATTCGGAGTCCGGATCCCGGCGGTGAGCTCGCTCGTCGCGCTCGCCGCGGGGTATTTCCTACTGGCGTACAGCAACTCGAGCTTCGGCCGGTACCTGCTGGTGTTCGTCCTGATGTACTTGCTGGCGGCAGCCTCGACCGCGGTGGCCTTCACCAGAACGATCAACGAACGCTACGACGGGGCCCGGGGGCTCGCCCTCGGGATCGCACTGAGTGGAGCCGGCGTGGTTGGCTTCCTTGTACCAGGCGTCGTCGGACCGGTCATCGCCGACAACTGGCGTACGGGTTATCGGATCCTCGCTGTCGTCATCCTGGTGTGCGCCGTCGTGGTCGCCGCCTTGATGCCCCGCCGGCAGGCGAGGACCGTAGCGGCACGCCCCCGCGACCCCGGCGGCCGCAGGCTCGTTCTCGAGCTCATTCGGCAACCGCAGTTCTGGCGATTGGCCGTCGCATTCCTGACGTTGTCCCTCGCTGTCGGCGGAATGCTGCAGCATCTGTTCCCGATGTTGCGGGACGCAGGAGTTTCTGCGGCGGCCGCGGCGCGCACGGTCAGCCTGGTCGGTGTCGCCGTCATCGTCGCGCGAATCGTGGTGGGTTTTCTCGTCGACCGGTTCTTCGCGCCTCGCGTGGCCGCCCTGGTGCTCGTGGTCAGCGCAGCCGGTTATATAGCGCTGCTCGCCGGTGGTCCCGCATTCGCCGCGTTTGCGGGGATCGGCGTGGGCCTCGCGTCCGGCGCGGAGGTCGACGTCATCGGCAACCTCACGTCGAGGTACTACGCCATCGAAAGTTACGGCCGGATCTTCGGCATCTTCTATGCGACGTTCTTCCTGGGCTTCGGCTCGAGCCCGTTGCTGGTGGCCTGGTTGCACAGCCTGACGAGCAGTTACACGCTACCCATTCTGGTGTCGGTGGCACTGATGCTGGTGGCGGCGGCCCTGCTTTTCACCGCGCCACGCTTTCCCGGCAAGGCGGAGCCTGCGGACGTCACGCACGACGCCACGGAGCTTTCGTCCGCTCCCTGAGCTGGTCGAATTCGTTGGATTGCCGGGTGCCTGCACGACGAGCAGCATAGGCGTCGCAATGAATTCAAGCCCGGCGTGCACAGGCACGCCGGGCTCGCTTGCTCACCGGCCTGGGCTGATCCAGGTCACCAGCAGGTGGCCAGGGCGTCCGCGGCCGCCTCCACCGCGACGCGTCCTCGGGGCAGCGCCTTGGGTATGACCATCGCGTGGTGGAGCAGGCTCTCGACATCGATCGTCTTGACCGGAACCCCGTCGGCCTCGAGCCGTCGCGCGTAAGCAAGCCCGTCGTCGCGCAGGGGGTCGAACTCACCGACGACGATCGTGGTCGGCGGGAGGGCGGACAGGTCCTCCGCGTGCAGCGGCGACAGCAGCGGATGCCTGCGGTCGACGCCTGGTGCGTATTTGCTCAGCGCCCAGGTCAACTGCTCGACGCTGAGCAGATAGTCCTGGCCCAGCTCTCGCCACGATGCGGAATCGAACAGCGTGTCCAGCAGTGGTACCAGCAGTAGTTGGTGTTGGAACCGGACCTGGCCACGGTCGCGGGCCAGCAGCGCTACCGCCGCGGCGAGATTCCCGCCACTGCTGTCTCCGGCGATGGCGAGCCTGCCCGTGTCGCAGTCTAACTGCCCACTCTGCTCCTGCGCCCAGAGCGCCGCAGCGTAGATCTGCTCGATCTGGGCCGGGAACCGCGATTCCGGGGCGTGCTCGTAGTCGATGGCGAGCACCGCGCAGCCGCTCCGGTGAGCGGCGTACCGGAAGAAGGTGTCGAGCAGATCGACGGTCGTCCGTACCCACTGGCCGCCGTGTGCCCAGATGACGAGCGGTGCCGAAGCGCCGGTCTCCGGACGGTAGAACCGCGCGGAGACCGTGGTTCCGTCGGGTCCGGGGCACGTCAGATCACGGACCTCGGCCAGTTCAATCCGGTCGAAGGTCGAGGGCCGCAACGACTCCACCGCGGCCCGGAACTCTTGCAGCGGAAGACTTCCCGGGGGCAGTGGAGGCGTCGCGGTGGCGCGTTCGAGAAACGTCCTGGTCGGTTCATCCAACGTCACGATGGAACTCCGGTTCTTGTTGTTGCAGCACTGGTTTCATGGCGAGGCTATGGCGATCAATTTCGGGTGTCCATTCGTAAAATCCAAAGTGGCTGTAAGTGATTCGCAGATGGACGGGCGCTGCGCCGGCCAACATACTGAAATGCGCCGAATCCGGAGAACAGGCGGGAGAGACCATGGACAAGGTGAAGGTCGCGATCATCGGATCCGGCAACATCGGTACCGACCTGATGATGAAGACCCTGTGTTCTCCTTCGCTCGACATGGCGGTGCTCGTGGGGGTCGATCCGCGGTCAGATGGCCTGGCCAGAGCGGAGCGACTCGGAATCGCCACCACCTCCGGCGGCTTGGATCACTTCGTCACGATGCCCGAATTCGAGGATGTGGCGGTGGTCTTCGACGCAACCTCTGCCGCCGCACACGAGCGGCACGCGACCATCCTGGCGCAGCTGAACAAGCAGGTGGTCGATCTCACGCCCGCCGCTGTGGGGCCATATGTGGTGCCGACGGTCAATCTGGACCGCGTCGCAGGAGAGCCCAACGTGAACATGGTGACCTGTGGCGGGCAGGCGACCGTGCCGATCGTCGCCGCGATTTCCGGTGTGACGCCCGTGCACTACGCCGAGATCGTCGCGTCGATCGCTTCGCGGTCGGCGGGCCCCGGCACCAGGGCGAACATCGACGAGTTCACCGAGACGACCGCGCTGGCGCTGGAGAGTGTCGGCGGGGCGGCTCAAGGAAAGGCGATCATCATACTGAACCCGGCGGAACCACCGCTTATCATGCGCGACACGGTGCTCTGCCTTTGTGACGACGCAGACGAGACGGAAATCGAGGCCGCGATCGAGCGGATGGTCGCTTCGGTGGCAGAGTTCGTCCCTGGCTACCGGCTCAAGCAGAAAGTACGGTTCCAGCGGTATACCCGGAATTCCCCACTCCGGCTACCGGAACCCGAGGCTGATTTCACCGGGCTCCAAGTTTCGGTTTTCCTGGAGGTCGAAGGGGCTGCCCATTACCTTCCCGCCTATGCGGGAAATCTCGACATCATGACTTCCGCAGCATTACGGACCGCGGAACGTATGACCGAACTTGACGCGATTCGGGGGAAGTGACCATGACGAGGCTCTTCATCACCGATGTCACGTTGCGCGATGGCATGCACGCTATCGGCCACCGATACGATCGCGGCCAGGTCAGGGACATCGCCGCGGCGCTGGACGAGGCCGGCGTGGACGCGATCGAAGTCGGGCACGGCGACGGGCTCAACGGTTCCAGCCTTGCATACGGGTTCAGTCGGCATTCCGATCTTTCGTATATTCGCGAAGCCGCAAGCGTGACGAAAAGAGCGAAGCTCGCATGCGTTCTGTTGCCGGGCATCGGCACGATCGAGGACCTGAAACGCGCCCGTGACTCGGGAATCGAACTGGTCCGCATCGCCACGCATTGCACGGAGGCCGATGTGTCCGCCCAGCACATCGCCGCCGCCGTGGAACTGGGTTTCCATGTCTCGGGCTTCCTCATGATGTCCTCGGCTACCACCCCGGAGAACATCGGTGTGCAGGCGGCCAAGATGGAAAGCTACGGCGCCCAATGCGTGTACCTTGCCGATTCCGCCGGGAACCTCACACCCGCCGGCACCACGGCGCGATTCCAGGCCCTCGATGCCGCGCTCGACGGCGCCACACAACGCGCCATCCACGCGCACGAAAACCTGTCGCTTTCGGTGGCGAATACCGTAGTTGCCGTCGAGCACGGGGCGCGCCGCGTGGATGCGGCACTGGCGGGCATGGGAGCGGGTGCCGGCAACTGCCCAATCGAGGCGTTCATCGCGGTCGCAAACAAGTACGGCTGGGAGCACGGCTGTGAGCTGTTCAAGCTCCAGGATGCCGCCGAGGATCTCGTCCGGCCCCTGCAGGACCGTCCGGTCCGGGTCGACCGGCAGACGCTGACACTCGGGTACGCAGGCGTGTATTCGAGTTTTCTGCGGCACGCCGAGCGTGTGGCGAATGAATTCGGTATCGATGTTCGCGAGATCATCCTCGAAGTCGGGAGGCGCGAACTCATCGGCGGTCAGGAGGACATGATCGTTGATGCTGCGCTTGACCTTGTAGGGCGCCAGAAATCTCTCGCATAGATATCACTCGGTGCGATTGGGAGCGGGGTTCGGAAGCCTCCGCTTCAGCCGTGCGCTCCGCAGTATCTGGATCGTCAGATTGGTGGAGGTGAGCATCGGGAAGACGCCGAGAAACGTTCGCTCCGAAGGGGTGTGGCCATGGAGCTGTTCGAGGCTACCGAACACATAGAAGCAGCCGATGGAGAACAGGGCGGCGGGGATGGCGATTGCCATCACGCTCCCGCGGTCGGAGAGCACCTGGCGCGCCAGGTGCAGTTCGTCGTCGGTGAGCGACTCGCGTCTGCGGACCTTGCGCAAAATGGCGGGCAGGGTGCCGATCTCGAGCTTCGAGGTGACGTGAGAGTGGCCCATCAACCGCCTGGTGAACACGAAGGCGATGGCGGCGAACACCCATATCAATGCGAACGAGATGATCGACAGGATGCCGAAGAGACTGGAAGTCGTCATGTCACACCTCTCATCGCTGCCGTAGTGGTCGCTGCCGGATGAGTGTCGGCCACCAGAACCACGGGCCGAGGAAGCGCAAGATGCACGGCACGATGAACGATCGGACGATCAGCGTGTCGAGCAGCAGACCGATGCACACCGTCGAGCCCAGTTGACCGATGGTGCGCAGGTCGCTGATGAGCATGGAAAGCATGGTGAAGGCGAACACCAGGCCCGCCGATGTCACCACGCCGCCGGTGCTCCCGAGTGCGCGGATCAGCCCGGTGTTCAACCCGGCGCCCGTCTCCTCCTTGACGCGGGAGATCAGTAGCAGGTTGTAGTCCGAGCCGACCGCGACGAGGATGATGAAGGTCAGCGGTAACACAAGCCAGTGCAGGTGCAGGCCGATCAGGTGTTGCCACACCAGTATGGACAGGCCGAACGCGCCGGCGTAGGAAAAGGCCACCGTGCCGGGAATCACCAAGGCCGCAACCAGACTTCGCGTCAGGTAGAGCATGATCAAAAAGATCAACACGAACGCGGCGATCGCCACGATGAGCAGATCCGAGGCCGCGTAGGCCTTGATGTCCTTGTTGTTCGATCCGGCGCCGCCGATGTAGATCTTGGCGCCGGCCAGGGACGTTTCCTTGAGTGCTGCCTTGATCGCCGCCGGGAACTGCTCGACGTGGTCGATGCCTTCCGGCCCCATCGCGTTGCCCTCGTGGGTGACGATGAGCCGGGCGGCCTGGCCGTCGGGCGACATCAGCAACTGCATACCGGTCTTGACGTCCTCGTTGTCGAACGCCTCCCTGGGGATGTAGAAGAAGTCGTCACTGCGGGCCTGGTCGAAGTCGTTGCCCACGTTGATCAGGTCGTCGAAGGTCTGGTCGGTCTGGGTGGACTGCAGATGTGCCGGACCATAATTGTTGGTGATGACGCCAAGCAGTGCGCGGGTGTCCTCCATCATCCGCTCCAACTGCGAGATCATCTGCGGCAGCAGCCTATCGATGGCCTCGAATGAGGTCACAGCGTTCGTGATCTCCGCGTCGAGGCTGTCGATGCCGTCGAGTGAGTCGAACAGCGATCGCATCGCCCAACACGCCGGGATGTCGAAGCAGTGTGGCTCCCAGTAGAAGTAGCTCTTCAACGGTCGCAGAAAGTCGTCGAGGTTGGAGATGCCCTCGTTCATCTCGTCGGTGACCTGTTTGAGGTTCTCCAACGTGAGCACTGTCGAATGGAGTTCGTCGGCCATCTGCTGGGTCAGCCCGATCACCTGCTGCAGCACCTGGACCGAACGCGCCTGAATCTCGGCTTGTTTGTCGGTGTTCTCGTTCTGCTGCTCGTTGAACGGCAACTGCTGGCCGCTTCCGCTGCCCTGGGTGGTGAACAGATACGGAATGGTGGCGTGCTCCAGCGGCCGGCCCAACGGCCTGGTGATGCTCTGCACCATCGCGACACCGGGAAGTCGGATGAGGCTCCTGGCGGCGCGGTCCAGCGAGATGAAGTCGGCCGAGTTGCGCATGTCGTGATCGCTCTCGATCATCAGCATCTCGCTGAACAACTTGCTCTGCGAGAAGTGCCTGTCCGCGGCCTCGAAGCCCAGATTGGCTGAGCCGCCGGCAGGTTGGTAGGCGCGGTCGTCGTAGCTGACCCGATAGGTGGGGACGAACACCGCTCCGATCAGTACGACGGCGCAACTGGCGACGAATACGGGTTTGGGCCAGCGCACGACGCTGGTCCCGATCCGCCGATACAGGTGCGCCTTGGCCATGCGTTTCGGGTCGAACAGGCCGAAGAGGCTGCCCAGCGTGAGCAGCGCCGGGGCCAACGTCAGGGCGGCGGCGATGGTGAACAGCATGCTGATGGCGACGGCCGGTCCCATGGTGTGGAAGTAGTCGAGACGGGCCAGGCTCAGGCAGTAGCAGGCGCCGGCGATGGTCAGCCCGGAACCGATGATGATGGGTGCGACGCTGCGATAGGCGGTGTAGAAGGCCGCTTCCCGGCTCTCGCCGTCCTGTCTGGCCTCCTGATAGCGGCCCAGCAGGAAGATTCCGTAGTCGGTTCCGGCGCCCAACGTCAGGGCCACGACGATGTTCACCGCGAACGACGACAGCGGGATGATGCCGAAATGCCCGAGGGTGGCGATGACGCCTTTGGCGACCAGCATCTCGATCAAGACGCTGACGAGCGGGACCAGCAGCGTGGACACCGAGCGGTAGACCACCAACAGCATCACCACGATGAGGATGATCGTCAGGATCGTGATGTTGTTGAGGCTCGAATTGGCAATCGACAGCGTGTCCGCCGCCAGTGGTGCGGCCCCGCTGACATAAACCTTGAGCCCCGGCGGGGGTGTGGAGTCCGCGACCATGTCGCGCACGGCGTTCACCGAGTCGTTCGCCTGCAGTTGGCCGATATTGCCTGCCAGCCGCAGCAGCACGAATGACGCTTTGCCGTCGACACTTTGGGCACCGGCCGCGGTGATCGGCTTGCCCCACAGGTCCATCACGTACTGCACGTGCTCGGGGTCCTGCTTGAGGCGGTTCATCAGGTCGTCGTAGTACCGGTGGTCGCCATCGTCGAGCGGACGGTCGGCCTCCAGCACCAGCATGGTTAGGCTGGTCGACGTGGATTCCTGAAATTTCTCGCCGATCTGCAGCATCGCGACCTGCGACGGCGCGTAACTGGGGATCATCGAGCCCGCGAGTTGCTCGGCGACCCGTTCGACCTGAGGAATGAAGGTGTTGGTGCTGACCGCCAGCAGCGCCCAGAACACGATGATCGGTACCGCAAGGGCGCGCACAGTGCGTGCGGCGAAAGGCCGGGTTGCCCGGTGTGCGCTCACGCCGACTTCACCCGACAGGTCACGTCTGCATCGTCGTGGGTGGACGACTGTTCATCGCGCACAACATCGTTCACCAACATCCGGCAGCCCACCTCGCCGCCGTCGACCTGTGCGGAGATACTGCCGGACACGACCGTGAGCGTGGTCGTCTCGGTATACGTCCACGGCAACTCGGTGATGTCGACCCGGTGCGGATGACCATTGGTGTCGACGTAGCTCAGTATCCCGCCGTTACCGATCGAGCCGAACAACTCATAGGTGAGGCGTTTGGGGGTGAACTGCTCGGGTGCTTGTGCTGCCAGGACGGTGGGGACTGGCCCCGGCTCGGACATCTGGTGGACCTTCCAAAGACACACTGACCCGACGCCGAGTGCGATGACGGTGACCAGCGGGAGCCACCCCTTCGCCAGGAGGGCCCGGCTTCGTGGCTGTCGGGGTGCCCGATCGCTGCGCTCGCTCGCAGCCTGCTCCGGGATCATGAGGGAAATATATATCGCATATAGGAACTATCTATCAAGTTCTCCACGGCAGCTTTCCGTGGTTGCGTCATGGTGCAGGGATATTCCCTTACCTTGCTGTGAATTATCTGCCAATCTCGAGGCGAATAATGCTCAAGAACCACAAATGGTTTAGCGGTAACACGAGACCGTCCGCCGACGGTCGCCCGACAGGTCCCGCCGCCCACATGTTCGACGCCCAGAGGGGCGCGCGGGAGGACGGTATATCCCATGAATGATATAAGTGAGGTGTGAGCACGCCCGGCAGCAACGTTGACGCCATCTCGGCGATGATCGTTTCGAGCGCAGATCTGTTGTGGCGCCACCTCGTCACCCGCGACGATCTGAGTGCGAGCGCAACGCTCGTGCTCAACCGGCTCGACCGGGAGGGGCCGATGCGGATCACCGCGCTCGCCGAGGCAGAAGGCGCGAGCCAGTCGGGAATGACGCAGCTTGTGCAGCGAATGGAACGTCAGGGTCTGCTGGAGCGTAGGAGCGACCCCGACGATCGGCGAGCTTGCCTGGTTATGGTGGGCGACGCGGGGCGACGGTTGTGGGATGCTCGCGCCGATGTCCGCAAGGAGCGCATCGCCGACCTGTTGGCGCAGTTGCCGCCGGACGAGCAGATGGCGCTGTGGCTCGCGGCTCAGGTCTCGGCCCGTTTGCTCGACCAGATGCGCGACATTGCCGACACTCGGGACAGCGCTGAACCCGACAGCGCTGCCTGACGCCCACCCGCCTGCGAATCCACCGCCGAACGCAAAGATGTCTTTCATGTGCCGTCCCTTCCCCGTTCCGCATGGACCCGGCCTGCCGCAGGTCGGCGCTCGATCACGTCGAGGATGACACGGCCGGTACGCACGGCGAGCCCCTGAAATCACGTGGTTCGCGCCGCTGGGTGCAGGGCGGACTACCGTGGGAGCAGAACGAAGATTCAAACGCTTCGGCAAAAGACAGCAAGGCTCGTGATGGGCGATTCGCCACGTGATGCATCAGATGGTCCCCGTCCAGAGTCTGGGCAGGCCGACCTGTGGCACGCGGGTACCGATGGACTGTTTGTCGGGGTCGAGGCAATCTGTGACACCGCGACCCGGCTGACCGGTGCCGATGGCGCTGCGGTCGCGGTCCTGACGAGGACCCGGGCAGTACGGGAGCTCGTATACGCGACCGACGCGCTCGCCCAGCAGATCGATGAGTTGCAATTCGTGCTGGGCGAAGGGCCGTGCCTGGACGCGTACGACCACGATCGGGCCCAACTGTGCGCACAACTCGACGACGAGATGTTCGAAGCGCGGTGGCCGGCGTTCACTGCCGAGCTGACAGATCTGGGCGTAGCAGCGGTGTTCGCCTACCCGGTGCCCGGCCGCAACCACCCGTTCGGCGTACTGGAGTTGTATCGGCGGACGGCCGGAGAACTCGACCGGCTCGAGCAGCATTCCGCGCAAGTGTGCGCGGTGGCGTTGCGCGATACGTTGGAGTCGAACTGGCGGACCCATGTGTCGCAGAACGTCAGTGAGGAAGCGGCGATCGAATCGGTGGTGCTCAGCGGTGCGGTGGTGCCGCCGCCGGATTCGTTCACCCGGTCGCAGGTCTATGTCGCGGCCGGGATGGTGGCGGTGCAGCTGACGATATCGACCCAGGACGGCCTGGATCGACTGCGCGCCTATTCTTTCGCGCACAAGCGCTCGATCATGGCGGTCGCCGCGGATGTGGTGGCGCGTCGGTTGTCGTTTCGCGGCCTCGATGAACCCGAAGGCGGCGACCGGTGAAACCGACATTGATGAACTGGAGAGGCCGGCGATGATTGTTGCGCGTGACCGGTTGGTGATCGCCGAGTTGACGCACGCGCTGACCACGGATTTTGACGTGTCCAGCATGCTCGATTCGGTGGCGTTGGGTGCCCGCGATCGGTACGCGGCGATCTCGGCAGTCGTCGTCGTTCTCGATACCCGGCACCAAACCGATGACACCGGCATCCAGGTTGTCGCCGAGGCATTGCGCGAACCGACCCATGCCGATCTGGGCTTTCTGACCACCGGTCCGGGTTTGGACAGCGCTCGCGACGGCGCGGTCACCATGATTGCCGATCTGACCGACGCGCACGACACCCGCTGGCCGGACTACCGGCGCGCGGCGCTGGAAGCCGGCATGCGTGGCATGCGCGCCTTTCCGGTGACTGTGCTCGGCGCACCGCTCGGTGCGTTGGTCATTCACACCGACAATCCTTGGGGCACCGCGCGTTCCAACGATCTCGGTCAGATACTGGCCAATCTGACGGCGATCGCCCTGTCGATCAGGCCCCGTGCCGGGCAGCGCCGCACCGATACCAGCGACACCATCGCCGCGCTGCTGCAGGGCACGGTCCAGATCGCGACTGCCACCGGCCTCATCGCCGAACTCACCGAAAGCTCGGTGGCCGACGCCCGGCACCGGCTGCACCGGCTGGCCCGCGCCCATGGTGTCACTGTCACTGTCCATGCCGCGGCTGTCCTCGCCGCCTACGACGAGGATCCCCGTCGGATCCGTCACAGCCGTCTGTTGAGCCCACCCGCGGTCTTGCGCCCACCGCCTCACATCGACACCTGATCTGGAGTCGCCCATCGCGATCGCCGCTGCGGTTATTCCCCGAGTTGACCTGAGGGTCAGTAATGTCGTTGGTGCGAACACCGTTTGGCCGGTGAAGGACGGAATGATGGCGAATCAGCATGCGGACCAGGATGCGATCCGGTCGGCCATGGCTGAGCTGGCGGAAAACTTTGTCGGCAGTACCGACATCGACTCCATCCTTGAATCGGTGACCTCGCATGCGGTCGAATTGATCGGAGGCGTTGACGTCGCCGATGTCCTGCTCATCGATGGGCAACGGTACCGGTCGATGGCGGCCACCGATGAGATCGCCACAAGACTCGACAAACTCCAGATCGAGTTGCACGAGGGGCCCTGCCTTGACGCTGCGGCCGAGAATCCTGTGATTCTCAGTCCCGACCTCACCTCAGATCTGCGATGGCCGAACTTCGCTGCGGCCGCCGTCGAGGAGGGTGTCAGCAGCATGATGTCGTTCCGGCTCTACTCCTATGCCAAACAGCGCAACGGTGTCGGTGGCACGGCAGCGCTGAACATGTTGAGCCGCACCAGATCTGATTTCAGCCTTGAGGATCAAGCGGTCGGTGCGATGCTGGCCACCCACGCGGCCAGCGCGCTGATCGCCGCAGACCGGCAGACGCAGTTCGAATCAGCCTTGGCCAGCCGAGATGTTCTGGGGCAGGCCAAAGGAATACTGATGGAGCGCTTCAAAGTCGACGCCGTGGAGGCATTCGGCCTCCTGGTGAAACTGTCGCAGGACAGCAACACCCTCGTCAGGACAGTCGCACAGCGCATCGTCGAATCGACGTGACCCAGCCGGCACCGTCCGTCGGTGCCTCCGCATAGGCTGGTGCGATGACCACCATCGGCATCGTCTTCGCCCCCACCCAGCCGCCTGAGCGCCTGCGCGCCATCGCGCTGGCCACGGAAGCCGCAGAGCTCGAAGAACTTTGGCTCTGGGAGGATTGCTTTGCCGAGTCGGGCCTGGCCCCGGCGGCCGCTGTGCTCGCCTGGACGGACCGCATCGGCGTCGGTATCGGGCTCCTGCCGGTCCCGCTGCGCAATGTCGCCCTGTGCGCCATGGAGATCGCTACTCTCGCCCGGCTCTTCCCGGGTCGGCTCCGACCGGGGCTAGGGCACGGCGTGCTGGACTGGATGGGGCAGGCCGGCGTGCGCGCCCAATCGCCGACAACACTGCTGCGCGAATACAGCACGGCGCTCCGCTCGCTGCTTGAGGGGCAGACGGTCACGACAAGCGGCGATTATGTGCGACTCGATGATGTCCGTCTCGCGTATCCGCCCGCGTCGGTGCCGCCGCTCCTGATCGGTGCGACCAAGCCCAAGACTCTCGCCATCGCGGGCGAACTGGGCGACGGTGTCCTCCTGGCGGGCGGAGAGGCGACGCCCGACGAAGTGCGTGAGAGCATGCGCGTTGCGATCGAGGCGCGTCGGGCGCGGGGGATCGACACGCCGTTCGAGGTCTCCACGAACGTGATGGTGCCGGTCGACGCACGGGCAGACGACATCGAGAAGGCGGTGCGTCCGTACGTGAGCGTCGGTGTCACGCGGGTGACCATCTGCGGTGTCGACGCCGACGGAACGCCGGACGGCAGTGATCGCGTGCTGCGGTTGGTGGATGCCGTCGCGCAGGTTCGTCTCCGGTTCGAGTGAGCCCTACTCCTGCACGATCACCGGGTCGCCGATATTGACCGTGTTGAAGTACCACTCTGCGGCTGCGGGAATCAGACTGATGCAACCGTGGCTGACGTTCTCCAGTCCCATTGACGGGACAGCCCACGGAGCCGAATGCACATAGATGCCGCGGCGGGTGATGCGAACGGCATAGTCCACCTCAAGGCGGTAGCCGTCATCGGCGGCGACGGGTATGCCCACGCTACTGGAATCCATTGTCACAGTGCGGTTTTTCTCCAACACCGTGTAGCTACCGACCGGGGTCGCGTACTCCGGCCTGCCCATGGAGGCCAACAGGACCCCGTCCTCACCCAACCGGGGGAGATGGTGCGGCGCGGGTAGTGGTATCGGCGGATCTTCCCCGACCCCGTCGATGGAGACGGTGAAGGTGTGGTCCGAGATATCGGCCACGCCGACAACCTTGGGACCGGTCTGGAACTGCGCCAGCTTGCCGCCGACCGACAGACTCACCGTACTGTGCGCCGGCCAGTACTGGTCGGGAACCCATTGCACCACATTGCTTTCGAGCCACTCGAACCTGCCGGCCCGCGCAGGTGTCGATTTGATCGTCATGGCGCGTTCGACAGCAGGCCGATCGCTGATCGGCGCCTTGAATGTGACGACCACAGGGTGCGCCACACCCACGACGCCGCCCCGGGTGGGCGCAATCGACTCGATGGCCGAGGCCATCGGCAGGCTGACCGCCGCATTGTCGATAGCGGCCGTGCCGCCGGCAACGGCCATGGCCACCATGGCCAACGCGAGAGCACCCTGGACAACCGCCCGCATCAATCCGACCCCTTATTGACGTTCGTCTGGCTCTGAACGTGGAAACCTGCCGATGGTTCAGTCGTGGGGCCCGGCGGGAGTCGGCACACCTGCGGCCGGTCCGCCGCCGGGACCTGTGGTCGGCACGCCTTTTCCGGATGCGACGCCGTCCATCGTCGTGATCGGCGCGCCCGCCGCTGGTGCTGCGACTGGGCCTGCAACCGGCACGGGCGGTGCGAGAGGTACCGGTGGAACCGGGGGTGCGAGGGGCGGCACCGGGGGGACACCCGCGGGCGGTACGACCGGCACCGGCGGCGCCAGTGGAGCAACCACGCCCGCGGCTTCGACGGCCGCAGCGGCACAAGGCGCAGCGGCGGCGGGAGCTGCGGCCGCGGCCTGATCCATGCACTTGTATCCGCCGGTCTTCCACGGGACAGCCGCCGCGTGCGGACTCAACAGCAGTGCGGCTGCACACAACCCTGCACCCGCAACGACTGTGAAGGCGATTCGATCAAAGGTGATCATCACGGCGGCTCCCTCGACTGTGCTCCGAATTACCGCAGTGAAATTACAACTGCGATAATTAATGCAGCTGAACGGTAAAGCACCCAGGAAGCGATGTCGACATAAGTTCTCAATTGGTTGCCGGGTTGACACTGTAAAGAGCCGCGGCCGTGACCGTGCCGTTGCCAACTTCCACGTCCGGTGCAGTGCCACACCGTATTTCAGCAGCTCAACACCGCTCGAACTCGACAACTTCACCGCTGTGGTGGCGCGATGAGATCTTGATCGAACCGAGTCCGTGTCGAATCACGTAGTACGAGACAGCGCCGCCGGACCCGGTCTGGCTCAACGGCCGGTGCACCCCATCTGACAGCTGGACCCGGCCGGGCTCAGCAAACGCACCGGCCAGAAAACGTGCGCTCGAACGCCGGTTTCAACGGCTGCGATACCGGGCATTAGTCACCTCAGTGCTGACCCCTTGACCGAGAGGCCGACGTGACAATCGCATGCAGCCAGGACCGTGATCCACGAGAAAACGTGGTCGTGGTCGACGGCGTCTATGCCCCACAGGAAGATTCGCAGCTGTTGGCCGACGTCATGGAGAAGACCGGCCTGGCGGTGGGCCGCCGGGTGGTGGACCTCTGCACCGGCAGCGGCGTGGTGGCCGTCAAGGCCGCCGAACTGGGCGCCGCCAGTGTGACGGCGTTCGACATCTGCCCCCGTGCCGTACGCTGCGCCAGGACCAACGCGCTGGCCGGCAGCGCTGCCGTGGATGTCCATCTGGGTTCATGGGCCCGCGCGGGCGAGTTCGGCCCGTTCGACCTGGTGGTGTGCAATCCGCCGTACGTTCCGCGCGACCCCGAAGGCGAACCGTTGCCTGCGGCCGTCGGCCCGGCCCGCGCCTGGGACGCAGGCTATGACGGGCGCCTGGTCCTCGACCCGCTGTGTGCGGCCGTTCCCGGGTTGCTCGCCGATGGCGGCAGCCTGTTGCTGGTGCAGTCGGAATTCGCCGATCCGCGCATGACGCTGGCGGCATTGTCTTCAGCTGGGCTGGACGCCAGTATCGTCGCCTGGCAATGGATTCCGTTCGGCCCGGTGCTGTCCTCGCGAGCGGAATGGCTGGAAGAGACCGGGCGGCTGGAGCCCGGACGGCGTGAAGAGGAGCTGTTGGTGATCCGGGCGGACAAGCCCTGAGTCGGACCGTGCGCGGCTCAGCGCAGCGGCCGGCGTAGCGACGTCCGGTTCGCCTCCCAGCACCGCATCATGTGGTCGGCCAACCGATCCTCGACCACGGCGTGCGCCCGGATCCCGAACACCACATCCCGCTCGAGGTGCGGTTCGCGCGCCACCAGATCGCCGACCACGTCGGCGCGCACCACCTGCTCATGCACGGCGTCGGCCTCGACATGCTCGGCGTAGAAACCGATGCACGGCTGCGGCGCACCAAGGCGCTCCAGCGCCTGGACCAGTCGTCGAGAGCCGGGCGGGGAAGTGATCTCGGTCGACGCGAAGTGGCCGATCGCCGCACCGCGCAGCCTACGATGCAGGCCGAACAGCGACATGAGATTCACCGCGGCCAGCGATGCGGCGGGCACGTTGTCGAGGTAACCGAGGTACCTGGAGTCCAGGCCTGCGGCGTCCATCAGATCGGCGAACAGCTGCTGGTGCAGGCGCGCCCCGCGGCCGGCGCCGAACTCGTCGAATTCGACCGCGACGAAGGAGGCCTTCGCCTGACCGGTCAGACGCGGGATGGCCCACGCGTGCGGATCGCCCTCTTTGAGGTGATACAGCGAGCGATGCACGAAATACTCGCGCATCTGTTGCCAGGTGCCCTTGTCGCGGAGGTGATGGGACAGGCCTTCTCCGTCGACCGGTTCGACCGACAGCCGCTCCATCTCCGTGGTCGCGGTGTCGTCGGAACCGATCTTCCCGACGTCGCGGCGCACCGCGGTCAGGAACGCGTTCTCCAGCTTTCCCCGCAGGTGCAGCAGTCCGGCGTTCCATTCCCAACCGGGGTCGACGCCGGAGAAGCCGCGGTAGTGGAGTTCATAGCAGACGTAGAGCGCCAACTGCAGGTCGATGCCGTACGGATCCGAGTCGCACAACGAGGCCTCGACGCGTAACAGGTGGTTGTTGGGTGCCCGCTCGGCGAGCAGGCCGACGACAGCCATCGAAAGCGGACCGCGAGGGTCCGGCAGCTTGGGCTCCATCAGGATGGGTGCAGTCACCCCCGCCGGGTACCCAGATGGGCACGGACTCAACCACCTCACGGCGCCAAGATGAGCCACCATCGGATGTGCGCGCGGTATACGTTCGTGCGGTGAACTACGACGAATACCGCACCTACGACGCCACCGGTCTGGCCAAACTGATTGCCGAAGGGCAGGTTTCGGCCGACGAGCTGCTTACCGCGGCGCGGGAACGCGCAGCGGCGGTGAATCCGCGGATCAACGCGATCGTGCGGGATGTTCCCGCCGCGTCTTCGGACGCCGTCAGTGGACCGTTCACGGGCGTCCCGTTCTTGATCAAGGACCTTGCCCAGGACTACGCCGGGCTGCCCACGTCGGCCGGTTCGCGTTCGCAGATGACTCTGCCGGTCGCCGAGCATGCCACGGTCGTCCAGCGCTGGATCGACGCGGGGCTGGTCATCTTCGGCAAGACGAACACGCCGGAGTTCGGTGCGAAGGGCATCACCGAGCCGGAGGCCTGGGGACCGGCCCGCAATCCGTGGGACCTGACGCGGACGCCGGGTGGTTCCTCGGGCGGGGCTGCAGCCGCGGTGGCAGCGGGGATCGTGCCTTGCGCGGGCGCCAACGACGGGGGCGGATCGATACGTATCCCGGCGGCGTGTTGTGGGCTTGTCGGCCTGAAGGTCGGCCGGGGACTGACGCCATCGGGACCGGCGACCGGAGAATCGATGCACGGTGCCGCCGTCCAAGGTGTGGTGTCGCGGACGGTACGCGACACGGCGGCGATGCTCGATGTCATCAGCGGTGGTGAACCCTGGGGTCCGTACGTGCCGGGGCTGCCGGGCTCGTCGTTCGTGTCGTGTATCGGGTCGGATCCGGGAAAGCTGCGCATCGGGGTGCGGGTGCCCTCGGCGATCAACCCCGCGCCCCACCCGGAAGCCGCCAGAGCGGTCGAGGCAGCCGTGGGCGTGCTGACCGAGCTCGGTCACCATGTCGAGGAACTCCCGCGCGCGCCCTTCGATGATGCCGCGCTGGCCCGCGACTTCCTGCTCACGTGGTTCGTCTACACCGCCTGGGAGCTCACCGAGGCCAAGCGGCGAACGGGTGCGGGCGACAACTCATTCGAGCGGGACACGCTGATCATGGCAGCACTCGGTCGTGCGACGAGCAGCGTCGACTACGTGGCCGCCGTATCACGCCGCCACGAACATACGCGTCGGTTGACGACGTTCTTCGAGTCCTATGACCTCCTGCTGACACCCACTCTCGCAACGCCGCCACCCAAGATCGGCGAGTTCGAGCTGCCGGCCGCGCTGCAGCATGCCGCTGACGCGCTGATCAGGACGCGCACCGCCCGGCTGCTGCGCTACACCAAGATCGTCGACGACATGGTGGACCAGAACCTCGGCTGGGTGCCCTATACGCAATTGGCGAATCTCACTGGGCGGCCTGCCATCTCGCTGCCATTGCACTGGACGGCCGAAGGCTTGCCGCTGGGTGTCCAGTTCGTCGCGCCCTTGGCGGGCGAGTCGCAACTGATCAGCCTGGCTGCCCAACTCGAGCAGGCGTTGCCGTGGGCCGATCGCCTCGCGCCCATCTAGTACTTCACAGTGCCGAAGGAAACTTCGGTTCCCGCTTCTCACGGATCGCGGTGTAACCCTCGACGACGTCCGGCCCGAGAAAGGTCAGCATTTCGTAGGCCGCGGATTGTTCGAAAGTCGGTCCCGCAGAGCGCAACCAGTTGTTCAATGCCCGCTTGGTCAATCGGATCGCCTGCTGCGAACCGGTCGCGAGGACGTCGGCGACGCGAAGCGCCTCATCGAGGACCTGATCGCGGGGTAGTGCCTTGGCGACCATGCCGACGCGTTCGGCTTCTGCGCCGGTGAGCATCTCGCCCGTCAAAAGGTAGTAGCGGGCCTTCGCCATCCCGGCGAGCAGCGGCCAGATGATCGCGGCGTGGTCGCCCGCGGCTACCCCGAGTTTGACGTGACCGTCGCCGATCCTGGCATCTTCGGCCGCGATGGCGACGTCAGCCAGCAGTGCCGCAACCGTTCCCGCACCGACCGCGACGCCGTTGATGGCTGACACGATCGGCTTCTCGCAATTGATGATGTTGTAGACGAGCGCGCTCATTTCGTTGAGCATGTGCGACACCCGCTCGTAGTCGCCGGCCATCCGCTCCACCATGGCCAGGTCGCCACCGGCGGAGAAGGCCTTGCCTGCGCCGGTGATCACCGCGACCCGCACGTCCGGATCGGCGGAGACCTCCACCCACACCCGCGCAAGTTCGCCGTGCAGCTCTTCGTCTGCGGCGTTGTACTTCTCGGGCCTGTTGATCGTGATCAACAGGACACCGTGGTCGCAGCGGTCAAACGTCAGTTGCCGGTAGTCGTCGAAGTTCATGCAGAGTCCCTCCGCGCCGTTGCGGGACTGTGTGCGGCCCGCGCCATGTGACTGCCTGCTCAACATAGCGGTCGATATCCGACCAGATCAACGGTTTCTCAACTGAAGGGTTGAAAAAACGAGTATACGGTCGGTAAAGTCCGGTTCGGGACGTCACGGCGTGAGGACGCACAGTGAAACTGGATGACAAGGTCGCGGTGGTGACCGGCGCCGCTTCGGGTATCGGCCGGGCGATCGCGGAAAAGTTCGTGAACGCGGGCGCGGTGGTTGCGGCGGTCGATCTCAACGGCGAGGGACTTGCCGAACTGGTGACCACGGTCGGCGGCACCGCCTACGAAACCGACCTCTCGGATCGGGATGCCATCCTCCAGCTGCGAGATGACGTTATCGCGGCTCACGGGTTGCCGCAGGTCATCGTCAACGCCGCGGGTTTCGACCGCGTCGAGCCGTTTCTGGACAATGACGACGCACTGTGGGAATCGCTGGTGTCAGTGAATTTCCTCGGGCCGATCAGGTTGACCCGGGCGTTTCTCGAAGCCGTCGTCGGCGCCGGGAAAACGGTAAAGATCGTCAACATCGCTAGCGACGCCGGACGCGTGGGAAGCCTGGGCGAAACCGTCTATTCGGGGACCAAGGGTGGGTTGATCGCCTTCACGAAGTCGTTGGCGCGTGAGATGGCCCGGTATCAGATCAACGTGAACTGTGTATGCCCCGGCCCGACCGACACCCCGTTGTTCGCATCATTACCCGAGAAGGTGCAAACCGGTCTCATCCGGGCTATCCCGTTCCGCCGGTTGGGAACTCCAGGGGAAGTCGCCGATGCCGTGCTGTTCTTCGCCTCCAGCTACTCCGATTTTGTGACCGGGCAGGTACTCAGCGTCAGCGGTGGCCTGACGATGGCCGGCTGACCAGGAGGCGTCGCCCACATCCGCTACGAGGTGAACATTCGCAGTGCGGTCTCGACCACCAGCTCGCGTAGCTCGGCGCTTCTGTCTGCCGGCAGGCTCGGGCGGATCCACAGCGACGACTGATTGAGCACACCGTGCAGGCATTGCAGGGCGACATCGATGTTGGGGCAATCAAATTCGCCCGCGGTGACACCGGCCTCGACGACTCCGCGAAATATCGCGTCATGGCGACGCCTGCTCTGTTTGATCACCTCTTCGAACGCGGCAGGCCAGGTTCTGGGCCAGGAGAACACCATCGCGACTTCCGGTCGCTCGACTGTGAGGATGAGGACCTGCTCGCGGATCAACGCGCGAAGCTGATCAGAGAATCCGTGGTCGCGGACGGTGTCGAGTTGTATTTCCAGACGCTCGTTGATCCCGACGGTCAGCGTCTCGATGATCACCGCGACCAGTTCGTCTTTACTCGAAAAATAGTGATAGAGCGTGGCTTTCGCGATATCGGTCTGTTCGGCCACGTCTTCGAGGTTCATACCCTGGTAGCCGTGCTCGGAGAGCAGCTTGGTCGCCGTCCTGACGATCTCCGCTTTTCGACGGTCTCGGCGGCGCGACACGCGGGTAGAGGTGGCAGGTTCGGGGGATGGCCCGGCAATGGCCTGGGGCTCGGTCACGGTTCGTCGCTTCCACTCGTCGAGCGCAGGCCCGACCGGGGCCTGGCAGCCAACTCGAGCATGGTAGCCGACTCATGGGACTGATTACCGACCCAATGCGAACAATTTCGACTCACCGGTCGGATCATGGCCGCGCAGTTCGTGTCGTGCCGGTCTTAAGAGCTGTCTAGCCGTTTTTGTAGATGTTGAGTGCGAGCGCGATCGCGGCTTCGCTGCATTCCTGATCGGTGAGGTCGATATCGCCCATCATCGCGACGCTCCAACCAACGGCGAGCAGCGCCTGACGAGCGTGAAACACCGACATGGGTTGGTGCGCAGGGGCGGTCATGGCGCGCGAGACGGCCTGAAACTGGTACCGCAGGTCAACTCCGACTCCCAGCCGGCGAAAGGTCGCGGCGTCGTCGTGCATGAATCGGGTCATCTCACGGCCGGTGTCATGCAGTACCGCGCTGTAGCGGCGCAGGATCTCACGGCCGCGACGTTTTCCTTCGGGCTGGGTGGCCGCCCAGGCAAGGATGTCGTCGACCCCCTTGCGAAGGTCATCGGACAGGCTTGTGACGATGTCTTCTTTGGACCTGAAGTGGTAGTAGACGGCCGCTTTGGTGATCCCCAGCCGTTCGGCTATCTGCCGTATCGAAGTCTGCTCGTAGCCTTGCTCGGAGAACAACTCCATTGCGACAGAGCGGATTTTGTCGCGTGTGTCAGTGCGCCGTCCAGCCACGCCCTGCCCGCTTTCATTACTTGACGACCGGTCAGGTATCAGCCTAGCCTCATCAGCACAGTCCGAATACTTACCGGCCGTCAAGTAATGCGATGGAACGAGGAGGGCCGACATGCCCGCAGACCTGCTGCCGGGGCCCGCGCTCACCGCCGTCGGGGTGGCGATGATCAGAGCCCGCGAAACGGAACGAACCGATCGGCTCTACGCCGATCCCTGGGCCCAAGCCTTCGTCGACGCTGCTTCCCTCAGCTATCAGAGCGCCTCGGCCGATGACCGCCAAATCTGGGAGCGCGTACGTCAACTCGCCGACGTGATGTACGACAGTCGCACCGTCGGAGTCCGCGTCGTCGATGACACGCTTCTCGACGCGGTGAACGACGGATGCTCTCAGATTGTTCAACTGGGCGCCGGATTGGACACGCACGCCTTCCGGCTGGACTGGCCGCAACCCGTCGAACTGTTCGAGGTGGACCTGCCGGAGACTGTCGGCTTCAAAGAAGAGGTCCTCGCGGGCGTCCGCCCGCACCGGAACTGCACGCGCCACGTCGTGTCGATCGATCTTGCCGAGAACTGGTCCCAGGAATTGCTCGCAGCCGGATTCGACCCGGCGGTGCCGACCTGCTGGATCGACCACGTCGCGGTGAGCCTGCCACGACGGCAGGCTCACCGGATCGCTCAGACCGTAACCGAACTGTCTTGCCCTGGAAGCCGGTACAGCTTCCCTGTCATGACCGCCGACGCGATCACGCGGACTGCAGGCACCGTACCCGGCGCGAAGGAGCTCTATCGGGGACCCGCTCCGCATGACGGCGAACACGGTTTTGGTTCTGATGGCCAGGGCATGCTGGAAGGACTCGGCTGGACGGTCGTGGTGCAAGACTTCGGCGAGATCGCCACGGGCTACGGACGCGCGGCGGCCGGCCAAGGCGGCGGGAATGCGATCGCCAGCCGTTAATCGACATCTCTCGCCGCGGCGACCCTGGCGCGTTCCCTCATCGAGGCGACCACGCCGCCGTCGTTGAGGATGTCGGTGCCGGTCAGATAGCCGGCTTTGTCGCTGACGCAGTAGGCGAACAGCTCGGCCATTTCTTCGGGCCTGCCCCAGCGCGGCACCGCGGCATCGGAGACCATCGCCCCGGCCCCGGCCTGCTCCTCCAGCCGACCCATTTCGGTGTCCACGGATCCGGGGGACACCGACACGATGCGGAGCCCGCGAGCGTTGAACCGCTCGGCTTGTGAGCTGCTGTACCACTTGACGAAGTTCTTGCTCAGCGCGTAGGCGTAGCCTGGGCGCGCCTCTTCGGGCGCGAAGGCGCACGCCGCCAACATCTCATTCGAGAAGGCGTCGGCGTCTTCCAGTGCCAGTGGGAAGAGCTGTGTCGGAACGACTTCCTCCGGCAACAGGTGCGCGGCCATCGATGCCACGTTGACGATCGCGGACCCCTCACCGCCGGTCCCGTAGAAGGCTTCGTTGACGTTGACCGTGCCGAGCGCATTGGTCCGCATCACGTACCCGGCGTCGCCCATGCTGGGGCTCACGCCCGCGGCGTGGATCACCGACGTCACTGTCCCGAGGCCGCCTGCCTTCTTGAACAGCCGGGCCACCGCCCGCCGGTCGGTCACGTCGCAGTGGACAGCGGTGGCCGAGATTCCGAGTTCATCGAGCGTGGACACCGCGTCGTGCAGTCGGTCCTGCCGGACATCACAGAGAACCAGCGCGTGATCCTTCCCGACGATTCTGGCCGTGGCCACTCCCATGCCGCCTGCGCCACCCGTGATCAACGACACCGAAGTCATAGGAGGACGGTATACCGGAGGTGCTCACGGTAAGCATTACGGGGTCGCACGAACTCCTCACTGACCGAGGTGAGCCTGAACGCCTTGGGCCTGGAGTTGTTCGAAGTGGTACATGAACTCGCCCCGGTGGCCGATGGAAACGACATAGCGGTCCTGACCTTCGGTGATCGAGAAACTGAAGGAGAATGTGCAGGTGGCGGCGTCGCCTTTGCCCTCGCCGAGTGGGGCGGTGGCAAGGACCTCGCCCTTGTCGTTCTTGACGGTGACGAGGGTGTCGGGGCCGATGTCGGAGTATCCGGACGCACCCGTGCACGATGTGCCGTCGGACGTGATCGCGTCCGAGCCGATGCTGTCATGGAGAATGAATACCCCTGGCACCGTCGCGGTTTCGAGGACCCGAAAGCCCTGGTTGAAATGGGGGCAGAACGCGTCGACGGCGAACTTGTCGGCGGCCAGACCCTGTTGCGGCCCGCCGTCCTCCAGGTCCCGACACACCTTTTTGCCATGGGCCACGGCATTGGCGTCGGAGTTGAACTGATCGGTCAACCCGGCACTTTTCAACGCTTCGAGGTAGCCGGCTTCCGGTGGGGGAGGTGTCCGCCGGCTGTCCACCAGCAGAATCCACACCACTGCGGCCACCATCACGATGATCGCGGTGGCAGCGCCGGTTCCCAGCCACGTCGAGCGGATGCTTGCCCGGGCCGTGGGCAACTCGACGTAATTGGTGAGCATGTGACCGCCCCTGGGATCCGTCGATTCCTTCCTGCCGTTGCGCACCCGATTCGTCGGATGACCAGCGGCGTAATAACGGCCCTCGTATCGCGCGGTGGGGTCGGGCCGCCATCCCGTAGCCGCCATGGACGCCTGCACGCTGCCGAGGCAGTCGCAACGGCCGGCGTCCTCGACGTCGGAGTTGCAGTACGGGCAGCGTTGCTTCACCAGCACCGTTATACGACGGTTGCCGCCGTCTGCAGGGCAGGTTTGCGACTAATACTTGCGGCCAGTTTGTGGCGCTGACCACATCGGGTTTCACGCAAGCCGTCAACAGGTAGGCAAAAGGTCGAGGGCTACTTCACCGAAGGGGGCTGACATGGCCAAACACAGCAAGGCCGAAGAAGCGCGCCAAGGCGTGGCCGACTCTGTCAAAGGGAAGGCGAAAGAGATCGCCGGCGCCGTCACCAACAACGATTCACTGACGGCCGAGGGGCAACTCCAACAGGCCGCGGCCAAAGAACGCCGAGCAGCCAACAGCGCGGAAGCTGTCGCTGATGCCGAGGCCGCAGAGGCCCGTGCCGACGCCACGGCAGCCAGGCTGGAAGGTGCGCACGCCCGAGGGGCGGTGCAAGCGCGCACCGATGCCGTCGAGAACGCGGTCAGTGCCCAGCAGGCCGCACAGAAGCAGTCGGCCGAACACACCGGCCGACGGATCGCAGCGGCCGCACAGACCCGGGCTGAAATCGATGCGCAGCAGGAAGTGGAAGCGGCCAGGGCCGAGGAGCGCGCTGAAGTCGGTGCCGCTGCCGCCGATGTCGCCGATGCGGTCAACGAGCGCCGGCACGCGGTGCAGGACGCCACCGAGGCCAAAGCCGAGGCCGACCGGCTCAGGCAACGCGCAGACCAGACACAGGAGTCGCCATGAGAGTCAACGAGATTCCCCTAGCAGTGATGCGGGCGCAGTACCGGATTGCCCGGTTCCCCCTCCAACTGGTGGACGACCGGGTGATATCCCGACTGGACGAGGAGGCACCGGGACGCCTGCTCTACGAGCGCACCTTCGGCGCCCTCGACGCGACCATCGGTGGAGCGCTGGGGGATTCGGAAGTCCAGGAACGTGGCATCGCGCTGCGCGAGCGCAGTGACGCCCGTGCGCGGGCAGCCCAGCTCGACGCGATGGCTGATCAGGAAGTCAAGCGGGCCGACGCCAACCTTCAGTCGGTGCGCGAGGAGGCGGTCGCCGACGTGGAAGACGCGCGAGACGCTGCACATCGCAACATCAGTGAGGCGCGGGACGCTGCCCAGAAGCGTAAGGACGCTGCTGCCCAACGAGTCCAGAAGCGCACAGCGGCCGAGACCAGGAAAGCCGACGAACTCGCTGCCCACCGGAAGAACTCGGCCGAAGAGGCACGGCGCGAGGAGCAGGCCGAGATCCGGGCCGCCGAACAGAACGCGACCGTGGCGGCCGAGGCCAAGCTCGGTGAAGCGCAAACCACCAGCCGCGCAGCGGCCCAGAAGCGCGATCGGGCCGCGAAGCTGGATGAGCTGGCGGACAACGAACAGCGCAACCGGTAGCTATCGACCGGGATCGGGTCGTGCCTGTAGCGCTGGGGCGGCAGCGGCGAGCAGCGCCTCACGGTCCCGGTTCAGCGGGGGATAGATACGTTCGGTATTGATCGTGGCCTTGGTGGCCTTGGCTGTCGTTCCGCGGGATATCACTTGGCGGTCCCACCCCTCGGTGTACACCGCGCCGGCCGGCCCGAGGTCGAGAACCGTTGCATACCAGGGTATCCGCAGCGACAGAAGCGGTTCCCCGAGCAGATCACCAACGACGTTGTAGCCGGCATAGCGGCCCATCGGGCGCCCGTGCTGACACGACATCACCGACAGGTGCTCGTCGTCCATTCGCGCTGCGGCCACATCGCCTGCGGCGAACACTCCGGGCGAGCCGATCACCCGCAGGTAGTCGTCGACCGGCAGGCGCCCCAACCGGTCGCGGTCGGTACCGAGTTGTGCGGTCAGCGGATTCGCCCGCATGCCCGCACACCAGACCACGGTGCCTGCGGCCAGCTTCTCTCCGGATGACAGTGTGACACCGTGCCGGTCGACATTGGTGACCCCGACACCGGTCATGGTCTCAACGCCGTTCTCGGCGAGAGCCGCTTCTATCACCGGTCGCGCCGATGCCCCCATGTCCGACCCGACGCGGGGGTTGTGATCAATCAACACCACCCTGGGCTCGATACCGGAACCGGCGAACGCCTTGGCGAGCATTCCGGGCAACTCGGATGCCGTTTCGATGCCTGTAAGCCCTGCGCCGACCACGACCGCCGTCGCAGCCTCCGGGTCAGCTCGACCGTCACACACCTGCGCCAGGTGGCGGTGGAGCTTCATCGCGGCGTCGTAGGTGTCGACGTCGAACCCGAACTCTCCCAACCCGGGAATGTCGGGCTTCGCCACTTGACTGCCCAACGCCACGACGAGGCGGTCGTAGCAGTACGTGTCGCCGCCCGACACGGTGACGCGGCGCGCCGCGGTGTCGATTCCCGAAACGTCGGCACAGACATGGTCGACGCCAACCGGATCGAGCAGCCCGCTCAGCGGAATTCGGCACGCACTCAAGTCAGGCTCGTAGTTGCGGACCCGGATGTCGTGGAACGGATGTGAACTGATCACCGTGACAGTCACTGCGCCCTCTTCGGCGCCGAGCTCGTCGAGTCGCCGGGCGGCCCCGAGCGCAGTCCACAGGCCCGCGAATCCCGCGCCGAGAACGAGAATGCTCCTGCGATCACTCACACCGTCATTGTGGCAGGCACACCGAGCGGGAGTGCCTTGATCTGAGCCGCCTCAAAGATCGAGGACCAGATCACTTCGGGGTATGGCACAGCAGATCAGGACGGCTTCACCCGTCGGCTCCTCCAGTGGCTGCTGGCTGTAGGTCGTGGTGCCGTCGAGGACCGGGGTGAGGCACGTATGGCAGACGCCGCTGCGGCAGGAGAATCGCGTGGGCACGTCACACGCCTCCGCGAAGTCGAGAATCGTGCCGTACCCGGCTGACCAGTTCGCGGTGAGCCCGCTACGGGCGAAGGTCACGCGCGGGCCGGTGCCCGCCTCTCCCTCTGGCGGGTGCGGGTGTTTGTGCACCGTGGTCGCGATACCGGGCGTGATCGGGGGCAGTGTGCCGAACAGTTCGCTGTGAATTTGCTTGGACTCGATACCCGCCGCGGTCAGCGCTTGACGCATGTCGTCCATGAACAGGGTTGGTCCGCAAAGGTATACAGCCGAGTCGGTCGGCAGTCCCAGCGCGGTGATGGCTTGCTGGTCAAGCCGTCCACTGGTCTTGGTGTAGACGATGAGTTGCCGCGCGTGTGGCAGCGAGCCGATCAACGCCGCGACCTCGTCACCGAATGCCAGGCTCTCCGGATCGCGCGTCGTGTGGACCCACCAGATGTCGCGTTCGCTCCTGGCCGCCGCCAGCGCGTGCAACATTGCCAGCACCGGGGTGGCCCCGATGCCCGCCGACAGCAGGACGACCGGGCCGTCGTCGTCGGCGAGGTAGAAGTCGCCCCGCGGGGCAGCGGCGTCAAGCACCGAACCGGCTTCGGCGTGCGCGTGCAGCCAGGGGCTGACCTGGCCGGCGTCCTCGCGTTTGACGCTGATCCGGTAGCGCCCGGCAGCAGGGGCACCGGAGAGTGAATAGCTGCGCAGTGGCGCCGGGTCGCCGGGGATCCGGATGGTGAGGAACTGCCCGGCAAGCGGTGTGGGCAGCGGGCTCTGATCGGGCGCCTCGAATTCAATCGACCGTACCGTTGGACTTTCCCGGTGGATCGCCGCGATGCGCAGCTGCCGGAAGCCTGCCCACCCGGGTGTGCGGCGGGATGCCGGTGGAGTGCCGGCCTCATGATCGGCTGTGAGCATGTCGCGAAAGGATTGTTGCCAGCCCGGGCTCAGGGCCGGGACATCGACGATCTCGCGGAGTCGACCGATGTCGCGGTCGGGCAGGTAGAGCAGCGCGTCGGCATCGGCGACGCTCACTGCGTGGCGGCCCCGGCGTGTCCGAATTATCGGGTCACCGCGCTGTACCCGGCCTTCGGTGATCACGCGAAAGTAGAAGCCGGGACGGTGATGGGCGACAAGCAGGTTGGGCATATCGGGTTCGCCGAGCCGCATGCCCACGCGGAAGCAGGTGACACGTGGCTGGGTGACTTCGAACTCCGCATCACCGATGCGGTAGCGGTCGCCGATGCACACCTCCCGGTCGCTGAGCCCGCTGATGGTGAAGTTCTCTCCGAATTGGCCGGGAACCAGGTCAGCGCGCCCGAGCTGTTTTGCCCAATAGTCGTATGACTCGGTCTGATAGACCATGACGGCGCGTTGCTCACCGCCGTGGCCGGCGAGATCGCCCTGGCCGTCCCCGTCGATGTTGAGCCTGCGCACCATGACGGGGCCGTCGACCGGCGTTTTCCAGATTCCGGTGTGGACTGTCTTGCCGCGCCATGCCACGTCCTTCGGCATGCCGACGTTGACTGAGGTGAGCCTGGCCGCCATTCCTTGATCTTCACACCATGTCCGGAAACTGCGTGCGGTCTGGACAAAATTAGGTCCCGTGGCCCAGAATATTGGGTTATACAACCCACCCAGGTTTGAATCCACCGGAAAGGGCCGGTCATAAACATGTCGACATCAGCAGTTGGAGAGGTGTACGACGTCGTCGTGCTGGGCGCCGGGCCCGTCGGTCAGAATGTCGCCGCGCGTGTCCGCGCGGGTGGGCTCACGGTCGCGGTGGTGGAACGGGAACTCGTGGGCGGTGAATGCTCCTATTGGGGCTGCGTGCCGAGCAAGGCATTGCTGCGACCGGTGATCGCGGTGGCCGATGCCAGAAGCGTCGACGGCGCACGCGAAGCGGTCAGCGGAACCATCTCTGCCGCAGGGGTATTCGGACGTCGTGACAACTACGTCACGCATTGGGACGACGATGGACAGGCCCGCGCGGTCAAGGAATTCGGGGCCGAACTGATCCGCGGACATGCCCGCCTGGACGGCCCCCGCCGCGTGGTGGTCACCACCTCTGACGGTGATTCGATCGAACTGTCGGCGCGTCACGCCGTGGCGGTCTGCACCGGGAGCACGGCCGCGCTGCCCGACATCCCCGGCATTGCCGAGGCCCGCCCGTGGACGAACCGCAGAGCAACTGACTCCAGCCAGGTGCCTGCCCGGTTGGCTGTCGTCGGCGCCGGCGGCGTGGGTGTCGAAATGGCCACCGCCTGGCAGGGGCTCGGCTCGTCGGTTACCCTGCTGGCCCGCGGTGCCCAGCTGTTGCCGCGCATGGAATCGTTTGTGGGGGAACGGGTCAGCCGCGGTCTCACCGAGGCTGGGCTGACTGTCCGCACCGGTGTCAGCGTCAAAGAGCTGCGCCGTCCCGGCCCGCAGGCACCCGTCACCGTGGTACTCGATGACGGCAGTGAACTCGAAGTGGACGAGGTGCTCTTCGCGACCGGCCGCACACCCAACACCGGCGACATCGGGATGGAAACCGTCGGACTGGACCCCGGAGCTTGGCTGGATGTCGACGACAGCTGCCGGGTGACCGGCGTCGAGGACAACTGGCTGTACGCACTCGGCGACGTCAACCGGCGCGCGTTGCTGACACATCAGGGCAAGTACCAGGCACGCGTCGTCGGCGCGGCGATCACCGCTTCCGCTGCCGGGAAGCCGCTGGACACCACGCCGTGGTCCGCCCACGTCGCGACGGCGGATTCGGCCGCCGTACCGCAGGTCTTCTTCACCGAACCGGAGGCGGCGTCAGTCGGACTCACCGTCCGGCAGGCCGAACAGGCTGGTCACCGCGTGGTAGCGGTCGATGTGGACATGGGCGAAAGCGTGCCGGGGGCCTATCTGTACGCCGACGGATACGCCGGCCAGGCCCGCATCGTCGTCGACCTGGACCATGACTATCTTGTTGGCGCCACCTTTGTCGGGCCCGGCATTTCCGAACTATTGCACTCGGCGACGATCGCCGTCGCCGCTCGAGTTCCCGTCGACCGGCTCTGGCATGCCGTTCCATGCTTCCCCACCATCAGCGAGGTGTGGCTGCGCCTGCTGGAGGCCTACCGCGACCGCGCGAGCAACGCGGCGTAACCACCAGGAGAGGACGAGCACATGGGATTGGCATGGCAGCAGGGCCCGCTCGCCGTCGGGTCAACGGGTCACTTTCTCACCGCTGAGCCGCTGCCGCCGAGGCTGATGTTCGCCGAGCCGTTGCGTCGCCGCATGCGCGTCCGGTTCGCGGACCACTGGGTCGTCGACAGCGAAGATGTCGTGCTGCTGCACGAGCCCGGCCGCTACCCGGTGGCATACTTTCCGCTCGCCGACATCGAACAGGCGGTGCTGACCGAAGAGGACCGTGTCACCGAGCATCCCGATCTCGGTGCCGTGCGGTGGTACACCGTGACGGCGGGTGACCGGTCGACGAATCACGCTGCGTGGCAGCACACCGCGTTGCCGAAACATGCGGCGGTGCTTGCCGACAGGGTGGCGTTCGCGTGGCGGGCGATGGACGCGTTCTACGAAGAGGACGACCGCATCGTGGGCCATGCCGCGGACATGTACCACCGCATCGACATCCGCACGACATCGCGCCACCTTGTCGTGCGCGACGGCGACCGTACCGTCGCTGACACCCACCGGCCGGTAGTGCTCTACGAGTCGGGGTTCGCGCCCAGGTGGTACGTGCCGCGCGGCGACGTCGAGGCGTCGGCATTGGAACATGTTGAAACACAGACATTCTGCCCCTACAAGGGGATCGCGAGTTACTACAACGTCGGCGATCGCAAGAAGACCGCCTGGTCCTATCTCGACGCCTGGCCGGAAGTCGGGCAGGTCAGCAACTGGGTTTCATTCGAACCCGACAAGATCGACGTCTACCTCGATGACCGGCAGATGCACCTCGAGCCGGGCCAGAGCGTCGTTCCCCACGGCGTGGACCGCGGCCTCGATGTGGACGAGATCTTGCGCAAGGCACCGGTTTAAGAGGCGCACAGTGCAAGCACTGCTCGAAGTCGTCATCCTGCCGGTGTCGGATCCCGACAAGGCATTGCGGTTCTATCGCGATCAGGTCGGATTCGTCCTCGATGTCGACTACTCGCCCGGCCCCGAATTTCGTGTTGTGCAGCTGACCCCCGCCGGTTCGGCGTGCTCAATCCAGTTCGGCCACGGATTGACCGACGCTCCGGCAGGTTCGGTGCGCGGGCTGTACCTGGTGGTGACCGACATCGAGTCTTACCGCTCCGAACTGGTCGACCGGGGTGTCGACGTCACCCAGATCCGGCACAAGGACAACGCAGGCGGGGGTTGGCACGGCAGGTTCGGCGAGGGCGTGGATCCCGAGCATGGCGACTATGCGAGTTTCGCCGATTTCGGCGATCCCGACGGGAACTCATGGGTGCTGCAGGAACGCGGATACCACTGAACGGACGACGCCTTAGGAGAAGTCCAGCACGATGCGACCGCGCAAGCCGCCGGCCTCCAGCATGCGATGGGCTTTGGCTGCCTGGTCGGCGGGCAGCACCTCGGCGACACGCAGGCTCAAGGTGCCGTCCTCGGCCTGCCTACTGAGAGTGTTCAGCCCGTCGGTGTCGGTGATCCGATCCGACACCATCACCGGGCACACCCGGATACGGCGCTCGGCGGGGCCGGACCAACCTCGAAGTTCGGCGAGCGTCCCGCCGTCGGCGATCGCGGGGATCACCTCCGCCGTCTGCATCGAGCCGTCCACCAGCCCGGGGACGCCGTCGGGAACCAGCGCTTGGATTCGGGCGGCGACATCGGCGCCGCGTTCGACGATGTGGTCGGCCCCGAAACCGCGGATCAGCTCGATGTCACCGGGGGACGCGTCTGCGATGACGGTCAGCCTGTCGGCCTTGGCCAATTCGACGGCGTACCCGCCAACGGCGCCAGCGGCACCAGTGACTGCGACCGTGCCGCCCTGCGGTACGGCCAGCGTGTCCAACGCGAGGCGCGCGGTCATGGCGTTCATGAGCAGGGAGGATGCCGCGAAGAAATCGACACCGGCCGGGGCCGGCACGACCGATGCCGCAGCCACGACGACCTGCTCGGCATAGGCCCCGCCATTCGGGCTGGTGAACAGTGGCATGGCGATCACCCGTTGGCCTATGACCAACCGGTCTCCGGTGCCTGGGCCGAGTTGGTCGATGACACCGGCGGCGTCCATGCCGGGCACGAACGGGGGCTTGCTGTCAGGCATGCGGACGGCGTGGCCACCGGTCCGGAGCAGGACATCGGTCGGGCTCACCGCGGCCGCATGTACGCGGATGCGGACTTCGCCGGGGCCCGCCTGAGGCTCGGGCAGGTCCAGGACCTGTAACGCTTCGGGACCGCCGAACGTCGATACGCCAATTGCCTTCACCTCTGATGCAAACTCGTTGTGGCGTCCGTGCATTCCGTACGGCGAGGTATCCGGGCGACAGCGTCAGCCTCAGCGGGCGGTTCGCCGCCAGATCTCGGTGCAGGCCGTCCTGGCCTTGGTCAGCTCGGCATTCGAAATCCGGGAGCCCTGGTAGAAGCTGCGTTCGATCATCCAGCACAGTGCCCGCGCCATGTCGGCGGTATCGCGGATCGGCTCGGGCGCTGTCGAGTTCATGTGCCGCAGTATCTCGGCGATGGCGTCGATGAAGATATCGGCGGTGTCGCTCCAGAGTGTGTCGATTTCGGGTACCGACGATGCCAGGTCGATCGCCGCGCGCATCACGACGCCGTGTTGGCGCCACAGCGCCTCGGTTCTGACCATCGCCGCCTCGATGGCGTGTTCGCCTTGAGCGGCGTCGTGCGCGGCTGCGCGTGATTTCTCGTGCAGCGCTTCCACGGTGCGTGCGACCAACGCAGTGATGACGTCCTGTTTGGACCCGAAATAGAAGTACAGGGCACCGCGGGTGATCCCCGCACCCCGGGCGATGTCGGCGATCGTCATTGCTTCGTAGCCTTGCTCGCCCAGCAGTCGTTCGGCGGTGTCGAGGATGGCCTGTTCCCGCATATCCCCTTTTCGGGGCGTTGCCGCGTGCCGTCGGGTGGGTTTGGGCTGCGCCGGCATCGCTAACTGGCCGAGATCTGATGGCCGTCAGGGAAATCCGTGGTCCGAGAGAGCGATTCCCACGTCTCGATCTCCTGGTCGACAGCTTGACGGGCCGCTCCGACGAGCCGCAAAGCGTCCGATCCCAGCACCAGATGCCGTGGCGGATCGGTCAAGTCAAGGATCTGCAGCACTGCGGCCGCTGCCTTCGCGGGATCACCGAGTTGGTTGCCGCTTGCCTGCAGTCGCGCTTCCCGGATGGGTGTGAACACCTCGTCGTAGTCGGCGATGGATCGATCGGCGCGTCTCATGGACCGTCCGGCCCAGTCGGTGCGGAAAGAACCCGGCTCGATCGCGGTGACGTGGATGCCGAATCCCGCGACCTCTTTGCCCAAGCTCTCCAGCAGCCCCTCCAACGCGAACTTGCTGCCGCAGTAGGCGGTCAGGCCCGCCGGTGCCATCAAACCGCCCATCGATGTCACTGCCATGAGGTGACCGGCGCGGCGTGCACGCATGTGAGGCAGGACAGCCTGAAGGGTGGCCGCCACCCCGAATACGTTGGTCTCGAACTGAGCCCGCAACTCGCTCAGCGAGGTCTCCTCGAAGATGCCCTCGAGCCCGTAGCCGGCGTTGGCGATCACCACATCGATCGGTCCGACGGTCGACTCGACGTCGGCGACCGTGGCGAACACCGCATCGTCATCGGTCACGTCCAGCAGCCGTCCGTGGGCTCCTGCACCCAGCGCGTCGAACGCCTCGAGGTCTGCCTGCCGTCGGACGGTGCCCACCACGGTGTGCCCGGCTTCCAGCGCACCTTCGGCGAACGCGCGCCCCAGGCCGCTGCTCACCCCTGTAATCAAAAACGTTTTCACCGGAATCTCCTCGTGCGACTGGGAACCTCGAGCTGCGACATCGACGAACATAACATCAAAATCGACACAGTGCAGATTTTAATCTACTAGACGTAGATTAGCGGGACCGAAGACTGGCGCCCTGTCATTGCCCGCTGCTGAACTGCCGCCGATAAGAGGAAGGCGTCACCCCGACATGGCGACGCATCAGCGCACGCAGGTTGGCCGCTGTGCCGAGCCCTGCCTGTCGGGCGACCGCATCCAGTGGAAATTCGGTGCGTTCCAGAAGCCGTTGCGCGAACTGCAGCCGCTGGGTCGTCAGCCACGCGAGCGGAGTCGTGCCGGTCTCGGCTTGGAAGCGTCGATGAAAGGAAGTAACGCTGGTATGCGCATGGCGAGCCAGGTCCCGGACGGTCAATGACTTCTCCAGGCGCTCCCCGGCCCACGCGAGGGTCGATGCGAGCGAGGAATCCGTGGCGGCGGGCACGGCCCGGTCGACGAATTGTCGCTGCCCGCCTTCCCTGAAGGCACTGAACACCAATCGCCGGCTTACGTAGTTGGCGACCTCGGCTCCGTAGTCTGCGCGGACGATGTGCAAGGCCAGATCCAGCGCGGCCGCGCTGCCGGCGGAGGTCAGCACATCGCCGTCGTCGACAAACAAGACATCGGGCTGAACTTGGATATTCGGGAAGCGCTGCACGAACTCGTCGATCAACTGCCAATGCACTGTGACGCGGCGCCCGTCGAGGATGCCCGCTTCAGCCAGAGTGAATGCGCCGGTACACAAGCCGACCAAGCGCGCTCCGCGGACGTGGGCGTCGCGAATTTGTGCCAGCAGCGCGGGTCGTGACGGCTCCAGCACATCCGGCCGGTTAGGCACGATCACGATGTCGGCTTCAGCCAGGGCCTCCAGCCCCGCATCGGCCGAAAGCCGGAACAACCCATCGCGCATTGTTGTGACTCGTGTAGGAGAAACGACAGTGAGGTCGTATAACTCGAAACCGATCTCGGGCCGCCGTCTGGCGCCGAAGACCTCACATGCACAACCCATCTCGAACGGGTTCGAACCTTGGTCGACGACCAGCGCCACCCGCTTGGGTTCCGGTGAGATTCGGGAGGATTCTTGCGCCATGTGACATTCCTACCGCTGTTGCGGCGTGTTGGCCGAACATAGTTTTGAACGTATGGACGACAAGGTGACGCTGGCCGATGCGCTCGACGAACTGACCGAGTTCTGGGCCCAGCGAACGATCGCAGAAGCCAACGGCAGCTCGTTCAAGGTCGCCAAGGGGATCGGCTCCACCACATGGCACGCGCACGATGACCAAGACGAGACATTCCTGCTCGTCAGCGGCACGCTCACCGTCCAGCTTCGCGACCGGGACGTGATCCTCGGACCGGGCGATCTTTTCGTCATCCCGCGCGGCGTCGAGCACTGCCCGGTCGCGGACGAGGAGGCGAGATTCCTCATTGTCGGAACAAGTGTCACCTCCAACGCCGCCGGCGGGAAACCGGAGTGGAGCTACAACGGCGGCCGCCCCGAATAGCCAGGGCATCGAGGTAATACAGTCAGGGCGTTCGGATCCCGTCGAGCACGATCTGTAGGAGCCGGTCGCGTTGGGCTTCGCTGCGCTCGGGTTGCTCACCGATCCACGTGATGGCCGCGGCCAGATCCAGGACGTCAACGATGTCGACACCGGGGCGGATGGCGCCCTGCTCCGCTGCGCGGGACACCAGCGCCGCGCCGGCGTCGCGGGACAGTCGGCAGGCCTCGCTGGAGTCGGTGGGTGTGGCGGCCAGCGTCTTCGCGAGTCCGTCGAACATGCCCGCCTGGGCGATGTAGGCCTCCAGCCATTCCCGTAGGGCGTCAAGTGGATTCGACGTGTCCAGCAGTGCCGTTCCCAGCCGGTGCAACTCGATCAGGCCTTCGTCGATGACCGCGAGCACCAGCGCATCACGGTTGGGGAAGTGCCGGTACAAGGTGCCGGGTCCGACTCCGGCGGCCTTGGCCACATCGTCCAGCGACGCCGTCACCCCGCTGCGGGCGAACGCCTCATGCGCAGCGTCGAGCAGGAGTCGCCGGTTGCGCGCCGCATCGGCTCGCATCGGCCGGACAGCTGACATAGGACCCCCAATCGACAAACGGAGACTGTCTCCATATAGTTAGCGGAGACCACCTCCGGATTCTAGCAAGGGAACAGCCAATGAAGATCACCCTCGGCGCACTGCCCGACCCCGGCGGCCTGCCCGGGACCCTGTCTGCAGTCCAGCACGCGGCCGACGCTGGATTCTCGCGGATCTGGCTCCCGCAGTTGCCGCCGACGGCGCAGTTCCCGGCGTTGGACGTGCTGACCACACTCGCTCTTGCCGGTGCCCGCACTCCCGGAATCGAACTCGGCACCGCCGTAACGGTCGCCCAGACGCAGCATCCGTTCGTGCTGGCCCGCCAAGCGCTCACCGCGTCCGCGGCGAGCGTGGGACGTCTGATCCTCGGAATCGGAGTCAGCCACGAAGCCGTGATCAGCGACATGTTCGGGTTGTCCTACGAGGCACCTGCGGCCTATCTGCGCGAGTATCTCGAAGTGCTAATCCCCGCCCTGGCCGGGGAGCCCGTCGACCACCACGGCAAGCGGATCACTGCGGTCGGTCAGCTCGTCCTTCCCGGAGCGGAGGCTCCGCCGGTCGTCATCTCGGCGCTGGGTCCACGGATGCTGCAGCTGGCAGGCGAGCTCACCGAAGGAACGGTCACCACCTGGGCTGGTCTGAAAGCCGTTGAAGGACACATCGTCCCGCGCATCACGCGAGCGGCGGCCGACGCTGGGCGGCCGGCACCGCAGGTCGTCGTCGGCCTTCCTGTCAGCGTGACTGACGATGCCGATGCCGCGCGCGAGCAGATCGCCGCCAGTTTCAACCCGACGGACTTCCCCGCGTACCGGGCAATTTTCGACGTGGAGGGTGTGGACAGCGTCGGGGACATCTGCGTGTTCGGCAACGAGACCGAGGTCGCCGAGCAACTCGGTCGATTCGCCGACGCGGGGGCCACCGAGTTCTCCGCGATCCCGATGGGTGATCCGGCCACCATCACCCGCACCCTCGACGTGCTCGCCGGACTCTGATTCGCCTCGATACTCCAGCGTGACGTTCGACTGCTAGCCGGACGCCCCGGAACCCTCGGTGTTGAGCAGGATGACCGATGAATCCTGTTGCAGCCCAAGCTGTGACCGCGCCGGCTCGGCGGCAAGGACGCGTAACGCGGCCAGGCTCGCCGCCCCGCACGGGCCACTGTCGACACCGGCGCTCTTGAGGTAGGAGGCGGCGTCCGCGGCGGCTGCGTCATCGACCACGACCGCACCGGCCAGTCCCCGCTGGAGGTCCGGCCAGGCGAGGTAGGACGGCGTACCGCAGTTCAGCCCGGCCATACTCGTCTCGCCGGTCGGCACCGAGGTCGCGGCGCCGGCCGCCAGGCTGGCCCGCAGGCAGTCGGCGACCTCGGGTTCGACCGCGACGATGCGGCAGTCCGGATGCGATCGGCCGAAAAGCACCGCGGCGTGGGCGAGCGAACCGACCCCGGCCGGGACCACGACGAGATCGATGCCTGCGCCGAGCGCCGTCGCCTGTTCGACGGCCTCGTCGAACAGGGTCGCGTAGCCGTCGACGATCCACTGCGGCACATCCTCGTAGCCGGGCCACGAAGTGTCCTGCACGAGAACCGCATTCGGGTCGACATCAGCCAGTTTGGCCGCCTGGCGTACCGCTTCGTCATATGGCGCGTCGAGCACCCGTACCTCGGCGCCCTCCTCACGAATCAGCGCGATCGCCCTTTCGGAGACACCTTGGGGCACCACGATCGTGGCGGGCAGGCCGAGCAGCGCAGCCATCCGGGCGACGGCGCGGCCGTGGTTGCCGTCGGTGGCGGTAATCAGCCGGGTGCCGTCGCGGCCACCGGATCCGACCGCGCGGTGCACGGCCCACGAGGCACCCAGCATCTTGAACGCCGGCAGTCCGAGACGCAGCGACTCGTCCTTGACCAGCACCGTGCCGAGGTCGAGGGCGGACGCGACGGCGGGCAGCGGAATCAACGGGGTGACGGCGTAATCGGGCAGGCTCTGGTGGAATCGACGGACCTCCTCGGTCTCGCGGGATTCGGCGGTGCCCCCGGCAGACCAGCGGGGGTTGGGCAGGAACAGCTCGGTTGTTTGCACGGCATACCTCCTGACCGCACCCTAAGCACCTCCGAGCCCCCGCAACATCACCGATTGCTGCCGTCGACCCGGCAGCGATGGTGATGTTTCCTATATCCTCGCGAGGTGCTGGACGTACGTCGGCTCCGATTTCTGGTCGAGCTCAGCCGCCGGGGGACCATCGCGGCGGTGGCCGAAGCGCTGCACATGAGCCCATCGGGTATCTCGCAGCAACTGGCCCTGCTCGAGCGCGAGGCCGGGGCGGCGTTGTTGGAACGCGTGGGCCGCGGCGTCCGGCTCACCGAGGCGGGCCGGCGGCTTGCCGAGCACGGCGCCGACATCCTGGCCGCACTGGAACTGGCCCACACCGAACTGCGCTCCGGCGTGCAGCAGCCGACCGGCACCTGCCGGGTCGCCGCCTTCGGGAGCGCCGCCCGCGCCCTGGTGCCCTCACTGCTGGAATGCCAGCAGCGACACCCCGGGCTACGGGTCGAGCTGGTGGAATCCGAGCCGGAGGTCGCGGTGCCTGCCATGCTCAGCGGCGAGTTCGACCTGGTCGTCAGCGAGGAGTACCCGGGCAACAGCGCGCCGACCCCGCGTCACGTGCACCGCGAGGTGCTGGGCACCGACCCGCTCGAAATCGTGGTCGCCCCGTCCCTGCTGAGGGGTCGCGACCTGGCCAATACCGGCGGCAACCTGCCGTGGGCGCTGGAGCCTGCGGGTGCCGCTTCCCGTGCGTGGGCGGTCCAGCACTGCCTCGGATTGGGCTTCACCCCAACGGTCCAGTTCGAGTCCTGCGATCTCGACCTGCTGCTGCTGGTGGTCCACCAGGGCGCCGCGGCCAGCATCCTGCCCAGGCTCGTGCTGCCCCCGCAACGGGAGACCGCGCTGCTCACGCGGCTGGAGACCGGGTGGTCCCGCACGCTGGTCTCGCTGGTCCGTCGGGCCAGGCACAACGACCCCTCGGTGCGGGCGGTGCGGGAAGCGCTGCGCGGACAATTCTTGAATCGGCAGTCGCAGTGACGGATGGGAGTCAGTGACCGGGGCTGTTCCCGCACCGCCGAGACGGTGATACTCGGACCATAAGGACGTACGACGCAGGAGGACGCATGGCGACACGAGTAGCGCTGACAACCGACATCGGTGAGGGACTGGGTCGCTGGAGTCTGGGGGACGACGATGCCCTGCTCGAAATCGTCACCAGCGCCAACATCGCCTGCGGATTCCACGGTGGTGACCCGGGCATCATGCGCCGCACCTGCGCGATCTCCGTGAAGAACAACGTCGCGATCGGGGCCCAGGTGAGTTACCGCGACCTGCACGGCTTCGGCCGCCGGTACATCGCGATCCCGGGCGCCGAGTTGCGCGACGACCTGCTCTATCAGATGGGGGCACTGGAAGTGTTCGCCCGACTGGCCGGGGGCAAGGTGGACTACATCCGGGCGCACGGGGCGCTCTACAACGTCACGGCCAAGGACACCGAGCATGCCCAGGCCCTCGTCGACGCGACGGTCGAATTCAACAAGGACCTGCCGCTGCTGTGCCAGGTCGGCACCGAGGCCTGGCGGCTCGGTCAAGAGGCCGGTCTGCGGCTGATCCCCGAGGCTTTCGTCGACCGTGCCTACACACCGGAAGGCCTGTTGCAGCCTCGCACCCAGCCGAACGCACTGCTGACCGATGCGGACGAGGCCGCCGCACGAGCCGTCCGGATGGTCACCGAAGGCCGCATCACCGCGAACGACGGAAGCGAAATCGCCATCACCGCACACGCATTGCTGGTGCATTGCGACACCCCGGGCGCGGTCGACATCGCCCGCAAGACCCGCGCTGCACTCGAGGCCGCGGGGGTCGAGCTCATCCCGATGCGGTGAGCACGCCGGTCCTGCGTCCCTGCGGTGAGGAGGCGTGGCTACTCGACTTCGACGACAACCGGCTGGTTCACCGCTGGGCGGCCGCCGTCCGGACCGCCGGGCTGCCGGGGATCGTCGAAGTGGTTCCTGGCCTGGCGACTCTTCTAGTCACCCTCGATCCGGACACCACGACCGCCGACGCGGTGCGCGCCGCGCTGAGCGAACTGGCGCCGACGCCGGAGGCAGCCGCCAACAACGAGCATCACGTCATCGAAGTACGTTATGACGGTGAGGATCTCGATGATGTCGCCCGCATCACCGGGCTCACCGTCGCGGAAGTGATTGCCGCGCACACCGGCACGCCGTGGCGGGTCGCGTTCTGTGGCTTCGCCCCCGGGTTCTCTTATCTGGTGGGCGGTGATCCGCGGCTGCGGGTACCGCGGCGCGACGAGTCCCGCGTGCGGGTACCGGCCGGAGCCGTCGCGATCGCAGGCGAATTCTCGTCGATCTATCCGCGTGGCTCGCCGGGCGGCTGGCAGCTGCTCGGTCACACCGACGCGGTGCTCTGGGATGCGGCGGCGGATCCGCCTGCGGTGCTCGCGCCCGGCGCGGTCGTCCAGTTCCGGGAGGCGGGCCGGTGAGCACACTGACCGTGGAGTCCGTGGGCGTGCTCGCCCTCCTGCAGGACCGCGGCCGCAACGGATTCGCCCACCTCGGTGTCGGACGGTCCGGCGCCGCCGACCGGGCTTCCTACGATCTGGCGAACCGGTTGGTGGGCAACCGGCCCGGCGCCGCGTGCATCGAGGCCACCCTGGGTCGGCTCACCTTCCGGGTCGACGCGACGGTGTTGATCGCGGTCACCGGCGCCCCGGTCACGATCCGCTGCGGCACGCGCGCCCAGGCCGTCAACACCTCGTTCACGGCACGGGCCGGGGATACCGTCACGCTCAGCCCGCCCACCGTCGGCCTGCGCACCTATGTCGCGGTGCGCGGCGGCATCCGCGGGGAAGAGGTGCTCGGCTCGGCGTCGTGGGACACCATGGCCCACCTCGGGACCCCACCCCTACGCGCCGGTGCCATGCTGCCGGTCGCCGATGCCGCGGCCGACTGGCCGGCCACCGATCTTGCGCCCGTGGCGGCGATGGATGCCGGGTCACTCCAGCTTCCGCTGTTGCTCGGGCCGCGCGACGACTGGTTCACCGACGCGGCGCTCGACCTGCTGGCCGGCCACGACTTCACCGTCACCCCCGATACCGATCGGGTCGGCATGCGGCTGGACGGTCCACAGCTGCCGCGACTGCGCTGCGGGGAACTCGCCAGCGAGGGCGTGGTGCTCGGCGCCCTGCAGGTCCCCACCCGGGGGCGGCCGACGTTGTTCCTGGCGGACCGACCGGTGACCGGCGGGTATCCCGTCATCGGTGTGGTGCCGAAGTCCGGTGTGGACCGGGCTGCCCAGGCGGTGCCGGGTATGCGGGTCCGGTTCAAGCCTTTTCGTGTCGGCTGAGCCTGTCACTCATTAACAAATGGACGGACCTGAGCTGTCTACCGGTGCCATAGGAACCCGCAAGCGTTCCGCATAACGTGGGGCGCATCACAGCCGTCATCGCCAGAGAGGACGACATGCCAGCGACGTTCGGGCTTGCCGTGGAGAACTTCACCTCGGCCCAGAAAACACCCCAGATCGACGAGTTGGTCACCACGGCCCGCCGGGCCGAGCAACTCGGTTTCACCTCGCTCTGGGCGTGGGACCACCTGTTTCTCGGTAGCCGACAGCCCTTCCCCCAGCTGGAGGCACTGACGACGCTCGCGGTGCTGGCGGCCCACACCTCGACCATCGAGCTCGGCACCGGAATCCTGGTTCTGCCGATCCGCGATCCGGCGCTACTGGCCAAGACCGCAGCCACGATCCAGGCGATTTCGCAAGGACGGCTGCGGCTCGGGGTCGCCGCCGGCTGGTACGAGCGGGAGTTCGACGCCACCGGCACACCGTTCAAGGGGCGCGGACGGATCTTCGAACGCAACCTGGAGATCTGCATGGACCTGTGGACCAAGGAGGAAGTCACCGGCACCTGGGACGACCTGTCGTTCCGCCGGGTCAAGATGCTGCCGTTGCCCCAGCCGCGGCCCCAGATCCTCATCGGGGGCTACGTCGACCGGGTGCTCAAGCGGGCCGCCACACTCGGCGATGGCTGGTTGACCTACTTCTACACAGCCGAGGCCTTCACCGAGTCCTGGAACAAGATCGCGCGGTTCGCCGAAGAAGCCGGTCGCGACCCCGACGAACTGCACTCCCTCAACCAGCTGCCGATCTGCATCGCCTCCTCGAAGGAAGAGGCCCAGGCCCGCTCGGGACCGTGGCTCGCGTCGTACTTCGACACTCCGGAATGGAGCAGCGCCACGCCCGACAGCGCCATCTGCGGCACCCCGGAGGACTGCGCCGAGCAGATCTCGGCGCACCTGGATGCAGGCGTCAAGGAGATCTGTCTGATCCCGCACGAGTACGACTCCGAGCAGACCGAACAGATTGCGGCAGAGGTGCTGCCGCTGCTGGGCAGCCTGGTGGGGACCAGATGAGCACGCGACTGGCCACCGCCGGCGTCGACTCCGCACGCACCGAACTTGAGGGACTCGACCGGGCCTCGGGGGACAAGGTGACCACCGCGGCCGAGGCGGTGCGCAGGCTGGTGCCCAATGACGCAGTCATTGGGGTGGGCGGCACCAACCACGCCCGCACCCCCATGGCGCTGCTGATCGAAGTGCTGCGCCAGGGTCGCACCGGACTGACGATGGCCCGCCCGCTGTCCTGCTTCGAAGCCGAGTTGATGCTGGCCACCGGGATGGCCGACCGTGTGATGACCAGCTGGGTCGGTATCGGCCACGGCTGGGGACTGGCACCGGTGCTGCGGCACCTGGTGGAGAACGGCCTGGCGACCTTCGAGGAGTGGAGCCACCTCGGCATCGGCCTGCGCTACAAGGCCGGGGCCATGGGTATTCCGTTTCTGCCGACGGTCAGCATGCTCGGTTCCGACATCGACCGGCAGCTGGACCTGGCGAAGGTCACCTGCCCCTACACCGGCCAACTGCTCAACGCGGTGCCCAGCCTCAATCCCGACGTCGCGCTGGTGCATGTGCAGCGCGCAGACCCCCTCGGCAACGCCCAGATCGACGGCTATCAGTTGATGGACGCCGATCTGGTGCTCGCCGCCCGGCGCGTCATCATCACCGCCGAGGAGATCGTCACCTCCGATGAGTTTCGCCGCGACCCCGCGCGCACCGTCATCCCCGGATTCGCGGTCGACGCGGTCGTCCACCAACCCATGGGCGCCTACCCGCACGAGTGCTACGGCCACTACGAGGCCGACCTCGACGAGTTCACCGCCTACATGCAGGCCGTCAAAGCCGGCGGTATCGACGGGGCACGCACGTTCGCCGCGGCGCTGGCCGCCCACGCCGACCACGACGCCTACCTCGCCTCGATCGATCCAGCGCGCCTGGAGACCGCACGCCGAACCGCCGAGGAGATGTTGCCACGATGACCGAACCAGTGCTGACCCTCGCGCCACAGCATGCGGACGCCCGTCCGGACGAGATCATGACCATCGCCGCCAGCAGGCTGCTCGAGGACGGCAAGGTGCTCTTCGCCGGAATCGGTCAGCCGCTCGTGGCTGCGGCGATCGCCAAGCGGCGCCAGGCGCCGAACCTCACCGTGCTGCTCGAAGGCGGAATGATCGGCATCGAGCTGACTCCGGGCGAGTTGCCTGCGTCGACCAACGAGGTTCGTGCCGCGATCGGCGCCCAGATGCTCACCGGCGCAACCGACATCTTTCTGATGGCCCAGCGTGGTTTCTTCGATTACGGCTTCATCGGTGGGGCCCAGATCGACCAGTACGGCAACGTCAACACCAGCATCGTCGGGGACCCGGCGAAGCCGAAGGTGCGGCTACCGGGCCCCGGTGGAGCGAACGACATAGCATCGATGTGCAACCAGGTCGTGGTCGTCACCGCGCATGAGCCTCGCCGTTTCGTCGAGCAGGTCGACTTCGTCACCAGCCCCGGGTTCCTGACCGGCGGCACCAGCCGGTCCGACAGCGGGCTCGTGCACGGTGGGCCACGCTGGGTGGTGACCGATCTTGCCCTGCTCGACTTCGCCCCCGACTCGCATCGCATGAGAGTGTGTGCGCTGCAGACGGGCGTGACACTCGAACAGGTCCAGGCGGCCACCGGTTTCGAGTTGCTCGTACACGACCAACTCGACCAGCTGCCGCCCGTCGAAGACGCCGAGCTCACGGTCCTACGCGACCTCGTCGGCGGAGAGGACACGCCCCGATGACTGTTCAGGAGACGATGACGACGCCCACAGACCGCACCCCGGCGAGCTGTTTCGAATACCAGCGCGCAGAAACGTGGGCAGACGCCGTCGAACTGCTCGGACTGTGGGACGGCGAGGCGAAGATTCTCGCCGGCGGCCAGAGCCTCATCCCGATGCTGAACCTGCGGCTGGCCTTCCCCGGCGCCCTCATCGACGTCAACCCGATCGCGGCGGCCGACCCGCGGGTCGAGAACGGCCGGCTCGTCATCGACGCCAACACCCGCCACCGCGTGCTCACCACCTCCGACGCGGTCCGTACCCACGCACCACTGCTGGCGCACGCGGTGCAGTTCGTGGGCAACGTGCGGGTCCGCAACCGCGGCACGTTCGGCGGCTCACTCGCGCATGCGGACCCGACCGCCGAACTCGCGGCGATCACGCTCGCGATGGGCGGCGAGATCGTGGTCCTCGGCCCGGCCGGCGAGCGGACCGTGGCTGCCGACGACTTCTTCGTCACCTACCTCACCACCGCCGTCGGGCCAGACGAGGTGGTGACGGGCGTGCGGCTACCAGTCGCCGAGGATGCCCGCTGGGGATTTCACGAGGTGGTCCGCCGCTATTCGGACTTCGCCACCGTGAGCGTCAGCGTGCTCGCCCGACCGGGCGCCGCCGGAGGATCGCCGCGGCTACGGGTGGTGCTCGGCGGCGTCGCCGACCGCCCTGTCGTCGTCGACCAGGAGCTGCTGGCGCCGGCGCTGTCCGATCCGGGCGACCCCGACCGTGCCCGCGAGAGCGCCACGGCGATCGCCGAATCCCTGGACCCTGACACCGATCTGCACGCGACCGCCGACTACCGCCGGCGGCTGGTCGCGATTCACACCCGGCGCCTGCTGGAGCAGGTGCTCGGCGACGAGGGAGGAGCAGCATGATCCGGACCCAGCTCACGCTCCGCGTCAACAGTCAGGACCACGAGGTCTGGGTGCGCAACGACCGCACCCTGCTCGACGTCCTGCACGACGATCTGGGGATGCCAGACGTTCGTTACGGCTGCGCCGAGGGCGTCTGCGGCACGTGCACGGTACTCATGGACGGTGACCCCGTCAGTGCCTGCACCGTCTACGCCGTGCAGGCCGAGGGCCACGAGGTGGTCACGCTGCGCGGCTGGTCCGATCCCCAGGATGAGCCGCACCCGCTGCAGAAGCGATTCCTGGAGCACGGCGCCTCGCAATGCGGCTTCTGCACGGCAGGCATGTTGCTGACGGCAGCCACGATGGCCGAACGCAAACCGGATGCGACCCGGGAGGAGATCCGGCACGAACTGGTCGGCAACCTGTGCCGCTGCACCGGCTACCAGGCCATCGTCGACGCGGTCGAGGACTATCTGCACGAGCCCGCCGTCGGGACGGGAGGTGCGCAGTGACGACCGTCCAGCCAGGAACCACCCCGGACACCACCGAACCACCCAGCGCCCCAGCGGAATTCGACCCGGACGCCGATTCCGGGCCGCTGGAACGCGAGCGGAATTTCCGCATCGTCGGTCAGTCGCCGGCACACCATGACTTCATCAACAAAGTCCGCGGGACACTGTTGTACGCCGCCGACTGGAGCCTGCCCGGCATGGTCCACGGAAAACTGGTCCGCTCCGACGTGGCGCCCGCCAAGATCGTGCGCATCGACACCTCGGCCGCCGAGCGGCTCGAGGGTGTGGTGGCCGTGCTCACCGCCGCCGACGTCCCGCACAACGCGGTCGTCGAGCATGCCAGCGGAGGGCTCGGTGAACTCACCGTCGAGCAACCCGTGCTCGCCGGTGACGTGGTCCGGTACGTCGGGGAACCGGTCGCGGTCATCGCCGCCACCGACCCCGAGACCGCCGCGGAGGCGGCCGACCTGATCGAGGTCGTCTACGAGCCGCTACCCGGGGTCTACAGCCCGGAGGACGCGTTGGCCGACGGTGCGCCACTTGTGCACGACGAGGGCAACGTGCTGGTCAACTGGCACCTGGAACGCGGGGATCTCGATGCGGCGTTCGAGCAGGCAGACGTCGTCGTCGACAACACCTACCGCAGCCAGCATGTCGAACACGCCTACCTCGAAACCGAGGCCGGCGTCGGTTGGCTGGAGAATGACGTTGTCACGCTACGCATTTCGACCCAGGTGATCGAGCATGCGGTCGAAATCGCGACGATCCTCGGATTGCCTCAGAGCCAGGTACGCGTGATCGCCTCCTACATGGGCGGCGGCTTCGGCGGCAAAGAGGACATGACCGTCGAGCCCTACATCGCGCTGTTGGTGTGGCGGACCCGCCGCCCGGTGCGGATGGTCTGGTCGCGACAGGAGTCGATCCTGGCCAGCACCAAGCGGCACCCGTTCACCATGCACTACCGCACGGCGGCCACCAAGGAAGGCAAGATCCTTGCGGTCGATGCCGACATCCTCGGCGATGCCGGCGCCTATCCATGCCTGAGTGCCCGCGTGCTGTTCGCCGGAGCCGCACTGTCGACCGGCCCGTACGAGGTGCCGGTGGTGCGCGTCCGGTCACGTGCGGTGTTCACCAACAACGTGCCCACCAGTGCATTCCGGGGCTTCGGCGCGATGCAGGTGGTCTTCGGCTACGAGTCCCAGATGGACGCGCTGGCCACCGAGGTCGGTCTGAGCCGTGAGGCGGTGCGCGACCTCAACCACATCAAGAAAGGCGACCTCACTTCTGCCGGTGAACCGGTCACCACCGCGGTCGCGGTGACAGAGACCCGACAAAAGGTGCTCGAAATGCTCGGTGAGCCAAGCCAACCCAGTGGGCGGCACAAAGTCGTCGGCCGGGGCTTCGGTAGCAGCATGCAGCCCTACGGTCGCAGCATCTGGTTCCGCGACCACGCCTCGGCATGGGTCACGCTCCAGGCCGACGGCACCCTGCTGATCCGCAGCGGCGTCACCGATCTCGGCGCCGGCCAGGCCGCGAGCCTGTGTCAGATCGCCTCAGAGATCCTCGGAGTTCCGCTGGCCGACATCAGTGTGTACATCGGGGACACAGCGTTGAACCCGCCTGCGGGTGGGACTTTCGCGACCCGCCAGCTCTACATGTCGGGGAACTCGATCCTGCGGGCCGCGCGCAAGCTGCGTGACCAGCTGACCCCGGTCGCGGCTAAGGAACTCGGCGTGCCCGAAGACAGCCTGGTCTGGCGCGACGGGATGGTGCGTACCGAACTCGGAGACACCGGCCTGAGCCTGCCCGAGTTGGTCCGCGCCGCCGATGAAGCACGGGTCGATACATCGGTGCTCAACACTTGGCGTGCCCGTTCGGGCGGATTCGATCCGGAGAAGGGACAGGGCCACACGTACCCGGACTACACCTTCGGCACGCACGCCGCCGAGGTCGAGGTGGATCTGGAGACCGGCGAGGTGCGGCTGCTCAAGTACGCCGCGTGTCACGACGTCGGCCGGGCCATCAACCCGATGCGGGTGCGGGGCCAGATCATCGGCGGGGCAGCGCAAGGCATCGGCTATGCGCTGATGGAGGACTGCGTCACCGATCAGGGGCACCCGCTGTCCTCGTTGTTCGCCGACTACCTGATGCCGACGGCGATGGATCTGCCGGACATCGGTGTGGCGATCGTCGAAAGTGGTGAGGGCCGTGGCCCGCTCAACGCCCGTGGCGTCGGCGAACCGCCGATCGGACCACCGGCCGCCACGCTCGCCAGCGCCGTGGAGGCCGCGATCGGTGTCCGGCCCACCGAACTGCCCATCACCGCTGAGCGGGTACTGGCACTGCTCGAACAGCATTCCCCGCAGGGGACCGAGATAGGAGAGCGTTCGTGAAGCTTCAACATCAGACGGCGGTCGGCGCCTCACCCGAAGAGGTATGGAAGTTCCTGCAGGACACCAGGGCTGTGGTTCAGTGCATGCCGGGCGCCGAGCTGGTCGACGAACTGGGCGACGACAAATACGAGGGCGTGCTGCGGGTCGCCATCGGACCGCTCAAGATGAACTACGCGGGAAATGCCGCCATCGTGGAGCGCAACGCCGAGACACATCGCATGGTGCTCAACGCATCCGGTCGTGACAAACGCGGTTCGGGCACGGTACAGGCCCACGTACAGCTCCAGGTGGCACCCGATGACGCGGGCAGCCGGATCGACGTGGTGTCCGACATCGACCTCACCGGCCGGATCGCCTCGCTGGGACGGGGCATCCGCGATGTTTCCAACACGATGTTCGTCGCGTTCGCCGACGAGCTCAGTGCGCGCATCGAGGCGCCCGATGCCGCCGGATCCATACCGGCAGCCACCGGGCCTGCCGCAACGTCCAGCGCAACGCCCAGTGCCGCGCCCACCGTAGTGCGCGCGGTGCCGACTGAGCGCCCCGCGGCTGGGGCCTCGAGTGAGATCAAGGTTTTCCAGCTCGTAATGACCATCACCAGAGAACGTTTCGCTGATTTCCTGGAGCGGCTGAGCGCGCGCGTACGACCGCACTGATGGTGACGCTCACAGTCGCGTAGGAAGTCCGTCGACGCCTGGCGCCGGCCACAACTCTTGCAGCTCAGCTCACTTGGCGGGGCTGTGCACGGTTTTCAAGATCGCAACATCTGAATGCGCGAGGAACACCATGAGTCAACCGGACGACATGCGCGCGGAGCCGAAAACCGGGGAGCTGGACTGCACTCCGGAGGCCGACCGGCAAGGCATCCCGCGAGAGATCTTCTTCGTGTTCGCCGGCGTGAACGTCGCCGTGACCAACCTCGCCGTCGGGGCGCTGGGCATCGTCTTGGGCCTGGCGCTCACGGACGTTCTGCTGGTCTACTTCCTCGGGGCCATCGTGGGGTCGGCCTGTGTGGGTTTGTGTGTGCTGCAAGGCCAGCGGACGGGCGCGTCGGTGATGGTGAACGCGCGACCGGCCTTCGGATTCCAGGGCGCCCGGATACTGGCAGTCCTGCTGTTCTTCACCACCGCAGGGTGGTTCGGCGTCAACAGCTACTTCGGTGTGACGGCCGCAAGAAGCATCGCCGGGCAGTTCGGGGTGCCCGGCGGTCACGTGACCGACGTGCTGCTGTTGGCGGTGTTGACGCTGCTGTTGGTGCTCGTGGCGGTCTACGGTTATCGGCTGATCACGAAGTACGAGCGCGTCGCCGTCATCGGTATGGGGATATCGCTGGTTATTGTCGCTGTCGGCGCCCTGGCGGGTGGCGTCGATTGGGGCCATCCGGCATCGGTCCACGGTGGCGAGCGCCTTGGCGCCATCGCAGTACTGGTGACCGCCCTGGGCGTCGGATGGGGAGTCTCCTGGACTCCGTTTGCGCACGACTTCGGTCGGTATGTGCGCCGAGATGCGTCGCAGCGCAAGGTCTTTCTTCTGGCCACTGCCGGGATGTACCTCGGTACCTTCTGCACGTTCTCGCTGTCGGCCATCATCGCGACCGGCGCGACATCGAGTCTGGACGTGGGCAAGACAGTCGAGGCGGCTCTGCCCGGTGCGCTTGCCTGGCCGGTCCTGCTGGTGATGACGCTGGGGCTGCTGCCGGCGAACCTGGTCAACCTTTTCGTGGGTCCGGCAGTCCTCCAGACGGTGGGCCTGCGGCTGAGTCGCCTCCAGGGTGTGCTGGCCACCGCGCTGGTCGGGATACCCATCGCCGTCATGGGCATCTTTCAACCCGAGTTCGGGTCCACTTTCAAGGCTTGGATGTTGACCTTGGTGCTATGGCTGACCCCGTGGTTGGTGATCACCATGACCGACTACTTCATCATTCACCGCGGCCGCTACAGCGATATCGATCTGTTCACCCGAAACGGCGTCGCACAGGCCTACTTCATGCCAGGGATCGTCGCCTGGGTGGTGGGTCTCGCGACCTCCATAGCATTCACCAACACACCGATCTTCGCTTCGCCGCTGATGACGAAGTACGTTGGGGGAGCAGACCTCAGCCTTTTCGTCGGCGCCCTGGTCGCGTTCGTCATCTACTACCCGTGGGCATCGTGGCGGAAGTCGGGTGTGGAAACTCGCTGAAGGGACTGCCTATGCGTGAAGTGCTGCCCGAGCTCATGAAGTGGTGGGAGAGCGGCGAAACCATCGGTATCGGCACAGTGGTGGCAACGTTCCGGTCCGCGCCCCGCCCGCCCGGCGCCTCGATGCTGGTCTGTCCCGATGACTCTGCGGTCGGCTCGGTGTCCGGTGGCTGCGTCGAGGGCGCCGTCTACGACCTCGCGCACGCCGTGGTCGAGTCGGGCGAATCGACGCTGCAACGCTTCGGGGTATCCGACGATGACGCGTTCGCTGTCGGGTTGACCTGTGGCGGAATCATCGACGTGTACGTCGAGAAGGTGAACCGGCAGACCTTCCCGGAGTTGGGCGCGATCGCCGAGGACATCGAGGCGGGCCGACCCGTCGCGATCGCCACCGTGGTCGAGCATCAGGACCCGTCGTGGCAGGGCCGGCGGCTTGTGGTCCGACCCGACCGAGCCAGGCCAGCAGGCACATTGGGCTCGTCGCGGGCCGACGACGCCGTGCGTGACGATGCGTTGGGCCTGCTGGCCGCAGGAACGAGTGCGACGTTGACCTACGGCACCGACGGCGAACGCCGCGGCGAGGGCATGCGGGTCTTCGTCGCAGCATTCGCGCCCAAGCCGCGACTGCTGGTCTTCGGCGCGATCGACTTCGCCGCCGCGGTGGCCAGGGTGGGGACGTTCCTGGGCTACCGCGTGACCGTGTGCGACGCCAGGCCGGTGTTCGCCACCCACAGCCGCTTCCCTGATGCCGACGAGGTGATCGTGGACTGGCCGCACCGCTATCTGACGGCCGAGAACGACTGCGGCAGAATTGATTCACGCACCGTGGTCACGGTGTTGACGCACGACCCGAAGTTCGACGTGCCGCTGCTCGAAGTGGCGCTCCGGATACCGGAGATCGCCTATGTGGGGGCGATGGGATCGCGGCGTACGCACGAGGACCGGATGGCGAGGCTGCGGGAGAGCGGGCTGACCAAGGACGAACTGGGCCGCCTTTGGAGCCCGATCGGCCTCGACCTCGGTGCGCGTACCCCGGAGGAGACGGCCATCTCCATCGCCGCTGAGATCATCGCCGGGCGCTGGGGTGGCACCGGACGCCACCTCAGCGATACCGCCGGACGCATCCACGAAAGTCCGCCAGAGACAGTCATTTTGCGCGATGTGCTAGATTGCGCTGCATCTCGGTGATCTGCAACGCGATACACACCTGCATGGCCACCGGCGTGCTCGTGCTGAACGGACCGAGCAGGCGCTCCAGTTTGGCCAGCCGGTAGCGGAGCGTGTTGTAGTGGTAGTGCAGGTGACGGGCCGACTCGGCCATGTTCATGTTGTGCTCGATGAGCGTCTCCAGCGTGTTGAACATTTCTGAGCGCTCGGGTTCGTTCAAGCGCAGGAGTGGCCCGAGAGTCTCCTCGACGAACGTGTGGAGTTCTTCGTCGCCGACCTGAGCCAGGAGCCGGAACAGTCCGAGTTCACCGTAGGCGGTCACTGCGCTGGTTCCCGATACCCGGTGCCCGAGCCGCAGGGCGGTGCGCGCCTCTTGATACGCGACCGAGATTCCGCTCGGCCCCGGATAGCTGCGGCTGACGCCGATTGCGTACTCGCCGTGCGCGAACTGGGCGACTTCGCCTTGCACGGCGCGCGCGATCGCGAGGGTGTCCTGGTCTCCGCCCAGGACCGCGACCAGCTCGGAGCCCAGACCGGCGGCCGCAGCCGCCCGGTCCCTGCTGCGCACCGCCGACGCCCAGAATTCGATGGCCCGATCGTCGGCCAGCCGGGATTGACGTTTACTCAATCGGGACTCGGCAGTCCCTTCCCGCCGGGCCACGAGTACGACGATGTTGCGCTCCAGATCCCATCCGAAGCCTGAACCCAAAGTGCTGTACTCCCTTGGCTCGAACTCGCTGCCGGTGATGAGTTCGAAGAGCGCGTTGGAGGAGAACCGGCGCTCGACCGCGCCCACCGCGAGATCACGCGTCACTTCGAGGGCGGCCACGATGGCGGCCTGCTCGACTGCCACCATGCTGAACTGACCGAAGGGCCTGTCCGCTTCGACCGCGACGACGAATCCGTGGTGGAGCCGGCCGGCTCGAATCTGCCTTGAGGCCCAGCGTTTTCCCGTCTCCTTGTCGGTTTGGAGGCCGGCCAGACCCAGTCGCAGTACCTCGACGGCATCCGAGGACAGCAAATTGAGCTGGGCCAACACCGCGTCGTCTCCGGCGAGGGTGATCACAGAACCCTGGGGGTCGGTGATCGCGACACTTGCCTCACCGAGCAGTTCAGACAGCTTGTGCGCCAACTGGGAAAGCCCGCCGCCGGACAGGGTTATCTCCAGGAAGGAGTGATGGATCTCTTGAGCTGTCGCCAATGCCGAGGCCTGCCGATTGACGATCGTGGCGAATGCTCTGCTCAGGATGTCGTCGAACCGGATGCGTTCCGGGATGACCACCAGCGGCAGGCCGAGCTGTTCGGCGACATCGATGACTTTGTCGCCGAGTTCGGGAAGGTAGCGGTCGAGTTTGATGCCGATTCCGGCCACGCCGAGCTGGTGTAGATCGGTCAGCAGTCGGCCCTGATCCTCGTCATCACGTGGCAGGGGATAGCCCGTCGCAAGCAGAAACTCGTCTTGCCTGACCCACCTACCGATGTCGGGAACGGTCATCACGTTCAGCGCGCTGATGGGCCGCCCGACACCGGCGCGACCAGCGATCAACTCGGCGCCTGCCATCACCTCATCGGCAAGCAACTCGGCGAGGGTGAGGGTCTGTCCCGAGGTTGTGGCCCCGCCGTCGGTCTCGTCCATGGATCGGCAGCTTAGCGCTGGATGACAAGGATTTGGGGATCTTTTCGTAGATGTAGCCATGGGTGGCAAGCCGGCGTGTCCATATGGTCAACGCATGACCGAGACAATGTCGATTCTGGGCGGAACGGGCAACCTGGGCTTTGGTCTGGCGGTTCGACTGGGCCTCGCCGGATACTCCGTGTGCCTCGGATCTCGTGACCGGGAGCGGGCACGCAGCGCCGCCGCGCAGGCGCGGGACCTGATCGGCGGCGGGACGTTCCTCGGTTGCCGCAACGACGAAGCGGTCGCCCAAGCAGATCGACTCGTGGTGATCACGGTGCCGTTCGTCAGCCACAGCTCAACACTGAAAAGTGTTGCGGACCAGTGGCGCCCGGGTCAGGTGCTGCTGGACGCGACGGTGCCGCTCGCTACTGCGGTGGGCGGCCGCGCGACCCAACTGGTCGAACCCTGGCACGGGTCGGCAGCTCAACAGGCGCGCGCGGCGATCAGCGGCGAGGTCGCCCTGGCCTCGGGCCTGCACACCATCAGCGCGGCCGCGCTGCGCGACCTCCACCGGCCACTCGATCAGGACACGCTGGTCTGCGGGGATCGGACCGCCAAGCACCTGGTCACCGAGGCCCTCGAACGTATCGAGGGCCTGCGGGTGGTGGATGCTGGACCACTCGAGATGAGCCGTCTGCTCGAAGGGCTCACCCCGGTTCTGATCGGTATCAACATGCGTAACAAGAGTCATGCCGGCATCCAGGTGACGCACCTCAGCGGTGCCAAAACTTCACGGGTCGCACTGGCGGCAGCTGACAATGACGCCGAGCGCGAGCCGCTCCTAAGCTGACGCTCACGGGTGTCTGGACAATTCGAATCGGTGGCCGGACGCGGCACGAACGGAGTCGAGCAGCTTATGGACGGCGTGAACACAGTCAGTGCGAGACAGGTCATCGTCGACCCTGGCCGGACGGCATTGCTCATCATCGACATGCAGAACGACTTCGTCCTGCCAGACGCCGAGTTGTCCACGCCGAGAGCCATGGATCTCATCCCGACGATCGCCGGCTTCGCCCATGCATGCCGAGAGCGCGGTTTCCCCGTCATCTATACCCGCGAGATGCACCGGCCCGGGCTCGAAGACTTCGGCATCGAAGGGTGTTTCGAGCCGCCCCACTGCCTCGAAGGGACTGACGGTCCTGACATTGTCGCCGGCTTGGAACCGCAAGCCGGCGACTTCGTCATCTCGGCCAAGCGCCGCTATGACGCGTTCTTCGGAACGGAACTGGAGGTGCTCCTACGTGGCCTCCGCATCGACAACCTCATCTTCTCGGGTGTCTGCACCGACATCTGCGTGCTGTCGTCGGTGCTGACCGCCCGAAATATGGACTACCGGTGTTATGTGCTGCGCGATGCTGTCGACGCCACGAGTCCGCAGCGGCAAGAAGCGGCCCTGATGTGCATGAGCCACGTGTTCGCCTACGTCGGTGACACCGCCGAGGCGGCCGGGCAATTCGGTCTCGGGTTGCGGCGGGGTGAGCCGAGCCGGCTGACCTCTGCGCAGTCGTAGCCGAGCCGAGCACCTCAATCCGAAGACGCGTCATCCGGGAGTTGGGCGTAGTTCCACTGATGCTGCCGTGCCAGGGCGCAGGCCGCGTCGACGTTTCCCTCGGCGAGGGAATCCAGCAAGGCTTGGTGATCGTTCGCTATTGCCCGCAGATCCGGTGTGCGCGCCATGATGGTCACCGAGGTCCTAGCCTCGATATGGAGATTCTCCCAAGAGCGTTTGATGAGGTCGTTCCCGGCCGCTTCGATGATGTGTCGGTGGAACATCACGCTTTCCATGCCGACCGCCTCAGTGTCATTTTCCTGCGCGGCCGCCTGCATCCGTTTGACGTCTTCCCTCAGTTGGTCGAACGGAACGTTTTCGGCCAACAGCACCAGCCGGGTCGCGGTCTCTTCCAACGCCGCCCGAAAGACATAGCTTTCGCGCAACGTCTCTCGTATGAATGACCGCACGAATGTGCCGCGCCGCGGCTTGATCTCGACAAGTCCGAAGGTCTCCAGTTCCCGCAGTGCTTCCCGGACCGGGGCTTGGCTGGTACCGAACGTGGCAGCCACGCGGGTCTCCACCAGTCGCTCGCCAGGCTCCAGCTCACCGGTGACGATCTGGCGCACGAGAGTGTCCCGGATCCGGTGGCTGAGCGTCTGGTGCAGTTCGGTTTGGTGGTGCGCGGGCATCATCTGAAGATACGGACTTATCGGGGCACGGCGGGGTAAGCGCGACGACTACAGGTCGACGACCAGGACCGCAGTCTTGGACCGGGAGACGCACGGCAATATGACCTCGTTCGATTCCCGCTCGTCGTCGCTGAGGACGTCATCGTTGTGTTCTGGGATGCCGTCGGCGACAGCCAGCTCGCACGTGCCGCAAATCCCGGCACGGCACGAGTTGTCGATCTGGTAACCGGCTTCTTCGAGCACTTCCAGCAGCGTCCTGTCGGCCGGCACACGTAGGCATTTACCCGACTGGGCAAGCTGCACCTCGAACGCGCCGTCGGAAGTACCCGTCGACGGCGCGCTCGGCGTGAAGCGCTCCACATGCAGCGCACCTCTCGGCCAGTTGTTGCACCGTTGTTGGACGGCGTCGATGAGTGGCCCCGGCCCACAGCAATAGACGACTGTGTCCGCACTGGGCGAGCCAAGGAAATGGTCGAGATCCAGGAGGCCGTACTCATCCTGCGGCATGATGTGCAACTCGCCGCCGGGCAGCTCGCTCAACTCGTCGACGAATGCCATCGACTGCAGTGTTCGTCCTCCGTATACGAGCGTCCACCGCTTACCGCGGCCGGTGACTTCGCGGATCATCGGCAGGATGGGAGTGATACCGATTCCGCCTGCGACAAAGAGATAGCTCCCCGCGTCGACCAACGCGAAATTGTTGCGGGGCCCTCTGACAGCGATGACGTGACCGGGTCGGACGGTGTCATGGATCAGCTTCGAACCACCCCTGCCTGCAGGCTCACGCAGCACGGCGATCCGCCAGACGTCGTTGTCACCCGGGCTGCCGCACAAGGAGTAGTGCCGAACAATTCCCCCCGCCAGTTCAACCTCGATGTGCGCTCCCGGTGTCCATTGCGGCAACGGTGAGCCGTCTACCGTGCGTAGTTCCAGGCTCAGAACACCCTCGGCTTGACGGTGCAGGGCGGAGATCTGTAGCGGCGATGTCATCGGTTGCCGTTACGTCGTCAGTAGGCGGGTCGCCGATTCGGGCGAGAACATGTTCGCGGCGATGTCATGCATGCCGCGCATTGCCCGCAGGATCTCGTTCCGGTCGTCGTCGGTCTCCGCGTAGCGGGCGAGAATCTGTCGCCCGAGCCCGACATGGAACTTCTCGTCGATCTCGATTTTCCGGTGTACCCGGACAACCTCATCGAAGCCGTAACGCTCGCCGGCGAGGAAGGTCGGCTCGAGGCTTCCGGTTGCGGAGGTTTCCGACGCGTTCCACGCGGCGACCGCTGCGAGGGGGTGGCGGTCGAGACATTCCCAGAGAAACTCGCTCCATACCTGCGAATCCGCAGGGACGGTCGTCGGCGCGGTACCCCCCAGCGACTCGACGGCATTGCTGACCGCCTCATAGTGCTCGGCTTCTTGGAAGGCCTGCTTCGCCAACAGGGTGATGTGCTTGCGCTCGAAGCCCAACCCGTATCGGTGGATCTCCTCATTCAGCAGGAACACGTAGTCGATCTCGCGCCAAGCGCGCGTGGCCAGCCATTCAGCGAGGATGATGGGCTGTGGATTCGCGGCGAACGAGTCGAAGAACTCTTCGCTGGTGCGCTTCGCGGTGGCGAAGATCGAATCGAGAATCTCATCGACTTCACCGCTGATGGGATCGAGGCCTGCGCCGCCCCTGACATTCCGCACGTTGACCATTGAAAGCCGCCTCTCAGGATTGCAGTCGATTATCGATTATCGATCGTAGGATGAGACGGCGATCACAGTCAAGGTTGTTGCCGAAGATCGACATCCCGGCGACGCTGGCAGATCGAGTGGCTGTTGGCGGTTGGCATCTCCTGCTAAAGAACTCCCGCCAAGATTGGCTCCTCATCATGTGTGCAAGCGAGGGCGCCAAACCTAGCGTGATTGGCGTCACAGTCTCCTCCCGCCCAGAAAAAGAGGAACCCCGATGAGCGACAGCACCGCGCAGAAGACCACGGCGTTCGGGGAGCCACCCTCCGCGGGAGGTGCAGGCAGCACGTTGGCGCTGGAACGGCGTGGTATCGCCCACGTTCCGACGAATCAGCGCTACGGCAACCCGCGAAACCAGTTCACCGTGCGGTTCGCCCCGGTGATCTATCTCGCCGGCATCTACCTGGGGGCCAGCGGCGGACCGCTCGGCCTCGGCTTCACCGGCAGCGTCACCGCGATCGTTCTGGCCAACATCCTCGGCTCGATCGTCACCGGTTTGTGCGCGGTGATGGGCCCGCGACTGGGCATGCCACAGCTGCCGATGGGGCGGGCGGCGTTCGGCTACGTCGGGAACTTCCTGCCCGCGTTCCTCACGCTGCTGATGTGCATCGGCTACTACAGCGTCGGCACGGTGCTCGGGGCCAAGTCGCTCGCCGATCTCCTCAACGCCCCATACGCGCCGACCGTCGTAGTGGTCGCGGCAGTGAGCATCCTCATCGGGATATTCGGTTACAAGATCCTGCACACCATGGGCAAGATCATCACCAATCTGAGCATCGTCGTGCTCACCGTCGTCTCGGTCGTCCTCATCGTCCACGGTGGCGGGCCGGGCACTGAAGCCACGGTCTCCGGCGCCAACTACTGGCTGGCATGGTCGGTGCTGTTCACCGCCGTGTTCGGCTACACGGCCAGTTGGGCGCCGTACGCGTCGGACTATTCGCGGTACCTGCCCCAGGACAGCAAGCCCTCATCGATCTTCACGGCAGCCACGGCCGGCTTGTTCGCGTCGACCACCTGGATGATGTGCCTCGGTGCCGGGCTGATCACCCTCATGCCCGACGGCGACGTGCTGGACACGTTCGGCATAGCGTTGCCGGACTGGCTGCGCTACGTCGTACTCCTGACGCTGGGTCTGTCGGCCATCCCGCACAACTCGGTGAACCTCTACAGCGGCGCGATGAACACACTGACCTGTGACGTCAAGTTGCCGCAGTGGGTGACCGTCACGATTGCCGGTGTCATCGGGATGGTTGTTGCGCTCGTGTTCGGCGGGGACCAGTTCCAGTCGAACTTTCTGCTCTTCCTGCACGTGTTGTCCTACTACATCACTCCGTGGGTTGCGGTCCTGCTGGTCGACTACTACGTGGTGCAACGCGCCGGGCGCAATACGCTTGCGGTGGAGAACTTCTACACCCGGACAGGTGCCTTCGGGCGGTTCAATACGGCCGGGCTCGCGGCGCTGATCGTGGGCGTCATCGTCTCGGTACCGTTCATGGCCAACGACTTCTACACCGGTCCGATTGGCGCGGACCTCGCGGGTGCCGACCTCAGCTACTTCGTGTCTGCCATCGTCGCAGCCGTGATCTACCTGATCGCGCGCCGGGCTTCTTCGTCATCGCCGGCCGGCCGCGTCCGTCGATAGCGGCCCGCGTGCGTAACGTGGTGGCGGGGATATCGAGAATCCCCGCCACCACGTTACGTCTGTGGCACAGCGTCTTTCGCAGTGTTGGTGGTGTTCGCAGTGGAAAGCTGTGCCTTTACCTTTCGTGAGAGCTCATCGGCGAGAATTTCCGCCTGGCCGCCGAGCAGGCCGGTGACGGCCTGTGCCGCCACCGCGGCGGGATCGGTCTTCTGGTCGGCAGGGATGTAGCTGACCATATCGGTGTCCATGTACCCGACATGCAGGGCAGCGACGTGAATTCCGCGCGGGGCAAGTTCCGTCCGGAGGGCGTCGGTGAGCGCCCATGCCGCCGCCTTGGCCGCGGAGTAGGCGCCGGAGGTGGGGACGTGTTGCCAGGACAGCACCGAGAGGACGTTGAGTATGGCTCCGCCGCCGTTGTTTTCGATGATCGGGACGAACTCGCGGGTGACGTTCAAGGTGCCGAAGTAGTGCGTTTCCATTTCCAGGCGGATGTCCTCGATCGGTCCGGTCAACAACCCCGCCCGGGTCGAGATGCCGGCGTTGTTCACCAACACCGTGACATCACTGGCGACAGCCGCGGCGCGGCGCACCGATTCAGGATCGGTGATGTCGAGTTGGATGGGCACCGCCCCTGGCAGATCGACTGTTTCTGGACGTCTCGCGGCTGCGTAGACCTTCGCACCACGGGCGAGGAGTTCGGCGGCGATCGTGCGGCCGAGTCCACGGTTGGCGCCGGTTACCAGTGCGGTCATGTTCTGCGTCATCGGAGCGCTCCTGTCGATTGGATGAACACCACAACACCGCCCACACCCGAGATGAGTCCCGACGACTTGGAAGGCAAATCCTCCCAGCTGGGAGAAAGCCCTGCGGTCATTCCGTGAAGGTCGGGAGCATGATCCCCGCAGCGGCGTTCTCTTCGGGCGTGCCCAGCCGGTAGCCGTACCGGTGCGCGGTCTCGACGAAGTGGGCGACCTCTTCCGGGGTGCGGGGCGGCGCTGTGACGGGCCGACCCACTTCACGGAAGAACCGACCCATTCGCGCCGTGGTGATGACCAGGTCCACGGCCGGCTCATCAGAGATGTTGCGATGGGCGTGGGGGACATCGCCGGGCACCCGGACGTAGTCGCCCGGGCTGGCGTCCTGCCATTGCAAGCCGTCCGGACCGCTGAGAAGAACCTGATGACCGCCCGAGACGATATAGAAATCCTCGAAGTCATCGTGGCTGTGCAACGGCACGGTCACGCCGGGTGGGATGACCGCGCGCATCACGCAGATCTGATTGAGCTCGTCTTCGGCGAACGTCAGGAACTCGACGTGGGGCCCGAGCACCTCGAGTGCTTCCAGGCCGGTGTTCACCGCCAGCGCCGTGATCACGCTGCTGATGTCGTGTGGTGGTGCCATTTCGTTGCCTTTCTTCGGTTCTCATTCATAGAACGCGCGACGGAGCTCCTGGATTGCCTGGCTGATCGCGGCTGTCGCCGCCGCAGTCCGACGCAGTGGGTTGAGCAGCATGAAGTCGTGGAACGTGCTGGCGTAGCGGACACAGGTACAACGCACACCGGCGGTGACGAGCCTGCGGGCGTATTCCTCACCCTCGTCGCGCAGGACGTCGTATTCGTCGACGATGACAAGAGCTTCGGGCAGGCCCGTGAGTTGGTCGTAGGTGGCGCGCAGCGGTGATGCGGTGATGTCGCGACGCATATCGATGTCGGGCAGATAGCAGTCCCAGAACCAGGCCATGGCCCTCGCGGTCAGGTGCGGGCCGTCGGCGAACTCGAAATAGCTGCCGGTGTTCTGCGCGGCATCGGTGACCGGATAATACAACGACTGATGGATGAAGCTGACGTCGCCACGCCGCTTCGCGAGCAATGCGAGAACTGCCGCCATGTTGCCGCCGGCCGAATCACCCGCTACCGCAAGTCGAGTCGGGTCCAGTGACCATGCGCCACCGTTGCGCAGAAGCCACCGCGCGGTCGCGTATGCCTGTTCGAGCGCCACGGGGTAGCGGGCCTCGGGCGCACGGTCATAATCGACGAACGCAATCGCCGCGGGCACCCCGACGGCGAGTTCACGCACCAGCCGGTCGTGCGTCCCGGCATTGCCGAGCACCCACCCTCCGCCGTGCAGATACAACACCACCGGCAGAAGGCGTGTCCAGCCAACGGGCTTGACGATGCGGGTGCGGACCGTGACCCCGTCCATCACCACGGCGACCCACGTGCTGTCCACTGCGGGTTTCGTGACCGGGCCGCCCTGAATGGCTTCGAGCATCGTGCGGGCCCGGCTCGGGCTCATCTCGTAGACGAACGGCGGGCGGGCCGCCGCATCGGCGAATTCCTGGGCGGCAGGTTCGAGGGAAAACTCCCTCACGCGGGCTCCTTCGCGAGCTCCGTCGGTGGCGGTGTCAGACCTCTTTCGCAGGCGACCGCGGCAAGGGCGGTCCGCAGCCGCCGTCGTCCCCGGTGCAGTCGTGACATCACCGCACTCAGAGAGCTGTCCGTGAGGTCCGCGATCTCCTTGTAGGAGAGGCCCTCCACGTCGGCATAGTAGACGGCCGTGCGGCACTCTTCACGCAATGTCAACAGAGCGCATTTGATGGCCTCCTCGGGAAAGGTCTCCAGCGCAGTCACTTCCGCTGACCGGAGGCTGTGCCGTGCGTGTGCAGCCACTTTCTCTTCGCCGAAGTCGCCCACCAGGACCTCGGCGGGACGGCGTTGTTTCCTGCGGTGCAAAGTGATCCAGGTGTTGTGCATGATTCGGTACATCCAGGCATTGAGGTTTGTCCCCTCGCGGAAGGACTCGAAGCCGGCGTACGCGCGCAGCAGGGTTTCCTGCACCAGGTCCTCGGCATCCTGCTTGTTGCCCGTGAGTCGCATCGCCACCCCGGACAGTCGGTCGATCAGGGGAGCCGCCTCCCGAGCGAACCGCTCGGCGAGTTCGGTCTTGGAGGCTGGGCCTCGCGGGCCCATCTGGGTACGGGCGCGGTAGCGCAACATGTCGGGATGGCGGCTTTCGCTATTCGGGCCAGCCGTTGTTCAGGATGATCTCGACGAAGTCGCCGCGGACGAAGGACTCGTCGTAGTGTGCGAGCACGTCGGCGTTCATGGTGCCGAAGGTCGTGTCGGGTCGGTTCCTCATACCGTCGGCGAATGCCTGCAGAATGCGGCGCTTGAAGTCGGGGCGTGGGTGCGCTGCCGTCACGGCTGCGATCGCTTCTGGCGCAAGGGCATCGCGGTCGATTCCCAGGACGTCTGTTTCCACGCCTGCGGTGACGAGTGCGATTTCGGGCTCGAGGAACTCCGGCACGCCCGGTGTCGTGTGCAGGGCGATACCGAGCCACACCTGGCGGACCCGGGCTTCGTCGATGCCGTGTTGCCGCAGGAAATCGCGTGCGGCATTGGCGCCGTCGACCTCGAAGCGCAGTGTCGACGACCTGCTGTAGCGCGACGTCAGGCCGAGATCGTGAAACATGGCTGCGGCGTACAGCAACTCGGGATCCGGGGTGAGCCCGCGCCGTCTGCCCTGCAAGGCGCCGAAGTAGAAGACGCGCCGGGAATGGTCGAACAACAACTCGTCCAACGCGTCCCGCGCGAATTCGGTGATGTCACGCACGAGTGGGCTGTCAGGGAGGGGTATATCTGCGACGATGTCGGGTGAGGGAGCAGTCATGGCTCTCAGGATCCGTCGGACCGAACGGCATTCGCATCAGCCAGTGCCTAGTCATCCTGCCCAGCCCCGGTCAGGGCAGGACGTACTCGAGCTGGTTGCGGGAGGTGATGTCGAGTTTGTTGAAGATCTTGCGCAGGTGGTACTGGACGGTCTTGGTGCTGATGAACAGGCGGGTCCCGATCTCGGGGTTCGACAGTCCATCGCGGGCCAGCCGGGCGATCTGGGTTTCCTGCGCGGTCAACTCTTTGATACTCGTCGGCACTGACCGCTTGCGCGCCGTCTCGCCCGTGGCGAGCAGCTCGCGTCGCGCCCGGTCCGCAAACGCGGTCATTCCCATGGACTCCAGCATCTGGTGGGCCGTGCGCAACTGCTCGCGCGCGTCGGCGCGACGGCGTTCGCGGCGTAGCCACTCGCCGTAAACGAGGTGCGCGCGGGCGAGTTCGGTCTTCATGCGGCTGTCCGTCACTCGGCTGATCGCCTCTTGGTATCGGCTCTCCGCCGCTGCGCCCCGGGCCGACAGCGCTTGGGAGCGCGCTTCGATCCCGAGCGCCCAGTCGGTCGCGCTGGCCGACGTCATCTCCGTGATCCACTCGGTGGCCGCGGCTGCCGTATCGGTCATCTCGCTGCGGGCGGCCGCCTCGATGAGTTCTGCGGCGGCCCAGTTCGCGACCCCCGGATAGCGGACGTCGGGATACTGCTGGAGGTCGAGCGCCTCCCTGGCTGCGGCCATCGCTTCGGGGTAATTGCCGAGCCCGTTGTGCAGGACGGCCCTGGTCCACTCGGCGACCGCGAGCCCGATGCCTTCCCCGCGTTGTGGTACCTCCCGGGTGGTGGCCTCGATGAGCGCGGTCGTTTCGGCGAGCCGGCCGCGTATCGCGGCGAGGTGCATGGCGGCGTAAGGCGCGAGGTTGCTTCCGGTCGCTTCCGTGACAGCCGATTGTTCATCGATCAGGGTGGCCGCGGTGGTGAGGTCGCCGGCGAAGAGCAGCATCATGGCGCGCGTGCTCAACGCGAGAGGCAGCTCGCTCAGTGCCCCTACCTTGCGTGTGAGCGTGAGGTAGCGGCTCGACAGCGCGTCCCAGTGCTCGTCGTCCCAAAGGTGCAGGGCGGCTTCGTTGATGAGCCACATCCAGCGCAGCTGTTCCGGCGCCGACATGTCACGGCCGAAGTCGGTCAGTGCGGCCCGCAGGTGGGGAACCGCCGCGCCATATCCAGAGACGAAGTTCTCGACCAGGCCGTCGAGGAGCAGATCCGGCGCCCGTGGTGCCTGCTGCGGCGGCGGAGCGCTGGATGCTGCCCGGGCCACCTCGAGTACGCCGCCTCCGGGGCTGGCCAGCCTGCCGGCGAACGCCGCGGCAGAGATGGCGTTCAGGTAGGTCTCCCTGGCGAGGGTGACGTCGATCGGCTCGAATCGCCGCGCGGCCGTCACCAGCAGCAGCGGAGCGTCGCCGCCCCTGTTCGTGGCGAAAGCCAGCTGGGCGCGCAGCAGGTCGATGCGGGCGTACTGGAGTTCGTCCTTCGGTCCCGTCCCGGCCACGGCCAGCAGGCTTTCCGCCGCGTCGAAAGCACCCGCCTCGAACTTGGCGTGTGCGGCAGACAACGCACGTCGGGCGCGCCCGGCCGGATCCAGCGTCAGCATCGCGGCGCGGTCTAGGAATGCCGCTGCGGCCGCCAGCCCGCCCCTGGTCATCGCGTGTTCTGCAGCGTTCTCCAACTGCCCGGCGATGTCGTCGTCCGGGCCGGGAGCAGCCTCGGCCCGATGCCAGACACGACGGTCAGGATCGAGTATCGGGTCGGTGGCCTCCGCCAGTGCCAGGTGAGCGGCCTGGCGCTGTGCCGCCGACGCCGACCAGTAGGTCGCTGAACGAACCAGTGGATGACGGAACCGCACCTGGGTGCCGATCTCCGCGAGCCCCGCATCGGTGGCATCGACCGCAGCCGCCCGCTGGATTCCGAGCCGATCGGCGGCGCGCCAGACCAGTGCCGCATCTCCGGTCGGGTCGGCCGCTGCGATGAGCAGTAGCCGTCGGGTCTGTTCCGGCAGCGCGGCGTCGCGACGCCGGAAGCTCTCCTCGAGGGCACCGGTCAGCGGGGCGGCGCCCGGCGGACCGAAGCCGCCGGCCTGCGCGGAGGTTGCCAGACCGTGCGACAGTTCCAACAACGCCAACGGGTTTCCGCGCGTCTCGGCGACGATCTGATCGCGTACCCGGGTGTCCAGTGGACCCGGCAGTACCGATTCCAGAAGTGCCCGGGCGTCCGCCTCCGGCAGTTCCTTGATCTCCACTTCCGGAAGGCCGGCCAGTTCGATACCGGGAGTTCGGCTTCCGAACACCATGCCGACCGATTCCTCACCGAGCCGGCGGCCGACGAAGGCGAGAATCTGTGCCGACGGATGATCCAGCCATTGGTGGTCATCGATCACACAGAGCAGCGGACGTTGTTCAGCGGCGTCCGACAACAGACCCAGGATCGACAGACCGAGCAGAAATTGATCGGGCACGGGCCCCGAACTCACGCCGAACACGGTCTCCAGCGCCTCGCGCTGTGGCTGGGGAAGCCGCCCGAGCCGGCCCAACATCGACCCGCACAACTGGTGTAGCCCGGCGAACGGCAACTCCATCTCCGACTGCACCCCGGCGGCGTAGGCGATTCTGAGGTCAGCCGCTTGCGCGGCCAGGTAATCGAGCAATGCCGTCTTGCCGACCCCGGCCTCGCCATGGATTACCAGGGCGCGACTCTGACCTGCGCGCAGTGCGCTCACCAACCGGTCGAGTAGGTCCCGCTCCGCGTGCCGGCCGGTGAGTTTGGGCGCAGTGCGCCTTCCCAGCGGTGCCGACACACGACGACGTTATACCGACGGGGAGCGCGCAGCGCAGCGAAGGCGTCGCTGTCAATGTGACGGTGGGGTCAACCCATACCGCGACACAATGTCGTCGAGCCAATCCGGGTTGCCGTAAGTGAGGCCGTACTTGTCCGCGAGCTCGGTGAACTCGGGGGATTCGTGCAGCGGTGGGCCGGTTGGCTGACCGTCGGCCATCGACGTGAGCAACTCGCTCAACTCGTGGAAATAGTTCTCGAATCCGCCTCCCGGAGTGATCACTTCGACGATGCGTCCCGGTTCGCTGCCCGCATTCCACATGGCATGCATCTGGCCGCGCGGTTTGGTGATGTAGCCGCCGGGGCCCAGGACGACCTCGCTGTCGTCGGATCGGAAACCGATCTCACCGGCGAGCACGATCGAATGTTCGTCCTCGCGGGTATGTCGGTGCGCCGCCGTGATCAGCCCGACTTCGAAGGGATGCTCGACGATGGCGACCAGGCCGCCGGTGGTGCGGCTGGTGAGTTTGAAGACCGCTCCGAACCCGGCCATGGCGACGCTGTCGCCCTCTCCCGGATGCACCACCGTCACCACGGCGCCAGGTGTGATCGTCATGAGTTACTCCTTCCTCGTACTGAGCTGCCGCCATGATGAACGCGAAAAGTTCGACGATTGGTGGCAGTGCTGCCCGTGCAGGCCATAAACTCACGCCGAACAGGTGAGGTGTGGTGGGTCCGCGTGGCGAATGACGACGCGCTACGGCGTTTGCGGGGCCGGAGCGAAGAATGCGCGGCCCTGGACCGCCTGGTCGCCACGGTTCGGTCGGGCCGAAGCCAGGTGCTGGTCCTGCGCGGTGAAGCCGGTGTCGGCAAGACTGCCCTGCTGCTGTACGTCGCACAGAGTGCGCCCGGTTTCCGTGTCGTGCGGGCGGTAGGCGTCGAATCCGAGATGGAGCTTGCGTTCGCCGGGCTGCACCAGCTCTGCGCGCCGCTGCTGGACGGCCGTGACGCGCTGCCCCATCCGCAACGCGATGCGCTGAATGTTGCGTTCGGCCTGTGTGCCGGGAGTGCTCCGGATCGCTTCGTGGTCGGGTTGGCGGTGTTGAACCTGATGGCTGCCGCTGCCCGGGAGCAACCACTGTTGTGCCTGATCGACGACGTGCAATGGCTGGACCGTGTCTCGGCGCAGACCCTCGCGTTCGTCGCCCGCCGGCTGCTGGCCGAGTCGGTGGCCGTGATCTTCGCCGTCCGTGACGGCGGCAACCAGGAATTGGACGGGCTGAGCGAGCTGCCGGTGGCGGGATTGCGGCGGGGGGCTGCGCGCGCACTGCTCGATTCGGTGATCCCGGGCCTGCTCGACGAGCGGGTTCGTGATCGCATCGTGGCCGAGACCCGTGGCAATCCGTTGGCGTTGCTCGAACTTCCCAAGGATCTGACGGCGGCGGAGCTGGCAGGTGGATATGGACTCCCTGACGCGCGCCCGTTGGACGGACAGATCGAGGAGTCTTTTCTGCGGCGCGTCAAGGCCCTTCCGATGCAGACTCAGCGCTTGCTGTTCGCGGCGGCGGCCGAGACGGTCGGTGATACGTCGCTGTTGATGCGTGCCACAGAACGGCTTGGAATCCCGGACGACGCGATCACGCCGGCTGAAGCGGAGGGGCTGATCGACGTCGGCGCCCGGGTGCGGTTCCGTCACCCGCTCGTGCGATCAGCGGCCTACCGCGCCGCTGATCTGGTGCAGCGCAGGGAGGTTCATGACGCATTGGCCGCGGTCACCGATCCCGACACCGATCCGGACCGCCGGGCGTGGCATCGCGCCAATGCCGCCGCCGGACCAGATGAAGTCGTTGCCGCCGAACTTGAGCGCTCGGCCGGCAGAGCTCAGGCCAGAGGCGGAATCGCCGCTGCTGCAGCCTTTCTGCAACGCGCAACGGAGCTGACGTCGGATCCGGTCCGCCGCGGTGCCCGCGCGCTGGCCGCCGCACAAGCCAAGCGCGAGGCGGCGGCTCTCGACGGCGCGTACGACCTGCTCGAGATCGCCGAGACTGCGCCCCTGGACGACCTGCAACGGGCACGACTGGCGCGGTTGCGTGCCCAGATCGTGTTCGCCAGGAGTCACGGCGGCGGTGACGTGTCGATGACCGTGTCCGAAACTGCCGCCGGGCTTCTCCGCGCCGCCAAGGGATTGGAGACGCTCGACGATGAGTTGGCGCGCGAAACCTATCTCGAAGCAATGGGCGCGGCCATGCACGGTGGTCGGCTGTGTCCGTTGGGCGGCGCGGTCGAGGTGGCCAGGCCCGCCCGCATGGCACCGCCGGGACCGCAACCGGCGCGACCGATCGACCTTCTACTCGATGGCCTGTCGATGCGGGTCACCACCGGTGCAGCGGCAAGCCAGGCGACGCTGCGCCGGGCGCTGGCGCTGACCCGCAGCGAGCTCGAGCAGGGCGGGGCCGATGTCATGCGGTGGCTGTGGCTGGCGTTCCCGGTGGCGCAGGAATCGGCCGTCCACGAGTTGTGGGACGACGAAATGTGGCATCAACTCGCCACCCATGCGGTGCGACTGGCCCGCGACGCAGGAGCGTTGGCGATCCTTCCTGTCGCGCTGGTCTACCGCGCGGGTGTGCACGTACAGGCCGGCGAGCTGGCCGCGGCAGGCGAGTTGATCGAGGAGGCCGATGCCATCGCCGCTGCGACCGGTCAGGCCCCGGGCAACTATCACGCGCTGGCGCTGGCCGCATGGCGCGGCGACAAGTCCGAGGCGACGAGATTGATCGACGCCGCGGCTGCCGACGCAACCGCTCGCGGCGACGGTCGGTTACTCAGCTTGACCAGCTACGCGAGTGCGCTACTCAACAACGGGCTGGGCCGCCACGACCTGGCGTTGACGGCAGCGGAACAGGCGTGCAGCCACGAGGATCTGGGCCTGTTCGGTTGGTGCCTGGTCGAGTACATCGAGGCGGCGGTGCGCTGCGGTGAGACGGCCACCGCGCTGAAGGCGCTTGCCCTACTCGAAGAGCGGACCACACCGAGTGAAACAGATTGGGCGCGCGGGATGGTGGCGCGCTCACGAGCCCTGCTCGCCGAGGACGAGGTGGCCGAGGAACTGTACCGGGAAGCGATCGACAGACTGGGAGGTACCCGGATAGCCGTGCATCACGCCCGCGCATGCCTGCTGTACGGGGAGTGGTTGCGCCACTGCGGCCGTCGCACCGATGCCCGCGCCCAACTGCACACCGCGTATGAGTCCTTTGTGCAGCTGGGAGCGCGGGCCTTCGCTGAGCGCGCCCGCCGCGAGCTCGCCTCGGCCGGTGAGAAGGTGCGCAAACGCACCGCAGCCTCCGACGTCCGGCTGACGGTCCAAGAGGCGCAGATCGCCCGGCTCGCCGGCGAGGGACTGACGAATGCGGAGATCGCCGCGCAGCTGTTCATCAGCACCCACACGGTCGACTGGCATCTTCGAAAAGTCTTCGCCAAGTTGGGTATCGCCTCACGGCGACAACTGCGCGGCACGACCATCCCGCCCGGGACGTCAGACCGATCCGGACCGGCGGGAGCCGGTCAACTCACGTAGCGGTGCACCGTTTCCGGGTGAATGACGACGCGGACCCAATCCTCGGTCAGGATCTCGGCGAGGGCGTCGGCTCGGGCTGAATTGTCGAGGTCCCAATAGCGAGCAGCGAGGCGGGCCGCCAACTCGTGCCCTCCGTCGGGCTCCACAGCGGCGCGGCCGGCGACCGCGACCCAGCGCTCACGTTCACCCACCGGAGCGGCGACCACGATCGAGGCCCGTGGGTCGTGACGTAACCGCCGTACCCGCACAGTGTCCGGGCCCGTGAACAATTGGATCGTGCCTTCGGCAGTGAGCTCGAACCACACCGGCCGGGGTTGGGGCGGCAGCGGCCCTCCGGCCACAGTGAGAAATCCGTGCAGGGGTCGTCGGAGGAATTCGAGGTCTTCGTGGGCGAGCGAACCCAGCGGAGAATCCTGGGCAGCCTGCAAAGCGGCGTCGGTGCTCATCGCTGCCAGGCTCCGGCCGCCGCGGCGCGCACGACGTAGTCCTCGAAGGTTCGGGGCGCTCTCTCCAGCACGGTGGTGACTCCGTCGGTGGTCGCCGTGAGCAGGCCGCGTTCCATCAGCACGAACATCGCGGCGAGGTGGTCGGCGGCGTCCTCGCCCACGCCGTCCTCGACCAGCGCCGCGGTGTACTCGGCGGGAGAGATCTGCTTGTAGGAAATCGGCAGTCCCGATGCCCGGGAGATAAGCTCAACGGCCTCGCCGAATGTGATCGCGCGCGGCCCGGTCAGCTCGTAAATCTGTTCGATATGCCGGCCGGGCTCGGTCAACACCGCGGCAGCCACGTCGGCCACGTCCTCGATGTCGATGAACGGCTCGGGGACCTCGCCTGCAGGCAGCGCCAGCAGGCCGTCCGCGAGCGGAGCGCGGAACAGGTCCTCGTCGAAGTTCTGGTCAAAGTTGTTCGGCCGCAGAATGGTCCACTCCAGTGCCGAGCCGCGCACAGCCTCCTCGGCATCCCGCATGTCGAGTCCGAACGTGGAATCGCCCCAGGTGTCGGCGCCGCGTCCGGAGAGCAGGACCAGACGCCGCACGCCGGCGGCCTCTGCGCGGGCCACGAACTCGTGCGCGGGGCCCGGGGTGGGCGGTGCCACGATGTAGGCGGTGGCGATTCCCTTCAGGGCGCCGTCCCAATTCGCGGGATCGGACCAGTCGAATGGAGTCGGGCTCGATCTGGAGGCCGTACGTACGGGCGTCCCGTGCAGGCGCAGTCGCGCGGCGACCCGCCGGCCGGTCTTTCCGGTTGCGCCGAGGACAAGGGTGGGTTCGTTGCTCATGACACCGATTGAACCGGGCCGGATCGGACAGTTCCATAGGTGAGAGCCCAGAATGCCTGTCTATTCGTCTAACCTCGGTGGGATGGATGTGTTTGGCGACCTGTTCCGTGGGGTCCGGGCCCACGGCTCGTTGTTCGGCAGTACCACCCTTACCGCGCCCTGGTCGCTGCACTTCGTGGACGGCGCCCCGCTGACCCTGTGCACCGTGCTGACCGGCGCGGGCTGGATCGTGGCCGACGGCTGTGAGCCTGAGCCGCTCCGGGCTTACGAGACGGTCGTGGTGCGGGGGCCCGCCACTTTCACGTTCGTCGACGACGTCGACACCGCGGCGGAGCCGATTGCCTGCGGTGAATTCTGCGCGACCCCCGAGCAGGGCGGAACCCGGTATCGGCTCGGGTGGAACGATTGCGGCGACAACAGCGACGGGGCAACCACCCTGATCGTCGGCGCCTATCCGGTGCGCGGCGAGATCAGCCGCCGGTTGCTCGACGCGCTACCTGTCGTGTTGCGGGTGGGCGCCGGGGGCACCGGCGACGCCGTCGTGGACCATCTGGCCGCCGAGGTCGCCGTCGACGTTCCGGGTCAGCAGATCGTGCTCGACCGGCTGTTGGACTGGATGCTGGTGTGCACGCTGCGTGAGTGGTTCGACCGGCCCGACGGTGAGCCGCCGGCATGGTGGGCCGCCCAGCGCGATCCGGTGGTCGGTGACGCGCTGCGCCTGATGCATGCCGATCCGGCCGCGCCGTGGACGGTCTCGTCACTGGCGGACCGGGTGGGGGTGTCGCGGTCAACGCTGGCCAAGCGGTTCGCCGGCCTGGTCGGTGAACCGCCGCTGACGTATCTCACCCGCTGGCGGATGACTCTTGCGGCGGATCTGCTTGTCGAGCAGGATGCTGCGACTGTCGCGGAAGCTGCTCGCGCTGTGGGCTATTCAGACCCCTTCGGTTTCAGCGCGGCGTTCAAACGGGTTCGAGGTGTCAACCCGAGTGACTATCGGCGCCTCGCGACGATAGCGACGTTCAGCGGTATCCGAGGAGCTCCGGGCGGCAGAGTCCACCCCTGCGCGCAGGCGACGAGGTCGGAGAACGCCGGCCAGTCCATGTAGGGGAGTTCGGCGAGCGCTTCGATGCGCAGTCCCGCGCGCAGGAGTGCGGTGACGATCTCGGCCAGGTCGTGTCGCCACTCATGGTGGTGGACGTGGGATATCTGCCCATCTGAGCCCGGGGTGTAGCTGCCTGAATCCGCGTAGCTTCGGGTGCCGCCGCCACTGAGGTAGTCGTCGCTGACGTCCCAGGGTTCGAACCCCATCGCCCCGAGGATCGGATGGTCGTCACGAAGAAGGAAAACCCCGCCCGGCTCGAGCAGGTCGTGAATCGACTGTGCCCAGTTGACCAGTTCGGGCAGCCACACGATGGTGCCTGCGCTGGTGACGATGATCTCGAAGCGCCGACGGATGAGGGTCGAGGCGAACCGGGCGTCGCCCTCTACCCAGGTGATGGCGCGGCCGTCGGCCTCGGCAATGCGTGCCGCGTGGCGCAGGGAGTTCGGCGAGAGGTCCAGGCCGTGAACATCGGCCGCACCGAGTCGTGCCCATGAGATCGTGTCGGTGCCGATGTGGCATTGAAGGTGCAGCAGTGAACGGTCTTTCACCCCGGCTTCGGGTAGATGCGGTGCGAGTACCGAGAGATCATTCTCGACAACTTGGGAGATGTCGGACGGATCGGCCAGAAAGCCCGGCACGTCATACATTTCGGATCGCGCGTGCACGTCGGCGCGGTCGTCCCAGTTCGACCGATTGGCGGCCAGCGCCTCTGCCTCGTGCATGATCTGTTCCTTTCGTGTCCCTACCGCACCTTTGTATCACACAGGTGATAAAAAGATGACGTGCCCAAACAGGTTGATGCGGAGGAGCGTCGTGGCCACATCGTCGAGGCAGCGCTGCGTCTGGTCGTTGCCGAAGGCCTGGCGGCGGTGACGTTCCGCAAGGTCGCGGCCGAGGCAGCCTTGAACATCGGATCGGTCCGCCACTATTTTGCCGACCACGAGTCGCTGGTGGTCGCCGCGGTGACTGAGGCAGGGGATCGGATGGGCCGCAGGCTGACTCGTGATCCGGCGCCGGGCGGTTCCGATCCCGACGCAGCCAGAGCGCACCTGCTCGCGGTACTCGAGGCCGTGGTTCCCCTCGACGCCGACAGCCGGGATGAGGCGATCGTGCTGATGGAGGTGATTGCGGCCTCGCGCACGAATCCGGCGTTCAGTGCGGTGGTCGAACAGATGGCAGAAGATCTGCACACCGTTCTGGTGGCGGCAGTCAGTGCGGTCGGCGTGCCCTGCCCGTCGCAGGAGGCGGTTCGGCTGGCGGCGTTGATCTCCGGGTTGTCGCTGGATGCCGTGACACCACATGGACGACGCGACGCGGCGACGATACGGGCGGTTCTCGGTAGCCACGTCGCCACGCTCTGACCGGTGCGTCGGCCAGTACCCGTCACACCCGCGGTGAGAGGCCGGACAGGGCAGGCGGCAGTGGGCCCAGATGCAGGACGCCGAGGCGTTGGGTGGCGCGGGTGAGGGCGACGTAGAGTTCGGCGGCCCCGCGCGGGCCCTCGGCCATGATCCGCTGTGGTTCCACCACCAGGACGGCGTCGAACTCGAGCCCCTTGGTCCCGGATGCGGGCACGGTGCCAGGCATGCCTGCCGGCCCTATCACCACGCTGGTGCCTTCGCGATCCGCCTCATCCTGCACGAATTCCTCGATGGCAGCTGGCAACTCGTCCTCGGTGACCCGCCGCGACCATGGCTGGACACCGCACACGCGCACTGATTCCGGTGGCTGGACCCCGGGTGTGAACTCGGCGAGCAGCGCGGCGGCCACGGTCATGATCTCCGCCGGGGTGCGGTAGTTCACCGACAGCGGCCGGTACACCCACCGGTTGGGCACATACGGCTTGAGCATCGCATCCCACGATGTCGCCCCGGCAGGGGAGCGGCGTTGGGCGAGGTCACCGACCACCGTGAACGACCGGATCGGGCAGCGCCGCATCAACACCCGCCAGTCCATCTCCGAGAGTTCCTGCGCCTCGTCGACGACGACATGCCGGTAGGTCCAATCCCGTTCCGCGGCAGCGCGTTCGGCGAGATCCCGGTGATCACGTTCGTGAAACCGCTCGGCCAGGTCCTCGGCGTCGATCATGTCCTGGGCGAGCAGGCGGTCCTCGTCGTCCATCAGATCTTCGCGGGCCACCATGAGGTCCAGTACACCCGCGGCGTACGCCGCTTCTTCTTTCCGTGCCTGTTCGGCTGCCTTTTCCCCGGAATCGTCAGCGCCGAGCAAGTCGACCAGCTCATCGAGCAACGGCACGTCCGACACTGTCCAGGCATCCCCGTCGGCCCGCCACAGATCGTTGTCGACGCCCGCTGCGGTGAGCCGTTCGGTAGAGGTGTACAGCTGGGCGAGCAGGGTTTCCGGTGTCAGGATCGGCCACAGCCCGTCGACCGCGGCGGCGAACCCTTCATGGTCGTCGAGTTCGTCGAGCAACTCGGCCCGCAGGTGCTCCCAGGCATTCCGGTCTTCGCGGGTCAGCCATCCCCGGCCGATGCGGGCGATCGCCCGTTCGGTGAGCGCCCAGGTGAGGACATCGGTGAATACCGCGCGGGCCTTGTTGTGCGGCAGTCCGCTGGCCCGGGCCTCTTCGCGCGCCCACTGCGCGATCTCGGCGTCGATCTTCAACGTGACGTCAGCGAGCTTGATCAGCAGCGGATCCTCGGGCACCCGTTGCCGATCCGCGATCGCTGCGGCGAGCACGTCCAACATCTTCAGAGAACCCTTGATCCGCACGGCCTCCGGTGTGTCCTCGGCGGTGACGTGTAGACCGGGCACCAGGTCGCCCACGGTCATGAACACCACGTCGGATTCCCCCAACGACGGCAGCACTCGAGCGACATGGCTGAGGAACGCGGGGCTTGGCCCGACGACAAGCACGCCATGGCGTTCGATGCGTTTGCGTTGGGTGTAGAGCAGGTAGGCGACCCGGTGCAGCGCGACCACGGTCTTGCCGGTGCCGGGCCCACCCTCGATCACCAACACCCCGGGGTGTTCGAGCCGGATGATCTGGTCCTGTTCGGCCTGGATCGTCGCGACGATGTCCCGCATCCCCTCGCCACGGGGTGCGTTGACCGCCGCGAGCAGGGCTGCGTCGCCTCGATCACCATCGCTGGGCCTGCCGAGGACCTCGTCCGTGAAATCGGTCACCCGCCGTCCACGGGTGTGGAACTGGCGGCGCCGACGCATGTTCTCCGGGTTTGCGCCCGTCGCGGTGTAGAACGCCCGAGCCAACGGCGCCCGCCAATCGAGCAACAACGACTCATAGTCGTTCTCGCGGTCGAGAATGCCGATCCGGCCGATGTACAACCGGTCGTCGTCGATGGTGTCCAACCGACCGAAACACAGCCCGCTGTCGGCCACGTCGAGCCGCTTCATCTCTTCCGCCGTGGCATTCACCTCGGCGTCGCGGTCTACGAGTGTCCCACCGTCCTGGGCGTCGATGGGCGCCCGCAACGCGGCGTGGTACCGATCCTTCACCCTCGCCCGCTCGGCATCGAGCCGCGTGTAGAGCCGAGCGACGTAGCTCTGCTCGGAGCGCAATTCGCCGTCGTAGTCCTGCTTGGTCACATGCCCTCACTGTTGCTGATCATGTTGAGCCGCCCGGTCCCGGCCGCCCGTGCCGGCACTGCCGACAGGGACTCCAACGTGGCGCCGGGCCGTGGTGTTCCGCCGCGTGCGAGCGCTATTCGACAGGATACGGGCCGTCGGCGAAGCTCACCGGGTGGTATCCTTTCGAGCCCACGGATTGCGTTAGTGGACTGCGGTATTCGTCGCCTTGTTCGAGTCGGTCGATCAGCGCCGCGAACGTGTGACGCGGCTGCCAGCCCAGTGCTTCCCTGGCACGGTCGTTCACATAGACCCGGTCGATCGTGGGAAACATGGTCCAGCCACGCCGTTGGTATTCCCTCACATACCGAGGCACGTGGCGTTCGACGACCGCCGCTGCGTCACGCCGGAGCGCGGACAGATCCGACCGGGTGAAGGGCGAGGTCGCACTGATGATGTAGCGGCCGAACCCGACGTCGGACGCCCGTTCGGCCGCACGCAGGTGCGCATCGACGACATCTTCGAGATCGACTCGGCGGTAGAGGAATTCGTTGACCTTGGCGTTCGCGTCGGCGTAACCGTCGCGAATATCCTTGCTGTCGTCCTCCTCGGGGAAGAACCGCGATGTCCGCAACACGATGCAGGGTAGGCCCCGGCCGCGTGCGAACAGCTCGCACAGATCTTCGGCGGTGGCCTTGGTGACGCCGTAGATGTTCTTGGGCCTGTCCGTGACATCCTCGGTGATCCAGGCCGCGGGTTCGTGCGGGGCGGGCCGCAGGGCGTCGCCGAAAGCGCTGGTCGTGCTCGTGTAGACGAATCGGGTCACCCCCGCGGAAACCGACTCCTCAAGCAGGGTGAGTGTGCCGGTGATGTTGGTGTCGACGAACTCCTGCCGAGGGTGCGTTCCGACGTGAGGTTTGTGCAAGGCCGCGGTGTGGATGACGACATCCACATTTTGCATCGCGTCGGCGACGGCCGCCGGATCGGTGACGGATCCGCGGTGGTGGGTGAAGTCCGATTCCGTGGTGTCGAAACCCACGGCTTCGTGGCCTGACCCCCGCAGGTGAAGCATCAGGGCCTCGCCCAGGTGGCCTGCGCTGCCGGTCACAAGAATCTTCATCGTCCTGGTTCCTCGGTTGATTTCAGCCACCCTTGGATGTCTTTGAGTGCTGCCGACCTGAGTAAATCCGGCGCCGCCGAGGCGGTGATCGACGCCGAAGCGATGCCGGCGATCTGAACATCGCTGAGCTGCATGCCACCCCCGCTTCGAGCAGTGCGGGCAGCGGATGCTGCTCCAAGGACGGGGCTACCGACAGCAGGACATTGCTCGTCGGGCAGATGTCGAGCACAACGTTCGATGCGGCCAAGCGGGCGACCAGCGCGGGATCTTCGACGCACCGGACTCCGTGCATGATTCTGTCGGCGCCCAGAACGTCCACGGCGACCGCCACGCTCTGTGGGCCGAGCAGTTCGCCGGCGTGCGGCACGGCCTTCAATCCGGCGGCCCGGGCGACCGCGAATGAATCGGCGAAAGGACCCGGTGGATGCCTGCTCTCGTCGCCGTCCAACCCGAAACCGGTGATCTCACCGGCGGAATGGGTCGCCGCGAGCTTGGCGATCCGCAACGCTTCTTCGGGACCGTGGTCGCGGTTGGCTGCGACGATCAAGCCGATACCGACATCGTGGTCGTGGCTCGCGCGGCGAGCTGATTCCGCCACCATGTCGACGGCGTCGAAATCGGTGCCGAGCCTGCCGTCGAACAGACCTGGCCAGAACGATATTTCCATCCACACCGCTCCGGAAGAGGCGGCATCCTCGCAGATTTCGCCGAGTACTCGGTGAACATCGTCGGCGGTCTGCAGGCACTTCGCCGCGGCGGTGATGGTATCGGTGAAGGCGCTGAAGGACCCGAAGCTCGACGGCGTGGGTGCTCGAAACCCCGACCGGCTCGACAACTCGGCGAGCGTCGAGGCGCGAAGGGCGCCGTCAAGATGGATGTGCAGATGCGCCTTGGGCAGCAGCCTCAGGTCGCGCGGCATCATTTGCTCCCCGACGGTGTTGTGGCGAGCCGGCTTTCGATGCCGCCGACCAGTGCGGCCAGCCCGAACTCGAACTCGGGTTCCGGGCCGGCGGCTGCCAACCGGCCCAACAATCCCGGCAGCCCCTCGGATTCCGGGTCGGACTGCTCCGATTCGCCGGCGTCGGCTTGCTGCTCGAGGACCGCGCCGACGGTGTAGCGGCTTATCGCGATGAGCGAGTAGGCCGCGGCTTCGGGGGAGAAGCCCGCCTCGATGAGGAAGCGGATCTGACGCTCCGGGATGTCGGTTGAGCGGATGTCGGGATGAGTGCCGGAATGCAGTCGCGCACCGTCACGGACGCTGAGCAAGGCGCGGCGAAAGCTGCGCGCATTGCTGAACAGGAACTCGCGCCAGCCCTCGCCGGGTTCCGGTAGCGGACGCGTGTGATAGCGATCCAGCATTTCCTGGGCGAGTGCTTCCAGTAGGGCTGTCTTGGTGGGGAAGTGCCAATACAGCGCGGGCTGCTTGACCGCGAGCGCGGCGGCGAGCCGATGCGTACTCAGGCCGTCGAGTCCGGCCTCGTCGATCAGCGTCAGCGCGGCTCCGATGATCCGTTGTCGATCCAGGCGCACAGCGACCTCCTCCACAAAAGTCGATTGACACTTTATCAGCGATAAATTTATCGTCGATAAAGTGAAGGCTCCGGTGAACCAAAACCCCACGTTGGTCTGTGTCATGGCAGTCGCTGTGCTGGACGCGATGGGCTTGGGGCTCGTGATGCCGGTGCTGCCCGCACTGTTGCGCACACACGTCGAACCGTCGGCCGTTGCACTTCAGATCGGCGTCCTCGTCGCGCTCTACGCCGCAATGCAGCTCATATTCGCACCGGTACTCGGCGGGTTGTCGGATCGGCTCGGCCGACGACCGGTGCTGTTGACCTCGCTGGCAGGAGCGGCTGTGGACTACCTCGTGATGGGCACGAACCCCGCGCTGTGGGTGCTCTACGTCGGACGTGCGGTCGCCGGCCTGACCGGGGCGACCACGGCCGTCGTCGGATCGGTGGTGGCGGATGTCTCGCGCGGTGACCAGCGGGCACGCCGCTATGGCCAGGTGGGCGCCTGCTACGGGGGCGGGATGATCGCCGGGCCGATGATCGGTGGCGTCCTCGGTTCGCTGTCCCCGCATCTTCCTTTCCTGATGGCGGCCGTGCTCAATACCGTCGGCTTTGCCGTGGCCGCCTTGGTTCTCCGCGAAACCCGAACCGTGGCTGTGGATTCGGGCACACCGGGTGGGGCGCCGGGTTGGCGGGGCCTGTGGATGTCCGGTGGATCGATCCTGAGTGCATTGTTGTTCACGTATTTCGTGATCCAGCTCGTCGGGCAGGCTCCCGCGTCGATGTGGGCGGTGTTCACCGAGCACCGATTCGATTGGGATCCCACCCAGGTCGGGCTGTCGTTGACAGCGTTCGGTGCGATCCACGCACTTGCGCAGGCGCTGCTCACCGGCCCGCTCGCGGCCAGGTTCGGTAACAACCGGGCGGTCGTCATGGGAATCTGCGCCGACGCGATCGGTCTGCTGGCCCTGTCGGCAGCGGGGCAAGGTTGGATGGTGCTGCCGATCTCGCTGTTCCTGGCGCTGGGCGGGGTTGCGATGCCGGGGTTGCAGACGTTGTTGACATGCCATGTCGATGATCGTCATCAGGGGCGGCTGCAAGGCGTCATGGCAAGTCTGACCAGCCTCACCGGGATCATCGGGCCGCTCCTGTTCGCCGGCATCTACGTGGCGACCGGGCGGCAGTGGGATGGTTGGCTGTGGGTATGCGCCGCCGCGGCGTACCTACTGTGTGTGCCGGCGCTGCTGATCGCCTCGCCGCGACGACTGCTCAACAGCCAGGGCTTGAGATAGCCGGATTCCGGGTACAAATGGCGAGGGACGGGCCTTATCGGAAGGATTCATGACCACAGCGCGAACGCAGCTTGATCAACGCGACATGGCCGAAGCCCAGCGAATCGTGGGTGCGGTGGCGTCGGCGTTCTCGGCGAAGGTGGTGGGCCAGAACCACCTGCGGGAGTCGATGCTCATCGCACTGCTCGCCGGTGGACACCTGCTCATCGAGAGTGTTCCGGGACTGGCGAAAACCACCGCCGCGCGCGTCGTCGCCGAATCCATCGACGGCAGCTTTCGACGCATCCAGTGCACACCCGACCTGTTGCCCAGCGACATCATCGGCACCCAGGTGTACGAGTCGGCCACCAACACGTTCACCACCCAACTCGGCCCGGTGCACGCCAACATCGTGTTGCTCGATGAGATCAACCGCTCCAGCGCCAAGACACAGAGCGCCATGCTCGAGGCGATGGAGGAACGCCAAACGACGATCGCCGGCGTCAATTATCCGATCCCTGAACCGTTTCTGGTCGTCGCGACGCAGAATCCGGTGGATCAAGAGGGCACCTATCCGCTGTCGGAGGCACAGACCGACCGGTTCATGCTGAAAGAACTCGTGCGATACCCGTCCACCGAAGACGAAATCGAGATCATCGAACGGATGGACGCCGGGTTGTATGACCGGAACCACTACAGCGCCCCCGTGGTCAGCGTGGACGACATCCGTCGCCTCCAGGGCATCGCCCGGGCCGTGCACATGGACCGCGCGCTGATCGAATACGCGAGTCGTCTGGTCGGGGTCACCCGGGAACCCGAGAAGTACCTGCCGACGAATCTGGCCAGGCTCATCGAGTACGGGGCCAGCCCGCGGGCCACGATCGCGTTCTGCAGAACCGCACGCGCGCTGGCGATTCTGCGTGGCCGCGGCCACGTAGTTCCCGACGATGTGGCGCGACTCGCGCATCGGGTGCTGCGCCACCGCCTGATCCTCGGGTTCGAGGCGGCCAGTGCCCGGGTCACGGCCGACGTTGTGGTCGAAGCCGTGTTGCAAGCGGTGCAGGTGCCGTGAGGCCTCATGGGAAAGCATCTCGACTCTGCCAAGGCGCACTTCGGCCGCGATGCCGGCGGGCTCCTCGAAGGCGGCCGCTACGCCCTGGTGCACACCAGGAGTCTCGAATTCGACGAGTTGCGCCCGTATGTGCCGGGAGATGACGTTCGCGATATCGACTGGAAGGCGACGGCGCGCTCCGGCCACACCCTGATTAAGCGGTTCGTCTCCGAGAAGCACCACAAGATCCTGGTGGTGGCGGACGCGGGCCGTAACACCTCGGCATTGGCGCCCTCGGGAGAGCTCAAACGCGAGGTCGCCGCGAACGTCATCGGTGCAATCGGTTTGATGACCCTGCCGCGGTCCGACGAAATCGGCATGGTGTCGGGCGACTCGCGCGGCTGTGTCGACATCCGCTTGCGGCGCGGGGAAACTCACATCGAGAGCATGTTGCACCGGTATCACCATCAGGCCACCACGCGCCCCGCCGCCAGCGACATCCAGGCCCAACTGGAATGGGTGGCCCGACACTACCGGCATCGGCTGCTGATCTTCGTGGTCGCCGACGAACCCGAGGTGTCCGATCGGTTGGGCAGCGTGCTCGGATCGCTGACCGCGCGCCATGACGTGCTGTGGGCGATGACGGCGGACATGCCCGCGGTCCGTTCGCATGAGGATCGCGGTGAGGCCTATGACGTCGCCGACGGCCGATTCATCCTGCCCGCCGATGAGCTGGATCCCCATGTCGTGGAGGCGTACTGGCGATCTGAGCAACGACGGCGCGAACGCGTTTCCGAGTTCCTCACCGCCTATCGGGTGCCACACGCGGCCGTGACCGGTAGCGCGCGCATCAGGGCCGGGCTGACCGCGATGACCGGGGTGTACGCCCGTGCCGGATGACCTGCTACGGCATCTGATGGGACCGCCGTCCTATTCATCGGGCTGGTTGTGGATCGCGGTGGCGCTGGCACTGGCTCTCATCGCCTGGTACGCGGCGGTTTTCGTGCTGACGGCACCAGGGCGGCGGCTACGTGACCTCCCGCTCATCGGAGCCGCCCGCGATGAGATGATCAAGCACCGTTTTGCCCGCGCCGTACGGGCTATCGCAAACCGTTACCGTGCAGGGGATTTGACGGCACCGGCCGCAGGCGCGGCGATGAGCCGCGAAGTGCGGGCCTTTCTGCAGGCCGCAACCGGTGTCCGGGCGCAATACATGCAGGTGGACGACATCGCCACCGGTGCGCTCGCGCCCGCCGCCCCCGTATTGGCCGATCTGACCGACGCACAGTTCAACGACCAGTCGACCATTGATGTCGCGGCGGCCGGTGACTGCGCCGAGGAGTTGATCCGCGGATGGACCTGATCTGGTGGATTGTCGCGATCGTCGGCTGTGTCGCGTTGGCCGGCTGCGTGGCTGTGGCGCTGTTGTGGCCGCGCCCGCGATTGCAGGCGCCCCGGCCGCTGGCCAACACCGGGCGACTGACCGGGCTGCCGGAATACATCCGCGCCGTGCGGTTGCGCGCGATCTCCGCGTGCGTGACGATCGCGCTGCTCGTGCTGATCTTCGCCGCAGCGGTTCTGGTCGCCGCGCGCCCGACCGGGCTGCCGTCGTCCCCGCGGAATGCCGCGGCCGCGCAGCCCGAAGACATCATGGTGTGCATCGGCGGTGCTCCAACCGATCCCGCTGCGACCGCCTCGCTGCGGTACTTCGCCGACCGGATCGAGGCCTTCAGCACCCAGCGCATCGGATTGACCTCGGCCAACCGTCGCGTGGTGCCGCTGACCCGTGACTACCGCTATGCGGCAGGTCGATTCGCCGATGCGGTGCCGCTCGTGTCGCCCGTGACCTATGTCGACTACACCGAGAGCGTGGAGGACGTGCTGGCCATGTGCCTGACCGGCTTCCCGCCGTTCGATCAGAAGGCCGCACAGCGGCGTTCACTGATCTATGTCGGGCCGGATGCGTTACGTGCCCCTGACGACCCAACGCCGTCGCTGTTCACCGCCGACGGTGTCAGGGGTCTGGCACTCGGCGCCGGGGTTCAGGTCAACGTTCTCACCACGGGCGGAGACGGATTGAGCGAACTGGCGCGCGAGACCGGCGGTCGGTCGTACTCGGCGGATGCCGACGTGACCGCCGGCCTCGATGGAATCCGCAGCCATCCGCCCGCCCTCACCACGTCCGACGACGCCGCGGCCGAGACGAGGTCTCCGGAAACTCCTGATGTTCCCTTGGTGCTGGCGCTGGTCGCGATCGCCGCGATGGTGTTGTGGCCGTTGGTGGTACGGCGATGACCTTCAATCCCGTCCTCCCACCGCTGATCCTGGGACTTCTGGCCGTGGTGATCGTCGTGGCCTGTGCCATGGCCTTCCAGACGAAGACCGGGCGCGCGGCCGTGTGGCGCTGGATCGGCGTCACCGCCGGGGCGGTGTTGCTGTTGGTCGCCGCCGCGCGGCCGGTGCTCGGCGCGGACGCCGATGCGCCCACGCGGGTCGCAGGCGACTCGGAACCCAGCATCTTCCTGGTGGTCGACCGGTCCGCCGGCATGCAGCCCGGAATTGACCAGGTGCGCAGTGATATAGCAGCTCTGCTGGACCGCTACCCGAACGCGCGGTTCGCCGTCGTCACCTTCGCTGCCCGCGCAACGCTCGACTGGCCGCTGTCGCAGGACACCTGGAGCCTGAAGCCGTTGCTCGCGACCGTGACCCCATCCACGTCGGCACCGGAAACCACCGACGTCGGCGCGGCGAGCACCATCTTGCGCTATCAACTCATCAGTGCGGTCCAGCAGTACCCACGGGCGCAGAACCTGGTGTTCTACCTCGGTGCCGGTGCCCCTGAATCCGAGGTGCCGCAACGACAGTTCGAGTTACCGGAGCGTGCCGTCGACGGCGGTGCGGTACTCGGCTACGGTGACGGCGACAGTGCGGCGTTGCGCGGTGTTGCCGATCAGATCGGTGTGCCGTATGTGCCCCGCACCGGCAGCGATGCACGCCTGGATGATGCGCTGCCCACCGACGCGACCGGATTGCAGGCACCCGTGGTGGCCGTGGACACCGAACGCACCGAGCTGTACTGGGTTTTCGCGCTCGGCGCGGGGGTGCTCATCCTGATCGAGCTGTACCTGGTGCTTCGCGACTTCCGCCGGATCAGGCCGACGGGAGTGCTGTCATGACCCCGCTTCGTCGCAGGCTGCTCGTGTACTCCGCGCCAGTCGCGCTGGCCGTGATCATCGCGATCGCCAGGTGTGTCGCTCTGGTGGTGGCCGGCAACGCCGCTGAAACCGCCTTCACGGCAGGGACAGTCGCGGTGAGCGAGAATCGGCTGGATGACGCTGACCGCGAGTTCTCGGTCAGTATGGCGCGCGGCAAGTCTGCTGACCCCTGCCCGGCGCGCGTCAACCTCGAGCTCGTCCGGGAGACCCAGGGCGACCGGGCCGCCGCGACCTTCGATGGCCTCGGGGCGCTGACCCGATACCTCAGCGCGCGTGAATTGGTGGCGCAGGCACCCGCAGACTGCTTCGCCGGAAACACCGATCCCGATCCGGACCGCCGCGCTATCCGTAGCGAGACCGCAGCGCGGCTCGACAGCAAGATCACCGCTGCGCGGGCGGTACCGCCACCACCTCCCCCACCACCGGCGGTCGCGGCTCCACCACCGCCTCCACAGGGAGCGGCCACGGTGCCCGCCGACCCGGATGCGCCCTTGCGGCTCAATCCCGGCGCGGGAGATCCGTTCGACCGGCTGCAGGAGATTCTGCGGAACGCGGCACCCTGACCGGAGCAAGGCATTCGGCCCCGTGGTGCGGGACGACCCCTCACTACGGGTACGACCACGCATTTCCAAGGGTCCGCGATGGGCCGGCCCGCGCCAGGCTGAGACCGATGGCGAGGTACCAGCGAAGGAGTTTCGATGTCCAAGATCCTGCTGCAGACGACGATCATGGAGCACCCCGACGACTGGGATGTCACGCGATTCTCGATGCTGGCTGACGAACTACGGGCTGCCGGTCACGAGGTCACTGCCCGTAACCGGGCCTGCGCCGCAGACGACCCGGTCCTGACTGGGCTGGACACGAGCGACTATGACCAGCTGTGGTTGATGGCCGTCGATGTCGGTGACGGGCTGAGCACCCGCGAATGCGCGGCCATCGGTAGGTTCCGGGAAAGCGGTGGCGGGGTGCTCACCGCGCGTGACCACCAGCAGCTCGGCAGCTGCCTGCTGGGGCTGGGCTCGCTCGGGGTGGTCAACCAGTTCCACGATCCGAGCGTGGATTCCACCGCGCTGTGCGACGACCAGGACAACCCGGACATCTCGTGGCCCAACTACCACTCAGGCGCCAACGGCGACTATCAGCCGGTGCTTGTCCAAGAGCCCGCCCACGAGTTGTTGCGCACCACAGCGACGGCAAGTGGTCGGATCGAGTGGTTCCCCGCACATCCGCACGAAGGGGCGGTGTCGGCGGAGGTGCCCTTCGCGACCGTCCTGGCCCAGGGCCGCAGCACTGCGTCAGGGCGTCACTTCAACCTCGCTGTGCTACTCGACGGGGAACTCGCGTCCGACGGCCGCCTGATGGGCCGCGCTGTCGCGGAGTCGACCTTCCACCACTTCGCGGATTACAACTGGGATCTTGACTGCGGCGCGCCGTCATTCGTCACCGACGTGCCGGGAATCGAGATCAAGGCAGATCCGGCGCGGCTCGCGGTTTACCGGGACTATGTCCGCAACATTGCGACCTGGCTGCAGCCCGTGAGTATCCGCTGCGCAGCCGATAGTGTCGTGTCGGCAGGACATTGGGCCGGCGCTGCGGGTCAATGACGTGTGGTTGACGATGAGGATGGCATATGGCGGTGGCGGACGGACGCTCGACACGCGAGGCCAAACGCCTGCAGACGCGTGAACGGTTGATGGGCGCGGCCATCGCGGAATTCAAGCGATCCGGCATGGCTGAAGCTGATGTCGGTGCCATCGTCGCCGCGGCAGGAGTCGCACACGGCACCTTCTTCTTCCACTTCCCCACCAAGGAACACGTGCTGCTGGAACTGGAACAGCGCGAAGAAGAGCGGATCGCCAAACAGTTCGCCCAGTTCCTCAAGAAGCCGCACGATCTGGCCGCCGCGCTGCAGGAGTCTGTACGTCTGGTCAGGGGCCTTGAACGTCGGCTTGGCGACCGGCTGTTCAAAGACTTTCTCGCACTGCACTTTTCTCAAACGCGCCCACCGGCCGAGGTCGGCCAGGATCACCCGGTGATCGTCGGGATGGCCCGCGAGATCGAGTTCGCGCAGGCAGAAGGCGTGGTAACCGCCGACGTCAACCCGATCAACAGCGCGGTGTTCTTCCTGCTCGGTCTGTACGCGTTGTTGATCACCACGCACGACTGGCCGGACCGCGACGGCCTGCTCGATGACTACGTCCACCGGACGCTGCGCAGCATGGAATCACCGGTATCGGAGTCCTAACGATTCAGCGCAGACTCGGCGACGACGCCCACTCTGCCGGCAAAGACGTGGTGTCGTATAGAGGATGTTGTCGAAGTGGCCTCTCACCCACCGTCTGACCGCCGCCTCGGCGGCGGGGTTCGCGCTGTTGACCCTGGGCACGCCGGGGGCGAATGCCGCGCCGTCCAACGATGCCCGGGGTTACCTCGATTCCACCGCCCGGTGTGCGTCGGCCGATGACACCGTGGTGTTCGGCAGTACGGCAACCTCCCGGGTGGCGATCTGCGGATTGTCCGGCGGCAAGTACGAGTACCGCGGGGTCCGGTTACGTGATGGTGCGAAACTCGTCGTTCCCGCCACCCGATCCGACGACGGTGCCTTTGTCGCCAAGAACGACGGGGTCGAATATCTCCTGACCGCGAAGTCGCTGGTTCTCAGTGTGGGTGAACGGGTGCTTCGCGAGGAACCGATGCTTGACTTCCACGGGCCCGACGCCCCGAAAGCATCGCCGTCGCCCACTCCGTCGAAGCCGTTACCGCCGCCGTTGGCCGCCGAAGTGGGTGGTGGCGGAGCCTGACAGGCTCACTTGGCGAGAGCATCGTGGATCCGTCTGGTGGTAGCGGGATCCCGGTCCGGCGAATCCAGGATGTCCACCCACAGTTCGGCGGCGTCGGGGCCGAATGCGTGTCCATAGCCGTAGGGCACGTCCGCGGAGAAGATCATGTCCAGCGTCACCTGCCAGAACGTCACGAACGGTAGCCACCGCATCCCGGGGTCCACATCGGGGCCGAGCGGTTCGTGGAGCCAATCGGGACGGTGCAGCAGGAGGTCGAACGACCACCAGGTGATCGGGTCACTTGCGTGCTGCCAGAACACAACTCGCGGGGCCTCCCAGCGGCCGGGCAGGTCGGCGTCCTCGGGCCGGGAGGCAAACCGGATATGACGGCCGCCGTCCACGATCGGCAACCGCTCCAGCGATCCCGGATCCCGGTCGGTGGTGATCTGCTCCCACGGTTGCGCGAAGTTCGGTGTGCCGACCAGTAGTGCGCCGTCGGTACGGCTCACGATGTCGGCGCCCGAGGCGAATGCGGACTGCCCGCCGAATGAGCCGAGGCTCTCGCCGAACACCACCAGTTTGGGACGGTGGCCGACAGGGTGGGCCGCCCAGGCTCGGTGCACTGCCTCGAAGAGTGCCTGCCCCGCCAGCTGAGGCGTCTCGCGGTCCGCAATGAATGACAGCGCGCTGGGCAGGAACGAGTACTGCATGGACGCGATGGCGGTGTCGCCGCCGTTGACGTACTCGAGGGCCGCTGCGACGTTCGGGTTCACCCAGCCCCGCCCCGTCGTGGTCACCACTGCCAGCACCTTGCGGTCGAAGGCATGCGTACGTTGCAACTCGCCGACCACCCGTTCGGCGATCCCGCCGACGGTGTCCGCGGATTCCCGGCCGGCATACACGCGGATGGGGGTAAGTGCGGGCGCGCCAGTCGCTTCGGTGATTTCGCCGGCCGTCGGGCCATCGGCCACGAACGTGCGGCCCTCGCGGCCCAAGGACTCCCACGACTCAGCCGATGCGGCGGATCCGGAGCGCTCCGGGGCCGTCGGTTCACTGACGCCGTCGGCGGTGCTGTGATCTGCGGCCTTCGCCGAACGTTCGGCCACCCCCAACAGGCCGCGGTGCAGTGCGCCGTCGACCGCCACCACCGCGAGCACCACGACGGCCACCACAGCGGCCAACCGTGCGACCGGGCCGGGCACGAACCGGCCGGCCTGATGGGCCAGCCGGTCGACGGCCCATCGGACGCCGCGCGCCGATGCCAGCAGGGCAAGCGCGATCAGCACGGTGATCAGCAACACCAGGAGGTAGAAGGACCGCTGTGCCCGGGGCAGACCGACCAGGTCGCGAATGATCTGCTGCCACCACGACCCCAGCACCAGAAACGTCGGCACGACCACCAGGGCCGTCAGAATCAATGCACCCCAGCCGATTGAGCGGACGCGGTGCGACCACTGCGGGTGCACACCGCAGCGCCGCACCACCCAGGCGATGGCACAACCCAATCCATATCCGATCGCGACGCTGATACCGGTCGCCACGGCCTGCAGATACCAGGCCCGCGGCAGCAGCGACGGGCTCATCGACCAGGCGAAGAACAGCAGGGCGAGCGCCAGCCCAACCGGATGTAACCTACGCAGCACGAACTCGTGACCTTCCGTCGCGATATTTCAGTGGTTGGGTTCGGCGTAGGTCTGCAGGTACGCGATCAACGCCCGCTCACCTTCGGCGAGCACGGCACGATCCTTGCTCGGACCTGCGTAATGGGCGAGTTCGAGGATCCGGTCGCCCATCTCGACCGCGACGGTGGTGACCATGGGGTCGGTATCGGGATCCAGCAGTCGCCAGTCGACCAGCGCAGCATGCAGGGCGTCGGCGAATTGCGCGCGGCGCAGCCGGGGATCGGACAGCAGGCCCCGCGCGACGCTGGAGTAATGCAGCCGCACCAAATGCGGATGGGTGCGCAGATGGGCGTAATGGAACTCGAAGATCGCGTGAGCCACGTCGGCCAAGCTGTCCGGTGACATCGCGGCAAGGGCAGCTGCGCCGTCGGCATCACGCCGATCCAGATGGTCCAGCACAATCTCCTGCAGGATCGCGTCCCGGTTGGGGAAGAACTGGTACACCGTCGCCACCGGGACTTCGGCGCGCTGGGCGATCGCCCGCGTGGTCACCGCTTCGACGCCTTCGGACTCCAACAGCTGCAATGCCGCAGCCAGGATCCGTTCCACCCGTCGCTTGCTGCGCTGCTGGACGGGTTCACGACGGCGTAGTGCACTGTGGCTGGCCACCCACGTATCGTCCCACAGATGCGGATATGAACATGAATCACATTTATGTTTGCTCGTACTGCCGCGGCGACCGGCATCACCGATCCGTACGCGAACCCGCCCGTCTGGCAGCTCTTTTGGTGGGTGCGCGGAAAGAGAACACGTAGTCGAGTGCCGCACCCACGGTGATCCGGAACCAGTCCGCATTGCCGGTGGCGTGGGAAAGCATGGTGCCGCCCTGGTGTGCGATGAGGAGCGCGACGGCAAGGTGACGTGGATCGGCGTCGGCGACGAGTTCGCCGCGCTCACGCATGGTGGTCAATCCCTTGCGGAACAATCCGATCCAGCGCGCGTAACCAGCGGCCAGGTCATCGAGCACAGCCTCGTCGGCCTCGAGTAGTTCGCCGGCCAACGAACCGTAGATGCAGCCGCCGCGCACGTATACCGCGTCCACCTGCTTGACGCATGCGTCGGCCCAGGCCTGGAGGTCCTTGAGGCTGGAGAGCTCACCCAACGCTGGTTGCGTGTGGAAATCCAGCACGTCGGCGGTGCGCGCGGCGATGACTTCGCGGGTCAAATCCCTTTTGTCGGCGAAATAGTGGGACAGCTGGGATCCGCTGACCCCGACCTTGCCACGCACATCTTTGAGGCTCGTACTGTGCAGCCCCTGCTCGAAGATCAGCTCTGCGGCGCCTTCGACGATGCGTGCCCGTGTTGCCAACCCTTTTCGCGAAAACCCATTCGGACCGCCGTCCCGCGCGTCCTGTGCGTGACGCGTCCAACCGGTGCGGGGCCGGCGCGGCGGGCGCGGACTCTTTTCGGCGGGGTCGGCGGCGTACAGGCGCAGATGGTTGACCACAAACCGGGTTCCGTCAGACAGTGGCCACTCCTGACGGAAGGCAAAGGTCAATGTTCCCAGGCCTTGATGGCCTGCCACCACGACCATCGCCAGCTCCCGCGGCTCGGCGGCGGCGACCAGGACCCCGCGGTCCTTCATCCGCTGAAAGGACTCTTCAAGCAGATCGACCCAACGCCAATAGCCGTCAGCCAGGGTGTCACGGGTCGCCGCATCGGATTTGGCGAGCTGCCCGGCCAGGGTGTGATAGGTCGGCGTGCCGTCGTAGCCGATTGTGCGCAGGTATCGCAGATTGAGCTGGGCCCAGCGCTCCCAGTCGTCGAACGTGTCCAGGCCGCCCAGTTGGGCCTGGCGGTGGAAGTTCAGCACCACTTCGATCTGACGCTCCAGCACAGCGCGGATCAGTGCCGGCTTGTCGACGAAATAGTGGCTGATCTGGGAGCCGCTGATCCCTGCCTGCCGCCGGACCAGATCATGACTGAAGCCGGTCAATCCCTCCGAGAGGACGACCTGGGCCGCAGCCTGCAAGATGCGCTCGCGGGTCGCCAACCCCTTCGCGGTGAAATTCAAACTTTGGGGAGATTCCGTGGCAGCCATCAGTGACCTCGGCTACCGCACTCCCGCGTGCTGAGCGAAGGTGCACTGTTGCAAATCCAGCACGACGACACACGTCCAGCCTAGCTCTCCGCGAATGACGGAGGGGTGAAGCGGTCGACTGTGCCAGCGCCGATGTCGGCCTCTCCGATGCGGACATTCGACGGCGGGCTTGACGGGAGTCATTCGCCAATGACATATTGGGTCGACTAACCCAAACTGACACGGATATCGGAACGGCAAGCCGGACAGGCATTTCGGACTGTCCGGTGACAGACGTCCCGTCATGCCGGATGGAGAAATGATGACCAAGCCCAGCACTGCCCAGATCGACCGCATCGTGAGCGTCACGACAATCGACAACATCGCCGCGGTGCTCGGCCGCTACGGGCTGGTCATCGTCATCGGATGGATCGGTGCGCTGAAGTTCGCTGACTACGAGGCCCACCAGATCGCGCCGCTCGTCGCGCACAGCCCCTTCATGGGCTGGCTCTACAACTTCCTGCCGGAGTACACCTTTTCGGCACTTCTCGGTGTGTTCGAGGTCGGTGCCGCAATCCTCTTGGCGATCAAGCCTCTGGCCCCGCGGTTGTCGATCATCGGTAGCCTGCTGGCAATTCTGCTGTTCTGCGCCACCATCAGTTTTCTGTTCAGCACTCCCGGGGTGGGCGAGCCGGCCGGCGGCGGGTTTCCCGCTCTGTCGTTGACGGGTGAGTTCCTGCTCAAGGACATCCCTCTGCTCGGGCTGTCATTCTGGACGCTCGGCGATGCGATGAAGGCGGTAGTTCGCCAGAGGGAAACCCAAGGCGCGTAGCGTTGCGATTGCTTGACTGATCACAACGCTATTTCGGGTAGGTGCCGTGTCCGTACTGTCGACGCAGTTCGTGGCCGACGCATTGGCGCGGATGTTCGCCGCCGCGGTGCACTCCGAGCCGCAGAAGGGCGTGCGATTCCCTGAAATCCCCGGCAGCACAACACCGGCCGTCATCCCGACGCGTCATGGTGACGTTGTCGCCACTCTCTACGCACCGCCCGAACGGAAGCGCACGGATCAGCCACCGGCGGTCTATGTCAATGTTCACGGCGGAGGCTTCGTCGTCGGCCACCGTGAGCAGGACGACCCGTGGTGCCGCTACCTCGCGGCCCACGCGGATGTCGTCGTGATCAACACCGATTACCTGCTCGCCCCCTACCGTCGGTTCCCCACCCCCGTCGAGCAGATCTACGACGTGCTGCAGTGGGCGTCGTCGCCGGACCGCGACTGGGACGGCGGTCGGCTGTGCGTCGGCGGCCAGAGCGCGGGCGGCAGCCTGTCCGCCGGAGCGGCGCGGTTGGCACTGGAAAATGGTGGGCCCGACATCAAACTCCAACTTCTGCATTACCCGCCGCTGGATCTGGTGACCGCGACGAGGAAGAAGCCGTCGCCCCGCGGGGCGAAAGCCGTACTCAAACCGTGGATGGGTGACATTTTCGATACCGCCTACATTCCCGATCCCGCGCAGCGCCGTGATCGGCTCGCGTCACCGGTCTGGGGATCCAACGCCGACGACATCGCAGGCATCGCGCCTGCGCTCGTCGTCACCGCGGAATACGACCGGTTACGTGACGAGGCGTGGCGGTACGCCCAGAAGCTCGAGGCTGTCGGATCGCTGGTCGAGTACCGCGAAGTGCGCGGTGTCGATCACGGCTACAACATCATGAGCGACGACGCAGACGTCACGCGGCACATGTACGAGCTGATGGCCAAGCACGTCTACCGAGCGGTCAGCGGCTAACCCAACGACGCGTGCAGCGTGAGAGTGGCCGCCACCGCGTTGGCCGCCTCGGCGCCCTTCTTCACGAAGTGCTCGGTGAAGTACCGGGTGTGTTCGTCGTGCTCGTGGAAGTTGTGCGGCGTGAGCACCACCGAGAACACCGGTACGTCGCTGTCGAGCTGAACCCGCATGAGACCGTCGATCACCGCGGTGGCCACGAACTCGTGCCGGTAGATCCCGCCGTCGACCACCAGGGCTGAGGCGACGACCGCGCGGTAACGCCCGGTCGCTGCGAGGCGCTTCGCGGTCAGTGGGATTTCGAAAGCCCCTGGCACCTCGAAGAATTCGAGGTGCTCATCGGCGAAACCGTGGGTGCGGATCTGCTCGGTGAAACCTTCGCGCGCACGGTCGACGATGTTGCGGTGCCAGGTGGCCTGCACGAACGCGATCTGAGTGGCTGCGTCAGTCATGTAGCGAAGTTATCGCACCGGGCGGATATCTCCGACGCCGAGATTGACGTCAGGGCTGTGACGTGGGCGTCTTTACGGCCCTGGTGTAGATCTCGACGAGCAAAACCCCACTCACCGTTCGCCCAGGTACGCATCGGCCCAGGCGCCGATGATGCGACCGGCGCGGTGAGCCTGCCCAGGCCCGGTCAGCAGGTGCTCGGAACCTTCCAGCGACACGAAGCTGCGCGGGTGCCGTGCGGTGAGGAAGATCTCGCTGGCATTTTTGATGCCGACGGTGTTGTCGGTGGGGGAGTGCAGGATCAGCAGCGGCAACCGCAGCCCCTTGATCTTGTCGTGCAGGTGCGCGGCCCGGACATCCTCGACGAATGCCCGCTTGAGGGTGAGTGTGCGCCCGCCGACCATCCACTCGCCGCTGCCCTCGGCGAACACCTGCTCCAGGCAGGCGTCGTACTGATGCTCGACGTGCACCGGATCGATGGGCGCCCCGACGGTGACCACGGCCCGCACGCCGGGACACTCGCGGGCCGCGGCAAGAACCGCCGCGCCGCCGAAGGAGTGCCCGATGAGAATGTCGGGCGGTGTGCCGCGGTCGGCCATGAACCGGCACGCTTCAATGACGTCGTGGGTTTTCACGGTGAACGAACCGTCACCCCAGTCACCCTCGGATCCACCCAGCCCGAGTGCGTCGAACCGCAGCATCCCGATCCCGTCGCGGGCCAACTGCTTGCAGATCCGCGCGCAGGCCGGCGAGTCCTTGCCCAGGGTGAATCCGTGGGAGAAGACGCCCCAGCCGCGGACCGGATCCTCGGGCAACTCGATGGTTCCGGCCAGCATGGGCCCGGTTGAACTGCGAAAGGTGACGCGTTCGGCCATGAGTGGAGGTCTACCACGCGATAAAGACCTGAAGGTGGCTGACACCGGCCACAGCTCGGGTCCGTAAGGTGTTCAGGTGCCCCTGAACACCATCGCACTGGAACTCGTGCCGCCGAACATCGAGCGAGGCGCTGAGTACGCGATCGACGAGGCCCGCAAGGTGCTGGCGTTGTCCGCGGAAGCGGGCATCGACGGCCGGATCCGCCACATCATGATCCCCGGCATGATCGATGAGGACGACGACCGTCCCATCGAGATGAAGCCGAAGATGGATGTCCTGGAGTACTGGTCGATCATCAAGCCTGAGCTGCCCGGGCTGCGCGGGTTGTGTACCCAGGTCACCTCGTTCTTGGACGAGTCCGCCCTGCAGGATCGGCTGACCGAGCTGAGCGGGGCCGGATTCGACGGCATTGCCTTCGTCGGCGTGCCCCGGACCATGAACGACGGCGAGGGCGGGGGTGTCGCGCCGACCGACGCCCTGGCGATCTATGAGCAGCTGATCCCCCAACGAGGTGCCATCCTCATCCCGACCCGTGACGGTGAGCAGGGCCGATTCGAGTTCAAATGCAAGCAGGGCGCGACCTACGGAATGACCCAGCTGCTGTACTCCGACGCCATCGTCGGCTTCCTGACCGACTTCGCCAAGGCCACCGAACACCGACCCGAAATCCTGCTGTCGTTCGGTTTCGTACCCAAGATGGAGTCGAAGGTCGGGCTGATCAACTGGCTGATCCAGGACCCGGGCAACGCCGCGGTGGCGGCCGAGCAGGAGTTCGTCAGCGGACTGGCCGGTCAGGAACCCGCTGAGAAGCGACGGCAGATGGTCGACCTCTACAAACGGGTGATCGACGGCGTGGCCGACCTCGGCTTCCCGCTCAGTATCCACTTCGAGGCGGCCTACGGGGTGTCGAAGCCGGCGTTCGAGACGTTCGCCGAGATGCTGGCCTACTGGTCGCCTGATCGAGCCTGACCGGTCGGGTGCACTCGGCCGACCGTGAAGCTGAACTCCGCGACGCCCTCGACCCCGCCGGTCACCACATCGCCGGGCTCCATCGGTCCCACTCCCGCGGGCGTCCCGCTGAAGATCAGATCGCCGGGTGCAAGGTCGACCGCACGCGAGATCGCGCTGATGACCTCCGGCACCGACCAGATCAGATCCCGTAGATCGCCCTGCTGTTTACGGACACCGTTCACGCTCAGCCAGATCTCACCCTGGTCGGGATGGCCGACGGCGTCGACGGGATAGAGCGGACTGCAGGGGGCGGACGCGTCGAAGCCCTTGGCCCAGTCCCACGGCCTGCTGAGTGCCTTGGCCTCATCCTGGATGTCGCGCCGCGTCAGGTCCACACCGACGCCGTAGCCCCAGACCAGGTTCAATGCGTCCGCGGGCGTGACGTTGCCGCCGCCGGCACTCAACGCCACCACCAGCTCGATCTCGTGGTGAAACGCCGAGGTCAGCGACGGATAGGGGATCGTGCCCGCGGCGTCGACCACGGCATCGGCGGGCTTCATGAAGAAGAACGGCGGCTCGCGGTCGGGATCCTTACCCATTTCCCGGGCGTGCGCGGCGTAGTTACGGCCGACGCAGAACACCCGGCGGATCGGGAAGCGCCCGGCTCCGGTGCTGACCGGTAGTGAAGCCTGCGGTGGTGGGGGGATGACGTACTGGGTCATGGGGAACATCTTGCTCGACGTGTTCGCATATCCTCGTTCCAGTGTCCGACCGTCAAGAACTGCGCGAGCTGCGCGCACGACTCGACGGATTGACGATTCGCGACGCTGCCAGGCTCGGTCGCCGCCTCAAGAACCTCCGCGGCGCCGACCCGGCAAAGCTCGCTCAACAGGTCACTGCGGCCGAGGCCCTCGTGCTCACCCGGCAGCTGGCCGTCCCGACGATCACCTATCCGGATCTGCCGGTCAGTGAGCGACGCGACGAGATCGCCCGCGCCATCAACGAGAACCAGGTGGTGGTCGTCGCCGGCGAGACCGGATCCGGCAAGACCACCCAGCTGCCGAAGATCTGCCTGGAGTTGGGGCGGGGGATCCGCGGCACCATCGGCCACACCCAGCCCCGGCGGTTGGCGGCCCGCACCGTCGCGCAACGTATCGCCGACGAGTTGGGCACCCCACTTGGCGGGGCCGTCGGGTACACCGTGCGGTTCACTGATCAGGCCAGCGACGCCACCCTGGTGAAACTGATGACCGACGGCATCCTGCTCGCTGATATGCAACGTGACCGCCGCCTGCTGCGCTACGACACCCTGATCCTCGACGAGGCGCACGAGCGCAGCCTCAACATCGACTTCCTGCTCGGCTATCTGCGTGAGCTGCTCCCGCGCCGTCCCGACCTCAAGGTGATCGTCACCTCGGCGACCATCGAGCCCCAGCGGTTCGCCGACCACTTCAACGGCGCACCGATCGTCGAAGTGTCAGGCCGGACCTACCCGGTCGAGATCCGCTACCGCCCACTGGAAGTGCCTGTCGTGTCCGACAGCACTGACGATCCGGACGACCCGGACCACGAGATCGTCCGCACCGCGGTCGCCGGTCGCCGCGCAAGCGGCTCATCCGAAATGCGTGACCCGACGGAGGCGATCGTCGACGCCGTCCGCGAACTGGAAGCCGAACCTCCGGGCGACGTGTTGGTGTTCCTGTCGGGTGAGCGGGAAATCCGTGACACTGCAGAAGCTTTAAAAGATCTGCGCAACACCGAGGTGCTGCCGCTGTATGCCCGGCTTCCGACGGCCGACCAGCAGAAGGTGTTCCAGCCCAGTCGAACCGGACGCCGGATCATCCTGTCCACCAACGTCGCCGAGACGTCGCTGACAGTTCCGGGCATCCGCTACGTCGTCGACCCCGGCACTGCGCGGATCTCCCGTTACAGCCGCCGCACCAAAGTGCAGCGGTTGCCGATCGAACCGATCTCCCAGGCCTCGGCGGCTCAGCGGGCCGGCCGCTCCGGACGCACCGCCCCCGGCGTCTGCATCCGGTTGTACTCGGAAGCCGACTTCGAATCCCGGCCGCGTTACACCGATCCGGAGATCCTGCGGACCAACCTGGCCGCGGTCATCCTGCAGATGGCGGCGCTGCAGCTGGGAGACGTCGCGGAATTCCCTTTCCTGGACCCGCCGGAAGCCCGCAGCATCCGTGACGGTGTGCAGTTGCTGCAGGAACTCGGCGCGTTCGACGCCGCGGGTGCACTGACCGACGTCGGGCGTCGCCTGGCCCGGCTGCCGCTCGACCCGCGCATCGGCCGGATGATCCTGGCCGCGGACGCGCAGGGCTGCGTGCGCGAGATGCTGGTGCTCGCCGCCGCGCTGTCGATCCCCGATCCACGGGAGCGGCCTGCCGATCGGGAAGAGGCGGCGCGGCAGAAGCACGCCAGGTTCGCCGATGAGCACTCCGACTTCGTGTCCTATCTCAATTTGTGGCGATATTTGGCCGAGCAGCGTAAAGACCGGTCCGGCAGTGCCTTCCGGCGAATGTGTCGCGAAGAATTTCTGCATTACCTGCGGATCCGGGAATGGCAGGATCTGGTCGGACAGCTCCGTAGTATCGCCCGCGACATCGGAATCCATGAGAGCGATGAGCCTGCGGACCCGGCAGGTATCCACGCCGCACTCACCGCGGGTCTGCTCTCGCATATCGGCCTGCGCGAAGGAGAGTCCAGGGATTACATGGGCGCGCGCAACACCAAGTTCGTGCTCGCGCCGGGGTCTGTGCTGACCCGCAAGCCGCCCCGCTGGATCGTTGTCGCCGACCTGGTGGAGACCAGCAGGCTGTTCGGTCGCATCGCCGCTCGCATCGAACCCGAAAGCGTCGAGCGGGTGGCCGGCCATCTGGTTCAGCGCAACTACAGCGAGCCGCACTGGGAGGCCAAACGCGGCGCGGTGATGGCTTTCGAGCGGGTCACGCTCTACGGGCTGCCGCTGGTGCCGCGCCGGCGCGTCGGCTACGCCGAGATCGATCCAGAGCTGTGCCGGGAGTTGTTCATCCGCCACGCCCTGGTCGAGGGTGACTGGCAGACCCGGCACCACTTCTTCCGGGACAACGCCAGGCTGCGTGCCGAACTCGAAGAGATCGAGGAGCGGGCCCGGCGCCGCGACCTGGTGGTCGGCGACGACGATGTGTACGCGCTCTACGACGCCCGCATTCCCGCCCACATCGTCTCGGCGCGACACTTCGACGCGTGGTGGAAGAAGCAGCGGCACAAGACACCCGACCTGCTCACGTTCACCCGCGAGGACCTGCTGCACACCGACGACGCAGCGGACCACCCCGACACCTGGCGCACCGGCGACCTGGAACTGCCGCTGACATACCGCTTCGAGCCGGGTGCCGCGGACGACGGCGTCACGGTGCACGTCCCGGTCGGCGTGCTGACCCGGCTCGGTGGTGAAGGATTCGCCTGGCAGGTGCCCGCGTTGCGGGAAGAGTTGGTCACCGCGCTGATCAAGTCGCTGCCGAAGGACCTGCGGCGCAACTTCGTGCCTGCACCGGACACCGCGCGCGCCATCCTCGCCGACCTGGATCCCGGTGCGGGCTCCCTACTGGATGCCGTGCAACGCGAATTACGCCGGCGCAGCGGCATTCTGGTGCCGATCGATGCCTTCGATCTGGACAAGTTGCCCAAGCATCTGCGGGTCACCTTCGCGGTCGAATCCACCGACGGCACCGAGGTGGCCCGAGGCAAGGACATCGAGGCGCTGCGTGAGGAGTTGGCGGTTCCGGTAGCGCAGGCGGTCGCAGCCGCGGTTGCCGGTGATCTGGAACGCACCGGACTGCGGGCCTGGCCCGACGATCTCGACGAGGTGCCCCGCACGGTGGAAAACGTGGCAGGCGGTCACACCGTCCGTGGCTACCCGGCTCTCGTCGACACCGGGCAAGCCGTGGACCTTCGGGTGTTTTCCACCCAGGCCGAGCAGGATGCGGCCATGGGACCCGGCCTACGGAGGCTGCTGCGGCTGACTGTGCCGTCGCCGGTCAAGGCGATCGAACGCGGTTTGAGCCCCCGGGCAAGGTTGTCGCTCAACGCCAATCCGGACGGCACGCTCGCGGCGCTGCTCGACGACTGCGCCGATGCCGCGGCCGATGCGGTGCTGAAATCCCCGGTCTGGAACCGGGCCGAGTTCACCGCACTGGCCGAACGTGCGGCGAAAGAACTGGGCCCGACGACCCACGCGGTCGTGAACCGCGTCGAGAAAGTACTGGCAGCCGCCCACGAGGTGAGCCTGGCGCTCCCGGATCAACCGCAGGCCGCCCAGGCCGAGGCGATCGCGGACATCCGTAACCAGCTGGACCGGTTGCTGCCCAAAGGCTTTGTCACCGCCGCCGGGGCCGGACGGCTCGCCGACCTCGCCCGGTATGTCACCGCGATCGGTCGTCGTCTCGAGCGGTTACCGCAAGGGCTCGCCGCCGATCGCGAACGGATGTCGCGGGTGCACGCTGTCGAGGATGCCTACGACGATCTGATCGCGGCGCTGTCACCGGCGCGCGGCGCGGCGCCCGCCGTCCGCGATATCGCCTGGCAGATCGAGGAGTTGCGGGTCAGCCTGTGGGCGCAACAACTGGGTACGCCCCGGCCGGTCAGTGAGCAACGCATCTACAAGGCGATCGACGCCGTCACCCGCTAGCCACCGGCTCGCCCAGGCGTCGTCGAACACCCGGCCGCCGAGCGGGCGGAGGTCTGCTTCAGGCGGTTTCATGGCCGCTGTCCCCACTGACGTCGGAGGAAATCGGTGAGATGACCGGCCACCTGGTCCGGTTGCTCCAACCACGGCCAGTGTCCGGCCCCGCGGACCGGGTGCACCACGGTGTGGGTGAAGATCCGGCTGAAGTCATCGGCCTGGGCCAGCGGAACGTAACGGTCGTCGGTGCCCCACACGATCAGCACGTCACCGCGGAACGCCGAGAGTTGGTCTGCATACGGGGCAATGGCATTGGGGCCGGTCGAGCGGTACAGCTTGAGGACGGCTCGAGCGGTCTCCGGAACCAGCATGTGCCGGGTGATGGCTTCCACGGCTTCTGTGGGCAGGCCCGGATCGCGTGCTGCAAGCATCCGCCTCAGGAGTGCCGGATGCGCGATGCGGAACAGCGCCTCGGCGAGCACCGGTGTGCGCCAGACCTTGGCAGCGAAGTGGTTGATGACCACCGGCGTATCGATGAGCGTGATACTGGCAACCGCGTCGAGATGACCGGCAGCCCACGCCAGCGCCCACGGTCCACCGAAGTCGTGGGCGACCAGGTGCACCCGCCGCGCGTCGAGTTGACGCAACAGGCCGTCGAGGTGAGCGGCATAGGCGGCCACCGTGTATGGCCATTCGGCCGGCTTGTCGGCCGTGCCGAACCCGGGCATCTCCGGAGCGATGACGCGGGCGAAGGAGGACACCGACTCCGGCAGCGGGTCCCAGCTTCCGCCCGCATTGTTGCCGTGTACGAACACCACGGTTTCGCCCGTATCCGTGACGGGGCCGGCCAGCAGCACCGGCGAGCGGACGCCATCCACGGCCAGCGTGCGGTATTCGGTAGGACTGTCCATCAGCGGATACTACGGCCACCTACCGGAGACGGTGCCCGAGTCAGCGTGTCCCGGCCGCGACCCGCGGAGCCCGGTCGGCGACCGCCTCGTCGAGCACCAGTTCGGCCACCCGGGACCGGTGTGCCTCGGCGCTGCCCAGCAGTGCCGCATCGGTCGTTGCCCGCTTGAAGTACAGGTGGGCCTGATGTTCCCAGGTGAATCCGATGCCACCGTGCACCTGAATGGTGTCGGTGGCGATCCGGGTGAATGCGGCCGAGGCGGTGGCTTGGGCGATGCTGGCCGCCAACGCCGGATCGTCGGAGCCGTCGGCGAGTGCCCACGCCGCGTGATACGCCGCGGACCGGGCATGCTCCAGGTCGACGAGACCTTCGGCCAGCCGGTGCTTGACCGCCTGAAAGGAACCGATCGGGCGGCCGAACTGCAGGCGCGATTTCGCATATTCGACCGACAGGTCGAGCAGATGCTGTGCGGCGCCGACCTGTTCGGCGGCCAGCAGCGCCGAGCCCACCTGCAGCGCGTGGTTGATGACCCGTTCGGCCTCTTCCGGGCCTGCCACCAGTTGTCCCTGCGCCTCCGACAGCTCGATGGTGGCCTGTGGCCGGGTCAGGTCGAGAGTGACCAAGTCGGTGCGCTGCACGCCGGGGCCGGACGCGTCGACCGCGTACAGGGCGACGCCATCGGCGTCGGTCGCCGCAACCAACAGGACATCCGCCGCGCCGTCGACGACACGCTCGACAGTGCCGGTCAGCGTGCCGGTACCGGTCACCGTAACCCGGGCCGGGTCGAAGGACCCTGCCACATCGGATACCGCGAAGGCCGCGGTGCGGGTTCCCTCCACCAGCGCGGCCAGCAACTCGTCACGAACCGTCCCGGGCGGGGAGGCCACCAGGGCCGGAATCGCCAGCAGGACAGTGCCGAACACCGGACCGCACGCCAGCGCGGCGCCGAGTTCCTCGACGGCGATCGCCTGATCGACCAGAGTGCCGCCGGCGCCGCCGTCGGACTCGGGTACCGAAAGCCCGAGCACGCCGAGCTCAGAACCCAGGCGCCGCCATACTTTCGGGTCGAAGCGCGGGTCTGTCTCCATGAGAACGCGCGCCCGTTGCTCGCCGAAGTTCTCGGCACTGAACTTGCGCACCGCTTCCCGCAGCTGTACCTGCTCGGGCGAAAACGCGAATTCCGCAAGCTTCTCAACTGAGCCGTCGGGTTGATCCGCAAGCTTCTCAACTGAGCCGTCGGGTTGATCCGCAAGCTTCTCAACCACGGGGAATCTCCTTCCACGGCATGCCCGCATCGGCACGCAGATCGCCTGGCAGCCCGAGGATTCGTTCGCCGAGGATGTTGCGCATCACCTCGGACGTACCGCCCTCGATGGTGTTGGCCTTGCTGCGCAGGAACCGCTGCTGGATGGGGCCGCGCCAATCCGCGCCGTCCTGGTCATCGGCCTCGTCCATGCCGTAGCCGTGATACAGCAGGCCTTCCGGTCCGAGTAGGTCCATGCACCACTGGTAGATGTGCTGGTTGAGTTCCGCGCCGACCAGCTTGCCGATCGAGCCTTCCGGTCCGGGGCCGCCCACGGTCGCCGCCGCGCGTGACCGTTCGGCGGTCAGGCGCTGCGCCTCGGAACGCAGCCACAGTTGGGTGAGCCGGTCCCGCAGCACCGGGGTCTGCAGGTCGGGTCGCGACGCCCACAGCGTCACCGCGTCGGAAATGGCACCGGCGCCGCGCCGGCTACCGCTGCCGCCGAGCGCGCTGCGCTCGTTCATCAGCGTGGTCATGGCGACATTCCAGCCGTTGCCGACCTCGCCGAGCCGATGCGCGTCCGGGATGCGGGCATCGGCGATGTACACCTCGTTGAACTCGGCTTGACCCGTCATCTGACGCAGCGGCCGGGTCTCGACCCCTGGCGCGTGCATGTCGAGGACGAAGTACGTCAACCCCTTGTGCTTGGGCACATCCGGGTTGCTGCGAGCGAGCAACAACCCCCAGCGGGCCCGGTGCGCGAGACTGGTCCACACCTTCTGCCCGTTGAGAATCCAGTCGTCACCGTCGCGCACGGCGGAGGTGGCCAGACCGGCGAGGTCTGAACCTGCGCCCGGCTCGGAGAACAGCTGGCACCAGATGTCCTCGGTGCTCGCCAACGGCCGCAGCCAGGACTTCTTGAGCTCGTCGGACTGCGCATGTTCGCGGATCGTCGGGGCGGCCATGCCATAACCCATCGGGTTCAGTCCGAGCGGGATGGGCCCGCCTGCCCCCTGCAGGATCCGGTCGGCCACGCCCTGCAGACCGCGGGACACCCCGAGACCGCCGAGCCCCTCGGGGAAATGCACCCAGGACAGGCCGGCGTCGTAGCAGGCCGTCAGATACCGGGGAATGGGAACTTTCTTCGGGTCGTGCTCTGCCACGACCTCGCGGGCGAGGTCGGCGACCCGGTCCGCATCAGCGACGCTGCTCATCCAGTCACGATAGGTAACGGCTCTCCGGGGTCAGCGCGGAGGTAGCGTCAGCGAGCGTGGGCCGCAAGCGTGTCGTGATCGCCGGGCTGGGTGATACCGGCGTGCTGACCGCGATCCGGCTTGCGTCTCGTTTCGACGTCGTCGGCATCTCGGTCAAACCGGGCCTGGTCAGCGGTCAGGAACTCGGTGTGCGCCTGGCCCGGCCTGAGGACTGGGCACGTGACTACTGGATTGGTTTCGACCGGTTCCGTGGCCTGGACCGTGTGCGCACCGTGCACGGCACGGTGACCGCCGCCGACCCGGATGCCCGCACGGTCAGCGTGCGTCAGGTCGATGGCAGCACCGTGCACGAGCCCTATGACGCGCTCGTCATCGCCACCGGAGTCAGCAACGGGTTTTGGCGCAGGCCGATTCTGCAGTCGGCACTCGAGGTGCGCGCCGGCCTCCGCGCCGCGCACGACCGGCTGGCCGCGTCCAGTTCGGTGGCGGTGATCGGTGGTGGTGCCGCGGCCGTGAGTAGTGCCGCCAATCTCGCCAGGCGATGGCCCGGTAGCCGCGTCGGACTCTACTTTCCCGGTGAGAACGTACTGCCCCACCATCATTGGCGGACACGCAGGCGAGTCGAAGGCCGGCTGAAGGAGGTTGGCGTGACGCTGCATCGCCGACACCGTGCGGTGGTGCCCGACGATTTCGCCTGCGATTCGATCACCGGTGACCCGGTCCACTGGAGTACGGGGCAGGCCGCGGTGCGTGCCGATGCGGTGCTGTGGGCGACCGGGCGGGTGCGGCCGAATACGGACTGGCTTCCCGCCGACATGGTCGACAAACACGGATTCGTGCGGGTCACACCGGCTTTGCAGGTGCCGGGCCGGCCCGGCGTGTTCGCGGTTGGCGACGTCGCCGCCACCGACGCGCTGCGCTCCTCGGCGCGCAACCGGGCTGACGGCTTGCTCGCCCGCAACGTCGCCGCCCACTTCAGCGGTGCCCGGATGCGCACCTATCGCCCGCCGGCGAACCGGTGGGGGTCGGTGCTGGGTGCTCAATCGGACGGATTGGAAGTGTTCGCACCCAACGGCTTTCCGTTCCGGTTCCCGGCCTGGTCCGTCGACCGGGTGTTGCAGCCGTTGGTCGTCCGGCGCGGACTGTACCGGGGTGTCCGCAGTTAGTGCTTGGTCACCAAGGGTTGGTCGACGGGCACCACGTAGGTGGACAACATGAGGGTTCGGACCGTTCCGACGTTTCTGGCGTTGTGAACAGCGCCGGTGGGGATCAGGAACGGGTCACCGGAGTGCAGATGCTCGGTGGGCTGGTCATCGAAGATGATGTCGACATCGCCCTGGACGATGTAACCGATCTCGGGTCCTGGATGGTTGTGCCTGCCCGATTCCTTGCCAACCGGGATCTCGAACCGGGTCTGCACGATTTCAAACCCCGGCGTCGGAGCGGGCAGTCGCTGCAACTCGGTGCGTGACACTCCGGCGGTCGGGTCGTCGGCGTGTGCGACGGGCGTCGTCAGCGCGGCAGTGGCGATGAGCAGCGCTGCGGTGGAAAGTTTGACGGATGCTGTGGACATGGATTCATCACACCGCCACGAGATCATCAAGTCCAACGATGAATTTCGATGAGGACCATCTCTACTGACGATGACCCGACGGGCGTAAGGTCGCGCCAGTAACGCGGTGGCGGAAAATCAGGCAAATTTCCGCCACCACGTTACTGGCGCGGCGGCAACGACGGTTGAACGTCCGCGCGTGTCAGCGAGGCATGCCAGGGACCACGGGCACCAGGGCCAAGCCGGGCGTGGCCGGAGGCGGCGCTGCCGCCACCGGGGCTGCCGCCACGGGCAGACCTGCGACTGGCGCACCCGCGACCTGGGCGCCTGGCACCGTAGCGACCGGCGCACCCGGTACCGGGACCCCTGCAGCCGGCGCACCCGGTAGCGGCGCCACGGGTGGGGCTGCCGGCGCGGGTACCGGGGCGGGTTGGCCGACGCCGAGCACCCGCAGTAGGTCGGGCTTCATCTCCTGCAGCTGGGATCCCCAGTAGCCCCAGCTGTGTGTCCCGTTGGACGGGAAGTTGAACTTCGCGTTGCGACCACCCGCGGCCACATACTTCTTCTGGAACTCCTTGTTGGTGTCGACGGTGATGTTCTCCAGGAACTGCGCGCTGTACATCGTGCCGAAGTTGCCGCCCGGCGCGTCGAGGTCCGAAGGCGCACCGTTGCCGCAGTACACCCAGATGGCGGTGTTGTTGGCCACAAGTCGGCCGATGTTGACCATCGGATCGTTGCGACGCCACGCCGGATCGTTGGCGGTGCCCCACATGTCGGAGGCGTTGTAGCCGCCCGCATCCTTCATTGCGAAGCCGATCATGGTGGGCCACAGTCCGTTTGACGGGTTGAGGAAACCTGACAGGGCCCCGGCGAAAATGAACTGGGTCGGATGCCAGGTCGCCAGGGTCAGCGCCGCACCGCCGGACATCGACAGCCCGACGACGGCGTTGCCGGTCGGTGCGATGTTGCGGTTGGTGGCGAGCCAGGCCGGAAGTTCCTGGGTGAGAAAGGTTTCCCACTTGTAGGTGGTGGTGCCCGCGCTGCCGACGGCCGGGCGGTACCAATCGGAGTAGAAGCTGGACTGGCCGCCGACCGGCATCACCACTGCGATACCGGAGTCGTTGTACCACTCGAATGCTGCGGTGTTGACGTCCCAACCGCTTGCGTCTTCCTGGGCGCGTAGTCCGTCGAGCAGATACAGCGCGTGGGCACCGCCGGTGCTGGGTGTCGGGCCGCTCGCGGGCTGGAATTGCACCTTGATGTCGCGGCCCATCGCGGCCGAGGGCACCTGAAGATTCTCGACGGGCAGGCCGTCACGGGAGTAGGCCGCGGCCGTCGGTGCCGGCCCGACGACCAGCGACGCCGGCAGTAGTAGCGCGGCCGCTGCAGCTGACACGCGACGGGAAAGGCTGCCCAAGAACGTCCGCTTCACACCGGAAAGCTAACAATGCTCCCGCGCCGACCGTCCCGGCCACGCCTGACGTAACCCGTCCGTTATCAAGGTGATTCGATTCTGAGTTCAGTTGAACGCGGCCGGGTCAGCCAACGGGACCAGCAGGCTCGACGGCGAATCACCGCCTTCCCGAACCTGATACACGCCACCGGCCAGCACTGCGCGGGCCGGCTTGGTGGGCACCAGATGCGGGAAGTCGTAGGTGGTCAGGGTCAATCGCAGGCGATGCCCGGGTTCGATCAGGGCCGCGGTGGGGAAGACTTCGACGTCGTATCGGGTCAGCTCGCCGGGCACCACCGGTTGTACCGCGGCCCGGGTGCTGAGGTGCTGCGGTCGCCACACCGTCCCGTCGGGCAGGTACCACGTGGCGTCGGCGTCCAACCTGCGGTGGGATCCGAGCAACGCGCCCTGCGTCAGCGGACGGCTCACGCCGTCGGGCGACACGTCGTCGAGGTAGGCAACCCACAGCGTCTCCGACGTGTTGGCGCTCGCGTGCAGGGTCAGGGTGACCGGTCCGGCGACCAGCTGCGCCGAGGTGAACGCCCCGGTGGTGTAGGTCAGCGCCTCGCGCTGCAGCCGGCTGTTGTCAAGGTCGTATCGGATCTGCCGCCCGGTCCGGGACACCATGAAGCTGCCCATCCCCAGGCTCCACTGTTCAAGGCTGCGACCCGAGATCGGTCCACGCGCGGTATACCGCAGCGGCGCCTCCGTCATATCGGCCGCCGGTTCGTCGGTCAGGTCGCCGCCGTGACCCAGATACAGCCGGGTGGGCTTGGCCTCGGGGAACGGATACTCCCTGGTGTGGAACCAGCTGCGGCTGCCGATGGCCTGGAACCGCGCAGGCGGACCGGTCACCGCGGCGTCGGCCGAATCCTTGAGCCAGCGGTCGAACCACCGCAGTTGCAGCGCGTTGAGATGCATCCCGTCGAGGTCCGACACGTGATACCAGGGGCCCATCATGAGCTGGAATCGTTCGGAAACCGGCTGGCCCGGCTCCATGGGGGAGTTGACGGGCCTGCCCGCCGCCGCATTCTGCAGCACTGTGTAGTTGAGCGGCGCACCGCGCTGGAATGCGTCGTGCCAGCCGCCGACCAGAAAGACCGCAACCTGGTTCTGCGCGATCTTCGGCAGTACATCGTTGGCCCGCATGGTGTCCCAGAACGGGCCGTCGAACGCGGTGTCCCCGCCTGCCGCGGCATCGTTGGTCATGGTGCGGAAGTAGGTGCGCTGGTCGCGCCCGCGCTGGCGTACCGCGGCGACACCCCCGGCGCGCGGGCGCTCATGGCTGCCGCGCCTGACAAACTCCAGCGCCGGGTTGACCACGTTGAGCAGGGAGTAGACCGCGCCGTACGCCCGGACCGTGCGCATGTGCGGCACCCCGCCCATGGTGACCACGTCGCGGTAGAAGTCGTTGGCCGCCATCACCGGGAACACCGCCTTCAGCGGGGAATCGGGACCGACCGCCGCTGCGGTGAGCAACTGGTTGATCGCCAGGTAGGAGATGCCGAACATGCCCACGCGGCCATTTGAATTCGGCAGCTTCGCGGCCCAGTTGACCAGGTCCACACCGTCCTGGACCTGCTCGACCCCGAGCATCTCGAAGGATCCGCCGGAAGCGCCCGTGCCACGCACATCGGCCATCACCTCGATATAGCCGCGGCGGATCAGAAACCGGGTGGCGCCGCCGCCGATCTGCGCGGCCGGTGGCGGCGCCTTCTTCCCGTACGGCGTGATGGACAGCAGCACGGGGAACGGGCCGGCCGCAGGCGCACCGGTCTCCGGAACGGTCGGATAATGGATATCGGCGCGCAGCACGGTGCCGTCGCTCGTGCGCACCGCAACGTTGTGGTGCACGCCGACCCCGTAGCGCGCCGGTCCCGGCGTCCACTCCGGTAACAGCGGCGACGGGCTGGTCTTGCGGGTCCGCGCCGCCGCCCAGCCGGCCATCGCTCGCTCGCGCACCGCCTGCAACCTCTTCGCCATCGCGTCTCCTTGGGAGTTTGCCGCCAAAGTAGACCGTAGGCGTCAGGCGAGTGTCACTTCATGATGGCCAGGTTGTGCCAGAGGTTCCGCAGGCTCTCGGTGCCGCCGAACAGCGTGGTGAAGTGGGTGGAATCGATGAGCACGATGTCGCCGGCGCGCTCGCGGTCCGGTGGCATCCAGATCAGGGCGTTGAACTCCGTGTTGCCTGCGGCGGAGAACGGATGCGGCCTGTTCGGGTCAACCCGCTGACGCCCGAGGACCCGTAGTTTGTCGCTCTCCGGCGTCGTGAGTGCGTAATGGGGCAGGTGCGGGTGGAAGTTGAAGGTGGTGACATTGTCGAGCAACCCGGGAGTGTCGAGATCCCGGATCGCGTTGAGGGGCGCGATTTCTGTGGTCCCGTCGACGACGGCAGGCCGCAATCCCCAGATGTTGTGAACGGGCACGTCGAGCGCCCGCATCAACGAACGGGTGTACTGCCCGAAGCGTTGCTGGCGGGGTACAAGGCGGTCGCCGTGGTGTTCGTACTCGACTTGCCGCTGGGCGTAGTCGTCGCTGAAGCCGACGTCGTGGTGCGGAGCAAGGAGCAGACAGGTGCCTTCTCTGCGCAGCCACTCGGTGAGTGCGGCTATCTCCTCGGGGGCGGCTTCCTGTTCGGAGATCAGATGGTCAAGGCCGAACACCATGAGGGTGTCGGTGTCGGCGAGGATCCGTTCGTCGATCGGCAGCTGGTAGCCGGCCTGGTCAGTCCGCTGAAAGACGGCTACCGGATGGCCGGTGGCCTCTTCGGCCAGTTCCTGGAAGGCCAGGGCCGACCGGTGGAAGAGTTCCAGCGTGCCTGCGATGCCCTGCAGGAAGTTCGCGGCGCTGTACTCCGGTGTTTCGTAGGCGGGCCACAAGACATTGCGCACCTCGGTCAACGTGGAGAAGCGGTTCTCCATCGCGGCGGGGTCGCGCTGCGCCTCCCAGGGATAACTCCAGGTCCAGTAGATGCTGATTCGCCGGGCACCGGTATGCGGTCTCTGAGTGTGGCTTTGGTTGTAGGTGCGGGCGCGCATGGTGATCCTTCAGTCGGCGGGTGCCGCGAGATGGCGCAATGCGTTGATCCCGGGCAGGAAGAAGTAAGCTCCGCCCCGCAGCGTCGTAAAGGCTGGTATCCCCTTGTGCACCTTGCGGATAGGTCGCTTCGGGACGGTGAAATCCAGTGTGCCGTCCTGGGTCCCGCAGATCGGGTCGTGCTCGTTGCCGAGTTCATGGAAATTCGTGTCGTTGATCCAGACGTTCTGCGCGAACTCGAATTGACGGACCAGATCGGCGCAGATGATGAACGCCGCGATGCCGCGGTCCACGCCGTCATCCGGAGCGTTGTCGGGCAGCGCGGGTCCGTAGGTGGCCCCGCGCCGAATCATGCGACGGCGGTTCATGTAGTGAGCGGTGTCGCGCGGATTGAGGCGACGGGCGTGCGATCCCAGCGGACACGCGTAGCCGAACGGATCCATCTCCTTGTAGTTGAAGTCGTTGTTGCGGAGGGGATCGGCGCCCAATTCGGGATCGTCTGTGTCAGGGGCCAGCACCAGTGGGGCACCGCTGCGCCAGCGCCCCATGAACTTGGCGGCCAGCAGTTCCTCGCCGGCGGGAGTGTCGGCCTGTGCCCGCAGATAGTCGCGGAAAGCTCCGACATGTTCCTGCAGCCGCCGATACGCGAGGTAGCTGCCGTTGCGCGACAGCAGCTCTGGCTGTGGAAGATTGGCGACCGGACCGTCCTCGTCGGGATAGCCGAGGATGAACTCTCCTGGTTCCAGGGCCGCCCCGGATCCCGGAGTCGGATCCTCACCGGAGCCCTTTATCGCAGGTTGCGAGAGCCGGTCGCGGAAGCCGAAGTGGTCGTGGGCGTAGTTGAATGGTGGCGACGCGTTGAGGTCCAAGTAGGACAGGCTCCGGACGCCGTCGGTCCGCGCCAGGAGCTTGTCGTGTTCCGCGATGGAACGTCTGCACTGCTCGTCTGTACGCGCGAACAGGATCGCAATGGCGTGCAGGTCCGCGCCGGCCAGGCCGCCGACCCAGTGTTCAGGAGAGTTCGTGCCAATGTCGCCGAGGATGTCCGCGCGCGCTGCCATCCCCTCGCGAAACTCGGCGGGAAACGTCGCGAGGGATCGCTCGGAGATACCGAGCGCGCGAAGGCCATTCCAGGTGAACGCCAAGCTCACCCAGCGATCCGAGCTGTCCATGGTGGCCTGCACATCGGCAGCCGATTGGACTTTGTCGAGCAGCTCGGCGAGCCAGGACCGCCCGCCCGCAGGTGTGTCGAACGTGAGGAACTCGTAGCGGCCTGTGATCGCGGGAGTGCGGGTCAGCAGGAGGTGCTGAATATCGTGTGATTCAAGCATCGATCATCGACCGTGCGTTGTTCACTGCATCTGATCGAGCATGTCGGAGAACGCCGCTTTCAACCGCAGTGCCTTCTTGATCTCGTCGGCGGTGACATACGGGTACTCGCCGTACTCGAGGAAGCTGGGGCACTGGTGTTCGCGGACGAACTTCACGAACGCATCCGGGTTCTCTTTCCAATCTTCTGGAAAGCCTTCGAGATTGGTGAACACGGTGGTGATACCGGTCGCGCTGAACAACTGCACCGCGTCCTCGGTGTACTTGTCGAAGTCGGTGTCGAAGATGCCCTGATACTGGAAGTGCAGCCCGTAACCTACGTCGAACAGCAGCCAACGCAGATAGTGCAGGCGTAGCGGTGCCAGCACCTCCGGGCTGGCGGCAATCGCTTCTTCGATCTTCTTCCCGTGCGCGCGGACGGCCTCTTCGCGACCATCCTTCACTTTGGCGATGATCGAAAATCCGTAGCACGCGGGAGTTCGGGGGTATACCGGCCCGTACCGCCCACGCTCCAATTCGAAATAGCCTTCTGGAGGGATGGCTACCGCCGCCGGTTTCGTCCAGTCGGGCGTATTTGTGGACATTTCGCCTCCACTTTGTGGTCCTGATGGAGCGGACGCTACACCGGCGTCACCGCCGTACATGGCTATTCGGCGCTGTCGACTCTCGACGCGTAATGCCCAGGCAAGGGCACTCCTGGGGGTGCGTACTGTCTTGCGTAGCTAAGTTGTTTGCCGGTTATTCAAATAGTCAAATACTTCCGCTTCGGCCGTCGGTAAGAAATTATCATTCACGCCAATCAAAAGTGCGATTTCGGCGCCGAAGCCAGTCTGGAGATTTATGCTCCCGGCAGTGCGGACGATTAGTCGTACCTGAATGAACCGCGGGAGGCAGTCGTGCGATCAAGGCAGCGCTACCTGACACTGGGATTGGCCGTTGCGGTCACCCCGATTGCGATTGTTCTCAGTGCGCCCCCGGCGGGCGCCGATTGCACATACAGCGGTGGCTCCACGGTATGTGCGCAGGGCGAGGTCCGGGGCGCAGACGGGGTGCCACGAGCCGCGACGCCCGTCATGCCGTATCCGTGCGAATACGACTGGTACTGCGGGACAGAGTGGGATCTGGACATCGGGTGGGACCCGGGCCGACCCGGTGGCGGAGGTCGTCCAGACGGAGGCGGTGGCATCAGACCCCGTTGACCAATGTGCCCATGACTTGTCAATCACCCGATGAAGGAGCCAGCATGTCGTCAGCAGCACGCCCTGCACAGCGCGCGTTCGCGCGAGTGATCCGGACCGGCGCCCTCACCGGCGCAATGCTTTTCGGCGCGACTGCCGTCGCATCTGCCGAGCCGCCACCGAGCCCACCGCCCTGCACGGCAGCGGAACTGGCCCGGGTGGTGTCAGGTGTCACGTTCGACACGTCGAACTACCTCATCGGCCACCCTGAAGTCAACGACTTCTTCACGAGCCTGAAGGGCCAACCCAAGGATCAGATCAAGGATCAGGTTGAGAAGTACCTCAACGCCAATCCGACGGTCCGAGACGATCTTCAGCGGATTCGCCAGCCGTCGGCGGACTTCCGTCAACGCTGCGGAGCGCCGGCATCGCCCTGATGTCAACGGCAACGGCCCGCCGCTGCGGTATTGACCGCACCGGCGGGCCGCCCTCATCGGAGCCCGGAGGGGAACCCTCGGATCAGCCGGCCATGAACTCGCTGTATGCCGAGGCGAGCTCCGGAGACAGTGCCGTCACATTGCACGCACGCTGCGAGTCACCGATCGGCGTGAGGATCCCGCGCAGATCGTTGTACTCCTGCGGATTGGCGGTGAAGTAGCCCCGCAGCGTCGCGGCCGCTTCCGGACGCGACTGGGACATCGCCGTGGTGACGGCCTGGTTGGCACCTTGATGACTGTCGAGATATGCGCGCGCGGCGCCTGTCGTGGTGCTGACGGTGTTCGCCAGCCCGCTGGCGCTGCAGTCAGGAGCGGCCGCGGCGGTCGGTGCAGCGATCGTTGCTGCTGCCACGCCCCCGAGCAGCCCGGTCGCGCAGATGCCGGCGAAACCGCGGCGCGCAGTGATGCCAGTGAATTTCATGATCATTTCCTTTTCGGGTTGCGAATAGACGCTGATTCCCCGCCCGAATTCGAACGTAACCGCCTCGCGGCGGAGCAAAACGCATGGCGCGGGCGGGCCCTCGACCAGCGTGGAAGCGTTACACCCCGACGGAGTGAATTGCGCCTCAATCTCGCGCGCCTGAGGGGTTTGATCTTGAATACTCTCAGACTCCGGGTGCGGTTCTTAACTGATCGTGATCTGCGCGGTGACCGAATTGTTATCTTCCGAACCGGCCAGCTAACTGTCTGTGGTCAGCGTTTGGGGCGTAGCTCAGCTAATGAATTCCGCAGGCCGCCATCGAGGCGGACCTGCACGGCTGCCACCGTCAGCATCACTGCGGCGGTAACCAGGTGGACCACCGCGTCGGTCATGTTGTTGGGGAAGGCGAAGATGTAGGCGACCTGGTTCGAGAAGAACGCCCAGATCCCGGGCAACGCCCCCGCTACCGCGGCCAGCAACAGGTACAGCACCGACCAGGATTTTCGCCGGCACAGCACCAGGCCGGGACCGAAGAGTGCGAGACCGGCTACCGCGTGCCAACCGTTGTAGTCCATGCCGAGAATCTGAGCGGTCGGCGCATCCGGGCCGGTCGCGAAGCTGGGCTCGGCGATGAACCCGATGACGGCCTGGGCTACATGGAACAGCGATATGACCAGCAGCCCCCATTGTGCACAGCTCCAGTGCCTCATTCCCGGACACTATTACTACGTGACGTAGTAGTCAACGGGTCGTATCGTCGGGCTGTGGAAATTCGCGCCGCCCAGCCTTCCGACATCGCAGCGATCGCACCGTTCTTCCGCGCCATCGTGGCCGACGGGGAGAGCTACACCTATCCCGACGGCCTGACCGACGAAGAGATCCGGCAGCTGTGGCCTGCTCCGGCTCCGGGCCACACCATCGTCGCGGTGGCCGACGGCGTCATCGTCGGAACCGCCAGGATGGGGCCCAACAAGACCGGCAGGGGTGATCACGTCGGCACCGCGAGTTTCATGGTCGACGCGACATCGCCGGTCCGCGGTGTAGGCCGGACGATGGCGCACTGGGTAATCGACTGGCACCGGAAAAACAGCTATGCAGCAATACAATTCAATGCAGTGGTGGAGACCAATGCGCGAGCCGTGGCGTTGTGGAAGTCGCTGGGGTTCACCATCATCGGCACCGTCCCTCGGGCCTACCGGTCCCGCAGGCACGGATTGGTGGGCTTACACGTGATGTATCTGGAGCTCTGATGGCCAGTCGGTCACGGCACCCGCACCGTGTTCAGACCGGCCGAGCGGAAGAGTTTGACCGCCTCGTCGCTCGCTGATTCGTCGGTGACCAGTGTCGTGCCCGGCGGAATCGGGGCCCACGCGTGGAACGGGCGCTGGCCGAGTTTGGCGGCATGGGCGAGGACATACACGGTGTCCGCCCGTTCGATCATGAGCTCTTTGAGCCTGGTCTGCTCCAATTCTGCTTCGCAGATGCCCAGTTCGGCATTGACGGCGTCAGCGCCGAGGAAGGCCCGGTCGAATGTCAGCCGTCCCAGCGTGGCCTCGGCCAGCGGGCCGACGAACCCCTGGCTGAGATGGCGCAGTGTGCCGCCGATGCACTCGACCCGCACGTCGTCGGCATCGGCCAACTCCTCAAGTGCCTTGAGTCCAGCGGTTACCACAGTCAATCCAGTTATGTCACAGAGGAACTCGCCCATCGCGCCGACGGTGGTGCCTGCGTCGAGCAGGATCGTCTCACCGGGCTGGACCTGCTCGGCAGCCCACCGCGCGATGGCGCGTTTGGCTTCGTAACCTTCCAGCGCGCGCTGCCGGAATGACGATTCCGGTTGTCGGCCGAGGGCGATCGCACCGCCGTAGGTGCGGGCGATCAGTCCCTGCTCGGTCAGCTGCCCCAGGTCGCGGCGGATGGTCGAGGCGGTGACGCCGAACTCTGTCGACAATTCGTCGACGCTGGCCAGACCGCTCGAGCGGGCGAGCCGGACGATCTCGGCCCGACGGGCCTGCGACCCACGCACCGGCATTGCGTCATCCTTTGATAATTGTTGTGCTGCTTGCTAATTCCGCGGCTTGGCGAAGCGCTTCGACCATACTACCGGCCTCGGCGATACCTTTGCCGGCAATGTCGAAAGCCGTGCCATGGTCGACCGAGGTCCTGATCACCGGCAACCCGACGGTGATGTTGACCCCGGCCTCGATGCCGAGCACCTTCACCGGCCCATGGCCCTGATCGTGGTACATCGCCACGATCAGGTCGTAGTCACCCCGGCCGGCCAGGAAAAATGCCGTGTCGGCGGGCAGTGGACCGTGTACGTCGATACCGTCAGCGGTCAGCTTCTCGATCGCGGGAATGATCTTCTTCTCCTCCTCGCCGTAGCCGAAGAGGCCGTTCTCACCGGCGTGCGGATTGATACCGCACACACCGATCTTCGGCGCGCTGTTGCCGGCACGGACCAGCGCCTCGTGACCTCGGCGGATGGTGCGTTCGACGAGGCCGGGTTCGATCCGGTTGACCGCATCGAGCAGACCGATGTGGGTGGTGACGTGGATGACCTTGAGCTTGGGGGTGGACAGCATCATCGACACCTCCTCGGTTCCGGTGAGATCGGCCAACAGCTCGGTGTGTCCGGGGTAGATGTGGCCCGCGGCGTGCAGCGCCTCCTTGTTCAACGGCGCCGTGCAGATTGCCTGCACCTCGCCCTGTGACGCTAACTCGCTTGCCACTCTGATGTATTCGTAGGCGGCATGGCCTGCAGTCGCGGACAGTTCGCCCCACCGAAGGTCGGAAGGAAGCAGGTCGAGGTCGATGACGTTGACCCGGCCGGATACCTGTTCGGCGTCGGATACCGATGCGATGCTGACGATTTCGGCGTGGACCCCAAGGATCTCGGCAGCTTGGGTCAGTCGTTTCGCGTCGCCGATGACGACAGGGTTGCAGAAGCCCCGGGTGGCTTCGTCGAGCAATGCTCCGACGATGACCTCCGGACCGATGCCCGCGCCGTCGCCCATCGTGACAGCGACGACAGGCATCGCAGTGGTGGGTGTCATGACTTGTCCTTCGGTTGGGGGTGGACGTGTGTGCGGCTGGCCAGGTACTCGGCGATCGCGGTGAGGCTCGTGCGATCACCGAAGCTGCCTGGGCGGGTCGCGACGCTGCGCCCGTCGGACGCGACCGACACGACGGCACCGTGGTGCACTTCGTGAATGGGCCGCAGGGTGGTGAGACCGATGGCATCGACCACGGCGCGGGCGGTCTCTCCGCCGGTCAGGATCAGGTCTGGTCGATGGTGGGCCTGGCCCGCGGCGACCAGCTGACCGAGCGCGGCGCAGACCGGGCGGCTGTTCCCGGGTGGGATATCGCCGGCGAGCGTGAGCACGACCGACCCGTGGTCGAGCGCCCGGGCGATGTCGGTGGGGTCGGCGGTGCCACGGCGCAGTGTTTCTGCGTCCACTGTCAGTAGGCGGCTGCCGTGCGCGACGAGGCGGCTGACCTGTTCGGCCGCTTGTGCAGCGGCGGTGCCGACGACGGTCAGCAGGCTCAGGTTCCGGCGGCGGTGCACAGCGCAGGGCGTGGCGGGTCGCAGGATGCGGGCGACGGCGGCCGCCAACGCGGCGGTGCCGACCAGCTGGATGCCGGGAATGCCTCGGCTCGCACGGACGATCTCGTCGAGATCGGAATCCGAGGCGGCGTCGCAGATCGCGATCCGGCCTGCGGAGAGTGCCGGCCGCGGATCACCGCCCGCCGGAACCGATTCGGAATGCGCTGTGCCGAACAACTCGTCGACGCTGCGGGGCGGCGCGGCGTCCTCGACTGCCCATGCCGCAGTGCGGTGCAGCGCAACACCGTCGAGATGGAGCACCCCGCCCTCGACCGTTCGGTTGAGTGCGGGTAGTGCAGCAGCCACGATCACGGGTCCGCGTTCGCGTAGGCAGTCGACCTCGGGGCCGATGTGGCCGCGCAGCAGCGAGTCGATCTTCTTGAGCACCACCACCTCTGGGCCGAGTGCCGCGACGGCGGCGCGTAGGGTCCGTTGCGCTTCCGGCACGGTCATCGCACGGGTATCGAGATCGAAGACCGTGATGCCGGTGTCGGCCTGCGTTGTCGTCGGGTCGAGGCAAAGTGTCACCGGAACCCGCTCGCCGAGGAACTTGCCTGCCGTTTCCGCTGCCCCGGACAGATCGTCGGCCAGCACGGTGACTGCGGGGTCGGTCACAGCGATGCTCCTGCGCACTGCACGATGGCCTGGCCGGTGATGCTGCCACCCTCGGGACCGAGCAGGAATGCAATCAGCCCGGCGACCTCCTCGGGTGCGATGAAGCGCCCCAGTGGCGGCAATTTGGGCGGGGTGTGCGCACGGGCAGGATCAGCCAGCATCGGCGTATCGGTCGGTCCCGGTGCCACCACGTTGACCGTGATCGCGCGGTCGGCGAGTTCGGCCGCCCACGACCGTGCCAGCCCGACGAGCGCCGATTTCGTTGCGGCGTACTGGCTTTTTCCCGCGTTGCCGGCCATGGTGCGACTACCGACCAGCACCACCCGGCCAGCGTCGGTGAGGTTTCCCACGAGGGCATCGACAAGTACCTCGGCGGCGCCGACGTGAATGCGCCACATCTGGGCCCCGTGGTCCGTGTCCAACTGACCGAGCGGCGCCGAATACTGCACACCGGCCGCGTGCACGACTGCGTCGACCGCTTCGACTCCGGTGGCCCAGTTGCGCAGCGCGTCGAAGTCGCCCAGATCGATGGCGACCGAGGAGAAGTGGTCAGCGTTGGCGGCTGAACCGAGGTCCGGCGTACGCCGACTGAGCCCGATGACGCGCCAGCCGTCGGCGAGCAGTCGGCGCACCACGGCCGCACCGATGCCCGAACTGGCGCCGGTCACCACCGCGGTTTTCATGTCCCGGTCCATTCCGCGGTCACTTCGACGTACTCGATGGCCTGCCGGAACCGGGTGAACGCGATGTGCAACGCGTGCCCGGTCGCGACGATCGTCGGGTAGGAGAACTCGCGGTTGATGCCGTCGCGTGAGTTGTTCGACAGGCAGTATCCGTCGCCGGTCTCGATGTTGCGGCGCACCGGCCAGGTCAGCCCCGCGTCGCTGGACAGCGCCAGGGTCATCGGGGCGCGCGGTGCACCCCAGAACGCGGTTCGGGTGTCACCGGACGGCGGTGCGGATTGGGCGACCGGCCCGTCAACGAGACCATCATCATCGATCTCGTCGTACAGCGAGGTGCGGCGGGCGATGGCATCGGCGGAACTGGAATCATTGAACACCAACGCCATTCGATCGTCGGGCAGCATCACAAACTGAATGGACGAGTTGTTGTTCGGCAATTCGGTCGGTACCGGCGGCGACCAGGTCTCGCCGTCGTCGACCGATGTGCTGCGATAGATCCAGTCAGCCCAGCGACTGCGGTACAGCGCCACCAGGGTGCCGTCTGAGCGCCGACCGATGTTCATGTGCACGCATCCGGTGCTTTCGGGCACCACCACTTCCCGCCACGTCTTGCCTGCGTCGTCGGAGAGCATCACGCCGCTGTAGTCGCGGTCGCCCACCCAGCGCCGTCCCGGCACCCGTACGCAATGGAAGATGGGCAGCAGCAGCCTGCCGCCCGGCAGCACGACCGGAGGTTGACGGACGAACAGCCCGCCCTCTGCGGTCTCCGGAAGGAGGACGTGCGGCGGCCCCCAGGTGTGTCCGCCGTCGGTGGAGATCCGTCGCAGCACCCGGGCGGTGTCCTGGTTCCCGGCATGCTGAGACGTCCACAGCAGCCACAGTTCGCCTGAATCGGCCACGTGCAGAATCGGATTCTGCTCGGAACGGGTCGGGTCATCGGATAGTTGCACGGGCCGCGACCACACCCCGGCGCGCAGCCGGGAGAACCACACGCTGATATCGGGCACGCCCTCCTGGGTGCCGGCGAACCAGACACAGGCCAACTCCCCGTCGGGCAGCACTGCCAGGTTGGCGGCGTGGTTCTGCACGTGCGGTGGCGGCAACAGCGCATCGCGTCGGCCCGGCTCGGTGACGGGCCGGACCACGCCATCGGCGGTGTCGATCTCAGGGGCACGGGTCACGGGGTCAACTGCCCTTCAGGGATACGGTGGCCAGGTCATAGGAATTGGTGGGCCGCAGCGTGATTCCATCGATCCGGCTGCGCCTGCCCAACACGGCCTTGGGCACGAACGACCACAGGCACGGGCAGGTCTGCCAGATCTGACGTTGCGCCTCGGCCAGCAGCTGGGCGCGCTGCTTGGGGTCGGCTTCCTCGGATGCGTGGGTGATCTGCGCGGTGATGTCCGGGAACAGGTAGCCGTGGTAGGTGTCCCGGGTGGCTTCCTTCTCGGCGGTCCCGGCGTACATCCCCTGCATGATGGTCAGCGCCAGCCCGGTCGGACTGGGGAAGCCGTTGCCCAGCACATCCCAATCGCCGGCTCGACCCTGGCGCCACTGCGCGATGTCCCCGCCGGGTTCGAACTGACGCAGAGTGGCCTGCACACCGACCGCGGACAGCATCTGCACCACCGACTCCATGATGTCGGTGTCCGCGGCGAACTCACCACTCTCCCAGATGATCTTGAGTTTGAGATCGCGAAGTCCGAGCGCATCGAGTTCGGCTTTCGCGCGCGGCGGATCGTAGACGTACTCGCCGGTCTCGATCGCGCCGTCGAGGCTGAGCGGTATGACGCCGCGCGAAGCTGTCGCGGAACCCTGCAAGACGTTGTCGATCAATGCCTTGCCGTTGATCGCGTAGGTGAGGGCGCGGCGGACCCGCGCGTCGGCGAACGGACTGTTGGCTGGCTTGCGGAAGTTGAAGAACAGCTGGTTGAGACGTACACCGTCGGCGTGATCGACGCTGACTCCGGACAATCCGTCGATCTGGTCGATCGAGTCTGGGGTGATCGAGTCGATGACGTCGACCTCACCGCTGCGCAGCGCGACCACACGGCTCGACTCGTCGGGTATGAACCGCACCCGCACAGATTCGACGGACGGCGCAGGCCCCCAGTAGCCGGTGTTGCGCTGCAATGTGTAGGTGCCCGATCCGCGGTCGGACTGGGTCACGATGTAGGGCCCGGAACCGACGCCGGAATGCAGGTCCTCGGGCCGGTTCGCCGCCGCAGGCGTGATGAGGATGTTCGACATCAGGTAGTCGAGCACCGGGACGGGACGTTCGGTGTTCAGGGTGAAGCTGGTGTCGTCGATCTTCTGGACCGTCGGCCATTCCGGAAAGAAGCCACCGACAAAGCCACCGTGGACCTGGCTGTACATCTTCAGCGCGGTCGCCACATCATTGACCTGCACCGGCGAACCGTCCGAGTACCGGATGCCCGGACGGAACCGCACGTACCACTGGGTCGGAGAGGTCAGCCGGAACTGGTCGGCAAGCACCAACTGGGGCCGCAGCTGATCGTCGATCTCGGTCAGCGCCTGGCGTACCGCCCGCTGCACCGTCAGCGCCGCGTCGTATTGCAGCAGTTTGTTGTCGAGCGTGGTCATCGAGCGGTTCATCGCCAGGCTCACCGTGGTGGGGCCCGGCCGCCCGGTGGGGGTCGCGCAGCCCGCGGCAGCCGAACCCACAGCCAGCCCGGCGCCGACCAACAGACTCGATCGCAGCAGTGTGCGTCGTGAGAACTGCTGGTGCAGAGAAGGTTTGGTCATCGTCGACCTTCCGGGCAGATTACTGCTGTGACCGCTGACACGTACGAACTCTACGCGCTATTGCGCATAACGCGCAACAATCCAATCGATACTTGCGTGAAACACGCAACCGTGCCATTGTGAGCTGAGTTACAAGTCTGGTCCCATTCGACCAGGGCCGTTACCCGAGCGTCCGCGCGCCACGGGTTACCGAAAGGTCATCGATGACTGAACAGCTCGTCGCCCCAGCGCCGCAGCAACCGTCGAAGACCAGTAGTCCTGCGCGGTCCGGGTTCTCGCAACTTCTGTCCGGCGCGATGCCGCGTTACATCGCCCGGCGGTTGGGCCAGAGCCTGCTCACCGTGTTCCTGACCTTGACCACGGTGTTCGTGCTCATCCGGTTGGCACCGGGTGATCCCGCATTCGCGATGGCGGGTCCGCTGGCGACCACCGAGGATCTGGCCCGCATACGCACCGACATGGGGCTGGATCAGTCGGTCTTCGTCCAGTATCTGCGCTATCTGCAGGGGCTGTTGCACCTGGACCTCGGCACGTCGTATTCGTTCCAGGCACCCGCATTCGGTGTGGTGCTGGACCGGCTGCCCTACACGATCACGTTGTCGGTGGCGGCGATCCTGCTGACTACGGTCGTCGCTGTCCCACTCGGTGTGTGGATGGCCCGTCGGGCCGACACGCGAAGGGAACTCGCCGCCAACGCGGTCACCATCACCGGGCAGTCGATGCCGGACTTCTGGACCGGCCTGATGCTGATCACGTTGTTCGCCGTGCTGATCCCGGTATTTCCGCCCGCCGGTTTCACCACCTGGTCGAGCCTCGTGCTACCGACCGTCACCATCGCGGTGCTGCAGATCGCGCTCATCTCACGGATGGTGCGCCGCGAGATGGTGGGCGCGTTCACGTCGCCGTACATCACGGTGGGCCGGTCCCGGGGTGTCTCCGAGCGTGAGCTCATCTGGCGGTATTCGATGCGCAATTCGGCCATTCCGGTACTGACTGCACTGGGGACGCGCTTCGCCTCACTGCTCAACGGTGTCGTCGTCGTGGAGGTCGTGTTCGCATGGCCGGGTGTCGGGTCCCTGGTGGTCCGCGCGCTCGAAACCCGCGACTACCCGCTGATCCAGGCGACTGTGCTGGTGACTTCTGTGCTGGCGGTGCTGGTCCAGCTGCTTGTCGACCTCTGTTATCCGGTGCTGGACCCGCGGGTGCGGCTTGGGAAGGGAAGCTCCCGATGAATTCGCGCACGCGAGGAGCACGAAAATGACGACCCTTATCGATGCACCTGAGCAACCGCGTCCCTCGGCGGTCACGCCACGCGACATCGCACAGGCCGGCGCCACCCGGCGGGCCCGCGACAGCCGGGTCAAGATCTGGGTCGGCAGCATCGCCGCGCTGATCGTGTTCGTGCCGGTGGCGCTGGCCCGGGTGCTGCCCCTGCCGTCGCCGGATGCCACCAACCTCGCGGCCCGCCGGCTGCCGCCGCTGTCCGACGGTCACCTGTTCGGCACCGATCAACTGGGCCGGGATTTGTTGGCGCGGGTGCTGTTCGGGGGACAGGTTTCGCTGGCTATCGGGGTGCTCGCGGTCGTGGTGTCCGGCCTGATCGGGCTCACCCTCGGAGCAATCGCCGGATACCGGGGCGGTTGGGCCGACGCCATCGTCAGCAGGCTGCTGGAGGCACAGCTCTCCCTGCCGTTGCTGATGATGCTGTTGTTGGTGGTGGCGCTGTTCGGTCCGTCGATTCCCGTCATCACCTTTGTCATCGCGATCGCGCAGTGGCCCGAGATCGCCCGGCTCACCCGTTCGTTGACCCTGGTGGAACGCGAGAAACCGTACGTCGCCGCCGCCCAGGTGCTCGGGCTGGGCCGCACCGCAATCCTGTTGCGCCACATCGTGCCCAACATCATCAAACAGGTCTCGCTGGTCGTCCTGTTGCTGCTCGCCCAGGCGGTGCTGCTGGAGAGCGCATTGAGCTATCTGGGTGCAGGCCCGCAGAGGCCGTTCGCCACGTGGGGCCGGATCATCTCCGACGGCCAGGACTACGTCACCACCTCGTGGTGGCTGGTCACCCTGCCGGGACTGGTGATCGCGCTGCTGGTGGTCGGGGTGAACCTGCTCGGTGATGGATTGCGGGATCGCACCGGTCGAACCGGAACCGGCTGGCTGAGCAGAATCTTGCTACGGAAGAAGGTGAACTGAGGTGGGCAATCTCCTGCGTGTCGAGGATCTGCAGATCGAGCTGATCACCGCGGGTGGCGTCATCCGTGCGGTCGACGGGGTCTCCTTCCGCATCAACGCCGGCGAAACCGTCACGATCATCGGCGAATCCGGCTCCGGGAAATCGACTACCGCGATGGGGCTTCTCGGTCTGCTGCCGGCTGATCTCGCGGTGCTTTCCGGATCCGCACACTTCGGTGACCGCGACATCCTCGGGAACACCAAGGCCCTGCGGGAAGTGCGCGGACGGCACATCGCGCTCATCCCACAGGATCCGATGACCGCGCTGAGTCCTGTCCACACGGTCGGATCACAGCTGCGCGACGCAATTCGGCACAGTGGTGTGACGGGGCGGGCCAACCGGCACACACGGGCCATGGAACTGCTTGAGCAGGTGAAGATTTCGCGGCCGTCGGAGCAACTGGCGAAGTATCCGCACCAGCTCTCCGGTGGGCAGCTGCAGAGGATTCTGATCGCGGCCGCGCTCGCCGCGGGCCCCGAGCTGATCGTCGCCGACGAACCGACCAGCGCGCTGGACGTCACCGTGCAGGCCAGCATTCTGGATCTGCTCCTGGAGCTGCAGGAGCGCACCGGGGTCGGAATACTGCTGATCACCCACGATCTCGGGGTGGCGCGGCTGATGTCCGACCACATCTACGTGATGCGCAGCGGACGGTTCGTCGAAAGCGGTGGCGCCGAGGATCTACTGCGCACGCCGCAGAGCGACTACACCAAACGCCTGCTCGACGCGGTGCCGCGGATCGACGGCCCCACCAGGATCGGAGTGCCCGCATGACCGACCCGCTGCTTGTAGTGGACGACCTCGTCGTCGAATACCCCACCGCCAATGGGATGTTCCGTGCACTGGATTCGATCAGTTTCACCGTCGGAAAAGGATCGACGCTGGCCGTGGTCGGGGAGTCGGGCTGTGGCAAATCCACGTTGGCGAAAGCGATCGTCCGGTTGCTCACCCCGACCTCTGGCCGCATCATGTTCGACGGGTCAGACCTGGCCCGCATGTCGGAACGGTCGTTGCGTCCATTCCGGTCGCGCATCCAGATGGTGTTCCAGGATCCGTACGGATCGCTGGATCCACACCTGAGCGCCGTGGACATCGTGGGCGAGCCACTACGGTTGCAGGGTGTGCGTAAACGCAGTGCCCGAGACGCCAAGGCAGCCGAATTGATCGATCGGGTGGGGCTCTCCGCGAGTGCACTACAACGTCGCCCCGCCGAATTCTCCGGTGGCCAGCGGCAGCGCATCGGCATCGCCCGCGCACTGGCGAGCGGGCCGGATCTGCTGGTGTGCGACGAGGCGACCAGCGCGCTGGACGTATCGGTTCAGGCGCAGGTGCTCGACCTGTTGCGCGAGATCAAACGCGACACCGGGCTGACCTACGTGTTCATCTCCCACAACCTGGGCGTGGTGCGCGAGATCAGCGACACCATCATCGTGATGCGCGGCGGACAGATCCTGGAACACGGAGCCAGCGCCGATGTGCTCACCGCGCCCAAAGATCCCTACACCCGCGCACTTCGCGCGGCCGCACTCGACCCCACCACCATGGTCGGAGTCAAACCGCGCAGCGTGGTATCGCAGATCCGCGCCGCCGCCCGAAAGCCGACCCCATCGCAAGGAGTTGCATAGTGCTTGATCTGAACCGGACGCCACTTGTTCTGGGCACCATGACCTTTGGTGACACCGTCGATCTCGCAGGCGCGTCGGCGATGCTGGACACGGCGTTGGCAGCCGGAATCACCCACATCGACACCGCCAACGGATATGCGGGCGGCGATTCCGAACGGATGCTCGCCACGTTGCTCAAAGGCCGCCGCGACACCGTCACGATCGCGACCAAGGCGGGCATCCCGCACCCCGATGCCGGCGAGCATTCACCGCTGTCAGCAGCAGGAGTGCGCGCCAGCGTGGAAGGCAGCCTCCGCCGATTGGGCACCGACCACGTCGAGCTGTTCTATCTGCACCAGCCCGATCGATCGGCGCCCTTGACCGAAACCCTCGCCGGGGTAGCCGAACTGGTTGGCGAGGGCAAGATCGGCGCACTCGGTGTGTCCAACTACGCGGCCTGGCAGATCGGCGAGATCAACGACCTCGCCGAACAGGTCGGCGCCCCACGGCCGATTGTCGCCCAACAGCTCTACAACCTGCTGGCGCGGCGGATCGAAGATGAGTACGTCGAATTCGCCGCCGTCACGGGTCTGATCACGATGGTGTACAACCCGTTGGGTGGCGGCCTGCTGACCGGGCGGCATTCCTACGACGAGGCTCCGGCGGAAGGGCGGTTCGCCACATCGCGGGTGGCGCAGATGTACAAGCAGCGGTACTGGAACACCGCCATCTTCGAGGCGGTCGAGCAACTCGCCGTCGTCGCGGACAAGGCCGGCCTGGGACTGACCGAACTGGCGCTGCGCTGGCTGATCTCCAAACCCGCGACCGGACCGATCCTGTTGGGCGGGTCCAAAGTCGCTCACTTGCAAGCGAACATCGATGCCCTCGAACAGGGACCGCTGGAGCCCGACATCATCGAAGCCTGCGACGCCGTCGGTGCGGCGCTGCGTGGACCGATGCCGAATTACAATCGCTGACCGGAAGGCCGACTGATGAGTGCACATGAGTTCGCTGCCCGACTGCGGCGCCGGGAAAAGATCCTGGGCTACTGGTCGGTGCTGGATTGCCCGGTGGCCCACGAGTGGGTCGCCCACGTCGGTTGGGATTACCTCGCATTGGATCTCCAGCATGGCTTGATCGGTTACTCCGGGATGGTCGCCGGTCTGACCGCGATCGACGCCGCAGGCGGTCCGGTCGGGCTGGTCCGGGTCGAGTCAAACGACCCGACCCCGATCGGCCGTGCCCTCGACGCCGGGGCAGCAGGGGTAATCGTGCCCCTGGTCAACAGCGCCGCGGAGGCCGCCGCGGCGGTGACTTCAGCGACCTATCCGCCCAACGGCATCCGGTCGTATGGCCCGATGCGCGCACAGTTGCGGATCGGACCGGTGCCTGCCGAAGCCGACCGTGACACCGTGGTCCTGGCGATGATCGAAACGCCGCAGGGGCTGGCCAACGTTGCCGAGATCTGCGCCGTGCCCGGACTGGACGGGGTCTATGTGGGTCCCTCGGATCTACGCCTTGCAGTCGGTGGAGCCCACTCGCAGGACCCCGCCGTGGAGGATGAGTTCGAGGCGGCGCTGCTGCGGGTCCGGGAAGCCGCCGCGAATGCCGGTATTGCCGCCGGAATCCACACCGCTGATGGTGCGGCGGCCGCCCGACGCCTGTCAGAAGGATTCACTTTCGCCTCTGTCGCTTCAGATCTCACCCATCTCAGGATCGCCTCGGCGGCTCATCTCAAAGCGGCTACCGAAGGCCGCTGACCGGGATCTCGGCGGCGATACGGTCCAAAACGGCGGGGTAGCGGTTGGCTTCCCGGTGGGCGCCGGGCTTGCCGCTGCTGACGATGGCGGCCGACAGCTCACGTGCCGGGTCCGCCCAGACCGCGATGTCGACCAGCCCGGTATGTCCGAACGCCGAGGCCGTGTTGCGACCAAACGGCCCGAACCGCTTGCCGCCCAGCATGTAACCGGTGCCCCAGCGCATCGGTTTGAGCCCGGTGGCGACATCGGGCCGCATCCGGCGGCACGGCGCCGTCGCCGCGTTCAGCGTCTCCGGCTTCATGATCCGGACGCCGTCGAGCTCCCCTCCCCGGCGCAGCATTTCGGCGAACCGTGACAGCTCGTCGGCGGTCGAGACGGTGCTCGAAGACGGCACCACGCTGGTGAGGAACAAGGGGGTGTTGCTGAACGGAATGATCCGGTCGGGGGTGCCGCCGACAGCGGCTCGGAACGCCGCCGCGATCGGTGCCGGAAGTGGTTTTCCGGTCACGTGACTGGGCGCGACCAGCGGAACATCCTCGGGCGCAACACCATAATTCGTCCAACGGAATCCCAGTGGCTCCAGGATCTCCTCGGCCAGGATGTCCCGGATACTGCGACCGGTCGCCGCGGAGACGATCTCGCGGATCAGTGGGCCCCAGGTCAGCCCGTGATAGATGTGGACCAGCCCGGGCCGGTACACGGGTTTCAACTGGGCCAGCTGCTCGCGGGTGTACGCGCTGTCATCGACGCGCGTGACGTCGGGCCTCGGTCCCGTGTGGATGGGTACGCCGGCGCTGTGTGTCACCACATGCCGGATCGTGGTGCGGTCCTTGCCGTGACTGGTGTACTCGGGCAGGTAATCACAGACCCGGTCGTCGAGGGAGAAATGCCCGCGCTCCACCAGCATGTGTACGACCGTGGTGCTGATGGCCTTGGCTGCCGAGTACACGCAGAACGGGGTTGAAGTGGTGACGGGAATCTTCTCGGCGTCCGGCGGATCGTCCGGGCCATTACCCCACGCGTGTCCGATGGCGCGATTGAGGACGACATTGCCGTTGTGCCGCAGGCAGACTTGAATCGCGGGGTGCATCCCGGCCTCGTACCAGTCCCGCACCGATTGCCAGATGCCGTCGACCGCTTTCGGGTCGATGCCAGAGTGGTCTTCGTCGCCGATGGCCGTGATGGCGTCGAGATCGTCGGGGAGCATGATCCTGCCGTCGACGTTCATGGGTGCTGCCTCTGCAACGTCGCGGCCAGGTGGTGCTGCAACGGTTGTCCCATCGCGCCCATCTGAACCGTGTAGGTCAGCTCATCACCGGCAACCCGAATCGAACGGGTGAGTGCCGCGACCTTTTTGGCTGACGCAGTGAGGCCGATCGTGGTGGCGCTCAGCTGCATCTCGATGATGTCCCCGTCGATTGTCAGCGTGCCCTCCTGGATTTCGGTAATACCGGTCGGATGCGCCAGCACCCATTCCACGCGGCCGGCGGACGGTACCCGTACGTAGCCCGTCTCGGCGTGCAGTGGCCTGCCGTCCTCCTGCGCCCTGGTCCGTTGGGCGTAACTCAGGAACGGCTTGCCGACGTGGCCGAACGTGACCTCCTCGGCGTATCCGAACGACTCGATCGTGGGGTACTCGCCTGCGCCGGGACCGGCCCAGGTGCCCAACAGGGGAGCCAGGACGGCGAGGGCGGGATGGAGGTCAACCACAACGTCAGGGTACGGCCGGCCGTCTGCTTGGCTTCAACCGCAAACATCTTTGGTCAATGTGGCCTCGTTGGCCCCTGTGGTCACATTTGGAGCTGAGGCGGACGGGTTTTGTCGGTGGTCGAATGTATGTTCGATGTATGGAGGGTGGTGTGGTCGCGGCGATTGCCGGGTTGCGGGCGGCGTTCGACGCGTTCGCGGCCTGTGAGGTCGAATCGCTGACCCGCGCTGAAGTGTTCGCCGTGCTCGATGAATACGAGACGCTGCGCTGCCAGCTACTCTCGCCGTCGCATCGACTGCTGGCCCAACTGCAAACCGAATGTTCACCGCGGGAATTGGGCGCCAAATCCTGGAACGAAGTCCTTCGCATCCGGTGGCGACTGTCCACCGCTGAGGCCGGCCGCCGCCTGGCCGAGGCGGCCGAGTTGGGGCCGCGGCGCACCCTGACCGGTGAACCGTTACCCCCACTGTTGGCGGCGGTCGCCGCCGCGGTGCAGGCCGGGCTGATCAACGCCGATCACGTCAAAGTCCTGCGCGAGGTGATCGGTCGGCTGCCCGGGTTCATCGACCCCACCACCTGTGAGCAGTTTGAAGCCGACCTGGTCCGCGTCGCCGTCGGGGTCGGACCCAAAGAACTCAAAGACACCGCCGAACTGCGATTGTTTCTGCTCGACCAGGACGGCCCCGAACCCGAGGACGCCGAACGCGAACGCAAACGCGGGGTCACGATGGCCACACAGGGCCGCGACACGCTGACCGATCTGACCGCCCGACTGAGCCCCGAACTGGCTGCAGTCATGGAAGTGCTGTTCGCCAAGCTCGCCGCCCCCGGCATGTGCAACCCCGACGACGAGGAACCCTGTACCACCGGGACCCCCACCCAAGCCCAGATCGACAACGATCACCGCAGCCTGGCCCAACGCCAACACGACGCACTGATCGTCATCGGACGCATCGCGCTGATGAGCGGCGACCTCGGCCAACTCAACGGGCTACCCGTGTCGATCATCATCCGCACCACCCTGCACGATTTGGAATCCCGCGCCGGGATCGGCCACACCGGTGGTGGGACCACGCTGCCCATCAACGATGTCATTCGGATGGCAGCCCACGCCAACCATCACCTGGCGGTGTTCGACCGGGCCACCGGATCCGCGTTGAACTATTTCCGGGCCCGACGCATCGCCTCCCCGGCCCAACGGATCATGCTGATCGCCCGCGACGGTGGCTGCACCAAACCGTGTTGCACCGTGGGTGCCTACGGCAGCCAAGTCCACCACGCCGTCACCGATTGGGCCGATGGCGGCTACACCAATGTCGATGACATGGCCCTCGCGTGTGGGCCCGACAACCGTCTGGTCCACTCCGACGGCGGCTACACCACCACCATCACCGACACCGGCGAAGTCGCCTGGCACCCCCCACCAGCCCTGGATCACGGCCAAGCCCGCATCAACTACCACCACCGCCCCGAACTCCTGCTCACCCCACCCCAAAACCCACCCCACCCGAACGAACCGAAACGCGAACCGACATCCGAGCCAGGCCCGGAGGCAGAACCCGAACCGAAGTGCGAACCAGGCATGGACGCGACACGTGAACCGGCGCCGGAAGCAGACCGCGAAGCGGAGCGCGAACCAGACTGGGAAGCAGAACCCGAGCCAGAACCCGAACCGGAACGGCAAGCAGAACCCGAACCGGGGAGGGACGCAGAGCACGAACCGCAGGGCGAACCACAGTGGAACGCGCAACGCGAACCACACTGGGACACAATCGCAGACCTCGACTGGCACCCCCAGTCAATCCCCGTGTGCGACCTCGAAGCAATCCTGGAATGGGACCGCGAATGGGCCAACATGCATGACCAGCCCACCCCGACCCCACCGAGTACCGATGACCTCCACGACCCGGCCCCGCTCAACCAGCCGATTCCCCTCGACTGGCTCGACGACGACCCCACGGCGATCGAAACCAACCCCGACACCGGCGCCTACCCCGACCCCCGGCAAACCACCAGCACCACCTACGCCCACACCAGCAACCAAGCACGCGGACCCTGAGATCTATGCAAGCCCCGGGCTTGCCCCCGACCCCCACGCGGTCCTCGGACCGATCCTGACGATACACGCCTCGGGGCTTGTGCCACCCCGCCGAGCCTGATCCACCCATACCCGGGTACCACGCCGCCGACACCCGACCGAAATCAGCGGGCCACCGACCTACCTCACCGACACCAACAACGACGAAACAGACTGTCAGCCAGCATGATCTGACCGACATTGGGCGATGACGAATGCTTGGTCCGCTGTCTCGCTCAAGCTCTCCTGCCGGTCCCGGCGGGCGGTCGCGTAGTGCATGAATCCCGCCGATTCGAGTGCGCCGCGCACAGTGGATACGTCGTGGCGCAGGAACGTCATGGCAACGTCGTGGCCGAACGCGTGATCGAACGTCAAAGGGGCGGCGTCGGTCTGGAATCCCAGCAGTAGCCATCCGGTGTCGCTGAGCACCCGGCGGAATTCGCGGAACAGCTCGGGCAATGAATCGGCGGGCGTGTGGATGATCGAGTACCAGGCGCACACGGCGGCAAAGCTGCCATCGTCGTAGGGCAGCTCGATCATGTCGGCCACCTGGAACGGCACCTGCGGGCACCGCTGTTGTGCGATGGCAACCATGGCGGGGGAGCCGTCGATACCTTCGACCCGCAATCCACAGTCGGCGAGTTCGCAGGCCGCCTGGCCGGGCCCACAGCCCACGTCGAGCGCGTGATCGCCCCCGGAACGGGTGACGAGTTCGGCGAAGGACCTGATAATCGCCCGGTCGAACGGCCTTACGTCGAACTCACCGGCGAATGTTTCCGCATACTGCGTGGCAATCAGTTCGTATTGGTCGTACACAGGACAACCGTAAGCGGCGTCACGCAGGCCGGGCGGTAAGGTTCGGCAGGTGAGCACGCCCGCCAACCATGCCGCGTACCTGCGCGGCGGCTTGGTCGGTGCGTGCTCGGCGCTCACCGCGACGGTGGCGCATACCGTCGCCGGCGGCGCCCCGCCCGCCAGCAGCCCGTTGGTGCTGCTGGTGATGGTGTGCGCGGCTCTCGGCGCCGCGGCGGGCGGTTTCACCCCGGAAACGCGATCCGCTCGGACAGTCCTGTTGATTGCGGCGCTGGCTGCCGGCCAGATGCTCGGACACGTGGCGCTCAGCATGGCGGGCGGTCATCACCATTCCACGGCACTGCTGACCGTGCCCATGCTGGGCTTGCACGTGGCCGCGGCGATCGGGCTGGGGTTGTTGATCGGCGCGGTCGAGTACCTCTACGTCGTCTCCGCATCGGTGCTGTCCTGGCTCAGGATCTTCGCCGCGTGCCGCATCCGGCCCCAGGCCCGCGCGGTGTGGTGGCCTTCGAACGTCGTTGTGGCGCGGCCGGTTCTGCTGCGCACAGGGTTGGGAATGCGGGCGCCGCCAGCGGTGTGCCCTGCGGGCTTCTAGCACCCGCAATCGCTTCATGTGAGCCCGTCGGATCGCCGGCGGGCTGTTACCCGTTGCGCGCCGAGTGCCGCACATTCCCTTGAGCGAAGGCATTTCTTCATGACCACCACCCCTGACAATCAATTACGCACGGAACCACCTCCCACCAAACCCGCGACCGGCAGTGCCCTACGCCCGCTGCTGGTCCGGCTGCACTTCTACGCGGGCGTATTCGTCGGCCCGTTCATCCTGATCGCCGCCGTCACCGGCCTGCTGTATTCGCTGATCCCGCAGATCGACACCATGGTGTACCGCCACGAACTGACGGTCGACCAGGTTGGCGGGCAGCGACTGCCGCTGGCCGAGCAACTCAGCGCGGCGCGCGCCGCACACCCCGAAGGCACCGTCGCGAGCATCAAGCCGCCGGTCGAACCGAACGACACCACCCAGATCCAGCTGGCCGTCGATGATGTCCCTCCGGACTACTCCCGCACGGTGTTCGTCGATCCCTACACCGGCGAGATCCGTGGCGCCCTGACGACATACGGGATGTGGATGCCGGTGCGGGCCTGGTTCGACGAACTACACCGCAACCTGCACCTCGGCGCAGTGGGCCGCAACTACAGCGAGCTCGCCGCCAGTTGGATGTGGGTGATCGTGCTTGCCGGGCTCGCGCTGTGGATCTCTCAACGTCGCGACGCACGCACCGTGCGCAGCATCGCCCTGCCCGACCGGGCGGCCAAGGGTAGGCGCCGCACCCTGAGCTGGCACGGCGCGGTCGGAGTGTGGATCATCGTCGTGCTGCTCGGCCTGTCGGTCTCCGGTATCACGTGGTCGCGCTTCGCCGGTGAGACGGTCAACGGCATTCAGGCACAGCTCAACACGACGGCACCGACCCTGCAAACCGCGCTCGGAGGCGGAGCCGGTCCCGCCGCGGCCCACCACGGACACGGCGGCGGCGAGACCACCCTGCACGGTGCCGACACCGTGTTGCGGGCCGCAGAACAGGCCGGTTTGCAAGGGCCGATGTGGATGACGCCGCCCTCGGAACCTGAGCAAGCCTGGCAGGTCGCCGAACGGCAACGCACCTGGCCGACCCGCTACGACACGGTGGCGGTCGATCCGCAGTCCGGGGCCATCACCGACCGGGTCGACTTCGCGCAATGGCCGGTGTTGGCCAAGCTCACCGAATGGACCATCGAGGCCCATATGGGCCTGCTGTTCGGCATTCCCAATCAAATTGTGTTGGCCCTCACCGTGATCGGACTCATCGCGATCATCGTGCGCGGTTATCGCATGTGGTGGCAACGACGCCCGACCCGAGGATCGGCATGGGCAGTGGGACGTCCACCACTGCGCGGAGCGTTGCGCCGCCTCCCACCGCTGGGGATCGCCGCCGTGGTTCTCCTGGCGGCTGCCATCGGTTGGTGCCTGCCGTTGTTCGGGCTGAGCCTGCTGGCGTTTGTGGTCGTGGACGCAGCCATCGCTCTCAAGAAGAGGTCCGCACATGCGTAGGGCGGCAGCAGTTCTCAGCGCGGTGGCGATTGCATTGGCTGGATGCGCCCAGGGGCATCACGAAGAACAGATGGGCGCAACGGTCTCGCTCAGTGACCAGTGGGCCAGTGCCGCGTCCGGCGGTATGACGTCGGTTTTCGGCACCTTCGCGAACTCCGGCCATCACGATGCGCGGATCGTCTCGGCGACATCGCCGGTCGCGGGCAGTGTCGAGATGCATGAGGTGGTCGGTGATGCCACCGGATCAAAGACCATGCGTCCCAAGGAGGGTGGGTTCGTCATTCCCGCCGGAGCCTCCCACGACCTGGTGCCGGGCGGAGATCACCTGATGTTGATGGACCTCAACGCGCCGTTGCGTCCCGGAGCTGACGTCGAGGTGACCGTGGTGTTCGAAGACGGCTCGACCCTGCCGGTGACCGCGCAGGTGCGGGACTTCGCCGGCGGCAACGAGAACTATCAGCCCGACGCACCACAGGATCATGGCTGAGCCGTCCCGGCTGAGTGTCAGCCGGCGGCGCCTCCTCACCGGAGGCGCCGCCGCGCTGGCCACCGGTGCCGCACTGACCCAATGCGGCACCGCGCAGTCAGCCACCAACCAGCACGGGTTCGGCAGCGACATCGAACCGTTCCACGGTCCTCATCAGGCCGGGATAGTCACCGCCCCACAGTCCCACGCGTTGTTTCTCGCGTTCGACGTACTGTCCGGCACCGGACGCAGCGACCGCGAAACCGTCGCTGCGATCCTGCGGCTGTGGACCGCCGATGCCGCCCGACTGACCAGCGGTGTTCCCGCGCTCGCGGATACCGAGCCCGAACTTGCCATGCGTCCGGCGCGACTGACCGTCACGGTCGGCCTCGGCGGCGCGCTGCTGGATCGGATCGGCCTGAGGTACGCCCGGCCGCCATCGGCCCGCGAGCTACCGGTGTTCGGCACCGACAAGCTCGAAGACCGGTGGTCCGGTGGCGATCTGCTGCTGCAGATCTGTGCCGACGATCCGATCGTGCTGGCACATGCCACCCGGGTGTTGGTGAAGAACGTGCGCTCGATGACCGTGCAACGCTGGCGCCAGGGTGGCTTCCGCAATGCCCGGGGGGCGGACCGCCACGGCACGACGATGCGCAACCTCATGGGCCAGATTGACGGCACCTCCACTCTCGAGGCCGGCGAGTTCGACGATCTGGTCTTCAGCGGTGACGAGGTCCATCCAGGGCTGGCCGGTGGAACATTGATGGTGATCCGCCGCATCGAGATGCAGTTGGACACCTGGGATGAGCTGGACCGGCAGAGCAAGGAGTTCACTCTCGGGCGCACACTCGACACCGGCGCACCGTTGACGGGTCAACGGGAAACCGACGAGCCTGATTTCGCCTTGCGTCGCAACGGGATCCCGGTGATACCGGAGAACTCCCACGTTGCGCTGGCCCATCATCGCGGTGGCCGGGAGCGGTTTCTGCGCAGGCCGTACAACTTCGACGATCCGCCCGAAGCCGGGCAGAGCTCGAACACCGGGCTGATCTTCGTGACCTACCAGCGTGACATCGACAGGCAGTTCCTCCCGGTGCAGCAGCGGCTGGCGAAGTTCGACGCGCTCAACCAGTGGACCACCGCCATCGGTTCGGCGGTGTTCGTCGTGCTGCCCGGCGTCGATTCGCCCGACGGATACCTGGGAGAGGAGTTGCTGAACGGCTGACGAACGATGGCGGACGGGTGGCCCGGCCGCCTACTCTCGGTGGCATGACCGATCACGACAAGGCCGCAGCGCGGCGCGAGATTGCCGACGCTCTGCTCAATGCCCTCAACCGGCGGCACGAGTTGCTCGACCTGATCGTGGAGGCCGAGGACCGCGCTGCGGCCGTCGACGCGGTGGCGGGGATGCTGAACACCTCGCACACCGCGGCCGACGCCGTGGTCGGGCTCTCGTTCGAACAGATCACCAAGGAATCGCGGCGCAACATCGCCGCCGAGCTCGATGACCTGAACAGCCAGCTCAGCTTCACCGCGTCGGAACGTCCGGCCAGTTCGGGCGAGACGCTCGACTTGCGGCCGTTCTCCGAGGGAACAGACCGGGATCTCTTTGTGGCCCGCACCGTTGACGTGGGCGCCTCCGGTGACGGTTCGGGTAAACCCGCCGCCGATGTGGACGACGAGATTCGTGCGGCGCTGAACCGGGTGCGTGCCGAGGAGGCGGCGTGGTTCGTCGCGCTCGAGGGCGACGAGAAGGTCGGGATGGTGTTCGGCGAACTGACCGGCGGCGAGGTGAACGTCCGGATCTGGATCCACCCGGACTTCCGTAAGCGTGGCTACGGGACTGCGGCGCTGCGCAAATGCCGCTCGGAGATGGCGTCGTACTTCCCGGCGGTCCCCATGGTGGTGCGCGCGCCGGGCGTGGAACCGCCGGCCTGATCTTCAGCGCACTCCCTGAAACGTGATTTTCAGTATGGCGTCGATGTGTTGGGGTTCGAGCGGCATCGCATGAAACATCCGGTATTCGATGACCCCGTAGAGCACATCGCGCAGCGTCTGCACGTCGGCGTCGGCGCGGATCTCGCCGCGCTCCTGAGCAAGGGCAGCCCGCGCGCTGAATCCTTTGATGTTGGGTTTGATGATCTGCTCGTGTACGGCGTCCAAGAGGTCAGGGTCGGATTGGCCGGCCGCGATCACACCCCGATATGCCGCTCCGAAACCCGTGGTCGTGATCAGCTCCAGGATCCCGATCAGCTGGCCCCGTAGGTCGGCGACGATGTCACCGGTGTCGGGGAAGACGACCACGGGATCGAGGGACTGGGTCGCGGCTTCGAGCACCACCGCACCCTTCGACGGCCACCAGCGGTAGATCGTCTGCTTGCCGCAGCCTGCCCGCCTGGCGATTGCCTCGATCGAAACGTGGTCGTAGCCGAGCTCACCGACCAGGGAGATGGCCGCGTCGAGGATGGCCCGCCGCGACTGCTCGTTGCGCCGGCTGGGGTCGGGAGGGCTCGGTGGCATGCCGGGAACCATAGCGAGATGTACCGCTCCAAACAATACGAGACGGATCGTCTTGACACGAGACGAGCCGTTCCGTACCGTCATTTTTGCGGCCTCGGAACGACTCCATATCGGCCTCATTCGCGATTGTTTTCCCCTCGTTACCTGGTGTTTCTGACTCGATGGAGAGCTCGCATGACCAAGACCGGCGCACTCGAAAGGCTGAGATGACTAGTTTCCTGACGGGCAACGAATGGCCGTCCTTGCGTGTCGACGATTGGGAGCCGACCCGCCACGTGTTGCACATGTGGACCCAGATCGTCGGGAAGGTGCGGTTGGCTCACGCTCCTCTGCTCAACCATTGGTGGCAGGTGCCGCTCTACGTATCACCGCGAGGTCTCTCGACATCGTCGATGCCGGTGGACACCCGCGTTTTCGACATCGAGTTTGACTTCGTCGACCACACCCTTTCGGTGCGGGTGAGCGACGGTGGCGCTGACTCCATGGATTTGCGGGACAAATCCGTGGCCCAGTTCTACGACGAAACGCTGGCAATGCTGGGGCAACTCGGCGTCGCGACGCGGATCTCGACGCGACCGAACGAAGTGGATCCCGCCATTCCGTTCGCCGAGGATCAGCGGGCAGGTTACGACCCCTCCGCGGCAGGCGCATTCTGGCGGCAGCTGGTGCAGGCCGATCGGGTGATCAATCAGTTCCGTTCCCGGTTCGCAGGCAAGGTCAGCCCGGTTCATTTCTTCTGGGGATCGTTCGACTTGGCGTGTAGCCGATTCTCCGGTCGTCTCGCACCCCCTCATCCCGGGGGTGCGCCGAACTGTGCTGACTGGGTGATGGTGGAGGGCTATTCACACGAACTGAGCAGTTGCGGATTCTGGCCCGGTGGCGGAGACGAAGGGGCGTTCTACTCCTACTCCTACCCCGAACCGGACGGCTATGCAGACTTCGCCGACCGACCTGACGGCGTCTTCTATGACGACGGACTACGGCAATACCTGTTGCCGTATGAGGTTGCGCGCGCAGCTCGGGATCCGGATCAGTGCGTACTGGACTTCCTCGAGTTCACCTACGGCGCGGCAGCCGATCTGGCCGGATGGGACCGCGCAGCGCTCGAGACAGATCCGGACCGCCGGCCGAATTCGTTGCCATCCCAGACGAACCCGATGTCTAGGAGACCTTTGACATGAGCGTGGCTGATGAATGCGGCGAGACCGACGACGAACTGGCCGCTCGGTTCGAGCGTGACGTGATCCCGCTTCTGGACACCCTCTTTGCCGGGGCCATGCGAATGACCCTGCAGCGCACCGACGCCGAAGACCTGGTGCAAGAGACCCTGGTCAGAGCGTATGCCGGATTTCGGAGCTTCCAGCAGGGAACAAATCTCACCGGGTGGCTCTTTCGCATCCAGACCAATGCGCACATCAGCAGTTGCCGCAAGCGGATGCGCCGGCCCTTGGAGACGATCACCGACACGATCCACGACTGGCAGTTGGCCGCCAACGCCGAACGTTCACCGAGAACGTTGCGCTCAGCGGAATTAGAGGTCTTGGAGTCATTGCCCGACAACGACATCAGAAAGGCTTTGGACGCACTGCCTGAGGCGTTTCGGATGGCGGTGTACTACGCCGACGTCGAAGGACTCACCTACAACGAGATCCGCGACATCATGGGCACGCCGGCAGGCACCGTCGTGTCACGAATTCATCGCGGCCGATCCCAGCTGCGAGTCCTGCTGGCCGACCTCGCCGCTGACCGCGGATACCTGCGCCGTCGGCAACAAGCAGCGTCGTGACCACAGATCTACGGCATCGAAGTGACAAGCAATCAAGCTGAATCGCCCTGCAGGATGATTCACCAGTGTATTAAGGGGAACAATCAGTGACTCGGCACGATGAATACCGATCCCTGTACCTGTCCTATCTCAAGTGCTGTAACGACCACGACCTGGAAGGTATGGCGTCGTTCTATGAGCCGACCATGAAAGTCAACGGCGTCCCGATGGAACCAAAAGCCGTGACAGCACAGTTCGAACCGACGATCGCCGGTTTCCCTGACTGGCATTGGGATATGGAGCACATCGTCATCGACGGCGACGATATCGCGGTGCACTTCACGGTTACCGGCACCCATCGGGGCCGCTTCGAAGGGATCGAGGCAACCGGTCGAGCGGTGACGGTCTCGCAGTTCACTCTTTATCGCCTCCACGATGGCAAATTCGCGGAGGTCTGGGATCTGGTCGACACGAACGCATTGATGAAGCAGATCGCGTAGCGCCGAGGCACGGGCGACGACATCGACGTGACAAAAAGGAGGACGGACAGGTGACCACTGCGGCGGGCAATGCTCTACATGTGGCCGGGCTGGCGGGCATACCCGAAGGCGCGCCATACGGTGTGGAGATCGCGGGAGTGGACCTGGTCCTGGTCCGCGTCGGCAGCGATATCTCGGCGCTGCACGGTCGCTGCGCGCATCGCGGCGTTCGGTTGGCAGACGGCCATATCGAGGGCAATGCTCTGGTATGCAATCTGCACGGGTGGCGCTATGACACCAAAACCGGTGTCGCGCCGGTCAATCCGGCTGTCGCGCTGGCGAAGTTTCCCGCCTGGGTAACCGACGGCGAAGTTTACGTCGACGAATCCGCAGTCACCGCATTCGCGGAGGCCAACCCGCAGTCGTCCGGCGATGACGGCTACCAGGGTGCCTGGATCAAGCCGACCGACACGTCCGACGAGCCCTTCGTCACCCAGATTCACGAGTTCGCCGCGCATGGATTGACCCGGGTGGGGCCCGACGGCCCGGTGGCGGCTATGGGGGTTTCGCGCAATCAGCTCCCGTCCTGGGAATCGATCCAGTTGTTGCCCGCGCAACTGCGTCGGCTGCCGCTGCTGGAGGACGAACCGGTCAGCACCGAAACCGTGATCGGCCCAGGCGCCGCCCGTCCGCTGGTTCTCGATATCCCTTTGTTCGTCAGCGATATGAGCTTCGGTGCGCTGTCCCAAGAAGCGAAGATCGCCCTTGCCGCGGGAGCAGAACTCGCCGGCACCGGAATCTGCTCGGGTGAGGGAGGAATGCTTCCCGAAGAACAACAGCAGAACTCGAGGTACTTCTACGAACTGGCCTCCGGCCGGTTCGGATGGAGCTTCGAGCACCTGCGCAAGGTGCAGGCATTTCACTTCAAAGGCGGCCAGGGCGCCAAGACCGGCACCGGCGGACACCTGCCCGGATCCAAGGTGGTGGAACGAATCGCCGAGGTCCGGGAGCTGCCCCCTGGGACGCCTGCGATTTCGCCGGCACGGTTCCCCGAGTGGGACTCGCTGACGCAGTTCAAAGACTTTGCCGCACAGGTGCGCGAGGCGTCCAGTGGAATTCCGGTCGGATACAAAATGAGCGCGCAGCACATTGAACAGGACATCGACGCGGCGCTGGAGATCGGCGTGGACTACCTGATCCTTGACGGCCGTGGTGGCGGGACCGGTGCCGCGCCAACGATCTTCCGCGACAACATCTCTGTCCCCACCATTCCGGCGCTGGCACGGGCACGGCGACACCTCGACCGGTCCGGCGCAGGTCGGGTCACGTTGGTGATCACCGGCGGAATCCGCACCCCGGCGGACATGGTCAAGGCCCTGGCGCTGGGCGCCGACGCCATCGCACTGTCCAACGCTGCACTGCAGGCGATCGGGTGTGTGGGTATGCGCGCCTGTCATACCAATGCGTGCCCTGCGGGCATCGCCACTCAAGACCCGCAGCTGCGCGCGCGGTTACCGGTACCGGCGGCCGCCCAACGACTGAATCGCTACCTGCGCTCGGTCGTGGAGCTGATGGTGGTGCTGGCCCGCGCGTGCGGACACCGCCGTCTGGGCGACTTCGAACTTGATGATCTCGCAACATTCGACCGGGACTTCGCGTACTTGAGTGGAATCCCCTATGCAGGAGCGACACCACTGTGACCAGTGACCGACTCGACAACCATGACCTGGTTTGGCACAAAGTGGCCGATGCCGACGAAGTCGACGAGGGCCAGGTGATGACCTGTCCGGTCGGACTGAAAACCGTCGCGGTGACCAAACTGCATGGCCGCTACGGCGCCATCGACAACCGCTGCCCGCACCAGGGCGGACCGCTGGGCCAAGGCACCGTGGAGAACGACAAGATCCGCTGCCCCTGGCACGGGTTCGATTTCGACCCGTTCACCGGACAGGCCGCCGGCGGACCCGATTTCGACGTCCCTACCTATCCCGTCGAGGCCCGTGAGGACGGCATCTACGTCGCCGGACCACCGCCGGCCCCCCACACCCGGACGGTCAGTGATGTCCTCGTCGAGACCATGGTCAACTGGGGGGTGGACACCGTGTTCGGCATGGTCGGCCACTCCAACCTGGGCGTCGCAGAAGCGCTTCATCGCGCCGAAACCGCGGGGAAATTAAAGTATTTCGGCATCCGCCACGAGGGAGCCGCGGCCTTCGCTGCCGCAGCCTACGGAAAACTCACCGGCAGGCCCGCCGCGTGCTTCGGGATCGCCGGGCCAGGTTCGACGAACCTGCTGACCGGGCTGTACGACGCCAAATCTGATCGCGCCCCGGTGCTGGCGATATCGGGAAACGTCGACTCTTCGGTGGCGGGTAAAGGTGCATTCCAGGACATCGACCTGCTCGCGGCCTTCGCCGACGTGGCTGTCTACTCCCAAATGGTGCGGGCCGGATCGGAACACGCCGAACTGATGACGCTGGCGCTCAAGCACGCGATCCTCGAACGCGGCGTCGGCCACCTCGTCGTACCCGATGAGGTTCAGGTGCTGGGCGCACCCGAACAGCCGGCGTCCGGGCCGCAGGGCCGGATGCCGGATCTGCGGATCGGGCCCGCGGCCGAACCGTTGCAGCAGGCCGTGGCACAGATCGCCGCCGCGACCCGCCCGGTGGTGGTTGTCGGCGCCGGCGCAAAACACGATATGGTCGCCGTGATCGCACTCGCCGAGACCCTGCACGCTCCCGTGCTGACCACGTTCAAAGCCAAGGGCCAGATCTCCGACGAGCATCCCCTGGCCTGCGGTGTGCTGGGCCGCTCGGGCACACCGGTGGCCTCCTGGATGATGAACAAGGCCGACCTGCTGCTGGTGTTCGGCGCGTCGTTCTCCAACCACACCGGCATTTCGCCGTACAAGCCGACCATCCAGGTCGACACCGACCCGTTGGCCCTCGGCCGATTCAAACCGGTGACAGTGCCGCTCCTCGGTGACGTCGGGGTGAGCTGCGCCGCGCTGCGCGAACAGCTGCGTCCCCATCCGGAGTTGGTCGACCAACGCCAGGAGGTGGCGGCGCGATGGCGCGTCTGGCGGACCGAGAAAGCACGCCGCGCGGCGGCGCGCAGCAACCGTGGTGTACCCGCAGCGACAATCATCGAGGCACTCAACCGCCTCGTTCCGGCCAACGCGGTGCTCACCGTCGACGTCGGGGATCATGCCTACTCGTTCGGGCGCTATTTCGAGACGAAGGAGCAAGAGGTCCTGATGTCGGGCTACCTCGGATCGATCGGATTCGGGTTCCCCGCCGCCATGGGTGCCTGGGCCGCCGCCCCGGACCGACCCGTCGTCGCGGTCACCGGTGACGGGGGATTCGGCCAGTATCTGGCCGAAATCACCACGGCGGTCAAATACGGTATGAACATCACCCACGTCCTGCTCAACAACGGTGAGCTCGCGAAAATCAGTGACGAACAGCGCGCCGCCGAATACGCCGTGTGGCAGACCTCGCTGCACAACCCTGATTTCGCGGCCTTCGCCCGTAACTGCGGCGCCCACGGCGTCCGTGTGACTGACCCCGCCGACCTCGCGGCGGCGATCACCGAAGCCCTCGACCATCCCGGGCCTGCGCTCGTCGAGATCGTCACCGACCCGCAGTCCCGTTAGGACACGGATGAAATGAGTTGAGGGCCGCGGTTCTCCACCGGGATGGTCAAGGCCGCCTGACCACTGCATTCATTGAAAACTGGTGTCGGCGCTCACAAATTGCTTGGCAGCAGCCTCACAGGAGGGGATTATGGAGTCATGCTAACCATACGGAAACTCATGGGGTCAGTGTTCGTAGCGGGAGCCGCAGCGGCGATCGCAGCCGCGCCGACAGCCATGCTGCTTGCCGATTCTCCGGCGTCGATCACCGATCTGAGCGGCACGAACCAGGTCGTGCTGGCGTCACCGACCGGCGGTGGCGACGCGGGCGGCGGCAGCGGCTGCGACAGCGGACCCGGCTGGCAAGGCTGCGGCGGCTGGAACCCGGTACAGGGCGGCTTCGGCCACGGCTGCATCAACGGCATCTGCGGTGGCTGGGACGGCCAACGCGGTTGGGGTAACTGACCCGGCGCTACCCTCAGCCGGTGACTAGTGCATGGTCGCCGAGCCGTCTCGGCAATCTCACCGGCAAGCGGATCATGGTGACCGGCGCGACGAACGGCGTCGGCCTGGGAACCGCACGTGCGCTGGCACGAGCGGGCGCGCAGGTCATCATGGCGGTCCGCAACACCGATCTGGGCGCGCAGCGCGCCGCCGAGATCGGCGGCGACATCGTGGTGCTGAGGCTGGATCTGGCCGAACTGTCGTCGGTGCGCGCATTTCCGGACCTGCTCGACGGCGATGTGGACATCCTGATCAACAATGCGGGCGCCCTCACTCAGCACCGCACCGATACCGTCGACGGCTTCGAGATGACGCTCGCCACCAACCTGTTGGGCCCGTTCGCGCTCACCAACCTGTTGCTGGGCCGGGTGCGGTCGCAGATCATCAATGTCGGCTCCGACGCGCACCGGTCGGCAACGCTGCGGCTCGACGATATGCACCTGCGCACCCACAAGTGGACGGCACTGGGTTCCTACGCCCGGTCGAAGCTGACGGTGATGCTCTGGGGCCTTGAGTTGGATCGGCGGTTGCGGGACGCGAAGTCGCCGATCACCGCCCAGCTCACCCATCCCGGGTGGGTCGCCTCGAATCTGCAGAACGTGTCGGAGAAGCCGTTGATGTCGGCCGTGCAACACGGGATCAAGGCCGTGGCCGACGTCTTCGCCAACGACGTCGATGCGGGCGCGGCTCCGACGCTGTACTGCATCAGCGAGCCGATCCCGCCCGGCAGCTATGTCGGCGTCGACGGGAAGTTCGGACTGCGTGGCGGCCCGGTCTTGATCGGCCGCTCGGCGCTCGCGTGCGACTACGCGGCCGCCGCCCGGGTGGTGGAATTCGCCGAGCACGAGACCGGCACTGCGCTCGCGGTCTAGGTGCTGCGCAGCGCGGCCGCGGCGGTGCCGAACATGGTCTGCTTGATCGCTCCGAGAGTGCCGGAGTCCTTGCCGCCCAACGGACGCAGCAGGTCGGTGGCAGCGGCGGTGACAGCGCCCTCGTCCGCGGTGGCCTCGACGAGTCCGACGGCCACGGCGTCAGCCCCACCGAACCGGCGGCCGGTGGTCATCGAGGCGACCGCGGCCTGCGGCGTCAGTTTCGCCTGGATCAGCGCGGCCATGCCGTCGGTGAAGGGAATGTGGATGTCGACCTCGGGAAAGCAGAAGTAGCCGCGGTCGGCGCGCATCACGCGGAAGTCGTGCGCGATTGCCAGCATCGCCCCTGCGCCGAAGGCGTGTCCGACCACCGCGGCGGCGGTCGGGATGGGAAGGGTGAGAAAGCGGGCCAACAATCCCTGTACCCGGTTGACGTACCACGGTCCCTGATCACTGTGGGCGCCAAGCCAATCCAGATCCAGACCATTCGAATAGAACTTGTTGTCGGCGGTGGTGACCAGTCCGTGGGCGCCTCGCGCGTGGATCGCGTCCAGGTGAGAATCGACGGCGTCGAGAAACTCGGGGGAGAAGCGGTTCTCGTCGCCCCCGAGGTTGAGTATCGCGATGTCGCCGTCATAGTCCAGTGACGTTGTCATGGTTTCCCTTCTGTGATGGTGGCCCGACGGCCAGTACGGCCTGCACCGCCGCCTGCAGATATCGGCGCGCAGTTGGATCGGCTACCCGGTTGCGGTGCAGCAGAATAGCCGTCGGCAGATCGACGATGCAGGTGGTGACGGTGTCCACGGCCGCACGGTCGCGGCGGTCCCACGCGCTCATCGCCAGTGCGATCATCGTGTCCACCAACTGCTTTTCCAGCGCCTGCACCTCGGCTGCGAGGTCACCTGGCAGGTCGGCGTCCAGCAGCTCTTCGCGCCGGACCTGGAGGACGAGACGGGCGGAGTCCGGGTGACGCTCAGTGAAGGCCACCGGCGCCTGCGCTGCGGCCACGATCGCGTCGGTGCCTCCCTCGGTGGCCGCCACCAGATCCCGCTGCAGCGCCAGGAATCGGCGGCCGGCCCGGAGCCAGGCGCGGCCCAGCAGGCCGGCCCTCGAGCCGAATGTGTGGTAGATCGCGCCGTTGGACAACCCCACCGTGGCACTGACCGCCCGTACCGTCACGGCGGGTGGGCCGGAGGCGGCCACGATCGACTCGACGGCGTCGAGAACGTCGTCCGAGTCGTACACGCGCGGGCGGGGCATGACGCAACCATAACAGAGCGTTTGCTCTGTTATGTCGACGTAGCTGTTGACGAACGGTTAGGCCACCCTTAGTTTGTGGGGGTAACTTTCCTCAGGGGGTGATCGTGGCCGTACCGGACGTCGCCACGCGCGTCGGTGGCCGCCGACCGCTCATCGCGGTGCCCGACATCGTCGCCGCCGGGCGCGCGCTGGGCATGCGCGAACTGAGTGTCAACGCCGTCGCAGCCAGGCTCGGGGTTTCGGCGACGGCGCTGTACCGGCACATCAGCGGCCGGTGGGAACTGGAGCGCCTGGTGGGCGAAAGCCTGCTGGCCGAACTGATCCTCGACGACGACCCCGGGCTGACCGTCGAAGAACACCTGCGGTCCTTCGGGCTGCAACTGCACCGCTATGCCCTCGACCATCCGGGTCTCGCGGCCTACCTTCAACTGCTCTTCCCCCGGGGCGAGGCCGGTGCGCGGCTGCTCGCCGAAGAGGTGACCATTCTCGGCAGTCGTGGCTACACCGCAGAGGCCGCGGCGCTGCTCAGCAGCTCGGTGGCGGTGCTGGCGATCGGCCTTGCTGCCCAACATGAGATCAAGGCAGAAGCCGGCGCGGGGGACGACGGATTCGCCCTCGAGCGCGACGCGGCTGCGCAGCGCCTTGCCGCCGACGCTGCCCTGGCGCCGGTGCACACCGCCGGAATGCACCTGACCTCAAAGCAATACGTGGGATTACTGCTCAACGGCTTGATCCGGGGCCTTCTGACCGCGGTGCGACCAAGCCGACCGATAGACGACATCGTGGCGGATCTGACCGCCGCAGGAGAGGACCGCTGATGGCACGCGGCATCCAGGGAGTGATGATGCGTGGCTTCGGCGCGCGTGATCACCAGGCAACGGTGGTCAGCACCGAGCATGTGACACCGAAGCTGCTCCGGATCCGGATGGTCTCACCCACGCTGTTCGAAGACGCGGTGGCCGAGCCGACCTCATACCTCCGATTCTGGGTACCGGATCCCGACGGAACCAAGACCGAGTTCCAGCGCGCCTACACCATGATCGAAATGGAACCCGACACGGGGCATTTCACGATCGACGTGGTGCTGCACGAGCCCTCCGGCCCGGCGTCGAAATGGGCCAGGTCCGCCCGTCCGGGCGACACCGTACCGGTGATGTCGCTGGGGTCACCGGGATTCAGTGTTCCCGAGGACCCGCCGGCAGGTTACCTGCTGATCGGCGACGCGGCTGCCACCCCGGCCATCAACGGCATCATCAGCGTTGTTCCCCATGATATTCCGATCGAGGTGTACCTCGAACAACACGATGACAGCGATCTGCTCATCCCCATCGCCGAGCACCCCAGAATGCGTCTGCACTGGGTGGTGCGCGAGGACACCACATCACTGGCCGCCGCGATCGAGGCCAGAGACTGGTCGGACTGGTACTGCTGGGTCACACCGGAGGCCGGCTCCCTCAAGCACCTGCGCGCCCGGCTGAAAGGCGAGTTCGGATTCCCCAAATCCGAACTGCACCCCCAGGCCTATTGGACCCAGGGTCGCGCGATGGGTACCAAACGCGATGACGAAACGCCCGAGGCCGCACCCGAGACAGCCAAACCTGCTGTGGCAAAGCCGGAACCGCAACCCGCGGCCGCCGCGCCCGCACGCGGCAACTGGCGTTCGCAGGCCGCGGGCCGGCTGCTGGCCCCGTTGAAGAACCAACTGATCATCTCCGGTGTGCTGCAGGCCGTGATCACGTTGGTGCAGCTGGCGCCGTTCGTACTGCTCGTCGAACTGGCGCGGCTGCTGCTGGCGGGGGCTCCGTCCGACCGGCTGTGGACGCTCGGCCTCGCAGCCGTCGGGCTGCTCGGCACCGGCACCTTCCTGGCCGCCGCACTGACCTTGTGGCTGCACTGGATCGACGCGCGCTTCGCACGTGATCTGCGTACCCGGTTGCTGACCAAGATGTCCCGGCTGCCGTTGGGCTGGTTCACCGCACGCGGATCGGGTTCGATCAAGCAGCTCGTGCAGGACGACACGCTGTCCCTGCACTACCTGGTCACCCATGCCATCGGAGATGCCGTAGCGGCGGTGATCGCCCCGGTGGCCGTCCTGGTCTATCTGTTCACGGTGGACTGGCGGCTGGCGCTGGTGTTGTTCATCCCGGTGCTCACCTACCTCGTGCTGATGTCGGTGATGACCCTTCAATCCGGGCCTCGCATTGCACAGGCGCAGCGGTGGGCCGACCGCATGAGTGGCGAGGCAGGCGCCTATCTCGAAGGCCAGCCGGTGGTGCGGGTGTTCGGTGGCGCGGCGTCGTCGAGCTTCCGTCGCCGGCTCGACGAGTACATCGGCTTCCTGGTGGCCTGGCAGCGGCCGTTCACCGGCAAGAAATCCTTGATGGACCTGGTCACGCGGCCCGGTACCTTCGTGTGGCTGATCGCCGTCGTCGGCACCCCGATGATCGTCACCGGTGCGATGGACCCGGTGGACCTGCTGCCGTTCCTGTTGCTGGGCACCACGTTCGGGGTCCGTCTGCTGGGCATCGGCTACGGGCTGGGCGGGATCCGCGGTGGCATGCTGGCGGCCCGGAGAATCCAGACCGCGCTCGACGAGTCCGAGCTCGCCGTGTCCGAGGACGAAGCGACCGCCGGGGACGAGGGCGCGGTGGTGTTCGACCGCGTGACGTTCGCGTACCGGCCCGGTGTGCCGGTGATCCAGGAGGTTTCGCTGACCTTGCGGCCGGGTACCGTCACCGCGCTGGTCGGCCCGTCGGGATCGGGCAAGTCCACCCTGGCAGCGCTGCTGGCCCGCTTCTATGACGTCGGCGACGGCGCGATCAAGCTGGGCGGCAACGATATCCGTTCACTCAGTGCCGACGAACTGTACCGCCGGGTCGGCTTCGTCCTGCAGGAGACCCAGCTGGTGGCCGGAAGCGTCGCGGAGAACGTCGCACTGGCCGAACCGGACGCCGGCCTCGACCGGGTGCAGGAGGCCGCCCGCGACGCCCAGATCCATGAGCGGGTGCTGCGGTTGCCCGACGGGTATGACACCGAACTCGGCGCGGCGGCGAGCCTGTCCGGCGGTGAGCGGCAACGGCTCACGATCGCCAGGGCGATCCTGGCCGACACGCCGGTGCTGATCCTCGACGAGGCCACTGCCTTCGCCGACCCCGAGTCCGAATACCTTGTGCAACAGGCTCTCAACCGGCTGACCAGAGACCGCACCGTGCTGGTGATCGCACACCGGTTGCACACCATCACCCACGCCGACCAGATCGTGGTGCTCGACGGTGGCCGCATCGTCGAAACAGGCACCCACGAGGAACTTCTGGCAGTCGCCGGTCGCTACCACCAACTGTGGGAGACCGGCCGCCGAGACACCGTCACCGCAGGGGAGGCCGCCCGATGATCCGGACCCTGATCGCCCTCGTGCCAACCGCGATGCGGCCCAAACTGGGTGTCTACTCGATCCTGACGCTGGCCTCCGTGTTGATCCGGGCCGCGGGCACGGTGCTGCTGGTACCGCTGGTGGCCGCATTGTTCAGCGACACGCCCTCGGACGCCTGGGTGTGGCTCGGCTGGCTGACCGCGGCGACCGTCCTCGGCTGGATCGTCGACACCACGACCTCGCGGCTCGGCTTCGACCTGGGTTTTGCGGTCCTCGACAACACCCAGCACGATGTCGCCGACCGGCTCCCGAACATCCGCCTCGACTGGCTGACCGGTGAGAACACCGCCACGGCACGGCAGGCGATCGCGTCGACGGGACCCGAACTGGTCGGCCTCGTGGTCAATCTGCTCAGCCCGCTGATCGGGGCGATCCTATTGCCTGCCGCGATCGCACTGGCACTGCTGGTGGTATCGCTGCCGCTCGGGCTGGCAGCGCTGGCCGGCGTCGCCGTGCTGCTGGGAGCGTTGTGGGCGTCGGGCAGGTTGAGCCGCAAGGCCGACACCGTCGCCGACGAAACCAACAGCGCCTTCACCGAGCGCATCATCGAATTCGCCCGCACCCAACAGGCGTTGCGGGCGGCCCGCCGGGTGGAACCGGCGCGCAGCATGGTCGGCGGCGCCCTGGCCGCTCAGCACGGCGCCAGCGTGCGACTGCTGGCCATGCAGATTCCGGGGCAGCTGCTGTTCAGCCTGGCCAGCCAGCTGGCCCTGATCCTGTTGGCCGGAATGGCAACGGTGCTGACTGTGCGCGGCGCGCTGTCAGTGCCGGAAGCGATCGCGCTGATCGTCGTCGTCGCCCGCTACCTGGAACCGTTCACGGCGCTCAGCGAGCTGGCCCCGGCGATCGAATCCACCAGGGCCACGCTCGGCCGCATCCGCGCCGTGCTCGATGCGCCGGCACTGTCGGCGGGCACCGCCGAGCTCGGCGACGCGCACCGCGCGCCGCGCATCGAGTTCGACGACGTGAGTTTCGGTTACGGGGATGTCCCGGTGTTGGAGAACGTCAGCTTCGTGCTGGAGCCGGGCGGTACCACCGCGATCGTCGGACCGTCCGGCTCGGGCAAGAGCACCATCTTGGCGCTGATCGCAGGGCTGCATCAGCCGACGGCGGGCTGCGTCCTGATCGACGGGGTGGACGTCGCCACCCTCGACCCCGAAAACCGCCGCGCCGCAACCAGTGTGGTGTTCCAGCATCCCTACCTGTTCGACGGGACGATCCGCGACAACATTCTGGTCGGTGACCCCGGTGCCGACGCTGACCGGCTCTCCGGTGCGATGCGGCTGGCCCGGGTGGACGAGCTGACCGGGCGGTTGCCCGACGGCGACGCAGGCAAGGTCGGCGAGGCGGGCGCGGCGCTGTCCGGCGGTGAGCGCCAACGCGTCAGCATCGCCCGGGCACTGGTCAAACCCGCACCGGTGCTGCTGGTCGACGAGGCCACCAGCGCGCTGGACACCGAGAACGAGGTCGCGGTGGTCGATGCGCTCACCGCGGATCTGCAATCGCGGACACGGGTGATCGTGGCGCACCGGCTGGCCAGTATCCGCCACGCCGACCGCGTGTTGTTCCTGGACGATGGCCGGATCGTCGAGGATGGCAGCATCGACGCGCTGCTTGCCGCCGGTGGCCGCTTCGACGAATTCTGGCGCCAGCAGCACGAAGCCGCGGACTGGCAGATCACGCACTGATACGGACCTCGAACCTCCGCTACTGTATCTATTACAGTTAGGCGTCCTGGAATGGCGTCGATGGGAGGTTGAGGTCATCGTGACGACGTCGCAGCTGGTGTTCGATCCGTTCTCGGCGGACTTCTTCAACGGCCCGTACGAGACATATCGGCGCATGCGGGAGGAGGCGCCGGTCTACTACAGCGCCGAATACGATTTTTATGCGCTGACCAGACACGCCGACGTGGCCGCGGCGTTCCGGGACTTCGAGACATACTCCTCGGCGTACGGGGTGGACCTCGCGATGGTCCGGACCGGCCAGAAGGTCCCGGCGAAGATGATCATCTCCATGGATCCGCCTGACCATCGGCACATGCGCAGCCTGGTCAACAAGGTGTTCACTCCGCGGGCCATCACCGCGATGCAGGACATGGTCGATGAACAGATCGAGCGCTACCTGCATGCCGTCGACCCGGACGGCTTCGACGTGGTGTCCGACGTCTCGGCGTTCTTCCCCGTCGAGGTCATCACCCGGATGCTCGGTGTCCCTGCGGAATTCCGTCAGCAGGTGCGGCTGTGGATCGACGCGTCGCTGCACCGCGAGCCGGGACAGATCGAGATGTCCGAGGCCGGCATCGAGGCGATGGCGCAGACCTGGCTGATGTACTACGACCTGATCAAGGTGCGCCGCCGCGAGCCCGGGGACGACATGATCAGCCGACTGGTAACCGCCGAGATCGAGCGTGAGGGCGGCCAGGCGACAGGTTTGCGGAACTCCGAAATCGCCGGATTCGCCACGCTTCTCGGGGGCGCAGGCGCGGAGACCGTGACCAAGCTTGTCGGCAACGCGGCCGTGGTATTCGCCCGCCACCCTGAACAGTGGCAGCTGTTGCGCGAGGACCGCAGCAGGATTCCGGCCGCGATCGAGGAACTGCTCCGCTATGAGGCCCCGGCGCAGTACAACGTGCGCCGCTCACAGCGGGAGATCCAGCTGCACGGCATGACGATCCCGGAAGGGAAGCCGGTGTTCCTGGTGGGCGGTTCGGCGAATCGCGACCCCGAGGCGTGGACCGATCCTGACGTCTTCGACATCGACCGCAACCGCACCGAAGCCCAGAATCTCGGTTTCGGATACGGCATCCACAGCTGTCTCGGGGCGGCGTTGGCGCGTCTGGAATGCACGATCGCACTGGACAAATTGCTCGATTTCATGCCCCGCTACGAAGTGCGCTGGGACCGATGCGAACGCGTCAGCATGCAGAACGTCGCAGGCTGGTCCCACGTGCCGGTGCGGGTACTGCGCTGAAGGAGCCCCCGATTTCCCCGGCGAGAAGACACTCCGGTACCCGGAAGCCGTCGAAAATGGGTACCGGCGCGTCTGCTCGCCGGAAAAGGGTCACGCCTTCGCGAGCTGCTTCTGCTCGTAGATACGGGCCCACTCGGCGCGGGGCCGGATGGACACGTCGACGTCGGCACCCTTGGCGCGCAATGCTTTCACTGTCGCCTGCTCGCGTGGTGTGCGGGCGAACGGATCCCAGCCGAAGAACCGGCAGGAGTTCTCCCAGGTGATCTTGTTGATGTCGGAGTCGTCGGCGCCCGCGGCGTTCAGTTCGGCCAGCACCTGTTCGGGAGCGTCGGGCCAGAAGCAGTCCGAGTGCGGGTAGTCGCACTCCCAGGCGATGATGTCGATGCCGATCTCGTGGCGCAGCTTCAGTGAGGTCTTGTCGGTGACGTAGCAGGCCAGGGAGTGGTCGCGGAACACGTCGGACGGCAGCTTGTCGCCGAAGTCGCGGCGCAGCCACTTCTGGTTGGTGTAGTGCCGGTCGCTGCGGTCCAGGTAGAACGGGATCCAGCCGATGCCGCCCTCGGAGAACGCGAACTTCAGATCCGGGTAGTTGCGCATGGCCGGGCCCCACAACAGATCCTGGGCACACATCGCCGACACCTGCGTGGCGAGGATGATCAGATTGTCGATCGGGGCGTTGGGCGCCATGCTGATCGCGCCGAAGCCGGTGCCGATGTGCAGGCACATCACCACGTTCTCCTCGGAGAGCGTGCGGAAGACGGGACCCCAGTACTCGTCGTCGTGATAGCTCGGAAGTCCTTCCAGATGCGGCAGTTCCGGCATGGTGACCGCGCGGCAACCCTTGGCGGCGACGCGCCGGATCTCCTTGCACATCGCTTCCGGATTCCAGGTGGGCAGCACCGCGATGGGAATGAACCGGTCCGGGTAGGAGCCTGCCCACTCGTCGATGTGCCAGTCGTTGTAGGCCGACACCATCACCAGCGTCACTTCTTCGCGGTGCATGTTGAGGTGCCGCGCCGAGAAGCCCGTGAAGGTCGGGAAGCACATCGAGGCCAGGATGCCGTTGCGGTTCATGTCGCGGACGCGTTCGTGGACGTCGTAGACGCCGGGACGCATTTCGGCGAAGCCTGCAGGGTCACGGCCCCATTCCTCGGGGGGCCAGGAGACCACGGCATTCAGCCCACTCACGCCCTGGGGCCGACCCTGATACATCCACTGATCGACGCCTTTTTCGTCGGTCACCACGATCGGCGCCTCGGCCTTGTACTTCTCGGGCACGTGATTGAGGAACATGTCAGGTGGTTCGACGACGTGGTCGTCGATGCTCACGAGAATCAGGTCTTGGGTCTCCATAACCCCAGTAGTACCCTCGAACGACATGACCGTCTCTGCGGCTTCGGACAGAGATTTGTCCAAAGCGGCCAAGGCTCGACATATCGACCTTCGCCGCGGCGGGACGGCGCCGGCCGGGAGCTATCTGTACCAGGGTGAGGGGCTGATCACCGGCTGGCATTCGCATGACGTACACCAGATTGAGTACGCGCTGCACGGTGTGGTCGAGGTGGAAACCGCCGCCGCGCACTATCTGCTGCCACCGCAACAGGCGGCCTGGATTCCCGCCGGCCTCGAACACCAGGCGGTGATGAACCCCGACGTCAAGACGATTGCGGTGATGTTCGACCCCGGTCTCATCGGAGACGCCGGTGACCGCGCCCGCATCATCGCGGTGTCACCGTTGATCCGGGAGATGATGGTCTACGCCCTGCGCTGGTCGATCGAACGCCGTGCGGGCACCCCAGAGGATGACAGAGCCTCTGACGGATTCTTCCGGACCTTGGCGGATCTGGTGGTCGAGGCGCTCGATCACGAAGCGCCGTTGAGCCTGCCCACCTCAGAGCACCCCGTCGTGGCGGCCGCGTTGACCTACACAAAGGAACACCTCGACTCGGTCACCGTCGAAGACGTCAGCCGCACGGTGGCCGTGTCGGAACGGACGTTGCGCCGGCTGTTCTCCGAGACGATCGGAATGTCTTGGCGCACCTATCTTCTGCACGCGCGGATGCTGCGGGCGATGGCCCTGCTGGCCGGCCCGGAGCAGTCGGTGCAGGCCACCGCGACCGCCGTCGGATTCGAGAGCCTGAGCTCGTTCACCCGGTGCTTCGCCCAGTTCTGTGGCGAGACCCCGTCGGCATATCGCGCGCGGGCTAGGACCGGCAGCTGATTTCCATGCTGTCGCTGTCGCGGGCCAGGAAGTTCACACTCACATAGCCGTTGCCGCTGTCGCGCACGTAGTCCAGGTACGGCTGGGTATCGGCCATGGAAGTGTTGTCGGCGATCAGCAGAGCTCCCGGGACCAATTGTGGTTCAAGGAGTTTCACCACCGGAAGGTACAGTTCTTTCCAGCCGTCGAGCAGGACGAGGCCGATCGCGCCTTCGACGCTCTTGAGCGTCTCGCACGCATCGCCCTCCAACACGGTGATCACATCGTCCAAACCGGTGTCGACGAATGTCTGCTTGGCGGCGGCGATCTTGGCGGCGCTGAGTTCGGTGGTGAACACCCGGCCGGAGCCGTTGTCGCGCACCGCGGCGGCCAGGTGCAGTGCGGACAACCCGAAGGACATGCCGAACTCGACGACGATCTGCGGTTTGGTGGCACGCACCAGGGAGTACAGCAGCCGGCCCGCCTCCGGGGTGACCGGCATGTAGATGTCGCTGAGCGCATCGGCGCGTTCTTGCGCACTGGCGCCCGACAAGTCGGCGAACCGTTGTGGCGCATCTTGGCGCAACTTCTCGAATTGTTCGGCCGACGCGGCGTACATGCGAGCCAAGGTGCCCGCGACTCTGTCATTGTTGAGCGTAGTCACGCTAACGAAAGTACGCCGATGGGACAGCGATGAGTCAGGTACGACAGCCTGTGCGGATGTTGTCGCTGTGCGCGACGGTCATATTGGCCGTTGCGACACTGCTGGCGCCGGCGGCCTCGGCAGGCGGCTATCGGACCATAACCCTGACCTTCGTCCGGCACGCGCAATCCGCGGGCAACGCATCGGGTCTGATCGACAGCTCGACCCCGGGTCCGTCGATCACCGAACTGGGTCGCCGCCAGGCCGTCGCCAGCGCGCGGGAACTCGCCGGACATCACTACGACGGGATCTTCGCCTCGACGATGGTCCGGACCCAGCAGACGGCCCGACCCATGGCCGACGCGCTGCACGAGCCCGTCACGGTGTTGCCCGGGCTGCGCGAGATCGAGGCCGGAATCTATGAGGGCCGGCCCGAGGCGGACGCGGTGAACACCTATTTCGCCGCACCCGAGCAGTGGCTGCGCGGCGACCGTTCCGCCCGGATACCGGGGTCGGTCGACGGCAACGAGTTCGACGCCCGCTTCGACGATGCGGTCCAACGCATCTACGACACCGGTGACGACAATCCGATCGCCTACTCGCACGGTGGCGCGATCATGATGTGGGTGACGATGAACGTGAAGAATCCGGACCCGGCGCGGCTGCTCACCGAACCGCTCGACAACACCGGCCGGGTTGTCGTCACCGGCAACCCCACCGACGGATGGACCCTCGTCGACTGGGATGCCGCAGCCGCAGTGTGATGCGAACACCACCGCGCCCATCGGTGCGGCGCCGATCACGTCTGCCTCCTCACCTCGCGTACGCCGGGCTACTGTGAGCCATGGCATCGCAACGGATGGGAGCGGGGCAGATGAGATTTCGGCTGTTGCCGTACGTGACCGTCGAGGTCGACGAGCGGTTGCGCCGCCGTGCGCGCAACGCCGGCGAGCGGCTCCGGATCAACGTCAGGGCCTACCTGCGTAGCGCCGCCGACGACGTCGAAACCGCCAGCGGCCGGGTGCGGAATCTATGCGACACCGCGGTGAATCGGGTCGATTCGGCCGTGGCCACGGTGAACGACCGGATCGCACCGGACACTGCGCCCGAGGAACCCGAGCAGCGCCTCGAGGTCGTCTAACCCCGGTCAGCGCGGGAGCCTCCGGCGCTCTACGGTTGGGGGTGACTGGCGTTCATGGGCCGAATCGGCCCGGAAGGGGTTGACGAGGCTTGCTCGGCAACGGACTTGCGGTGCTGTTCGCTCTGTTGGCGGCGGTATTTGCGGCGATCGGCATCGTGGTCCGGCAACGCGCCACCATCGACGTCCCTGCCGAAAAAGGCGTCAGCACCGTCATGCTGCGCACCTTGCTGCGCCGCAAGATCTGGTGGCTGGGTACCGCGTCGGCAGTCGCGGGCTACGGATTTCAGGCGGTAGCGCTGGGCTTCGGATCGTTGCTGCTGGTGCAACCCGTCCTGGTGTCCGCGCTGCTGTTCGCACTGCCGCTCAGTGCGCGCCTGGCACATCGTCGGGTCAGCCGTACCGAATGGCTGTGGGCGTTGGTGCTGACCGCGGCGCTCACCGTGTTCGTCGTGCTCGCGCGGGCGAGCACCGGAAGCTATTCGGTCTCGTCCTCCACCACCGTGGTGGTCGCGGTGGTGTGCGCCGCGGCGGTCACGGTCTGCGTGCTGGCCGCCACCCGGAGCACCAACTGGCGTCGGGCGGTGCTGTTGGCCGTCGCGGTCGGCGTGATGTTCGGCGTCGTTGCGGTGCTCACCAAGATCGTGATGCACCTGGTCGCCGAGGGCAGCGTGCTGACGGCCCTGACCACTCCCGCCCTGTACCTGGTGGTGCTCCTCGGGGTGGTGGCCACCCTGTTACAGCAGTCGGCATTCCATGCGGGTTCGCTGCAGACGTCGGTGCCGACGATGCTGGTGCTGGAGCCGGTGGTCGCGGTGGCGCTCGGCTCGATAGTGCTCGGTGAGCACCCGGCCATCACGGGTATCGAACCGGTCGCCCTGTCCTTCGCGATCGGCGCGATGGCTGCCGCGACCATCGCACTGGGCCGTGACGAGGGCGCCTACGAGGAACAGCTCGAGGCGGAACTCGAAGCGAAGGCCGCCGACCGGGTCTAGTTGACCCCAGGCATCACGGATTGATGGTGAGCGCGCCGATCTGTCGGCCCCACACGTATTCGGTCATGAGCGGCTGGCCGAGTTCGAGGTGGTTGTAGGGCGCGATGGAGGCACCGGTGTCGAACACCTGATACGGCGCAGGCCACAGGTCGCGCGTGATCGGCTGCCAGCAGCCCGGCCGGCCCTCTGGTCCGCCCGTGGCGTTGACCCGCGGCAGGTTGTCGGGATAAACCCACGGATTGCCCGCACCGATCAGGAAGTCGTGCAACTGGAACGAGTAGCCATTGTTGGTCTGAGCGGCGAAGGCCGGTGCGGCGTTGTAGTAGTTGTGGATCATGCAGTACAGCGCCGGGCTGTTGCGATCGAACATCTCGGCCACCGGCAGCAGATCTTGCGCCCCGCGCACCAGGTACGGGCCGCCGCGTTCCAGGATGTCGCCGCCGGTGTTGCCGAAGCCCACCGCGGCCACCAATGCCTGATCCAGGTTGCCGCGTTGATCGTTGAGCGTACGGGCGGTGGTCACCGCATTGGTCAGGCCGTCCCACAGGTCGGGGGAGGCATCGGCGTAGATCTCGCTCAGATCGGCCAGGCCCGTGATGTCCCGCCGAATCTGTGGCATCCGCGGATTGAGGTCGGCCAGGATGTCGTTGCCGTTGACCAGCGACTGACCGAACTTGTCGCCCAACCCGTCGAGGGCCTGAGCGGTGGCAGTCAGCGTCTCGTTGAGTTTGATCGGGTCGATCTGTTCGGAGATTGCGGTGATGGTCTCGAACAGGGTGTTGAACTCCGTCGTCACCCCGCTGGTCTGAATCTTCGTCGAGGCCGACACCCGTTCCGCCGACGGATGTTCGGGGGCGAGAAATGACACGTACTTGTTGCCGAATACCGTGGTGGCGCGCAACTGGACGTCCGCGTTCGCCGGAATTAGCTCCAAATATTTCGGTTTGACATCCAACGTCAGCCTGGCTTCGGGATTATTTCCCACATTCACCACGTCGACCGCTGTCAGCCTGCCGATCGGCACGCCGTTGAACGTCACCTTCGAGCCCGGGTCCATCGACAATCCGGACCGGCCCGACATCACGGTCAACTGGGTCTTCTCTTCGAAGGCGCCGCGGAACTGCATCCACGTCAGGACCAGTACCACCACCGTTACGAGCACCATTGCCGCACAAGCGGACTTGTATGGCGGGTCGTACCGCCAATGTTTGAACCGCTGTTCCAGGCGGTCCCGCAACGCTGGTGAGGACGTGGCCACGCGCACCCCCCGAGTACTCGACGCAGCATTATTGACGCAGCCAAAAAGAAGCTCAGCAAACTGTCCCAAACAATACGAGACAAAAGCAACTATCAAACGTCGATTGCGGCGGACGTCAAACTATTGCCACTGCGAGATCCGGGTCACAGCGCGACGCAATCAGGTATTGCGGCCGCCATTGACGCCGATGATCTGCCCCGTGATGTAGCCGGCCTCTTCGGAGACCAGAAAGGAACAGGTGGCGGCGATGTCCTCGGGCTTGCCCATCCGCCGGACCGGGGTGGCGTCGATGGTGTGCTGGATGTCGCCGAGCTCACCACGGCTTTCGGCGGCCCGCAGCATCGGGGTGTCGATGAAGCCCGGCGGCACGGCGTTGACGGTGATGCCTGCAGGCCCGAATTCCAGTGCCAACGACTTGGTCAGCCCGTTGACCGCAGACTTGGCGGCCACATAGTCGCTCATGTAGGGCACACCGGAATGGGTGCTCGACGAGGAGATGTTGACGATCCGGCCCCATCCGGCGGCGATCATGTCGGGCAGTCCGGCCTGCACCACGTGAAAGACGCCGTTGAGGTTGACGTCGACGACGCGCTGCCAACGCTCGAACGTGATGTCGGTGAACGGCGTGAAATCGCTGAGGCCGGCTGCGTTGACCAGCACCGTGACGGGGCCGAGCTGTTCGCGGACCGCCTTGAATGCGGCGTCGACCTGCGCCCGGTCGGTGACGTCGGCCGCGTAGCCGAAATCGCCGGTGGCCGTGAGGTCGAGGATGGCCACCTGATGGCCGTCGGCCGCGAGCCGTGTGGCGACGGCCTTGCCGATTCCGGAGGCTCCTCCGGTGACCAGCGCGGTCCTGGGGGCGGTTGTCATCGTGTCCCTTTCGGTATTCGTCGAAGTTCTGGTCAGCGCCGGGACGCCCGTAACCCGAGCGTGCGGCGGGCCGCGTCGACCAGGTGGGTGTACAGCTCCTCATCGGATATGCCGTCGCCGGCGGCCCCGGCGCCGCCGGCGATCCCGGAGAACACCATCGCCGCCTTGACCATCCCGGCCGGGCCGGGGTCGATATCGGCCAGCAGGGCCAGTTGCCGGTTGATCACGCTGTCCCAGTCGGGGCGGCTGCGCAGTGCTTCGTTCACGCTCGGATCACTGGCCAGGACCGAGACGAGCGCGCGGTTGCGCACCGCGAGTTCGGCGTATCCACGCACCATGTGATCGGCCCGGCCGGACGCGCCGCGGCGGGTCTCCGCCTCCTCGACGGTGCGTTGCAGCTGTGCCAGGAGCGGTTCGACGACGGCGGTCAGCAGCTGTTCGCGGGTGCGGAAGTGGTAGTAGATGGCGGCCTTGGTGAAGCCAAGCTCATCCGCGATCATCTGCAGGGACGTCCCGGCGTAGCCGTGCCGGGTGAACAGTTCGACGGCGACCTCGACCAGACGCAGACGCGTGTCGACGACGCCGGCAACACTGTCCATCCGGGTCTCCCTCGTGTGCGTTGCCGACCAATCTACTTTACGATCGTAAAGTAGATTACTAGTCGATCGTAAAGGTGGTCGACGCGCAGAGAGGATATGGGAGATGCTCACGCCGCTACCGGCCGAAGACTGGGACGATCACGCGCGCGATGCATTGGCCGCCACCGTGCCACCGGAACGGCGCAACCCCGACGACGCGGGCAATGCGCTGGCGACCCTGGTCCGTCACCCCGTGCTGGCGGGCGCATTCCTGCCGTTCAACACCTACCTCCAGGCGTCGTCCACGCTGCCGGAGCGGATCAGGGAACTGGTGATCCTGCGTACCGCGCATCACCACGGCTGCGGTTACGAGTGGGGACACCACAGCGCCATGGGGCGCCGGTCGGGGTTGACCGAGGACGATGTCGATGCGGCCCGAACCGGTGTTGCCTCAGACGAATTCGACCAGACCGTGCTCAACGCGGTGGACGAACTGCATTCGGGCTCGCGGATCTCACCATCGACCTGGGCCCGCCTCGGCGCGTGCCTCGACGACAAGCAGCGGATGGACCTGATGTTCACCGTCGGTGGTTACGGCACGCTCGCCCTGGCGTTGAACACCTTCGATGTCGAGCTCGAAGAGGGTGCGGGCACCGACGAGTTCTACGCGACGAACCCCGCCTGAGATCAGCGAAATGGTGAAACCGCGCTGGGCGGATCGACCATTGCGTTGATCTCGCGAGTTAGGCGAAGGCTAGACCGCGCGGCGCATCCGCGCTGCCGCCGATTCCGGCATGGGTTCATAACGCGCGAACGACCGGGTGAACGAACCTGCCCCGTGCGACAGCGAGCGCAGGTCGATGGCGTAGCGCACCAACTCCGCCTCGGGGATCTCGGCTTTCACCATGGTGCGATCCTCACCGGCCTTGTCGGTGCCCACCACCCGGCCGCGACGGCTCGACAGGTCACCCATCACCGTGCCGACCAGATCGTCGGGAATCACCACGGTCACGTCGTCGACCGGCTCGAGCAGGCTGACCCTGGCCGCGGCGGCCGCTTCTCGCAGCGCCAGCCCACCGGCCATCTGGAACGCAAAATCCGAGGAGTCCACGCTGTGTGCCTTGCCGTCGACCAATGTGACCCGGATGTCGACGACGGGATAGGCCGCTTCGGCTCCCAGGCCCTTCTCCATCTGGGCGCGCACGCCCTTTTCGACGCTGCCGATGAACTGCCGTGGCACCGAGCCGCCCACCACCTTGTCGACGAACTCGAAACCCGATCCTTCCGGTAACGGCTCCACCTCGATGTCGCAGACCGCGTACTGGCCGTGACCGCCGGACTGCTTGACATGACGGCCGTGGCCTTTTGCCCTGCCGACGAATGTCTCCCGCAGCGGAACCCGCAACTCGACGGTGTCCACCGACACCCCGTAGCGCCGGGACAGCGCGTCGAGTACGACGGCCGCGTGCGCCTCACCCATGCACCACAACACGATCTGGTGGGTCTCGGGGTTCTGCTCGATGCGCAACGTCGGATCTTCGGCGGCCAGCCGACCCAGACCGACCGAGAGCTTGTCCTCGTCGGTCTTGGCGTGCGGTTGCACGGCCACGGGCAGCAATGGATCGGGCATCGTCCATGGCCGCAGCACCAGCGGGTCGGCCTTGTCGCTGAGGGTGTCACCGGTCTCGGCGCGGCTGAGCCGGCCGATTGCGCAGATGTCGCCTGCGACGACGGACGGCGCCGGGCGCTGCTGCTTGCCCAGCGGGAACGAGAGGGTGCCGATGCGTTCGTCCTCGTCGTGGTCGGCGTGGCCGCCGGTGAGGCTGGAGTCGGCGTGGCCGCCGGTCAGGCTGGAGTCGGCGTGGCCGCCGGTCTCGGCGAAGGCAGAAAAATGGCCCGACACGTGCACGGTGGCGTCGGGCCTGATGGTGCCGGAGAAAACCCGGACCAGGCTCACCCTGCCGACATAGGGATCCGACGTCGTCTTCACCACCTCGGCCAGCAGGGGTCCGTCGGGATCGCACGTCAACGGTTTGCGGGGCGCGCCCTGTGGGGTGAACACCTCGGGCAGCCGGTGCTCGGGCGGTGACGGGAACCCGCGCGTGGCGCCGTCGAGCAGTTCGAGGGTGCCGACGCCGGTTCCGCTGCACACCGGAAGCACCGGGAAGAAGGAGCCCCGGGCCACGGCCTTCTCCAGATCCTCGACGAGGACATCCTGGTCGATCTCCTCGCCGCCGAGGTAGCGCTCCATCAGGCTCTCGTCCTCGGACTCCTCGATGATCCCCTCGATCAGGGTGCCGCGGAGTTCGGCGATCTCGTCGGCGTAGGAGTCCGCGGGGGTGTGCGTGGTGTGCTTACCGTCGGCGTATTCGTAGTGCGTCTGGGTCAGCAGCCCGATGACGCCCTCCCCGGCAGGAAAGTACAGCGGCAGCACCTTCTCACCGAACGCCTGCTGCGCCGCGGCCAGCGTGTTGGCGTAGTTGGCCCTGGCATGGTCGAGCTTGGTGATCACCACGGCGCGCGGCATGCCCACCTGGCTGCATTCCAGCCACAGCGCCTTGGTCGGTTCGTCGATGCTCTCGTTCGCGGCGATGACGAACAGGGCGCAGTCGGCGGCCCGGAGCCCGGCGCGCAGCTCACCCACGAAATCGGCGTACCCCGGTGTGTCGATCAGATTTACCTTGATTCCGTTGTGCTGCAACGGGGCCAGCGCCAACCCGACCGAGCGTTGCTGGGAGATTTCGGCTTCGTCGAAATCGCATACCGTTGACCCGTCGACCACCGAGCCCGTCCGGGGCAGCACACCGGCGGCCAGCAGCAGTGCCTCGACGAGGGTGGTCTTTCCGGCGCCCGACGGGCCCACCAGAGCCACGTTACGAATCGCCGCCGGATTGTCCGCGGTCGGGGCGGTGCTGTTGCCTGCCGATGAATTCGTCTTGTCCGCCATGGCATTACCTCCTGCCCATCCACCATTCCTGGATGTGACCTACAGCACAAGGTCGTAGGTCAATTGTGGGCATCTGGGGCGGCCTGGTCGTCAGGCTGCGGGCAGACCATCACGCTCGGCGGCGGGCGCCTGCTGCGGATCGCGCGCCCGCAACGGCAGGCCCAGGAAGACTCGCCCCGCCACCTGCGCCATCCTGAGCAGCCCGCCGATTCCCTGTCGCGAACACGCGAGCGAGAGCACCGTCGTGATGCCCGGCTGCCCGAGCGGCCGCCCGGCGATCCGGTCGGTGAGCCAATCCAGCGCCGCGGGAGCCGACAGTGGCATCAAGGTGAGGTGCTCACTGAGCCGGTCGCGCAGGTATTCGACATGAGCGCCGGCGTCGAGATAGCGCTGCACCTGCCCGTCGACGGCGCGCACATCGATGAACTGGTCGTGCACGGGTTGCAGCACCATCACCGGGCACGCCGGCCGGTGCAGGCCCAGCCGCAGGTCATCGATGAGAAGGACGATCTCGGGTGTGGCCAGCAGGTCGGCCAGCGGCTGATCGGTGTAGTTGTCGAGATCGTCGTTCCGGAAATGCCGGATCGCCGCGACGGTGCCGAGCTTCTCGATCGCGTCCAGCCGGTGCAGCCCCTCAGGGTTGACGTGCGTGCGCAGCAGCCGGTTCAGATCGGGGTAGAGGTGCCGGAGCGCGGCGATGACCATGGTGGGTAAACCGGCCAGCCAGGTGCCGTTGAGTTTGAGCAGCGTCTGGCCCGGATCGCCGACCGGCGCCCCGAGCACTGCGCCGACGATTGCGATCTCGGGCGCGTACTCGGGCGCCATCTCGATCACCCAGGAACTGGCCATGCCGCCACCGGAGTAGCCCCACACCGCGACGGGTACTTCCGGGGCCAGGCCGAGCGGCTCGAACGACATTGCCGCGCGGATGCCGTCGAGCACCCGATATCCCGGTTCGCGTGGGGCGCCGAAGAACCCGCCGCGGCCTTCGTGATCGGCGATCGACACCGCCCAGCCGCGGTCCAACGCGTTGGCGATGACGAGGAACTCGAACTGGGGCACACAGCCCCGTGAGCGTGCGCCGTGGCGCAGGGCATAGGACGGGAAGCCGGCGTCGGCAACCGCGTCGATTGCGCACTGGTAGGCCAGTAGTGGGCGGTGCTGCCCCGGGTCCGCTCCCGAGGGCAACAGCACCGTGGTGACCGCGACCTGGGGTTGCCGATTCAGATCACAGCTGCGGTAGAGCAGCTGCCATGCCGAAACTGCTTGGCGGACAATGCCGAACAGCGCCAGCTCGACCTGCCGGGCGCGCAGAATGGCGCCGGCAGGCTGCGATTCGAATCCCGGTGGCGGCTCGTAGAACGGATCCTCGCCGGGCAGCACGGGCCGGGGCGTCATCGCAGGGAACCGTCTTCGTATTTCCGTCGGGATTCCTTGTCGGTGCTCGTGATCTGGTTGGGCACCAACCGGGCGAGCACAACATCGCGTGCCGCCTGGGGAAGGAGTTCGATGAGGGGGGCGGCGAAGCGAATGAAACGCGGGACGGTGACCTCGAATCGCGGGTGCTCGATCACCCCGACCACTGCCCGCGCCACCTCGTCGGGCCGCAGCAGCCGGGCCGCTCCGGTTGCGGTGCCGCGAGCGAGTTCGGTGTCGACCACCCCCGGCATGATGACCGACAACTGCACTCCGCTGCCGCGAAGTTCGGCGCGTACGGCACGCAGGTAGCCGAGTACCCCGTGCTTGGTGGCGGCGTAGGTGGCTTCACCGGGCGGCGCCACCTTCGAGGCTGCCGAGGCGATTGTGACGATGTGCCCGGTGCCGCGGGCCCGCATCGCGGGGACGGCGGCTTTCACCCCGCGGATGACGCCGTGCAGGTTGACCTCGAGCTGGCGCCGGGTGGCGTCCTCGGGTTCCTCGTCGAAGCTGCCGACCCACATCACGCCCGCGTTGTTGACCAGGACGTCGATCGGCCCCCAGTGCGCTTGCACGGCAGCGAGAAAGGTGCGGAACGATTCGGTGTCGGCCACGTCGAGGTCGAATCCGGCCGCCTCGCCGGTGATGGCCACCGCGGCCCGGCGGGCACCGGCACCGTCGCGGTCCCCTATCGCGACCCGCGCGCCTGCCGCGGCCAACTGTTCGGCGATCGCGCGGCCGATCCCGGCCGCCCCGCCGGTCACCGCGATGACGCGGCCTGTGATGGCCCGGCTCACCTGGCCGGCGGGTTCGTGTTGGGCATCGTCGCTCCTAGGTGTCGTTCACACGGAATCTACGTGCGGAAATGCTGGACCGGGAGTTGATGAATGGCCCTGAATATAGGATTTCCGGACACGATGGAGTCCTGATGCCCGACCTTGAACTGCCCCGCCCGCCCGCGAGCGCGCTGCTGCTGACCAACCTGGGGTTGGAGCACGGGATCCCCGCGGACGTCGTCCTGCAGGGCACCGGGCTGCTACCCGAGGCGTTGAGCGAACCACAGACAGCCGTGTCCGGGCGCGAGGAGATGCGCATCGTCCGGAATCTGATCGCCGCGGTGGATGACCCGGCCGGTCTTGGAATCGAAGCCGGCCTTAGGTATCACCTGACCACGCACGGCATCTGGGGGTTCGCGCTGTCGAGTTGTCCGACCGTCGGCGCGGCGATCGAGGTCGGGCTGCGCTACGTGGACCTGACATTCGCGTTCACCACGATGTCGCTGGTCGCCGCGGGCGAACACGTTCGACTGATGATCGATCCCTCGCAGCTACCTGCCGACGTACGTCAGTTCTTCGTCGAACGTGAGGCGGCCTCGATCATCAATCTGGGGCGCCAGGTCACGTCCAACCAGGTGCCACTCGGCCGTGTCCACTTCGCCCACCCGGCACCACGGTCACTCGAGGTATACCGAACATTCGAGCCATTGCCGGTGTTCGATGCGGACGCCAACTTCATCGAGTTGCACCGCGACCGGCTCGAACTGCCCATCCCGCAGGCAGACCCGTACGCGGCCGCGGTCACCCAGGAGCAGTGCCGGCAGCTGCTGGCCCGACACCGCGCTCGATCCGGCTACGCGGGAAAGGTCCGCGACCGGCTCACCGTCCGCCCCGGCCGGATGCCCGACATCGAGACGCTCGCGTCCGAACTGCACATCAGTTCGCGCACGTTGCGACGCCACCTCACCCGGGAGGGGACCTCCTACCGCGCGCTCGTCGACGAAGTGCGTGAGCAACTCGCCGAAGAACTCCTGGCTCTCGGCGCACTCAGCGTCGCCGAAATCGGCAGGCGGCTTGGTTATGCGGACACCCCGAGCTTCACCGCGGCCTTCAAGAGATGGAAAGGCGGTATCGCGCCGCGCGGGTATGTCAGAAGTGGTCAGCTCCGCTCAGGCCTGCCAGGATGACCAGCGCGCCACCTCGATGGTGACCACCGGCCCGTCGAGCGCAACCCGTTCGTACTGAGCGTATTTCGCGCGCAGCAGGGCATAGCCCGTGGCCATTTCCTCACCGCTGTAGTGCGTGGCGGCCTGCCCGTCCGCCCGGACCCACCACAACTGCGCCCAGTCATCGGTGTAGTGGTCGACGAGCAGGCTCACCCTGGGGTCGCCCTCGATATTGGCCAGCCGGCGCAACCTGTGGGTGGACTTCCGTTTGGCATCCACCGCGGTGTAGATGGTGTGGTGCTCGGCGCCGCGGTGCACGGCGAAGACGACCGGCACCAGGTGCGGGCCACCGTCAGGGCCAAGGGTCGCCAGCACTGCCGTGGGCGCATTCGCGAACATCGTCACAGCGTCGAACTCGGCCATCACATGAGACTAACGATGCCGATGCTCAGTTGCGCGGATGCCGCGGCTGGGGTGCGACGCTGATCGGCGAGCGGGTGACCGGCGTGCGGGTCACCCCGATCTCGGGCTTCTTGGTCGGGCGCTGCTGGGTGGGCCGATACACGGGCGCGCGCGGCGCGTCCTCGGTCGGTGGTGGCGGCGGGGGCGGTGGTGCGGGCGCCAGGCCGACCCGCAGTGACGGCGATGGCGTCGGAGTGGTCATGGAGGTGGACGGGGCCACCGAGGTGGGGTGGCTTTCGGTGGCCGGCCCGTTGTCCCACAGCAGCAGCAGCACCGCCGAAACCACTATTGCCGACGCGGCCACGGCAGCCGCGATCAGCGCCGCGATCGCGCCCCTGGTGCGGTACCACGGCACCGGTGCGGGCTTGAAATTCCAGGTGTTGAGGTCGAACGCATCGAAACCGTCGGGTTCCGCATCAGCACCTGCAGCGGGGTCCTCCCACAGGTAGTCGAAGGCGCCCGCGGTTTCACGTTCCGCCACCTCTTGATGCTATCGCTACGACCTGGGGATATGTGCGGCCAACCCGGAATCGGCCGGTGTGGGCGGTCAACCGGCCACATCCAGGGCCGGGCCGGGATAGGGTGCGTCTCGGCCCTTGTGCTCCCTCGATGTGCCCTTTGTGAATCCGTTCACCCAGGCGACCAGCTGACGACCAGCTTCTGTAACCGCTGCGCCACTGCGACGCTTTGTGACCACCGGAAGGTTTGGCAATGAACAAATCACGGTTCTTCCCGACTGCGGCAGCGGTCCTCGCGTCCACGTTGATCGTCGGTGGACTGGCAGCCTGCGCACCGCCGCAGAAGGACGCCGGTGGCGGGGAGACCGATTCCGGCGTCAAGGTCGCCGAAGCGCAGTCGGCTGCCGATTTCGGCGGCATGGACAAGCTGATCGAGGCGGCGAAATCCGAAGGCGAGCTCAACGTGATTGCGCTGCCGCCGGATTGGGCAAACTACGGCGCGCTCATCAAGGCGTTCTCGGACAAGTACGGGATCAAGGTCAATTCGGCACAGCCCGACGCCTCCAGCCAGGACGAGATCAACGCCGCCAACCAGCAGAAGGGGAAGAGCAGCGCGCCCGACGTCTTCGACCTCGGACAATCTGTGGCGCTGGCGAACACCGCGATGTTCGCCCCGTACAAGGTGGCCACGTTCGAGGACATCCCGGCAGCGTTCAGCGACCCGAACGGCGCCTGGGTCAACGACTATGGCGGCTACATGTCGATCGGCTTCGATTCGTCCAAGGTGCCTCCCGTCACCAGCGTCGATGATCTGCTCAAACCCGAGTACCACGGCAAGGTCGCGCTCAACGGCGATCCCACCCAGGCCGGTGCCGGGTTCTCCGGGGTGCTGATGGTGGCCCTGTCGCAGGGCGGCTCCGCCGACGACATCGCCCCGGCGGTCGAGTTCTTCCGCAAGCTCACCGAGGCGGGGAACTTCCTTCCGGTCGATCCCACACCGGCGACGATCCAGTCCGGACAGACCCCGGTGGTCATCGACTGGAATTACCTGAATGCGACCGAGACCAAGAAGCTGCCCGCCTGGCAGGTGATCGTGCCGCATGACGGTGCCGTGGCCGGGTACTACTACCAGGCCGTCAACAAGGATGCTCCGCATCCGGCCGCCGCCCGGCTGTGGCAGGAATTCCTGTTCAGTGACGAAGGGCAGAACCTGTACGCCGCAGGCGGTGTGCGACCTGTGCGGGCGGACAACATGATTGCGTCGGGCACTCTCGACAAGATCATCGCCGCGCAGCTGCCCACCATCGACGGTCCGGTCACCGTCCCGACCCCGGCCCAGACCGACGCGGCCACCAAGTATCTGGCGGACAACTGGGCCAAGGCGATCGGCTGAATCACCGATGCCGGGTGTGCTCGTTCGAAGAATTCGTGAAGGGCTGCCGCTGCTGCCGTTTCTGACCGTGGTCACGGTGTTCCTGATCGTGCCGACGGTGACGGTGATCGTGATGGCCTTCGTCGCCGACGGGTCGTTCTCATTGGACCGGATCGCGGCGCTGTTCTCACCGACCGCGATGTCGGCGCTGGGTAAGAGCGTGCTGCTCTCTGCCAGTACCGCGGCGATCGGCGCGGTGTGCGGTGCCGCGCTGGCGTGGCTCATCGTCAACAGCCCGCCTACCTCGATGCTGCGCCGCTCGGTGCTCGCACTGTGTAGTGTGCTGGCCCAGTTCGGCGGTGTGGCACTGGCATTCGCGTTCCTGGCCACCGTCGGCCTCAACGGCGTGCTGACCCTGTGGGTACAGCAGCTCCTCGGATGGAACCTGGCCGGATCCGGCTGGCTGTACAGCCTGACCGGACTGATCCTGGTATACAGCTACTTTCAGATCCCGCTGATGGTCATCGTGTTCATCCCGGCACTGGAGGGGCTGCGCGCGCAGTGGCGTGAGGCCGCCTTCAGCCTGGGCGCCTCGAGCTGGCAGTACTGGCGTGAGGTCGTGGTGCCGCTGCTGACACCGGCCTTCCTGGGATCGGCACTGTTGTTGTTCGCCAACGCCTTTGCCGCCTACGCCACCGCCGCGGCACTGGTCAGCCAGGGCAGCCCGATCGTGCCGCTGCTCATCCGCGCCGCGCTGACGAGCGAGGTGGTGCTTGGGCAGTCCGGGTTCGCCTACGCGCTGGCACTGCAGATGATCGTCGTGGTCGCCGTGGTGATGGTCGCCTACAACATCCTGGTGCGGCGGACCGCGAGGTGGCTCACATGAGGCGCCCTCGGATGGCAACGTCGGCCCGGGCCGCACTCTGGGTGATCTTCGGCCTGTTCTTCCTGTTTCCGCTCTACGCGATGGCGGACTTCTCCACCCGGAATCTGCTCGCAGACGGCCGCACCCTGGCGGCGTGGCGCAACCTGGTGACCGACGACGCGCTGTATCAGGCGATCGTGATCTCACTGCTGCTCGCGGTGTTCACCGTGGTCGCAATGCTCGTGCTCTTGGTTCCCACGATGATCTGGGTGCGGTTGCGGGCGCCGTGGGCCAAGGGCATCGTGGCGTTTCTGTGCCTACTGCCACTGACCATTCCCGCACTGGTCATCGTGGTGGGCCTGCGCAACGTATACCTGTGGGTCACCTACTTTTTCGGCGAGTCCGCGCTGACGTTGACGTTCGTCTACGTCGTGTTGGTGCTGCCGTTCGCCTACCGGTCCATCGATGCGGCGCTGTCGGCCATCGACCTACAGACGCTGTCGGAGGCGGCCCGCTCGCTGGGAGCGGGTTGGGCCACCACGATCACCAGGGTGGTGGTGCCCAACATCTGGTCCGGAATCCTCTCCGCGGCCTTCATCTCCATCGCGGTGGTGCTCGGCGAGTACACCATCGCCTCACTCAGCGGGTACGAGACGCTGCAGGTGCAGATCGTGTTGATCGGTAAGAGTGACGGCCCGACCTCGGTGGCCGCCTCGCTCGCGACGCTGGTGTTCGGATTCGTACTGTTGCTGATCCTGGCGGTCGTGACCCGCGGCCGCGCACGTGAGGAGCAATGAGGCTGATGATGCCATGGAGAGTAGGAGCCCAGCCATGAGCGTGAGGGTCGAACTTTGTGACCTCACCCGCACGTACGGCAACGTCAAGGCACTGGACGGGCTGCGCCTGCAGATCGAACCGGGGGAGCTGGTGGCGCTGCTCGGACCGTCGGGTTGTGGCAAGACCACCGCGATGCGGATCCTGGCCGGGCTGGACGAGGCGACGTCGGGCACGGTGCTGGTCGACGGCCGTGACGTGAGCTCGATGCCGGCGAACAAGCGCGATATGGGCATGGTGTTTCAGGCCTACAGCCTGTTCCCGCACCTGACCGTGCTGGACAACATCGCCTTCGGGTTGAAGATGCGAGGAAAAGCGAAGCGACAGAGGCTGTCCCGGGCTGCAGAGATGCTGGACCTGGTCGGGCTGGCCGCACACAGCAACAAGTACGCCGGCGAGCTTTCGGGCGGTCAGCAGCAGCGCGTGGCACTGGCCAGGGCGCTGGCGATCCAGCCGCGGGTACTGCTGTTGGATGAGCCGCTGTCGGCGTTGGACGCCAAGGTGCGCAGCCAGTTGCGTGACGAAATTCGGCGCGTGCAACTGGAGGTCGGCACCACGACGTTGTTCGTGACACACGATCAGGAGGAGGCGCTCGCGGTTGCCGATCGCGTCGGCGTCATGAGTCAGGGCAAACTCGAGCAGCTCGCGGCGCCCGCGGAGTTGTACGCGAATCCGTCGACTCCGTTCGTCGCCGAGTTCGTCGGGCTGCACAACAACATCCCGGCGCAGGTGTCCCACGGTCACGCACAACTGCTGGGCACCGAGGTCCCGACTTTGCCCGGCTCGGTCGGTTCCGGCGCAGGCACGGCGATGGTGCGACCCGAATCGGTCACGCTGCGCCCGGACCCAGCCGGTACCGCGACGGTGGCGTCCTCGGCGTTCCTCGGACCCATCTCACGGGTGTACGTGACGCTGCCGGACGGGTCGGTGATTCACGCGCAGCTCTCCAGTGCCGCGGCCAGGAAATTCACGGCGGGCGACGCGGTCAGAGTCGGGCTGGAGCCCGCGCCGGTGCTGGTGGTCGCGGCTAAACGTCCTTGACCGGCTCGATGCCCAGATCGCGATAGGTGACCAGGGCCGCGAACGGCACTCCGCGCCGGGCGAATCGCCCTGCCGCCGCATCACCGCGGTCGACCATCGGAATGACCCCGGTGACGACCGCGCCCACGGCGGTGACGCGTTCGAAGGCGATCTCGGTGGACCCGCCGGTGCTGATCACGTCGTCCACCAGGAGCACGCGCGTGCCGGATTCGAGCCGCGTGCCTTCGATCCACTGTTCCCGGCCCCGCGACTTCTGTTCCTTGCGGACCGAGAACCACGCCTTCCCGGTCACCATCGCGACACCGTGGGCCAGCGGATCGGCGCCCATGGTCAGACCGCCCACCGCGTCGAACTCGATGCCGCGCGCGGCAGCCAGGTCGGCGACCGCCCGGCTGACGATCGTCATGCGCTCCCCGGTGTCGATCGCATACTTGCCGTCGATGTAGTCATGGCTGAGTTGGCCACTGACCAGACGGAACGGCTCCTCGCGATGCTCGTAGCCGCGGGTGCGGATGAGCTCGAAGGCGGCTTGCCAGGTTTCCGGGTGCGCGGTCTCAGCGGGCATACCCGCGATCGTATTGCACCAGGTGATCGGTCCGGACGCTCAGTCCCGGCGGGATCGCTGCGCCAACTCGACTGCGGCCGCCCGCAACTCGGAGACCGCACCGATCGGCTTGGCGTAGCCCACCCTGGTGTAGGCCACCCCGCGCTCGGTGGTCACCCGCAGATCGAGGCCGTAACGGTCCACACCGGTGCACAGTGCGGCGGTGGCGTCGGGATAGCCGCCGAGGGTGCGGGCCATCGCGGCGAGTGACTCGGCATGGTCGGAGTTGAGGTGCTCGATCGCGCCCGCGGCGTGGCCGGTGACCGGATCGGGTTCGGCGGCGGCGTAATCGGTGCCGGTGGCGGAATCCATCCGCCCGTAGCCGCCGACCCAACGGACACGCTGTACGTGCAGGACCCACACCGAGAAATCGCTGAAGTCGATGTAGTACTTGGCGGCCGCGACGGCCGCCAAGTGTGCGTCGGCGGCAGCGGCCAATTCGTCGCCCGTCGGCCGCGCTGCGACACCGGCGAGAGTGACGCGGCCGCTGGCGAGTGGGTCCCCTTCGGTTCCCGGCGCCACGATCGCGATGCTGGCCCGCGGATCACCCGCAAGGTTGCGGCCGTGCTCGGCCATGTCGGACACGCACAACACGGGCTGGCCGCCCAGCAGCCCGTAGGTGACGAACGACGCCCAGGGATCGCCGTCGCCGGTCAGTGTCGCCAGCGTGCCGGTGTTGGTGGAGGCGGCGATGGTGCGGGCCTCTTCGGCCGCTGACGGTCGGACGGCGCCCGCCACCGGGGTCAGTGGGGGAGGTGTCGACGGGGCGTCCCCGGGGTCTCCATGGTCTCGGGAGCGACGAGTTCCACTTGAGTCTCGGGCCACGCCCGAACCCTATGCCACCGGAGCGCCTCAACCACCCAGTGCGGCGATGAGGTCCTTGATCTGCCCGGTCTCGGCCTCGGTCGCCTGCTCCTCGGCTTCGACGGCTTCGATCAGGTCCTGGCGGACACCGATGCCGTTGGCGGCCTCGGCGGCCGAGAGCTTGGCTCGTCCGCGCGCAACGTAGAGCCGCTGGCCCAGCGTTGCGCCGGGACCTTCGGCCGCGGTCGTCATGAGCTCGTCGTAGCGGGTTCGCACGCCGCTGAGCGCGACGATCACCGACGGCGTGACGCGGCTGCGACCGGCCGCCTCGCCCAGCGAGGCCTGCAGCTTGCGCAGGCCGCTGAGCACCACCGCGGCCCGATCGGCGAACTCCGGGTCGCCGACACCGGGCAGCGCGTCGATGGCGGCCGTGTACATATGCATCGCCGCATCGGACAGACCAACGATTACTGGTGCTTCACCGTCATTAGGTGCCGACTCGCCCACAGGTCATCCCTCAGTCGAATGTGCGTTTATCGCCGGTTCAGCCCCGGCGGCAAGATCAAATCGGGGAAAACCTAACCCGTTGTCGGCTCTTATTCAACCGTTAGTTTTTCCGCAAACCCGGCGGGCACGGTGAATCGCGTTGCTGCCGGATGGTTTCGGCCAGCGGGTGTCCGATGCCGGGGAAGTGGGTACGTTGAAGACCGTATGGATGACGACGGAGGATCCCAGGGCAGCCATGTCGAGGACGGCGTGGTGGAACACCCCACCGCCGACGACTTCAGCCACGCGAGGATTTTGCCGACCGACCGTGACTGGTTCAAACGGGCGGTCTTCTACGAGGTGCTGGTGCGGGCGTTCTATGACACCAACGCCGACGGCGTGGGCGATCTGCGTGGGCTGACCGAACAGCTCGACTACGTGAAATGGCTGGGTGTCGACTGCCTGTGGTTGCCGCCGTTCTATGACTCCCCGCTTCGTGACGGTGGCTACGACATCCGTGACTTCTACAAGGTGCTACCGGAATTCGGGACGGTGGAGGACTTCGTCGAGTTGCTCGACGCGGCGCACCGCAGGGGGATACGTGTCATCACCGATCTGGTGATGAACCACACCTCCGACTCCCACGAGTGGTTCCAGGAATCGCGCCGGAACCCTGACGGGCCGTACGGCGATTTCTACGTGTGGAGTGATACCAGCGACAGGTACGCCGACGCGCGGATCATCTTCGTCGACACCGAGGAGTCCAACTGGACGTTCGACCCGGTGCGCCGCCAGTTCTACTGGCACCGCTTCTTCTCCCATCAGCCGGACCTCAACTACGACAATCCCGCCGTGCAGGAAGCGATGATCGACGCGCTGCGGTTCTGGCTGGACCTGGGCATCGACGGTTTCCGGCTCGACGCGGTGCCGTACCTGTTCGAACGGGAAGGCACCAACTGCGAGAACCTGCCCGAGACCCACGCCTTTCTCAAGCACTGCCGCAAGGTGATCGACGACGAGTATCCGGGCCGGGTGCTGCTGGCAGAGGCCAACCAGTGGCCTGCCGACGTCGTCGAGTATTTCGGGGATCCCGCCACCGGCGGCGACGAGTGCCACATGGCATTCCATTTCCCGCTGATGCCACGGATCTTCATGGCGGTGCGGCGCGAGTCGCGGTTCCCGATCTCGGAGATCCTGGCGAATACGCCACCGATCCCCGATATGGCGCAGTGGGGCATCTTCCTGCGCAACCACGACGAGCTGACGCTGGAAATGGTCACCGACGAAGAGCGTGACTACATGTACGCCGAATACGCCAAAGATCCGCGGATGAAGGCCAACGTCGGCATCCGCCGGAGGCTGGCCCCACTCCTGGAGAACGATCGCAACCAGATCGAACTGTTCATTGCGCTGCTGTTGTCGCTGCCCGGTTCGCCGGTCCTGTACTACGGCGACGAGATCGGCATGGGCGACATCATCTGGCTCGGTGACCGCGACAGCGTGCGCACCCCGATGCAGTGGACGCCGGACCGCAACGCCGGATTCTCCAAGGCGAACCCCGGACGGCTGTACCTGCCGCCGAACCAGGACGCGATCTACGGCTATCAGTCGGTGAACGTCGAAGCGCAGCGGGACAGCTCGAACTCCCTGCTGAATTGGACCCGCACCATGCTGGCGGTGCGCCGCCGCCATGATGCGTTCGCCATGGGCACTTTCCGGGAGCTCGGCGGGTCGAACCCGTCGGTCCTGGCCTATGTGCGGGAGGTCGTCGGTGACGACGTGAATGACGCGGTGGTGTGCGTCAACAACTTGTCGCGATTCCCGCAGCCCATCGAACTGAACTTGCAGCAGTGGAACGGGTACACCCCCGTCGAGATGTCCGGGTACGTCGAGTTTCCCAGTATCGGTCAGCTCCCGTACCTACTCACGCTGCCGGGCCACGGGTTCTATTGGTTCGAGCTCCGCGAGCCGCAGCCAGAACCAGGAGTGCAGCAATGAACCTCCCTTTTGACGAGTGGTTACCCCAGCAGCGGTGGTATGCCGGCCGTGGCCGTGAAATAGCCTCGGCTGCACCGGGGATGGTGGTGTCGGTCGGTACCGGTCTGGACCTGGTGCTGCTCGACGTGTCGTATACGGACGGAACTGCCGAGCGCTATCAGGTGATCGTCAAATGGGGCAGTTGTCCCATCGACGAGTACAGCTCGGTGGCCACCATCGGCTCCGACGACGACCGAATCGCCTACGACGCACTGTATGACCCGGAGGCTGCGCACCATCTGCTTGCGCTGATCGATGATTCCGCGACGGTCGGTGGGGTGAGTTTCACCAAGGAACCCGAGGCCGTGCTGCCGCTGAGCGCCGCGCCACGGATTTCGAGCGCCGAGCAGAGCAACACCAGTGTGGTGTTCGGCGAAGAAGCCGTACTGAAGATGTTCCGGCGTGTCACCGCGGGCATCCATCCGGACATCGAGATCAACAGGGTGCTGGCCAGGGCGGGCAACCCGCATGTTGCGCGGTTGCTCGGGGCGATCGAAACATCGTGGAACGGTGAACCGTTCGCGTTGGGCATGGTGACAGAGTTCGCGGACAACTCGGCCGAGGGTTGGGACATGGCCACGGCGAGCACCCGGGATCTGTTCGCCGAAGGTGATTTGTACGCCGACGAGGTCGGCGGAGATTTCGCGGCGGAGTCCTACCGGCTGGGCGAGGCGGTTGCCTCGGTGCACCTGTGCCTGGCCGCCGAACTGGGCGTGGAAGACACCGCGTTTCCGGTCGAGGTGATGCGCGCCCGGCTGGCGGCGGCAGTGGAGGCGGTGCCCGACCTGGGCAGCTACGTTGCGGTGATCGAAGAGCGCTACCACAAGCTCGCCGACGAGCGGATCGCTGTGCAGCGCGTGCACGGCGATCTGCACCTCGGCCAGGTGTTGCGGACCCCGGAGCGGTGGCTGCTGATCGATTTCGAGGGCGAGCCCGGGCAACCGTTGCAGCAGCGGCGCCGGCCTGATTCGCCGGCTCGTGATGTCGCAGGGATGCTGCGGTCTTTCGAATACGCCGCCCATCATCGGTTGGTGGAACAGGCCGACGATGAGGACCGCGCCCGGCAACTGGCGGCGCGCGCCAGGGAGTGGGTGGACCGCAACAGCGCGTCTTTCTGCGACGGGTACGCCGCGTCGTCGGGGCTTGACCCGCGGGAGCGGGCCGAGTTGTTGACCGCCTACGAGCTGGACAAGGCGGTCTACGAGGCCGCATACGAGGCCCGGCACCGGCCGAGTTGGCTGCCCATTCCGTTGGGTTCGATCGCCCGACTCCTCGGCTGAATGGGTGCTGCGCGGGCCCGGCTTTACATAGTGATCCTAAACAGTTAGTGTTCATTAGCGTGTCTAATAACAACGCGCCTACGGCCGGCGGCCATCTACTGGTGGCCGTGCTCGCCGCGGGAGGCATCAGCGTCTCGCTGATGCAGACATTGGTGATTCCGCTGATCCCCCAACTGCCCACGCTGCTCGACACCAGCCCGGCCAATGCCTCGTGGGCCATCACCGCCACCTTGCTGACGGGTGCCATCGCCACGCCCGTGCTCGGCCGGCTCGGCGACATGTACGGCCCGAAGCACATTTTGTGCCTGTGTGCCGGTCTGCTCGTCGCCGGCTCGGTGATCGCGGCGCTGACCAGTTCGCTGATACCGCTGATCATCGGACGCGGTCTGCAGGGGTTCGGTGCACCGGTGATCCCGCTGGGAATCAGCGTTCTGCGTGCGGCACTTCCCGCCGAACGGGTGGGCAGCGCAATGGGCCTGATGAGTGCATCGCTCGGCGTCGGCGGGGCCCTGGGCTTGCCGCTGTCCGCGGTGATCGCCGAGCACTTCAGCTGGCACGCGCTGTTCTGGTGTGCTGCGGCCCTCGGAACGGTCTCCGGCATCCTGTTCGCCGCCCTGGTGCCTGCGATCGCGCCCGTCTCGTCGGATCGCTTCGACCCGCTCGGCACCCTCGGCCTGGCTGCCGGTCTGGTGCTGCTCCTGCTGCCGATCTCCAAGGGATCGACCTGGGGTTGGGCGAATCCGACCACGCTCGGCATGCTCGCCGCCGCGGCCGTCACGTTCACCGTGTTCGGCTGGTGGCAGCTGCGCGCACCGTCCCCCATTGTGGACGTCCGCACCACCCTGAAGCGACCGGTGCTGCTGACCAACCTGTCCTCCATCGCGGTCGGCTTCGGCATGTTCGCGATGAGCCTGGTGGCTCCTCAGTTGCTGCAGATGCCGTCTGGAACCGGATATGGCCTGGGGCAGAGCATGGTTGCGGCCGGACTGTGGATGGCGCCCGGCGGTTTGGCGATGATGCTCGCCGCGCCGATGGCTGCGCGCGTCATCAGTGCACGGGGGCCGAAGTTCACCCTGGTGACCGGCAGCACGATCATCGCCGCGGGCTATCTGCTGGGCACGCAGCTGCTGGGCAGCGCGGCAGGCGTACTGGTCTTCAGCGTGATCGTCAGCACCGGTGTGGGTTTCGCGTTCGCGTCCCTGCCCGCACTGATCAACTCCGCCGTGCCGGTGTCGGAAACCGGATCCGCCAACGGAATCAACACCCTCGCCCGGTCCCTGGGGACCTCGACATCGAGCGCGGTGATGAGTGCGGTCCTGGCCGGGATGACCGTCAACGTGGCCGGCCATATTCTGCCGTCGCTGAACGGTTTCCGCACCGCACTGCTGATCGCCGCGCTCGCGGCGGCCGGTGCGGCGCTGATTGCGCTGGCGATTCCCGCCGCAGCGCGGCCCCGCGATATCTCCATCCCGGTCGGTGTGGCAGATCCGGTGGCGCCACGGTCCGGCCCGGTCCCGGCGACGCGCACGCAGGTGCGTGATCTGGAGGCTGTGCTGGCCGCGCTGGGCCTGCATTCGGCGCTCGGACCGCATGTGGACGGTGGGGTGATCGCCGGGGCACGCTGGTTGGATCGGTCGGCCTACCTGGTGCTGAGTCGGATCCAGACGGCAGGTGCGGCGGTACCGCTCACGGAACTGGCCCACGCGCTCAACGTCGAACCCACGCGGTTGAGTACCCGACTGGCCGGCCTGGTCCGCGAAGGACTGGTGCGCGCCGAAGGCCCGGGCAATCCGGCGGCGCCCTCCCGCTTCTCGCTCACCCCGCGGGGACACGACCAGCTGAACCGTCAGCGCACCACCAAGGTGGAGGGGCTACAGCGAGCGGTGGCCGACTGGGACGAGGCCGACATCACCGCGCTGATCGGCTATCTGGGCCGGTTCACCGACAGCGTTGCGCGCCGGCATGATCCAACGCCCGCGATGTCCGAACTCGACACCGTGGCGCTGCACCGGCTCCGACCGGTCGGACACCGGGGCCACCCGCACCGCCCCGACGTGTCGAGGCCGCATTCGGGACCGCCACCGGCCCGAACGAGGCCGGATACCAACCGCGCCCGTTGGGTCGGCGGAGGTGTCAGAGGGTGACGATCTCGTAGCTGCCCAACCGGCCTGCCAGCATGCGCAGTTGGTCCTGCGATGATCCGAGGGTGTGCTCGATCGCGGTCAGCCGGGCGGCATAGTGGCCGACCGGATACTCCGCGGTGACCCCGATACCACCGTGCAGCTGGATGGATTCCTGCGCGATGTGCCTGCCGGAGCGGCCGATCTGCAGTTTCGCCCGCGCCGCGATCGCCGGATCGAGCTGACCGTCGGTGATGGACATGGACGCATACAGACCCATGCTCCGGGCCAGCTCCAGCGACATGTACATATCGGCCGCGCGCTGGGTGAGGGTCTGGAATTTGCTCAGCGTGACCCCGAACTGCTTGCGGCTCTTGAGGTAGTCCGTGGTCAGCCGCAGCGATTCCTCCATTGCGCCGACCGCTTCCGCGCACAGGCCCGCCGAGGTGCGGACCAGGGCCCGCACGATCGCCTCGCCGGCGTCGGCCGCCGTGCCGAGCGGCTCGGCCGGGGTCGCGTCGAAGGCGATCTGTGCTCCCCGCTGACCATCGAAGGTGCGGTACCCGGTGCGGACACAGTTGGCGGCGTCGACCAGAAACAGCCCGGTGCCTGCCGCTGAACCGTCGTCGGGCAGCTTGGCGCTGACGATCAGGGTGTCGGCGGCATCACCGGCCAGCACCGGATTCTTGGTGCCGCTCAGTGTCCACGAATCACCCTGTTGGGCAGCCGTGGTGGCGACGGAAGTGCCGCCGCGGGCGCCGGGCTCGGCATGGGCGAAGGCCAGTATCCGCTGCCCGGAGGCCACCTCGTCCAGGAGCGCCCGCTGTGCGTCGGTGCCCTGTTCGGCAATGATCGAACCGGGTACGAGCGCGCCGTGAAGTACCGGCTCGGGTGCGATCCGCCGCCCGATCTCGTTGAGCACCACCATGATCTCGAGCTGGCCGCCGGAGTCTTCTTCGAAACCGAGCCCCAGCACCCCGATCTCGGCGAGCTGGCTCCAGACCTCGGGGCTGTAGCCGGGATCGGATTCGATGATCTTGTTGCGACGCTCGGTGTCGTAGCTGCCTGCCAGCAGATCACGGGTGGTGTCGGCGAGCAGGTTCTGTTCGTCGCTCAGCTGAAAATCCATGGCTCAACTCACAATCCGAGAATGGTGGAGGCGATGATGGTGCGCTGTACCTCGTTGCTGCCGCCGTAGATCGAGGTCTTGCGGTAATTGAGGTAGTGCGGTGCGGCGTGCTGCGCCCAGTCAGGTGAGGCGATCTGATCGCCCGCCTCGAACGGCAAGGCATCCGGACCCGCCACCTCGACCAGCAGTTCGGTGGCGGTCTGCTGCAGCTGGCTGCCACGCAGCTTCAGCACCGACGACGCCGGGCTGGGCTTGCCGTCGGCAGAGTCCGACGTCACCCGCATCTGGGTGAGTTCGAGTGCGAGGACGTCATTCTCTGCTTCGGCGAGCCTGGCGGCAAACAACGGGTCCGACAGGAGGCCGGATTCCCTTGCCCTGACCTTCACATCGGCGAGCCGGACCTTCGTCCGCGCCACCTGCGCGATACCGGTGCGCTCGTTGCCCAGCAGGAACTTCGCGTACGTCCAGCCCTGGTTCTCTTCGCCGACGAGTTGATCGGCAGGAACCCGCACGTCCTCGAAGAAGACCTCATTGACCTCGTAGCTGCCGTCGATCAGCTTGATCGGGCGCATCGTGATGCCGGGAGTGTTCAGATCCATCAACAGGAACGAAATCCCGGCCTGCTTCTTCGGTGCCTGTGGGTCGGTGCGCACCAGGCAGAAGATCCAGTCTGCGTGCTGGCCCAGCGTGGTCCAGGTCTTCTGGCCGTTGACCACATAGGTGTCCCCGTCGCGGATCGCGGTGGTGCGCAGCGAAGCGAGATCGGACCCGGCCTCGGGTTCGGAAAAGCCCTGGCACCACCAGATGTCGAGACTCGCGGTCGGCGGCAGGAACCGCTCCTTGGTCTCCTGCGAGCCGAACTCGGCGATCACCGGGCCGACCATCCTGGCGTTGAAGGTGAGCGGTTCCGGGACGCTGGCCAGCTGCATCTCGTCCAGCCAGAGCTGGTGCTGGTTGGGGGTCCAGTCCTTGCCGCCCCATTCCACCGGCCAGTTCGGCACCGCAAGACCGTGCTCGTGCAGGATCTTGTGCGCCGTGACGATCTGGTCCTTGCCGATGGGCAATCCCAGCCGGGTGCGTTCGCGGATCTCGGCGGGGATCGCTGTGGTGTAGAAGGTGCGCAGCTCGTCTCGGAACGCTGCTTCCTCCGGTGTGAGCGCCAGTTGCATGACTGCAGACTAAACCACCCGGTTGGTTGGTGCCTGAGGGGTACGGAGACAACCAGGAGATGACAACTTGTAAATATTTGTCTGCATAATTCGTGACATGTATTGACAAGTAGGTGTGATGGAGTTCACGCTGGGCGGCATGCAAAATCACAGGACCTATGACGTCGTCATTGTCGGAGCGGGGATCATCGGGCTGGCCCACGCCTACCACGCGGTGAATCAGGGGCTCTCCGTAGCGGTCATCGAACAGGCGGACCGCATCGCGGGCGCATCGGTGCAGAACTTCGGACACGCGTGCATCACCGCTCAGTCGGGTCCCGCGCTGCGATATGCCCGCGCCGGTCGGGCGCACTGGCTTGACCTTGCCCGCGCCGCCGGATTCTGGGCCGCGGAATCAGGCACGCTGTGCGTCGCGCGGCACGACGACGAACAGGCCCTGGTCGAGGAGTTCGCGACGTTGCGCGGCCCGGACGAGGTCGAACTACTTGATCGGCACCGGATCCTGGAGCAGTTGCCGATCCGGGCCGAGGGCGTCACCGGCGGCATGCACCTGCGCAACGACATCCAGGTCGACCCACGAACCGCCGCGCCGTCGATCGCGACATGGCTCGCCGGCGTCGGTGTCGACTTCCATTGGCGCACGGCCGCGGCAGGTTTCGACCGCGGGGTCGTGCACACCTCCCGTGGTGACGTGGCCGGCGAGCACATTTTCGTGACGGTGAACCACGATGTGGACCGGTTGTTCCCGGCGTATGCCGATCGGGACCGGCTGCAACGGTGCCGACTGCACATGTTGCGCGCCAGCCTGCCCATGCGGTTCGGACTGCCCGCGCCCCTGTTCACCGGCTGGTCGCTCGTGCGGTACTCGGCGTTCGACGGGCTGGCGGCCAAACCGGCTGTGCGGCAACGACTGCACGATCAGTACCCCGAATATGCCGCGCTCGACCTACATCAGATGTACACCCCGCAGCCCGACGGAACCGTCCTTGTCGGTGATACCCATGCCAAGGACATCTCGGTGTCACCATTCCAGTCCGAACGCGGCTTCAGCGCGCTCATCGCCGAAGCCGAGGCACTGTTCGGTGTCCCGGTGACCGTCAGTGAGCGCTGGCAGGGCGTGTACTCGGCGGCTCCGGAAAAAGAGTTCCTCGTCGAGGAACCGATGCCGGGGGTGCATGTCGTCACGGTGACCACCGGTATCGGCATGACCACGTCGATGGGGCTGGCAGCAGAACGCGTCCAGCAGGCGCTGAGCAACGATGCCGTCCCCGCCACTGCGTGAAATCACCTGTACATCAACCACTCAAGGAGACAACTGATGTCTGTCCAACTGGTCGTGTTCGACATGGCCGGCACCACAGTCGAGGACAGCGGCCTCGTGCAGCAGGCTTTCCTCGCCGCCGATGAGCACGCCGGCCTGTCCCGTACGCCTGCCGAGCGGCAGGACATGCTGAGCTACGTCATCGACACCATGGGCCAATCCAAGATCGAGGTCTTCCGACACCTCAGCGGTAGCGATGAAGAGCAGGCCCAGGATGCCAACAAGGCGTTCGAACGCTGCTATGCGCAGCTGGTCACCGAAGGTCAGTGCGCTCAGATCCCGCGCGCGGCCGAGGTCATCGGCGCACTACGGGGGGCCGGCATAAAGACGGCTCTCACAACAGGTTTCGCCCATGACACCCAGCAGGCAATCATCGACGCGTTGGGCTGGAGTGATCTCGCCGACATCGTGCTGTGCCCAGGTGAGGGGATCCGGGGCCGGCCGTTCCCCGACATGCCGCTGGCCGCACTGATGCGTACCGGAACCGAGTCGGTGGATCGGATGGTCGTGGTCGGCGATACGGCGTCAGACGTCCGCAGTGGGGTACGCGCCGGGGCGCTGGCCGTGGTCGGGGTGCGCACGGGAGCGCACGACGACGCTCAGTTGCGCGCCGCGGGCGCCACCCATGTCATCGACAGTGTTGCCGATCTGCCCGCCTTGCTCGACACCCTGACCTGATCTGCAGCGAGGAGTCCACCATGTCCAACGCTCTTGCCGCACGCCAGACCAAGCCCCGGTACGAACGGTGGCGGCGCCAGATCTTCGCCGTCACCTGGCTTGCCTACGCCGGTTTCTACTTCACCCGTCAGACCTTCTCGGTAGCCAAACTCGGCATCCTCGAAGACCCGCTCCTACACGACACGTTGACCAAGAGCACGCTGGCCAATCTCGATGCGGTGTACCTCACCGCCTATGCCGTCGGGCAGTTCGTATGGGGGTCGGTGTCGGACCGGTACGGGCCGCGGATCGTCCTGCTCGGCGGTCTGGCGATGTCGGCGATCGCGACGATGTTCATGGGTCTGCTACCCGCACTGGTGTTCCTGGTGCCACTGATGATTGTCCAGGGGATGGCCCAATCGACCGGCTGGTCAGGCACTCTGAAGAACATCGCGCAGTTCTTCTCGATCCGTGAGCGTGGGCGCGTGCTGGGTTGGTGGAGCACGAACTATGCATTCGGCGGTCTGGTAGCGGCGCCGTTCCTGGGTTGGGCCGCATACGGCCTGTTCGACAGCTGGCGCGTCGCGTTCTTCGCCGGAGCGCTCGTCGTCGTCGGCGTGTTCGTCGTTGTCCTGCTGTTCCAACGTAACTCGCCGAGCGACGTGGGACTCGAGCCCATCGAGGACTACCACTCGGATGAGCAGTTGCCGCCCGTCGACGATGCCGCAGCAGCTGTCGCCGAACCGTCGAAGTCGATGCGGGAGATCTTCCTGACCGTCATCAAGGACCGCATGGTGATGACCTTCGGTGTGTCGTATTTCCTGCTCAAGCCCGCTCGCTACGCGATCCTGTTGTGGGGGCCGGTGATTGTGGTCGAGCGACTGCCCGATGCGGGGTACTTCGAAGCGATCACCATCCCGGTCGCCTTCGGCGTCGCCGGGGTTGTCGCGCCGGTGTTGATCGGCTGGATATCGGACACGGTGTTCAAGGCGAGGCGGGTACCGGCCTGTGCGGTCAGCCTCGGCGCGCTGACGGTGGCGCTCGCACTGTTCGGTCCACTGACCGCGACGGCCAATGCGTGGCTGATGGTGTTACTGCTGAGCATCATCGGCCTGACCGTGTACGGCGCGGACGCGATGTACGGTCTGGCAGCAGTGGATTTCGGCACGTCCAAGCATGCCGGCGCGGCATCGGGCGTGATCAACGGTTGCGGTTCGGTGGGCGCGATACTCGGCGGGCTACTCCCCGGTTATCTCGGGACCGAGCAGCTCTTCTACAGCTTCGCCGTCGCGGCCTTCATCTCGATGTGCCTGCTTCTTCCGCACTGGCGCCGGATGCCTGCTGCCGAGTGAGCGTGAACCATCGACCCGCGCGTCCATCGCGTCGCGCGGGTCGATGGTGCGTGAGTTGACGATGCTGAACGCCACCCGATCGGGACGGTAGCGGTCATCGGCGTACTCGAATGCTTCGCCCGCGGCGTTCCACGAACAGCGCCGTTCCCGTAAAAGCGGTGCGCCCGAATCGATATCGAGGGTCTCGGCATCGACGGCGTCGGCCGCGACCGCGTCGAGCACGTGCCGCATCGATTCAAATCGCACGCCTTGCGAGGTGAGGTAGTCAGTGATGGAGCCCGAGTCGGTGTCGAAATCGAACAACAACGAGCCGACTTCGTCGGTGTAGGTGGCCCGCTCCAGCATCGTCGGTTCACCGTCGAGCAGACGCAGCCGCAGAAGTTCGACGACGAAGGCGTCCTCGGCGAGTCCCAGTGCGGCGCGGGCAGGTTCGGTGACCCTCCGGCGGGCGACCTCCACAGTGCGACTACCTGCGGTGCGCCCGGTCAGCCGGGCCCACTGGGTGAACGGGGTGAAGGCGTCGAGGGTCTGCGTGACGTCGAAGCTGCGCACCACGGCGGGCTTTCCCCGCGACACCGACACCAGGCCCTCGTTCTTCAGCATGGCCAGCGCCTGCCGGACCGGTCCCCGCGACACTCCGAACTGTGCGCACAGCGCGCTCTCACTGGGCAGTGAGTCGCCGACGGCGTACTCGTGGTGCAGGATCTGCAGCCGCAGCGCACGCGCAACGAACTCGTAACGCGGCTCGTTCACGGCTTGGGCCTCCGTTCGCTTCACTGCTCAGCGTCCGAGTCTAGTGACCGCCGTCGGCCGGGGGTCAGGCCACCAGCCGACGCAGCAGTGTCGATGCCGCGGCGATGCCCACCACGGCGGCCAGCACCAGGACCGTGATGTCGAGCAGCCAGTTCGTCGGGGTGCCGATCAGCAGGCCGCGCAGCGCATTGACCTCGTAACTGAGCGGGTTGACGGTGCTGAGCCAGCGCAGCCAGCCCGGCATGATGTCGACGGGGTAGAGGGCATTGGACGCGAAGAACAGCGGCATGGTGATGGCCTGCCCGATACCCATCAGGCGGTCCCGCTTGCGGACCAGGCCGGCCAGCGTCATCGACAGACACGCGAAGAACGCCGCACCCAGCACCACCACCCCCATGGCCGCCAGGACCCGCAGGGGGTTGGTGGTCATGGCGATACCCATCAGATAGGCCAGCGCCACCACGGCCAGGACCTGCACCACCGAACGGACACCCGCGGCGAATGCCTTGCCCGTCACCAGCGCCGACGCGGGTGCCGGGGTGACCATCAATTTGGCCAGGATGCCGGCGTCGCGGTCCCAGATGATCTGGATGCCGTAGAAGATCGAGATGAACAGTGCCGATTGCGCGATGATGCCCGGCGCCAGGAAAGCCAGGTAGGGCACGCCACCGGTGTCGACGACATGCAGCCGGCTGAACGTCTGCCCGAAGATCAACAGCCACAGCGCCGGTTGGACCAACCGGGTGAACAGCTCCGTCCGGTCGTGCCGCAACTTCTGCAGTTCGACGAGGGCGAAGGCGCCGACACGCACGGCGATGCCGCGGATGCGGCGCAGCCCGCGCGGGGCGAGGACGAGCGTGGTGGCGGGGGTCGAATCAACTGACACGGCGAGCCGTCCTTCTGGTGGAGCGGACCTCACGGATACCCGACCTTCGGGTGTCGGTGCCCAGATCCGAACCCGCGTAGCGGCGGAAGACGTCTTCCAGGGTGGCCTCGGTGCTGGTCTGGTCCGATACGGTCGCCTTCAGTTCTGTCGGCGTGCCGACGGCCTGCAGACGGCCGTGGTGCATCAGCGCCACCCGGTCACACAGCGCGTCGGCTTCGGCCATGTAGTGCGTGGTCAACAGCACGGTCATGCCGAACTCGGCCTGCATGTGCTGCACCTGCGTCCAGACACTGTCACGGGCGATGGGATCCAGGCCCACGGTCGGTTCGTCGAGAATCAGCAGCAGTGGGCGGTTGACGAGGGCCTGGGCCAACTCCAGGCGCCGGACCATGCCGCCGGAGTAGGTACCGGCCGGGTCATCGGCGACATCGAGTAGTTGCATGGCCTCCAGCGCCGTGGTGACGCGTTCGGCGCGCTGAGCACGGGGCACGTCGTAGAGCCGGGCGAACAGTTCGACGTTCTGCCTGCCGGTCAGTGCGGATTCGATCGAAAGCTGCTGCGGTACATAGCCCAGGTTGTGGCGGATGTCCATGGTGTGCCGACGCGTGTCATATCCGAAGATCCGGACCTCGCCGTGCTGAACGGGCGTCAGGGTGGTGAGCACGCGCACGACGGTGGTTTTGCCTGCGCCGTTCGGACCGAGAAGGCCGAGGGTTTCCCCTGCATGTACCTGCAGGGTGAAATCTTCGACCGCGGTGAACTGCCCGTAGCGATGCGTCAGCCCGCGGCAGTCCACGGCCGGAGGGCTGGGTGGTGTTCCGTGTGTGCGCGTCATGTGTCCCTCTCGTGCAACAGTCGGGTCAGCTCGGCCACCACGTCCAATCCGCGTGCCAGGTCGTCGATCTGAGATTGGTCGAGTCGGGCCAGCACGTCGGAGAGCGCTTTCCGCCGGGCGGCCCGCGACTCGTCTGCGATGCGCTGCGCCTGGGCTGTGAGCCGCAGCCGGCCCACCCGTCGGTCTGTGTCATCGGCGGTGCGCACCACGAGACCCGCTGCGACCAGCCGTGATACCAGCGTGGAGGCGGTATTGGGAACCAGGCCCAACTCGGCGGCCGATTCCCGCACTGAGATATCGGGACGGCGGCCCACCAGGCGCAACAGTTCACCTTGAGACTGCGTCAGCCCGGCGGACCCCGATGTCGCCGCCGTGGCGGCTCCGGCATCGAAACCGCCTCCGGTGGAACGACGCAACTGCCGCCGGAAGCGGCCGACGACACCGAACAGCTCGCTCGCCAGATCCCGCTGGGTCTCCATGCCGACACAATACCTCTGTCACAGAGGTATTGCTGCACGGTGATGCCGGCTGGAGGATTCCGAATGAACAGTGGGCAAACACCCTGATATGCCGCAGCCGTGGCCGCTGGGTAGTTGCCGCCGCTCTTCGGCTTCTACCCCCGGCCCGCCCGGCCGGTGGCACAGAACCAGTAGCTCGATGCCTACGAGGCGGCCACGGCTGCTACTTCCAAAACGTACCATGCTTCCTGGTACGGGCCGGGATTTTGAGCCACTGAGCAACCCTTACCTGTGCGTCATTTCTGTTCGGACCGCAGCACCAGTACCGCGCGCGCCTCGACACTGACCGCAGCGCCTGCCGGAACCGGGTCGGAATCGGGGTTTGCGGCGGTGCTGATCACCGGCGTCCATTGCGCCCCGAAATCTGCCGGGGGTAACGAGAATTCGATGGGCTCGTAATGCGCGTTGAAGCACAGTAGGAAGGAATCGTCGATGACCCGTTGCCCGCGCATGTCCAGATCGGGGATCCCGTGCCCGTTCAGGTACACCGCGACGGACTTGGCATAGCCGGTCTCCCAGTCCTCGTCGGTCATGTCGGAGCCGTCGGGCGCGAACCAGGCGATGTCGGGGCGCTCCGGGGCGCCGGGCTCACGGACTCGACGCCCGTCGAAGAAACGTCGCCGCCGAAACACGGGATGTGCGGCGCGAAGTGCGGCCACCGACTGCGTGAACTCGATGAGCTCGGTATCGGCGTTCTCCCAGTCGATCCACGAGATCTCGCTGTCCTGGCAGTACACGTTGTTGTTCCCGCCCTGGGTGCGGCCCAGCTCGTCGCCGTGCGCGATCATCGGAACACCCTGGGACAGCAGTAAAGTGGTGAGGAAATTCCGTTGTTGACGGGCCCGCAGCGCGTTGACGGCCGGATCGTCGGTCGGCCCCTCGGCGCCGCAGTTCCACGACTTGTTGTTGCTTTCGCCGTCCTGGTTGTCCTCGCCGTTGGCGTCGTTGTGCTTCTCGTTGTAGGACACCAGGTCCCGTAAGGTGAAGCCGTCGTGGGCGATGACGAAGTTGATCGAGGCGAACGGTCGGCGTCCGGTCTGCTCGTACAGATCGGCCGAACCGGTCAGCCGTGACGCGAACTCATCGAGCGTGGCCGGTTCGCCGCGCCAGTAGTCGCGTACGGTGTCGCGGTACTTGCCGTTCCACTCGGTCCACAGCGGCGGGAAGTTGCCCACCTGATAACCGCCGGGCCCGACGTCCCACGGCTCGGCGATCAGCTTGACCTGGCTCACGATCGGATCCTGTTGCACCAGTTCGAAGAACGCGCTCAGGCGGTCCACATCGTAGAACTCGCGCGCCAGCGTCGCCGCCAGATCGAAGCGGAAGCCGTCGACGTGCATCTCGAGCACCCAGTACCGCAGGGAGTCCATGATCAGTTGCAACGAATGCGGGTGGCCGACATTGAGGCTGTTGCCGGTACCGGTGTAATCCATGTAGTAACGCTTGTCGTCGTCGACCAGCCGGTAGTACGCGGCATTGTCGATGCCGCGCATCGACAGGGTGGGCCCCAGGTGGTTGCCTTCGGCGGTGTGGTTGTAGACGACGTCGAGAATGACCTCGATATCGGCGGCGTGCAGCTCACGCACCATGGCCTTGAATTCCTGCACGTGGCCACCCGGTGTGGTGCTCGAACTGTACCGGGGATCGGGTGCAAGGAAACCGATCGTGTTGTAACCCCAGTAGTTCGACAGGCCCTTCTCCACGAGCGTGGAATCGTCCACGAAATGGTGCACGGGCATCAACTCGATCGCATTGACGCCCAACGACTTCAGATGGTCGATGATGACGGGATGCGCCACGCCGGCGTAGGTTCCGCGCAGCTGTTCGGGGATGTCCGGGTGAGTCTGTGTCAAACCCTTGACATGTGCCTCGTAGATCAGGGTATCGGCGTACTCGTGTCCGGGAGGGTGGTCCACGCCCCAGTCGAAGAACGGGTTGGTCACCACCGCCTTCGGCATGTTCGCCGCCGAGTCGTCGTCGTTGCGGCTGTCCGGGTCGCCGAAGTTGTAGGCGAACAGCGGTTGGCCCCAGGTGAAGGCGCCGTCGATGGCCTTGGCATACGGGTCGAGCACGAGCTTGTTCGGGTTGCACCGCTGCCCGGCGGCCGGATCGTAGGTCCCGTGCACGCGGTAGCCGTAGCGCCGGCCCGGCTCGACGCCGGGCATGAAGCCGTGCCAGACGAATCCGTCCACCTCCGGCAGCGAGACGCGGGTCTCCCGCAGGTTCCCGTCGCCGTCGTCGTCGAAGAGGCACAACTCGACACGTTCGGCGGCCTCACTGAACAGCGCAAAGTTGGTGCCCGACCCGTCGTAGGTGGCGCCGAGCGGGTAGGCCTTGCCCCGCCAGATCTCCAGTTCGGCCTCCGGGTTTCGGTCTTCGGTCATCGGTCGATTCCTACTCCCGCGTCGCGCAATTCGGTCAGGGCCCTGGTGCTGGACTCCGGCGCCACACCCGCCGTGAGGCCGGTGCGCACCCGGGTGGCGAAGCCGGCGCGCGCCGCGTCGGCCGCCGTCGCCGCCACGCAGTAGTCGGTGGCGATGCCCACCACATCCACGGCGTCCACATCGCGGTCACGCAACCAGTCTGCCAACGTCGTACCGGCAGCATCGGTGCCTTCGAACCCGCTGTAGGCGGCCGAGTAATGCCCCTTCTTGAACACCGCTTCCACGGCGCTTGCGTCGAAATCGGCGTGGAAGGCGGCACCGGGTGTATCCGCCACGCAGTGTCGTGGCCAGGACACCTGAAAGTCGGGATTGTCCGAGAAATGATCGCCAGGATCGATGTGAAAATCCTGGGTCGCCACCACATGGTCGTAGCTGTGCTCGCCGGCGAGCAGCTCGGTGATGCCGCGTGCCACCGCAGAGCCGCCGGCCACCGCCAGCGAGCCACCCTCACAAAAATCGTTTTGAACGTCGACGACGATGAGTGCCCGCATGATCAATAAAACTACCCGCCAAACAGCAGATATAACCCGGTGAAGGTGTAACCCACCATGACCAGCATCATCGCGAGCTGCCCGGTCAACTGATGGGGTCTGGGCAGGAGTCGCAGGGCCCGGTCATGCGCGGCGATCACCCCGGCCACGTGACCGGCCAGCACGAATCCGACCTTGAGGGTGGCCAGCACCGAAGGGTGAAGCGACAGAATGTAGTTGACCTCGGCGTGGTCCAGCCCGAACAGCAGGATGATCGTCTGCTGCCCGCGCTCGACCAGATACGACAGGTAGTGGGCGAATACATAGCCGAGCACGATCGGGATCAGCGAGTGCGCCATCAGGCCGGGCAACTCGCGACGGCGCTGCCGGTCGACACCGCCGGTGGTGGCTGCCGCCGCCGAGAAGGTCGCGGCCACCGTGGCGGCGAAGATCACCAGGGCAGCGGTACGGATCAGGGTGGCGCTCACCGGTGACCCCGAATGTGCGTCGACGAAGTTGCGCCACTGCGGCATCGCCGAGAAGCTGTCGAACGCCGTGGAGCCCAGCAGCACCGCCAACACGGCAACCATCCCGGGCCGCACCGGCAGTGAGGGTAGATGGTCGAAAGGATTGCCCACCACGATGCGGCCGGCTGACCGGCGCAGCGGAGACAGTCGCGACGCCACCATGCTGTACACGTCGAACGGGTCGGCGCGGGACAACCAGCGCTCACCGCAGAGAACCGCCCCGGCAAAGGTCACCGCCAGATAGATCAGTAACCAGTTTCGTATTGCGGCAACAGAACCCGGGTCCGGGCTGGCCAGCTCCAGCCAGACGAACGCGAACAGGCCTGACGCAGCGGGCCAGTAACCGAGGCGCTCGGGGTAGTGGCGATCACGACGTGGGAGAAGGCGGTACACCGAACGGACGGGGGAGATCACCCGCCACACCGGACCGAACGCCGATGACACCGCGACCAGGCCGACCCACAGCACAACGTAGAACACTCCGGGCAACGGGTTTCTCGCATCCTGCGGACCGGTGAACGCCACGATCGCGACCCACCCGGTGAACGCCAGCGCCAGCATGCCGACGGTCCACCGGGTGAGAGGCGAGTCGACGACCGAACTCACCCAGGCCGGCAGGGCCCGCCCCGGATTTGCTGGATCGAAGCGCGGCTTCCGCCACGCCAGCGCCACCACTGCGAAGGTGAATGTCAAAGTCCACGCCGCACCGATCAGCGCGTACGTGTACGGGATGGGAAGATCGGTCGAACCGCCCAGGCCATGGGCCAGCAGCGCGGTCCGATCCGAAGTCACTGCTGCACTTGGATGCTCGCGATGGTGCGGTTCAGCGTGTGCAGTTCGATGTCGACCGTTCCCGGCACGTCGACGGTGAACTGGAACTGCTGACCGCTCTTCGGCTCGATGCCGAAGGTGTGCTCGGGCACCGAATGCACATGCAGTTCGTCGGCGGCGTCGCTGTTCACCCGGACCACGATCGGTTGGCCGACCTTGCCCTGCAAGGCCTCATTGGTGGGCGTCACCTGCCCTTCCTTGATGGTCACGTCGATGAGGAGCCGGGCCGTCGGCTGCTGCTGATCGGTCATGTCCGACGGGCTGACCGTCGAGGCCGACGGTGTGGTGGAGGCGCTTGCGGTGCTGTCGGCGTCGCCATCGGAGCCGCCGCAACCGGCCGTCACCAGAACCGACGCGGCAGCGAGGCCGGCGAAAAAGACGGTGAATCTGCTTCTACGGTTGATCACGGGGACCATCTTGGCCTGCTTTGTCGCCACCTTCATCTTGAGCCGCATCCGGCGTGCGTCGGTCCCGCATCGCGATGTACACCACCACGCCGACCACCACCACCGCCGGAGCGAATGCAGGCAACGCCAGCAGCAACGTGTGATCGGCCTGATAGATCATCACGTCTGGGGTTGCACCGGGCGCGGTTCGGCGGCTTTGGCGCCCGCACCAAGCTCTCTGGCATTGATCCGTCCGGCGCCCCAGGTCAGCGCGGCAATCAGAATCAGGGTGCACAACAGGACCACCAGGGACGCCGCGTTGAACAACCACGACGGGTGGTCGAGGTTGCGCTCGCGCTGCAGCAGCGTGATCTCCTGCACGAAATCCCGAGTGCTCGAGGCCTGCGCAGCGGTCTCCTGCGCACCGATGCCGGGATCGGCCGGGAGGTACACCGGCACGCCCGCCATGATGTTGCCGTCCTGTACCCGCAGCACGGTCTTCCAGGAACCGGACACCGGAATGGGCGCAGTGGAGCGGTAATGGCCGGGGCCGACCCGCTCCAACCGGTCCACCACCAGGCCGCGCTCCTTGTCCAGGCCGCCCTGCCAGGCCAGGATCGACACCCATTCGGGATTGTCGCTGATCAATCCGGGCGGGTTGACCAGCACATCGGCTGAGACCAGACGCTGACCAGTGTCGTTCGGTATATCGGTCAAGGTGACTGTGGCGCTGGCATTTTCAGGCACGTCGGTACGCAGTCCGTTGGCCAGCGCGCCGCCGATCACCAGCACCGTCACCACGATCACCGAGATGCCGATCGCAGGCCTGGGCAACTGTTGGCCGGTCAGCACCAGGGCAAGCAGCGCGCCGCACACACCCATCGCGACCGCGACGGGAATGGCCATCGTCAGGGCTTCGGGCCACATGCTGCTGGGCCATCCGAACCGGTAGACCGCGCCGATCCACAGCGATTCGAGCCACAGTCCGGCGGTCGCCACCCCGAGCCCGGCTACTGCGCCGAAGATGATGGGCCGCTTCACAAGCGGTGTCAGTGCCAGCAGCTCGACCACCAGGGCCGGGCCCAGGTACAGCGCGAACCAGCTGGTCGGTGCGCCGAGCACCGGACCGACGACCACGGCCACAGCGCCGCGCAGCGCGACGGCGAACGCAGCTGCGATGAGCGCCGCGCCGGGGCCGAGCACCAGCCGGGCCGCGACGGCTGCCAGTGCCGCGGCGCCGGCCATCATCATCGGTTGCAGTACGAGGCGGAACTGCTCGACGCCGAAGTCGTACTCGATCTGGAAAACCGACAGCCCGATGAACAGCCCGCCGAAGGACAGGTAATAGAGGAACTTGTCGAACCTGCTGTTGGTAGGCACGTCAGGTCCCATCGCCAGCCGTCCCTCGTGTTCGAGCAGAAGCACCGCGATCAGCGACAGCCCGGCACCTCCGATCAACATCAAATGTGTTGGGCCCCAGAGCGTGACATCCTGGCCGAAGATACGATGCCAGATATCGTCGAGCGGAAACCCGATCAGTGCGTACAGGCCGCACAGGGCGATCAGCACGCCGCCCACCGGCGCGTACCAGGTGCGGGTGATCCGGATCGCCGCCGGGCCGGGTTTGTCGTAGGGCAGCACCATGGCCATTGCGCCCGAGATGAACAGCAGGAACAACCCGATCAGGATGAAGTAGTGCGCCGGGTTGGCCAGCGGCCCGGCATCCCGGCCTTTGCCGATGTGCAGGCTGACATCCCAGATGAACCCGAACAGCGCGCAGATGATCGTCGAGGTGAACAGGAAGACCTGTAAGGCGACCCAGGGCGGGCGATGAAATTTGCGGCCCAGCCGCTCGGCGAAGTTGTTCAGCCAGGTGATGCGGCGCAACCGATGCAGATAGCCGATCCACAACAACGCCACGGTGACCACCAGCGCAACGACCGACATGCCGATCACCTGGTCGAGGGCGGCGCCGCCCCCTTCGGTACCGGTTGCGGCGGTGAGCGAAACGTCCGAAGGATCCATGATGCTCCCCACCCGTTGACCATGTCCGAGCGACTTGATGGATGATGTTGCCAGAACCGCGGAATCCAAACCAGAGTTACCGTGCGCTCCACGGCGTCACCGGCCGGGCCGCTCGCCGTCCGTCGACCACGACGTCGACGCGTTCGTCGAAAAAGCAGATCCGGTCGCGCACGGGGGCGGCCTCGTGGCGTGGTTCGTGGTACGTCCAGGCCAGGTCCGCGGGCCCGCCGGGCAGCGAGTAGTAACTCGCGCGGCCCTTGTAGGCGCAGTAACTGATGGTGTCACTGAGCACCAGTCCCGCGCGGACATCTTCTCTCGGCAGGTAGAAGCGTGTCGGCAGCATCGTCTCGAATAACAGCATGGCGCGCGAGGATTCGGCGAGTACGGTGCCGTCGAGCTCGATCCGGACGTGACGGCTGCTGGCAAGGACGTCGATGCGATGGAACGGGTCGTGCGGATGGCCGACGATGTGCTCGTCCTCTTCGCGCCACTCGAAGGTGGCGAAATCCAGTATCAGGTAACCGGCCAGGTCCGCGTCGTCAGGTTCGTAGGCCGCGGAGCATCCGGTCTCCTCGCCGGCGATGACGTCGTAGTCCGTGCCCGGGCACGTGTGGGTCGTGAAGGGGACCGACGGGTCGAGGAATCCGGGGATCGCGTCATCTCCCGAGTCGGCGCCCGCCGGCACCAACTGCGCCTCCAGTGCCGCCCTGGGCACGGCATACGTGGGCACCACCCGACGTGGCTCCCACACCAGGACTGCATCGCAGGTGTCGACGACCGGCTCACCGCCGAGGCATACGCGTATGCGTTTCGCGGTCGGCTGGTATCGAAGCGTGTCGAGAGAGTCGGCCAGTAGATCGGACAACTTGGCGGCCATCTCAGCATTATCGACCGCCCGGGGCTCATCTGCCCACGTAATCCGCGAGGTGCTTGCCGGTGAGGGTGGATCGGTCGGCAACCAGATCGGCTGGTGTGCCCTCGAACACGATCCGGCCACCGTCATGTCCCGCGCCGGGCCCGAGATCGATGATCCAGTCGGCGTGCGCCATGACGGCCTGGTGGTGCTCGATCACGATCACCGACTTGCCCGAATCCACCAGCCGGTCGAGCAGTCCGAGCAACTGTTCGACATCGGCGAGGTGCAGGCCGGTGGTCGGTTCGTCGAGCACGTACACGGTCGGATGGTCTCCGGACGTGTCGCCGAGGCGCGCGGCCAGCTTGAGCCGCTGCCGCTCGCCACCTGACAGCGTGGTGAGCGGCTGGCCGAGGGTGAGGTAGCCGAGTCCGACGTCGATAAGCCGTTGCAGGATCTTGTGCGCGGCAGGCGTGCGGGCCTCACCGGTTCCGAAGAACTCCTCGGCGTCGGCCGCCGACATCGCCAGCACCTCGCTGATGTCACGGCCGCCGAACGTGTATTCGAGGACCGACGCGTCGAACCGCTTGCCTTCGCACACTTCACAGGTGGTGGCGATCCCCGCCATCATCGCCAGGTCGGTGTAGATGACGCCAGCGCCGTTGCAGTTGGGGCAGGCGCCTTCGGAATTGGCGCTGAACAGTGCCGGTTTCACCCCGTTGGCCTTGGCGAAGGCTTTCCGGATCGGGTCCAGCAGGCCGGTGTAGGTGGCCGGGTTGCTGCGCCGGGAGCCCTTGATCGCCGACTGGTCGACGGTGACCACGCCGTCACGGTCCGACACCGATCCGCCGATCAGTGAGCTCTTGCCCGAGCCCGCCACACCCGTGACCGCCACCAGCACACCGAGGGGGATGTCCACGTCGACGTCGGCCAGGTTGTGGGTGTCGGCACCACGCACCTCGAGCACGCCGGTGCGGGTGCGCACCGTCTCCTTCAGCGCGGCGCGGTCATCGAGATGGCGGCCGGTCAGCGTGTCACTGCCGCGCAGCCCGTCGAGGGTGCCTTCGAACACCACCTCACCGCCCGCGGCGCCCGCGCCGGGACCGAGGTCGACGACATGGTCGGCGATCGCGATCATCTCGGGCTTGTGTTCGACGACCAGCACGGTGTTGCCCTTGTCCCGCAACTGCAACAGCAGCTCATTCATCCGCGCGATATCGTGGGGGTGCAGCCCGATGCTGGGCTCGTCGAAGACGTAGGTGACGTCGGTCAGTGATGAGCCGAGGTGACGAATCATCCTGGTGCGCTGGGCTTCCCCGCCGGACAGCGTGCCTGATGGCCGGTCGAGCGACAGGTAGCCCAGCCCGATCTCCACGAACGAGTCGAGGGTGTGCCGCAACGCCGTCAGCAGCGGCGACACGGACTTGTCCTCGACCCCACGCGCCCAGTCCGCGAGGTCGCTGATCTGCATCGCGCATACGTCGGCGATGTTGACGCCCTGGATCTTCGAGGATCGTGCGGTCTCCGAGAGCCGGGTGCCGTCACACTCGGGGCAGGTGGCGAACGTGACCGCGCGCTCCACGAACGCGCGGATGTGCGGCTGCATCGCGTCAACGTCTTTGGACAGGAACGACTTTTGGATCTGCGGGATCAACCCGGCGTACGTCAGGTTGACGCCGTCGACCTTGATCCTCGTCGGCTCCATGTACAGCAGCGCGTCGCGTTCCTTCTTGGTGAACTTGCGGATCGGCTTGTCCGGGTTGAAAAACCCGCAGCCACGGTAGATTCGGCCGTACCAGCCGTCCATGCTGTAGCCGGGAATGGTCAGTGCGTTCTCATTGAGCGACAAGCTGTCGTCGTAGAGCGCGGTGAGGTCGATGTCGCTGACCGAGCCGCGGCCCTCACATCGCGGACACATGCCACCCGTGATGCTGAAGCTGCGGCGCTCCTTCACCGACCTGCCGCCACGCTCGATCGTGACCGCGCCTGCCCCACTGATCGAGGCGACATTGAACGAGAACGCCTGGGGTGATCCGATGTGTGGTTTCCCGAGGCGGCTGAACAGGATTCGCAGCATGGCGTAGGCATCGGTGGCGGTGCCGACCGTCGAGCGCGGGTCCGCGCCCATCCGCTGCTGATCGACGATGATCGCGGTGGTCAACCCTTCCAGTACATCGACCTCGGGACGTGCCTGCGTCGGCATGAAACCCTGCACGAAGGCGCTGTAGGTCTCGTTGATCAGTCGCTGGGATTCCGCGGCGATCGTGTTGAACACCAACGAACTCTTCCCTGAACCCGAGACGCCGGTGAACACCGTCAGCCGACGCTTCGGAAGCTCGATGTTGACGTCTTTGAGGTTGTTCTCACGGGCACCGTGGACCCGGATCAGATCGTGGCTGTCGGGCAGTGCTGGTGTGGCCATGCTTGCGTGCGGTCCCCTCGGGTCAGTGCCGTTCCTGAATCCGGATCATGGTGCCTGCAGGATCGCGGACCGCACAGTCGCGCACCCCGTAGGGCTGCTCGGTCGGCTCTTGGACGATGTCGGCGTCGGTGGCCTGCAGCCGTTCGAAGGTCGCGTCGAGATCCTTGGTGGCCAGCACGATGATGGCGTAGGTGCCTTTGGCCATCATCTCCGCGATGAGCCGGCGCTCCTCGTCGGTGATGCCGGGGTCCGCGGTGGGCGGATGCAGGACGATAGAGGTACCGGGTTGATCGACGGGCCCGACGGTGATCCACCGCATCGTGCCACCGCCGACGTCGAGGCGGACTTCGAAGCCAAGGACGTCGCGATAGAAGGCCAGGGATTCCTCCGGGTCGTTGTGCGGGAGGAAGGTGTTGTGAATGGTGAGATCCATGGCATTCACGCTAAGTGGGGGACGGTGCCCGGCGCTTCTCGATTCCTGACCGGTCTGCTCACCTGCTTTTCCATGCACGACGGCAGACCCTCGGTGACGCGGGACATCTGTTCGCGGTAAGTGCTGGGCGGCATGCCGACCAGTTCGGTGAACCGGGTGCTGAAGGTGCCAAGCGATGCGCAACCCACCGCGATACACACCTCGGTCACGCTGAGGTCGCCGCGGCGCAGCAGCGCCATCGCGCGTTCGATGCGTCGCGTCATCAGGTAGGAGTACGGCGATTCTCCGTAGGCGAGCTTGAACTGCCGCGACAGGTGACCGGCGGACATGTTGACCCCGCGGGCGAGAGCTTCGACATTCAGCGGTTGCGCATACTCCCGGTCCATCCTGTCGCGGACTCGACGCAGCAGCGTGAGGTCGCGCAGCCGCTGGTCCGCTGCGGGGCTGGTCACGTGGGGGATCGTACGTCGCCGGCGTAACGAGGAGGAGCCCCCGCCGTAGCGGGGGCTCCTGTCGGCGGTCGGGTTCTACTTGACGTCGACGTAGACCGTGCGCTGCGTGACCGTGGTGGTCAGGCTGTCGCCGGGCACACCCGAGTCGGTCCGGACGAAGGTCTGACCGGGGCGGACGGCGACGACGGTGGCCTTGTCGAGCGGTGTCGAACCCACTCGGTTGACGACGACCTTGTACCCCTGCGCCTGCAGGTCACTGATCGTCTGCTGGGCGTTGCTCGGCCCACTTGGTGCTGCCTGAGCCGGAGCGGCCAGGCCGATGACGGCGGCGGCCAGTCCGCTCGCGACGACGGTAGCGATTCCATACTGCTGCATTGTGTTCCGCACTTCTCTCTCGTTCTCCTCTTTTCCCTCTTATCGCTACGCTGCGATATGTTGGGTTGAACCAGCAGGTCAGAGGTTTTAATTCCGATGGCAGAAATTTGTTGACCAGTGGCAGAAATCGGGCAGTGAAGCTGGCGGCGTTGGGACTGCGGCAACGCGACGGTGTCACGTGTGGCCCGACCGTCGTCGTGGTCGCGGGCATCCTGATGGATCCGGCGTACCGGGCCCGATTGCTCGGCCCAGGTGGTGAAGCGTGGTTCGCCTGCGAGCAGGGCCGGATTCACGCCGATGTCAACAGGATCTGGCCGCGGCGCCTTGGCACCACCCCGGCGGGCCTGGCCCGGGCACTGAGCGGCCACAGCGCAAACCGTGGCGTTTCCTACCGCTGGCGGATTTTCCGGGGACGGCGCGATGCGATGACCGATGTGCTGCGCGCGGTGACCGCGGGGTGGCCGGTCGCGATGCTGATCGGCGGCCGGGGCCTGCCGCGGCACTGGGTGTTGGTCGTCGATGCGGTTGACGACGTACTGCAGTGCTACGAGCCGTCTTCCGGACGGGTCATTCCCGTCGGCGTCACCGCACTGCGCAACGCCCGCCTCGCGGGCCTCGGGTTTCCCCGCCCATTCGCGTTCGTCCTGCCAGCCGACTAATTGCCTGAGAGACAGGCAGTTTCGGCCAACAGAGTCATTACCAACCATTCGGACTAGTGCGACTAGTCTAAATGGTGTATTTTGGCTGAATGGGAAAGACGATCACGAGCACCGAGGCCAAGACGCGGTTGAATGCCATCTTGGCCGAGGTGGAGCAGACCGGAGTGTCTGTCACGATCACCAATCACGGTCGCCCCGTCGCCGTGTTGTCGCCGGCGGTCGCGCGACCGCGCACGTTCGGTCAACTCCCCAACCTCGTTGTGCCGGAAAACTTCGACGAACCGCTTCCCGTCGACGAACTCGCCGCCTGGGAGTCTGCGTTGTGACGTCGATCCTGCTGGACACCAACGCGCTTCTTTGGCTGACCTCGGAGCCAGGTCGGATCGCTGAGTCTGCCCGTGAAGTGCTCGAAGACCAGGCTAATGAGCTGTTTGTGTCCGCTGCATCAGCGTGGGAGGTGGCCGTCAAAACACGGATTGGTCGATTGGATGGTGCGCCGCTCCTATCGGCCTGGAGCGAAGTCTTGGCGGGCATGGATGCCGTTGATCTGGTGGTCGACTCGGCTGACGCGGCGATGGCGGGTCAGCTCAATTGGGAGCACAAGGATCCCTTCGATCGAATGATCGTTGCGCAGGCTGCCCGTCGGGGTTTCTCAATCGCGACGAACGACCTGCGGATCATCCGGGGTGCGGTGACGCCGGTGATTGTCACGAATCAAACACGCGAAACCTGAACTGTCCCCAAGCTCGGCAAGGAGAATGGCATGGCCGGAAAGTATGCAACCGCAGACGTCGTCGGTAGTGACGAGCTCATCGAATTCATTCGTCCGCGGCATCGAATGGTGCTCACCACGTTCCGTTCCGACGGGTCGCTGCAGAGTTCACCGGTGACGGGTGGGGTGGATGAGCAGGGCGGCATCGTCATCGCAAGTTATCCGCAGCGGGCCAAGTCGGTGAACGTTCGGCGGACGCCCAGGGCAAGCGTCGTGGTGCTCTCCGACGAGTTCAACGGACCCTACGTCCAGGTCGACGGGGACGGCGAGGTGATCGAGTTGCCGGACGCGGTGGAGCCACTCGTCGACTATTTCCGCGCGGTCGCAGGCGAGCATTCGGATTGGGCCGAGTATCGGCAGGCGATGGTGGCGCAGGGCAAGTGCCTCATTCGGGTCACCCCGCGGCGCTGGGGGCCGATCGCCACCGGCGGCTTCCCGCCTGCGTAGCTGCCCCACCAACGGGGGCCACGGTGGGGACGCGTTGCGTCCGCTAGTACGTCAAACTATAGTCTGGACACATGTCCAGAGGGTTCGGAGTCTACGCGTGAGTGTGTTTTCCCATTTCAGCGTGATTCCGACCGTCGAGTGAGTTCGCCGATGCGTATCGCGCTGCTGTCCTATCGGAGTAAGACCCATTGCGGCGGCCAGGGTGTCTACGTGCGCCACCTGAGCCGCGGACTGGCTGAACTCGGGCATGACGTCGAAGTGTTCTCCGGCCAGCCGTACCCGGAAGGTCTGGACCCGCGCGTCCGGCTCACCAAGGTGCCCAGCCTCGACCTCTACCGCGAGCCGGACCCGTTCCGGGTTCCGCGGCCCAGCGAGATCAGGGACCGAATCGACGCCCTGGAACTGGCGACGATGTGGACGGCCGGCTTCCCGGAGCCGCGCACATTCACCATGCGGGTGGCGCGACTGCTGGCCCAACGCCGGGACGACTTCGACGTCGTCCACGACAACCAGAGCCTGGGCGCGGCGCTGCTGAAGGTCGCGGACCTGGGCCTGCCCGTGGTGGCCACGGTGCACCATCCGATCACCCGCGACCGCGTGGTCGACGTCGCGGCCGCGAAATGGTGGCGTAAACCGTTGGTGCGCAGGTGGTATGGCTTCGCCGAAATGCAGAAGAAGGTGGCCAGGCAGATCCCTGAGCTGCTGACCGTATCGTCCTCCTCGGCGGCCGACATCGCAGAGGACTTCGGGGTTTCCCCGAGCCAGCTGCACATCGTGCCGCTCGGGGTGAACACCGAGCTGTTCAAGCCCGCCGAACACCGGGTGAGCGGACGGATCATCGCGATCGCCAGCGCCGACGTGCCGCTCAAGGGTGTCAGTCATCTGCTGCACGCGGTCGCCAGGCTGCGGGTGGAACGCAACCTGGACGTGCAGTTGGTATCCAAGCTCGAACCCAACGGGCCCACCGAGAAGCTGATCGCGGAACTGGGCATCTCCGATATCGTGCACAGCTCCAGTGGCCTTACTGATGAGGATCTCGCGGCGCTGTTGGCCTCGGCCGAGGTCGCCTGCATTCCGTCGCTGTACGAAGGCTTTTCGCTGCCCGCGGTCGAGGCGATGGCCAGCGGTACCCCGATTGTGGCCAGCCGCGCCGGGGCGTTGCCCGAGGTGGTCGGCAACGACGGACACTGCGCACGGCTGGTCCGGCCTGCCGATGTCGACGAGCTCACCTCGGTACTCGGTGAACTGCTCGATTCGCCGTTGGAGCGCCGCAGGCTCGGAACCGCGGGCCGTCAGCGGGCGCTCGACGTGTTCAGCTGGGAATCAGTTGCCGCGCAGACGGTATCGGTATACGAGATGGCGCAGAATCGGGTGGTGAAGGCATGCTGACCGTCGACTTCGACCGGCTCGGTGTGGGGCCGGGCACCTCGGTGATCGATGTCGGCTGCGGCGCGGGCCGGCATACCTTCGAGGCCTACCGTCGTGGTGCCGAGGTCGTCGGTTTCGACCAGAGTGTCTCGGATCTCAACGACGTCGACGCGATCCTGCAGGCCATGCGTGAGCAGGGTGAAGTGCCGCTGTCGGCCAAAGCCGAAGCCGTCAAGGGTGATGCGCTGGCACTGCCGTACGGGGACAACAGCTTCGACTGTGTCGTCGCCTCGGAGATCCTCGAGCACGTGCCGGAGGATGAACGCGCCATCGCAGAGCTGGTGCGGGTGCTCAAACCCGGTGGCTCCCTGGCGATCACGGTTCCGCGCTGGTTGCCGGAGAAGGTCTGCTGGCTGCTGTCCGACGAATATCACGCCAACGAGGGCGGCCACATCAGGATTTACAAGGCCGACGAGTTGCGCGACAAGGTTCTGGCGCACGGTCTGCAGCTGACCCACACCCATCATGAGCACGCACTGCATGCGCCGTACTGGTGGCTGAAATGCCTGGTAGGTACGGAAAAGACGAACCATCCCGCGGTCAAGGCCTACCACCAGCTGTTGGTGTGGGACATGATGGGCCGGCCCTGGCTCACCCGCACCGCCGAATCACTGCTCAATCCGGTGATCGGCAAGAGTGTGGCGCTCTACTTTCACAAGCCACTCTCCCCGAGCGGGCGGTGAGCGTTGCGACTTCCTGATGTTCCCGGGGTGCCGGGGGTGCTGAGCCCGGGCCAATGCCGCCAGACCGCCCGGTCGATCGCGGCGACCCAGGAATCATCAGGCGCCCTACCGTGGTTCGAGGGCGGCCACACCGACCCGTGGGATCACGTCGAGAACGCCATGGCGCTGACCGTCGCCGGGCTGCTCGAGCCGGCCCGGGCGGGCTATGACTGGTGCCGCACGATGCAACGCCCCGACGGTTCCTGGCCGATCCAGTTGCGCAACGGCGTGGTCGAAGACGCCAACAGCGACAGTAACTTCTGCGCGTATGTGGCCACCGGGGTGTGGCATCACGTACTGATCACGGGCGACCGGCGGTTCGCCGAGACAATGTGGCCCGTGGTGGCCCGGGCGATCGACTTCGTGCTGGGGCTACAGGCAACTCGTGGCGAAATCTACTGGGCCCGTACCGACTCCGGACCTGTTGCCGAGGCGTTGCTGACCGGCTGCGCCAGCGTCTACCACAGTATCCGGTGCGGGCTGGCCCTGGCCGATTACCTCGACGATGCGCAACCCGAGTGGGAAGTGGCGGTCGGGCGTCTCGGCCACGTCATCGCCGCCCACCCGGAGGCGTTCTCGGCCAAGGACACTCACGCGATGGAGTGGTACTACCCGGTGCTGGGCGGGGCATTGCGTGGGGATGCTGCCGTGGCGCGGATCGAGGACCGGTGGCACGACTTCGTGGTGCCAGGCCTGGGTATCCGGTGCGTCGACCACCGGCCGTGGGTGACCGGCGCCGAGACCTGCGAACTGGTGATGGCCCTGGACGCGATCGGCGATACCCGCCGGGCACATGAGCAGTTCGCGGCCATGCACCATCTGCGGGAAACCGACGGATCCTATTGGACCGGGCTGGTTTTCGCCGACGGCAAGCGCTGGCCGGAGGAGCGCACCACCTGGACCGGCGCAGCGATGATCCTGGCGGCCGACGCGCTGTCCTCGTCCACCCCGGCCAGCGGCATCTTCCGCGGCGTCGGTCTCCCGCGCGGCCTGGAAGGCGAGTTCGACTGCGAGTGCGTCGTCACTGACCGCTGATCCGCTCCAGCACCCGCATCGAACCCAACGCGCGAACCTCTCGGAACGCGCCTGTCTTCAACGCCCGCTGATAGATGTGGAACGGTGCCTGGCCGCCGTCGTCGGGATTCGGGAACACATCGTGGATGACCAGTGCGCCGCCGACCTCGACCCACCGGGCCCAGCCGTCGAAATCGCGCTGGGCGGCCTCCTCGGTGTGCCCACCGTCGATGAACAACAGCCGCAATGGTGTTCGCCAGCCCCGGGCCACCACGGGCGACCTGCCGACGACGGCGACCACATGGTCATCCAGCCCCGCCGCGTCCAGGGTGTGACGCATGGTGGGCAGGGTGTCGAACAGTCCGGTCACCGGATCGACCATGGTGCTGTCGTGGTACTCCCAGCCGACCTGATGTTCCTCGGAGCCGTGGTGGTGATCGACCGTGTACACCACCGCGTCGGCCTCCTGCGCCGCGGCGCCAAGCAGCACCGTGGATTTGCCGCAGTACGTACCGATCTCGACGCCCACGCCGCCGGACAGGTAGGCCACGGCGGTGTCGTACAGCGCGCGGCCCTCATCGGCAGGCATGAAGCCGGTGATCCGCTCGGCGAGAGCGAACAGACTTTCGGCGCGGGGCGGCAGGGCGGTCTCGTCGCGGTGCGACAGTCCGGCGTCGGCAGGGCTCATATTCCTCAACCTACCGTTGCTGGTGATGCGTTGTTGTAGTAGCGTCCGGACACGTGTCCGATCCGGCGTTGGAGTCGACTCGCCGGCGGCTGACCGCGAAACAGGCCGATACGGTCGAGCGGCTCGGTCGGGCGGCGGTGGCGCTGATCAGCCGCGAGGGGTTCGCGGGGCTGACCGTGCGACGGGTGGCTACCGAGGCCGGGGTGGGATCAGCCACCGCCTATACCTATTTCTCGTCCAAGGAACACCTTGTGGCAGAGGTCTTCTGGCGTCGGCTTTCCGCCTCACCGCCTGCAGTGCACGAATCCGCCGACCCCGCGACGCGGGTGGTCGAGGTACTCCAGCACATCACGTCGCTGGTGGCCGACGAGCCGGCATTCGCAGGCGCGGTGACCAATGCGCTACTGGGCAAGGATCCCGATGTAGACGCGTTGCGTCAGCGCATCGGCGCCGACATCCGGCTACGACTCGTGGCCGCACTCGGACCGGACGTCGATCCCGACGTGATCGAGGCCCTCGAGCTGCTCTATGCAGGCACCCTCGTATGGGCAGGAATGGGGTACGAGACCTATCCCGATATCGCGCGTCGACTGGAGAAATCGGCGCGGCTGGTTCTCAGCTGAATCCGCCGCCGAGGATCGCCTCGGACGCGGCCAGTGCGGGTTCGTAGATCTCCCGGATATCGCGGCCGTCCTCGACGATGAGCGCCGTCAGTTCCCGTAAACCGCCAAGCAGGATGATGGCCATCGGCCGGGTGAGCTGCGGTAGGCCGGCCCGGTGGAAACCCGCGCTGTCGCTGAGATCGATGAGCAGATCGGTGAGTTCACGCAGCGCTGCCCGTTGAAGGGGCCGTGCGGCGCTGCCCAGTGCGGGCAGTTCGCGGATCCAACTCAGCGTGATTGCCGGCGCGGCCCGGATGTGATCGACGTAGGCGCCGACGGCATGGTCGATCTGGTCCCGCCAGGACGCCTCGGGGTCGACGGCGTCGCGGATCCGGGTGACCAACGCGGCGTTGTTGGCCCGCAGCAGTTCGATGAAACAGTCCTCTTTGCTGCCGAACTGATCGTAGAACGTGCGCTTGGACGTCCGGGCGTACCGCACGATGTCGGCGACGGTGGTGTCCCGGTACCCCTTGGCCTCGATCGCGGCGGCCAGGCCGTCGAGCAGACGGGGCCGGAAGCCGTCGACGACGGGCTGCGCACCGGGGGATACCGCCTGCATGCAACCCCCTTGCGTCGTTTGGTACTTGCGAGTACCGTACAACACATCGCGCGTGGTACATCGGAGTACCAAGGCATCGTCTGGAGATGGCATGACTGAAACAGTGACCGCCGTACAACCTGACACTGTGCGGATTCCGCCGGGATCGCGACTTCCCAGGCTGCTCCAAGGCATCGGATACGCGACCGCGAGGCGCTGGGTGGTCGAGCAGGCCGCGCGTCGTTACGGAGAAGTCTTCTCGCTCAACATCCCGCTCTTCGGACGTGCCGTGATCGTCGCGGACCCGCAGCTGGCCAAGCAGCTGTTCCTGGCCAACACCGACGACGTCGGCAACATCCAGCCCAACCTGAGCCGCATCCTCGGCTCCGGATCGGTGTTCGCCCTCGACGGCACCGAGCACCGGCGCCGCCGCAAGCTGCTCACCCCGCCGTTCCACGGCAAGAGCATCAAGAACTACGAGAGGATCTTCGAGGAGGAAACCCTGCGGGAATCGGCCGGCTGGCCCGAAGGGCAACCGTTCGAGACGCTCGAACCGATGATGCGGATCACGCTCAACGCGATCTTGCGTGCGGTCTTCGGCGCCGACGGTGCCCAACTCGACGAGCTCCGGCGCATCATCCCACCGTGGGTGACACTGGGGTCGCGCCTGGCCGTGCTGCCCACCCCGACGCGGAGCTACGGACGGTTCAGCCCGTGGGGTCGACTGGCCGAATACCGTAGGCAGTACGACGCCGTCATCGACCGGCTGATCGACCAGATCCAGGCCGACCCCGACCTCGACGGCCGGGACGACGTCCTGGCGCTACTGCTGCGCAGTACCTACGAGGACGGTACGAGCATGTCGCGCAAGGATATCGGCGACGAACTGCTCACCCTGCTGGCGGCCGGGCACGAGACGACGGCCTCGACGCTCGGCTGGGCCTTCGAACGGATCAGCAGGCATCCGGCGGTCCTGGCCGAACTGGTCACCGAAGCCGATACCGACGGCAACGAGTATCGGCAGGCGACCATCCTGGAGGTGCAGCGCGCCCGCACCGTGATCGACTTCGCCGGCCGCCACGTCTATGCACCCACCTTCCAACTCGGCGACTGGGTGATACCGCAGGGGTATTCGGTCATCGTCGCCATCGCGCACATCCAGGAACGGGCCGAGGATTTTCCCGAACCCGGACGCTTCGACCCGCACCGCTTCATGGGCAGCAGGCCCGGCCTCGGCTGGATCCCCTTCGGCGGCGGCACCCGGCGCTGCGTGGGCGCCGCCTTCGCCAACGTCGAAATGGATGTGGTGCTGCGAACGGTGTTGCGGCACTTCACCATCGACACCACCACCGCCCCCGGCGAAAAGGTGCATTCGCGCGGGGTGGCCTACACCCCGAAGGCGGGCGGGCGCATCGTGGTGCACCGCCGCGCGACTCCTTTGGGCGGCTAGCGCCTACTGGTTCGCTGTCTGGCGCTTGGGAAGTTTCCAGCCCGGCCGCGGGAAGTGGCAGGTGTAGCCGTTCGGGTAGTGCTGCAGGTAATCCTGATGTTCGGGCTCGGCCTCCCAGAAGTCGGCCGCGGGCGTCACCTCGGTGACCACCTTGCCCGGCCACAGCCCTGAGGCGTCGACGTCGGCAATGGTGTCCAGTGCCACGCGCTTCTGGTCGTCGTCGAGGTAGAAGATCGCCGAGCGGTAGCTGGTGCCGACATCGTTGCCCTGCCGGTCTTTGGTGGTGGGATCGTGGATCTGGAAGAAGAACTCCAGCAGTGCGCGGTAGTCGGTCCGGGCCGGGTCATAGGTGATCTCGAGTGCCTCGGCATGCCCGGGATGGTTGCGGTAGGTGGGGTGATCGTTGCGGCCACCGGTGTAGCCCACCCGGGTGGACACCACGCCGGGCTGCTTACGCACCAGATCCTGCATTCCCCAGAAGCAGCCGCCCGCGAGGATGGCCGTGGAGTACGTGCTCATAGCGCTGTATTTCCTTCCGTCATCACCCATTGTGCGCGGCGCTAGCGTGGAGTGCATGCGTGTAGCTGTAACCATGGCACTTGCAGGTTTACTCCTGGCGAGCGCGCCGATCGCCTCGGCTGACCCGGTCGAGCCGCCGGAGGTGGCCTGGGACCCGGCGCGAACGGTATTCATCGACAACCCGGCGATCGTCGATCCGCACGCGACGCGGATCGAATCCGTCGTCCGGGGCCCGGACAAATTGTGGGTGAACTTCACCGCAGGCACCCCGGACTGCTTCGGCGTGCACGTCACCGCGACCGAGACCCCGCAGTCCGTCACGGTGGAACTGCGTGGCGGGACGCCGCCGGAGGCGGTCGGGCGGATGTGCATCGCGCTGGCGGTGGCCGGGACGGTCGACGTGCCGTTGCAGGCGCCGCCGGGGGACCGGACCGTTCTCGTCCAGGCGTGACGGCCCTCGACAAGGCCGCTAGAACGTGTTCTAGTTCTGGGATGAGCACGTTCAGCCGCAAGGAACTGGCTGCCGCATTCGAGACGTTCGAAGAGACCGTGGACCGGGCTGCCCGCACCAAGGACTGGGACGTCTGGGTGGAGCACTACACGCCCGACGTCGACTATGTCGAGCACGCCGCGGGCACCATGAAGGGCCGCGAAGAGGTACGCAGCTGGATCTGGAAGACGATGACGAACTTCCCCGGCAGCTACATGACCGCGTTCCCGTCGCTGTGGACGGTGATCGACGAACCCACCGGACGCATCATCTGCGAACTGGACAATCCGATGGTCGATCCGGGTGACGGCACGATCATCAGCGCCACCAACATCTCGATCATCACCTACGCCGGTGACGGGCTGTGGTCGCGACAGGAGGACGTCTACAACCCGTTGCGATTCGTCGCCGCGGGGATGAAGTGGTGCCGCAAAGCCGGCGAGCTCGGCACGCTACCGGACGAGGCCGCCGCCTGGATGAAGCAGTTCGGCGGTGCCAGATGAGCACCCAGCTGGTCATCGGGGCCAACGGATTCCTCGGTTCGCACGTCATGCGCCAGTTGGTCGAGGCCGGGGAGGGGCGCGAAATCCGAGCCATGGTGCGGCCGAACGCCGCGACGGTGGGCATCGACGATCTGCCCGTCAAGCGATTCGTCGGCGACATCTTCGACGCCGAGGTGTTACGGGAGGCGATGACCGGCTGCGACGTCGTCTACTACTGCGTCGTCGACGCCAGGGGCTGGCTGCGTGACCCGGCCCCGCTGTTCCGGACCAACGTCGAGGGCACCCGCAGTGTGCTCGACGTGGCCGTCGAGCCCGAGATCGCCGCCACCTTGGGCAGATTCGTCTACACCAGCAGCTATGTCACCGTCGGGCGCAGACGCGGTCACCGCGCCACCGAGGAGGATGTGATCGACCTGCGGGGCGTCACCCCGTACGTGCGCTCCCGGGTCGAGGCCGAGGAACTCGTGCTGCGGTACGCGCAGGAGCGCGGCCTGCCCGCCGTCGCGATGTGCGTGTCGACGACCTACGGCAGCGGCGACTGGGGCCGGACCCCGCACGGCGCGATCATCGCAGGCGCCGCATTCGGCAAACTGCCGTTCGTGATGAGTGGCATCGACCTGGAAGCCGTCGGTGTCGACGATGCCGCCGCGGCGCTGATCCTTGCGGCCGAACGGGGCCGCGCCGCCGAGCGCTACCTGATCTCGGAGAAGATGATCAGCAATGCGACGGTGGCGAGGCTCGCCGCCGAGGCCGCCGGAGTGCCTGCGCCGGCCCGCTCGATACCGCTGCCGGTGTCGTATCTGATGGCCGCGGTCGGCAGCGTCAAGGGCAAGCTGCGCGGCACCGATGAGCGGATGTCGCTGGAATCCCTGCGGTTGATGCGGGCCGAAGCCGAGGTCGATCACAGCAAGGCCGTGCGTGAACTTGGTTGGCAGCCAAGGCCGGTGGAGGAGTCCATCGCCGAGGCGGCGAAGTTCTGGGTCGGGCTGCGTGCGGCGAGACGCTCGAAAAAGGCCGGCTGAACACCACGCCGGTAAGTGTTAAGGCTCTGTCGCGCAAAGCGATTCGGGGATAGCCTCGGATGATGACCGACAAACTCAAGGTCGACCTCAGTGGGGCGCCGCAGACCATGCTGGCGACGTTTTACGCGAAGGCGCTCGACGCCGACCTGCCGAACTCCATTCTGCATGACTCCTATGCCAAGGAGATCGTCGAGCGCATCGACTACGACTGGAGCAGGACCAGCATCACGGCGGCGAACTCACCGTCGGTGACCACCCGCAGCGCGCACTTCGACAACTGGGCGCGTCAGTTCCTGGCCGTCCATCCGAACGCGGTCGTGCTGCACCTCGGGTGCGGGCTGGACAGCCGGTTCTATCGGCTCGCACCCGGACCCGGAGTCGAGTGGTACGACATCGACTATCCCGACGTGGCCCATCTGCGCGAGCAGCTTTATCCCGGCGCCGAGCACTATCACGTGCTGGCAGCGTCGGTGACCGACCCCGGGTGGCTGCCCGACATTCCCACCGACCGCCCGACGCTGATGATCGGCGAAGGTCTCACCATGTACCTCACCGAGCAAGACGGGGTCGCGCTGCTGCGCCGGATAGTCGACCGGTTCACATCCGGCGAACTGCAATTCGACGCGTTCAACAAGCTGGGCATCCGGTCGCAATGGATGAACGCGGTGGTGCGACGGTCCGGATCGACGTTGTACTGGGCGATCAACAAACCCGAGGACATCCTCGATGCGGTGCCCGGCACCCGGCTGCTGGCCTGGGCCTCGCCGTTCGACAACGGTTCGTTCAACACATTGGCGTGGTACTACCGCCTCATGACATACGTCATGGGCACCGTACCGGCGCTGCGCTACATGGCGCAGTACCACCGTTACGCGTTCTGAACGCAAAGAAGAAGGGCACCTGCTCCAGGTGCCCTTCTCTGCTCCGCTGCCCTCGGCAGCCGGCCTCACCGGCCACTGTGCCGCACCGTGTTGTCCACCTTGGGGGCGTTGGCCTTCGGCTGGATCTGATCCAACCAGCCCAGGTGGTCGACACCGGCGGTGATGGTGGTGGCGCTGGGAACCGCAGCCTGGACGGGGGTGGCGGCCTGAGCCGATCCGGCCAGTCCCAGGATCGCGGCGCTCAGTCCGCTGGCGGCTATTGCAGCAATTCCGAACTTCTTCATTTCTCTCTCCTCTGACTCTCGCTTTGTGGCGCTATGTCTGTCTAAACAGACTGGTCAGAGGGTTAATTCCGGTGGCAGAAATTGATCGACGGATGGCAGAAAACACTATGTGACGGGCGTCCCAGCGAGTGCTGGGCAATCTCCCACTAACGCTCGGCGCGCTCCTTCAGCCGCTGCAGCGTGAGCTTGATGTGCTCGGCATTGGCGCCGTCGCGGTCGCACACCCCGGTGGCCCGGCCCGCGATCGCCTTGAACCAACCGGCGCGGCGGTCCCAGGTCGACTCGGTCACGGTGCAGCCGCCGTCGGTCTCGGCGATGTCGTAGCGCCAATGCGCCACCGGGAACACCAGCGACTTGACGTCGAACGCAAATGCCCGGCCCGGCTCGGCGTCGGTCACCGTGCAGGTGGTGGTCCAACTCTTTGAGCCGCTGCGGTTGTGCCCCTTGAACACCGCGCCCGCAGCGGCCGCGTTGCCCTTCTGCCACTGCATCGCCTGGGCTTCCTCGGCCAGCGTCGCCAGCGTGGGCAGATCGGTGATGAGGGCGTACACCGTGGCGGGGTCGGCGGCGATGAAGACGGAGTCTTTGACGGGAGCGGGCTTGGCGGGAGCGGTCATGGCAGAGATCGTATGGTCCCGGCCGGAAGAATGGTGTGCCCGGTCACGTTGTGACTGTCATGACCGAGCGTCCCGTTCTGGAGCCCACTGCCCAACATCCCATCACTGTCACACCCACCGGTAGGCACGTCACCGTCACCGTGAACGGCGAGGTGGTCGCCGAGACCGACGATGCCCTCACTCTGCAGGAGTCGACGTATCCCGCGGTGCAGTACATCCCGCTCGCCGACGTGGTGCCCGCCGTGCTCACGCGCAGCGACACCACCACGTACTGCCCGTACAAGGGCGAGGCCAACTACTACAACGTCGGCGCCGTCGAGGATGCGATCTGGACCTACGAGCAGCCGTACCCCGCCGTGGCTGACATCGCGGGCCGGGTGGCCTTCTACGCCGACAAGGCCGAGGTCGTGCTGGCATAACCTGGTGCGGTGTCCACCGCCAGTGTGGTGTTCAGCGGACCGGCCAGCCCCGGCCTGACGCTGGCTCCGTTACGTCGCAGCGCCGGTGATCCCTGTACGCGAGTGACCGCCGACGGCACGATCTGGCGGACCAGCCTGTTGCGCAGCGGCCCGGTGACCGCCTGTATCGCCAAATCGGCGCCGGACACCGTCGACTGCGAGGCGTGGGGTGACGGTGCCGCCGAATTCCTGGACGGCCTACCCGGGTTCCTCGGCGCCGCCGACGACGCGACCGGATTCGATCCGGTCGAGCCGACCATCGCCGAAGCGCACCGACGGGTTCCCCATCTGCGGCTGGGACGCACCGGCCGGGTGCTCGAAGCGTTGATCCCGGCGGTCATCGAGCAGCGGGTGTACGGCATGGACGCATGGCGGGCGTGGCGTGCACTGGTCAACAGGTTCGGCGCGCCTGCGCCCGGGCCCGCGCCTGGGGGGATGCGGGTGCCACCGACGGCCGAGGTCTGGCGGCGCATACCGTCCTGGGAGTTTCACCGCGCGAATGTGGATCCGGGCCGGGCGCGCACCATCGTCGGGTGTGCGCAGCGGGCCGACGCGTTGGAGCGGCTCACCGCCGAGCGCGCCGTCACGGGCCTGCAATCACTGCCGGGGGTCGGGATATGGACCGCGGCCGAGACCGTGCAACGTGCATTCGGCGATGCCGATGCACTGTCGGTCGGCGATTACCACCTGGCCAAGGTGGTAGGTCTGAGTCTGCTCGGCAGGCCGATCGATGACACCGCGATGGTCGAACTGCTCGAGCCCCTGCGCCCGCACCGGCACCGTGCGGTGCGGTTGTTGGAAGCCAGTGGGCTGGCGGCCGTTCCGCGTCGCAGTGCGCGCCAGGCGATTCCCAATCTGCGCGCCCTGTAGGCGCGCCGGTGATTACCGACGGCGATACCGGGGTACCCGAGGCGCGCGGCACGAGACCCTCGGTCGTGCGAAAGGAGTAACCATGACCACATTCACCATTCCGGGCCTTTCTGACAAGCAAGGCGCCGAGGTGGCCGGTTTGCTGCAGAAGCAGCTCAGCACCTACAACGACCTGCACCTGACGCTCAAGCACATCCACTGGAACGTCGTCGGACCGAACTTCATCGGCGTTCACGAGATGATCGACCCACAGGTCGCGCTGGTGCGCGGCTATGCGGATGAGGTCGCCGAGCGCATTGCGGCACTGGGCAAGTCACCCAAAGGCACGCCGGGCGCGATCGTCGCGGATCGCGCCTGGGACGACTATTCCGTCGGCCGGGACAACGTGCAGGCGCATCTGGCCGCACTGGATCTCGTGTACAACGGCGTCATCGAAGACACCCGTAAGGCCATCGACCGGCTTGAGAAGCTCGATCTGGTATCTCAGGATGTCCTGATCGACCATGCCGCCGAGCTGGAGAAGTTCCAGTGGTTCGTGCGGGCCCACCTGGAGAGCGCGGGCGGCCAGTTGGCGCATGAGGGTGCGCCGACAGAACGGGGCGCCGCAGGCAAGGCGCGCCGCAAATCCGCCTGAGGCTTGACCTCAACCTCGATTGAGGTGTCAGCCTGGGCGTATGCCTACCTGGATTTGCACCGGATGCGGGATTGAGCACGCGGAATCCGACAGCAGACCACCGGAGGACAGCTGCGTGCTGACGTCGGAGGAGGTTGCCATCGAGGAGCGTGGTGATCTGCCCCCGCACGGCACCTGGACCACGCTGGATGAGCTTGCCGCCCAACAGCACCACACGGAACACACCGATCACGGCCGCGGTGTTCACGGTCTGCGGCGGGCGCCGCGCTTTGCGATCGGGCACCGGTCATTTCTGGTGCAGACCGCACGGGGGAACCTCCTGTGGGATTCGCCGAGCTACCTCGACGACGAGATCCTCGATCTGGTCCGCAATCTGGGCGGGGTGGCGGCGGTGGCTGCCAGCCACCCACACATGTTCGGTGCGCAGCTGAGCTGGAGCAGAGAGTTCGGCGGGGTGCCGGTCTACGTCAATGCCCTTGATCAGGAATGGATCCCGCACCGCGATCCGTTGATCGAGCTCTGGGCCGGCGAGATCGAGCCGGTGCGCGGCGTGCGGTTGCTTCACGTCGGCGGGCACATGCGGGGCAGTTCGGTCGCCTTGACCGCTGACGGCACTCTGCTGGTCGGCGACACCATCACCGGTGGACTGGCCAGGAACTGGGTGTCGTTCCAGCGCAACTATCCCAGGCATGTGCCGCTGTCCGCGGCGGTGGTGCGGCGCATCGTGGACCGGCTCGACGCGTACGACTACGACCGGCTCTACACCCTTGGCGGCGACGAGATCGATCGCGACGCCAAGGGTGTGGTGCACCGGTCAGCGGAGAGCCATATCCGTTGGGTCAGCGGTGAATTCGACCACCTCACCTAGTCGCGGTTCTCCAGGGCGTCGTCGCGCATCGGCCGCTCGGCGAGTTCCTCATGCACACCGAACAGGAACGGATACGCGACACCGGCGATCGCGGCGCCGATCAGCGGCGCCACCCAGAACGCCCACAGCTGTGCCGGAGCGCCATCGCCGTTGAAGAACGCCACCGCGGTGGACCTGGCCGGGTTGACCGAGGTGTTGGATATCGGGATCGAGATCAGGTGGATCAGCGTCAGCGTCAGGCCGATCGACAGCCCCGCGAATCCCTTCCGGGCCCGATCGTCCGTCGAGCCGAGGATTACGAGCAGAAAGATGAAGGTCAGCACGACCTCGGCGATCAACACCGCCACCAGCGAATAGCCGCCGGGGGAGTGGTCCCCGAAGCCGTTGGCGGCCATGTTGCCGGTTGCCGTCCAGCTCTCTTTGCCCTTGGCCACCACGTAGATCACCACGCCGGCCACCAGCCCGCCGACGAGCTGGGCGATCCAATAGGGCACCAGCGCAGCCCATTCCACGCGTTTTGCCAGGGCGGCGCCCAGGGTGACAGCGGGATTGAAGTGGCCCCCGGAGATGGTGCCGAAGGCGTAGACCCCGGTCAGGACCGTCAACCCGAAGGCCAGCGCAACGCCGAGGAACCCGATCCCGAGCGAAAGTCCGTCATCGGCCAGGAATTTGGCGGCGAACACTGCGCTACCGCAGCCGCCGAGCACCAGCCAGAACGTGCCGATGAACTCGGCAGCCAGTCGATGCGTCATCGTTGGTGCATTCATCCGAACTCCTCCGTCGTGGAAGTGGTGTGTTCGGTAGCCTGCACGCCATAGCTGGATGGCAAGGTCGTTGTTGCCAAATTGTTTGCTGATCGCAACGCGCGCGATGCGCGGTCGCGGGTTCAGCGATAGGCGGGACCCCCTTCCAGGGTTTCCACGCCGAGGCGGCCCAACGGAGTGTTCAACGGGTATCGCATCACTGTCAACAGTGAGGCCGACGCGGTGGTTGTATACCCCCTAGGGGTATATGATGAGCGCATGGCCATGACTGAACACGCACAGCACGAGCACACCGGCCACTCCGCGCATCACGGGGATCACGCCGCCCAGTTCCGCAGGCTCTTCCTCGTCATGGTGGTGCTGGCAGTCCCGACGGTCGCCTTCTCGCCGATGTTCGCGACGCTGCTGGGCTACTCGATTCCGGAGTTCGCCGGCGCGCGCTGGGTGTCGCCGGTGCTGGGAACCGTGATGTACGCATGGGGTGGACGGCCCTTCCTGTCCGGCGCCGTCGGCGAAATACGCTCGCGGGCACCGGGGATGATGTTGCTGATCGGCCTGGCCATCACCGTTGCGTTCATCTCGTCCCTGGGGGCCAGCCTCGGTCTGTTGCACCATCAGCTGGACTTCTGGTGGGAGCTGGCCCTGCTCGTCGTGATCATGCTGCTGGGGCACTGGATAGAGATGCGGTCGCTGGCGCAGACGACCTCGGCGCTGGACTCGCTGGCCGCGCTGCTGCCCGATGAGGCCGAACGCGTCGACGACGACGGCGGAACCGAGCGGATCGTGACGGTGGCGCCGTCGCAGCTGCAAGTCGGAGATGTGGTTGTGGTCCGGCCCGGTGCAGGCATCCCCGTCGACGGCCGGATTGTCGACGGGTCGGCAGACATCGACGAGTCGATGGTCACCGGTGAGTCGCGTCCGGTGCGCCGCGGCGTGGGCGACGACGTCATCGCGGGCACCGTGGCCACCGATTCAGGGCTGCGGCTCACCGTCACCGCGGTCGGCGACGACACCGCCCTGGCCGGCATCCAGCGGTTGGTCAGCGATGCCATGAATTCCTCGTCGCGCGCGCAGCGCCTCGCCGACCGGGCGGCGGGCTGGCTGTTCTGGTTCGCCCTCGGGGCGGCGATCGTGACGGCGCTGGTGTGGACGTACCTGGGTGAGCCGGACCAGGCTGTGGTCCGGACCATCACGGTGCTGGTCATCGCCTGCCCGCATGCACTGGGACTGGCCATTCCGTTGGTGGTCTCGATCGCCACCGAGCGTGCGGCCCGCGGCGGCGTGCTGATCAAGGACCGGCTGGCGCTGGAGACCATGCGCACGGTCGGGGCGGTGTTGTTCGACAAGACCGGCACGCTGACCAAGGGGGAGCCCGCGGTGACCGCCGTGTATGCCACCGGGCGGACTGACGACGAGATGCTGAGGATCGCCGCTGCCGCTGAAGCCGCATCCGAGCACCCCCTGGCCAGGGCCATCGTGGCGGCCGCGCAGAGCCGCGATCTGTCGCTGCCTGCCGCCTCCGATTTCAGTTCTTCACCGGCGGTCGGTGTCAGTGCCCTCATCGAGGGCCACCGGGTTCAGGTCGGCGGTCCAGGGCTGTTGGAGCGCAGCGGTGTGGCCGACCTTCCACAGACAGCACACTGGCACGGAGCCACCGTGCTGCATGTCCTGGTCGACGGGACGATCGCCGGTGCGCTGGCCCTGGCGGACGAGGTGCGACCCGAGTCCAGGCAGGCTGTCGACGCATTGCACGACCTCGGGGTGAAAGTGGTGATGATCACCGGGGACGCCGAACCGGTCGCCGCCGCGGTCGCCGCTGAGCTCGACATCGACCGGGTGTATGCGGGGGTGCGTCCCGAGGACAAGGCGGCCAAGGTGGCCGAACTCCAGCGTGAGGGCCTGTCGGTGGCAATGGTCGGTGACGGCGTGAACGACGCGCCGGCGCTGGCCAAGGCCGACATCGGGATCGCGATCGGTGCAGGCACCGACGTCGCCATCGCGTCGGCCGGTGTCATCCTCGCGAGTTCCGACCCGCGTTCGGTGCTGTCCGTGATCGAGCTGTCCCGGCAGTCCTATCGCAAGATGAAGCAAAACCTTTGGTGGGCAGCGGGTTACAACCTGATCTCGGTGCCGCTGGCCGCCGGCGTGCTGGCGCCGGTGGGCTTTGTGATGCCGATGTCGGTGGGTGCCCTGCTGATGTCGGCCTCCACGGTGGTGGTGGCGCTCAACGCGCAGTTGCTGCGACGGCTCGATCTACGGCCGCGGGCCGGCCTCAAGAGTGACCTACAGGACGCCAGAGGGTGATCCTGGCTAACTCTAAGAATCTGGCTAACGTTTCTCGCAAACACAGAATGTTCCTATAACGGCTCGATAACGGGAGGATGTCGGCCCTGCTAGCAAACCGCATGTGTGATTACGGGGGCGTCAGCGCGCATGGGCCACGGTGGAGTGGGAATCGGGCGCATTTGAAAATATAAGGGACGCAACGTAATCGGCGGACCGCCGCGGGAGCCCGGTGTGAGGCGGCAGTCACGTCGCCCACCTGGTTAGGCTTGGCTAAGTTGGCATGTTGCAGGGTTTTTGCCTTATCGTTTTCCACACTTGTATGGCGAGTGGGATGTAGCTGTCGTTCAATGCTGCACGAATGCATTCCCTCGCCGAACTGGCTAACGCCAGTCGGGGGCTGTCAACGGTGTGGCCCCTGACGGCGAAGCTGCATATCGCGCGAAGGGCTAGGTGCGAATGACGCCCAGCAAGGTCGGGCTCTACAACCCCGCGTACGAACACGATGCGTGTGGCGTCGCAATGGTCGCCGATATCCACGGTCGTCGTAGCCGGGACATCGTCGACAAGGCCATCACGGCACTGGTCAACCTGGAGCATCGCGGTGCCCAGGGCGCCGAGCCGAACACCGGGGACGGTGCGGGCATCCTGCTGCAGGTGCCCGACGCGTTCCTGCGTGAGGTGGTGGAGTTCGAGCTGCCGGAACCGGGCAGCTACGCCACGGGAATCGCATTCCTGCCGCAGTCGTCCCGCGATGCCGCGGCGGCCTGCGAATCGGTCGAGAAGATCGCCGAAGCCGAGGGACTTGAGGTCCTCGGCTGGCGCGAGGTGCCCACCGACGATTCCTCGCTGGGCGCGCTGGCCCGCGATGCCATGCCGACGTTCCGTCAGCTGTTCATCGCCGGCGCCTCCGAAGGCCCTGATGCTCCTCGCGTCCGCGGCATGGACCTGGAGCGCCGCGCCTTCGTCCTGCGCAAGCGCGCCGAACACGAACTCGGCACCAAGGGCCCCGGGCAGGACGGCCCCGGGCGTGAAACGGTCTACTTTCCAAGCCTTTCCGGGCAGACCTTCGTCTACAAGGGCATGCTGACCACGCCGCAGCTCAAGGCCTTCTACCTGGACCTGCAGGACGACCGGCTGACCAGTGCCCTGGGGATCGTGCACTCACGGTTCTCCACCAACACCTTCCCGTCATGGCCGCTGGCGCATCCGTTCCGCCGCATCGCCCACAACGGTGAGATCAACACGGTCACCGGCAATGAGAACTGGATGCGGGCACGCGAGGCACTGATCCGCACCGACGTGTTCGGGGCCCAGGGCCTCGACAAGATCGTTCCGGTCTGTACCCCCGGCGCATCGGACACCGCACGCTTCGACGAGGTACTCGAGCTGCTGCACCTCGGCGGCCGCAGCCTGCCCCACGCGGTGCTGATGATGATCCCCGAGGCGTGGGAACGCCACGAACAGATGGATCCGCGTCGCAGGGCGTTCTACGAGTTCCACGACTCGCTGATGGAGCCCTGGGACGGTCCGGCCTCGGTGTGCTTCACCGACGGCACCGTGATCGGCGCCGTGCTCGACCGCAACGGCCTGCGCCCGTCGCGGATCTGGGTGACCGATGACGGCCTCGTCGTGATGGCGTCGGAGGCCGGGGTGCTCAACCTGGACCCGGCCACCGTCGTGCAGAAGATGCGGCTGCGTCCCGGCCGCATGTTCCTGGTCGACACCGCCCAGGGCCGCATCGTCTCCGACGAGGAGATCAAGGCCGAACTCGCCGCCGAATACCCGTACCAGGAGTGGCTCGACGCCGGCCTGTTCCCCCTCGACGAACTGCCGCCGGGCGATTACGTCCGGATGCCGCACCACCGGGTGGTGCTGCGTCAGCAGATCTTCGGCTATACCTACGAGGAACTGAACCTGCTCGTGGCGCCGATGGCGCGCAGCGGGGCCGAGGCACTCGGGTCGATGGGCACTGATACGCCGGTCGCCGTGCTCTCGCAGCGCCCGCGGATGCTGTTCGACTACTTCCAGCAGCTGTTCGCCCAGGTCACCAACCCCCCGCTGGACGCGATCCGCGAAGAGGTGGTGACCAGCCTGCAGGGCGTGATCGGCCCCGAAGGGGATCTGCTCAATCCGGGACCCGATTCGTGCCGTCAGATCGTGCTGTCACAGCCGATCCTGCGTAATGCCGAACTGTCCAAGCTCATCTGCGTCGACCCCGACCACGAGGTCCGCGGACACAAGCACGGCATGCGTGCCGCGGTGATCCGCTGCCTGTACCCGGTCAACCGGGGCGGCCAGGGCCTGCGGGAGGCGCTCGACACCGTGCGGGCCAAGGTGTCCGAGGCGATCCGGGAAGGCGCACGCATCATCGTGCTGTCCGACCGGGAATCCAACGAGACGATGGCGCCCATCCCGTCGCTGCTGAGTGTCTCGGCAGTGCACCACCACCTGGTCCGGGAACGCACCCGCACCAAGGTCGGCCTGGTGGTCGAGGCCGGTGACGCCCGCGAGGTGCACCACATGGCCATGCTGGTCGGATTCGGCTGTGCCGCCATCAATCCGTACATGGCGTTCGAGTCCATCGAAGACATGGTCGACCGCGGTGCGATCACCGGGATGACCAGTGATGCCGCCAAGGCCAACTACGTGAAGGCCGCGGGCAAAGGCGTGCTGAAGGTGATGTCCAAGATGGGCATCTCCACCCTGGCCTCCTACACCGGCGCGCAGTTGTTCCAGGCGATCGGCATCTCCCAGCAGGTGCTCGACGAATACTTCACCGGACTGCACTGCCCCGTCGGCGGGATCGATCTCGACGACATCGCCGCCGATGTCGCCGCCCGTCACGCGCTGGCGTTCCTGGACCGGCCCGACGAGCGGGCCCACCGCGAACTCGAAGTGGGCGGTGAATATCAGTGGCGCCGTGAGGGCGAATACCACCTGTTCAATCCGGACACGGTGTTCAAGCTGCAACACTCCACGCGCACCGGCCAGTACTCGATCTTCAAGGAGTACACCGCGCTGGTCGACGACCAGAGTGAGCGGATGGCCTCGCTGCGCGGGCTGCTGAAGTTCCGCGACGGTGTGCGTCCCCCGGTTCCGCTCGACGAGGTCGAGCCGGCATCGGAGATCGTCAAGCGGTTCTCCACCGGTGCCATGAGTTACGGCTCGATCTCGGCAGAAGCTCACGAGACCCTGGCCATCGCCATGAACCGCCTTGGCGGGCGGTCGAACTCGGGTGAGGGCGGCGAGAGCGTCAGCCGCTTCGAGCCCGACGAGAACGGTGACTGGCGCCGCAGTGCGATCAAACAGGTGGCCTCGGGACGCTTCGGTGTCACGTCGCACTACCTGACGAACTGCACCGATATCCAGATCAAGATGGCCCAGGGTGCGAAACCCGGTGAGGGCGGTCAGCTTCCAGGGCACAAGGTGTACCCGTGGGTGGCCGAGGTGCGGCACTCGACGCCGGGTGTCGGCCTGATCTCGCCGCCGCCGCACCACGACATCTACTCGATCGAGGATCTCGCGCAGCTCATCCACGACCTAAAGAACGCCAATCCGTCTGCGCGGGTTCACGTCAAGCTCGTTTCGGAGAACGGCGTCGGGACCGTCGCGGCGGGAGTCTCCAAGGCCCACGCCGACGTCGTCCTCATCTCCGGGCATGACGGTGGCACCGGCGCCACCCCGCTGACGTCGATGAAGCACGCGGGTGCACCGTGGGAGCTCGGCCTGGCCGAGACCCAGCAGACGTTGCTGCTCAACGGTTTGCGTGACCGCATCGTGGTCCAGGTCGACGGTCAGCTCAAGACCGGCCGTGATGTGGTCGTCGCCGCGCTGCTCGGTGGCGAGGAGTTCGGGTTCGCCACCGCGCCGCTGGTGGTGTCGGGCTGCATCATGATGCGGGTCTGCCACCTCGACACCTGCCCGGTAGGCGTGGCCACCCAGAACCCGCTGCTGCGCGAGCGGTTCAACGGCAAGCCCGAGTTCGTCGAGAACTTCTTCATGTTCATCGCAGAAGAAGTCCGTGAGCACATGGCGCAGTTGGGCTTCCGTACCGTCAACGAGATGGTCGGCCAGGTCGGCATGCTGGACACCACACAGGCGGCCGAACATTGGAAGGCCCACAAGCTCGACCTGTCGCCGGTGTTGCACGAGCCGGAATCGGCGTTCATGAACCAGGACCTGTACTGCAGCTCGCGCCAGGACCACGGCCTCGACAAGGCGCTGGATCAGCACCTGATCGTGCAGAGCCGCGAGGCATTAGATGCCGCTTCACCCGTCCGTTTTGCGACAAAAATCACCAATGTCAACCGCACGGTGGGCACCATGCTCGGCCATGAGGTCACCAAGGTCTACGGCGGCCAGGGGCTCGCCGACGGCACCATCGACATCACCTTCGACGGGTCGGCAGGCAACAGCTTCGGCGCGTTCGTGCCCAAGGGCATCACGCTGCGGGTGTACGGCGACGCCAACGACTATGTGGGCAAGGGGCTCTCGGGTGGACGGATCGTGGTGCGCCCGGCCGACGAGGCACCGGCCGGCTTTGCCGCCGAGGACAACATCATCGCAGGCAACGTGATCCTGTTCGGTGCCACCAGCGGCGAGGCCTTCCTGCGCGGCCAGGTGGGCGAGCGATTCGCGGTCCGCAACTCCGGCGCCCACGCCGTGGTCGAGGGTGTCGGCGATCATGGCTGCGAATACATGACCGGCGGCAAGGTGGTGATCCTCGGTCCCACCGGCCGCAACTTCGCGGCAGGCATGTCGGGCGGCATGGCCTACGTGTACGACCGGCACGGCCGGCTCTCGGAGAACCTGAACACCGAGATGGTTGAGCTGGAAGCGCTCGACGCCGACGACACCGAGTGGTTGCGCGGGATCCTGGCATCCCACGTCGATGCCACGGATTCAGCGGTGGGACAACGTATTCTGTCTGATTGGGACAACGAGTTGAAGCATTTCGTGAAGGTCATGCCACGCGATTACCGGCGGGTGCTGACCGCGATCGGTGAGGCCAAGCGGGCAGGCAAGAATGTCGACGAGGCGATCATGGCGGCCGCCAGTGGCTGATCCGCGCGGTTTCCTCAAGAACACTTCTCGCGAGCTGCCCAAGCGTCGGCCAGTGCCGCTGCGCCTGAAGGACTGGAAAGAGGTCTATGAGGACTTCTCCCACGACGTCCTGCGGGGCCAGGCATCACGGTGCATGGACTGCGGTATCCCGTTCTGCCACAACGGTTGCCCACTGGGGAACCTGATCCCCGAGTGGAACGACCTGGTGTACAAGGACCGGTGGCGGGAAGCCATCGAGCGGCTGCACGCCACCAACAACTTCCCGGAGTTCACCGGGCGGCTGTGCCCGGCGCCATGTGAGTCGTCCTGTGTCCTAGGCATCAACCAGGACGCGGTGACCATCAAACAGGTCGAGGTCGAGATCATCGACAACGCGTTTGATTCAGGGTGGGTCGTCCCCATGCTGCCCGACGTGCAGACCGGCAAGAAGGTCGCAGTCGTCGGCTCCGGCCCGGCCGGGTTGGCCGCCGCCCAGCAGCTCACCCGGGCAGGCCACACCGTGACGGTGTTCGAGCGCGCGGATCGCATCGGCGGGCTGCTGCGCTACGGCATTCCGGAATTCAAGATGGAGAAGCGCCACATCGAACGGCGCCTGGAACAGATGGCGGCCGAAGGCACCCAGTTCCGGCCCGGCGTCAACGTCGGCGTCGACATCACCGTCGCGCAACTGCGGCTGAACTACGACGCCGTCGTCCTGGCCGGCGGCGCGACCGCATGGCGCGATCTGCCGATCCCCGGCCGCGAACTCGACGGCATCCATCAGGCGATGGAATTCCTGCCGTGGGCCAACCGCGTGCAGAACGGCGATCCGGTTCTCGACGAGAACGGCCAGCCGCCCATCACCGCCAAGGACAAGCACGTCATCATCATCGGCGGCGGCGACACCGGCGCGGACTGCCTGGGCACCTCACACCGCCAGGGCGCGGCCAGCGTGCACCAGTTCGAGATCATGCCGCGGCCTCCGGAGGAGCGTGCTGATTCGACGCCGTGGCCGACGTACCCGCTGATGTTCCGGGTGTCCTCCGCACACGAAGAAGGTGGCGAACGCGTGTTCTCGGTCAACACCGAGGAATTCACCGGGGCCGACGGCCACGTCACCGCCCTGCGGGCGCACGAGGTCAAGATGAACGCGGGCAAGTTCGAGAAGGTCGAGGGCAGCGACTTCGAGCTCAAGGCCGATCTGGTGCTGCTGGCCATGGGCTTCGTGGGTCCCGAGAAGCCCGGCCTGCTGACTGATCTGGGTGTCGAGCTGACCGACCGTGGCAACGTCGCCCGTGACGACAATTTCCAGAGCTCGGTGCCCGGGGTGTTCGTGGCGGGCGATATGGGTCGCGGTCAGTCGTTGATCGTCTGGGCCATCGCCGAGGGCCGTGCTGCGGCCGCCGGTGCGGACCGCTACCTGATGGGCCGCACGGCGTTGCCTGCGCCCATCAAGCCCACCGCCGCCCCGCAGCGATAGGGTCTTTGCCACCGCTAGATCTTTGCCACAGCTTTGTCATGCCAGAGTGGCTCCCGACCAGTGAGCGCCACTCTGGCATGACAAAGGGTGGAAAACGCCTCGAGGTGCTGCCCCACTAGTCACACCAGCCTCACCAAAAACATCAGATCTTTGTGCGGCGTGGCTCACACTGTTTGCCGACTGTCCGGTATCTAATGACTTGGTGAGAGCGCTGCGGTAACGTGGGGCCTCAAGTACAGCAATCAGCGAGTCGCAGGAGTGATCACCGTGTACATCAAACCGCTGAGTCGGTCACGGATGAGCCGAATTGCCTGGTCCTTGTTACGCCATCCCATGAAGAGCCGGGAATTCCCGGCCAAGAACGAGCGGCTGGTCACCACCGACGAGCTACTTCGCTTCGGAGTCTAGCGACCGCAGTCCACCCCGAGTTCCGGCTCGCCGCATCACGCGGCGGCCATTTGCTCGACGTTATCAAACCGTTATCCCGCGCCAGACTGTGGTCGGTTACAGGGATATCCGCTCTCGGCGGACGTCGGCGACACCCGTCTCGGCATCGAAGAAATAGGTGCGCTCCGGGGTCACTGCGAGACCGACCGGGCTGCCGGGGTCCAGTTCCAGGCCCGCAGGCCCCTGGACGATCACCCGGGTCTCGCCGGGCGCCGCACCGATCCGGCCGCTGTCAGCCCCGTCCCCGTCGATGATCACCGTGATCAGCACGTGGCTGCCGAGTGGCTCGACGAAATCGACGCGGGCCGGCACCAGATCATCGGTGCGCGACGTGCGGACCTGGGCATGTTCGGGCCGGACCCCGACGGTGACGGGACCATCCGGCACGTGGGCGGTCATGACGGCCGCGCCAGAGATGTGCACGATGCCCCCGCGCACCACTGCGGGCATCAGGTTCATCGGCGGGCTGCCCATGAACGATGCGACGAAGGTGTTCGCGGGACGGTTGTAGATGTCGTCGGTGGTGCCGATCTGCTGCACTTCGCCCTTGGACATCACACACAACCGGTCGCCCAGCGTCATCGCCTCGACCTGGTCATGCGTCACGTAGATCGAGGTCACCGGGACTTCGCGGTGCAAGCGTTTGAGGTCACCGCGGACCTGGGTGCGCAGCTTCGCGTCGAGGTTGGACAACGGCTCGTCGAGCAGGAATGCCTGCGGCTTGCGGACGAGCGCCCGGCCCATCGCAACCCGCTGGCGCTGGCCGCCGGAGAGCTGACCCGGCTTACGGTTGAGCAGCCCGTCGATTTCCAGCAGAGTCGCGGTCTCCCGCACCCGCTGTTCGATCTCGCGGCGCGGCGTTCTGCGCTGGCGGAGCCCGTACGCGAGGTTCGCGTACACGCTCATGTGCGGGTACAGCGCGTAGTTCTGGAACACCATCGCGATGTCGCGTTCCCCGGGCCCGAGCGCGTTCACCGTGGTGCCACCGATTTTGATCTCACCCGAGGTCGGCTTGTCCAGCCCGGCGAGCAGGCGCAGCGCGGTGCTCTTCCCGCAGCCTGACGGGCCGACCAGGATGAGGAATTCCCCGTCGCTCATCGAGAGGTTGAGGCCGTTGAGGGCAACCACCCCGCCCGCATACCGACGCGTGACGTCGCAGAACTCTACCTCGGCCAATGTTGTTCCCTTCGAAGCAGTTTCACGGTCAGCCCTTCAAGCCGGTACTGGCCACTGATTGGACGAAATACCGCTGCGCGCCGATGAACACCAGCAGCATGGGCAGCAGGCTCATCACGTTCGCCGCCATCAGCAGTGGCCATTTGACCCGATGCGCACCCTGGAAGTAGCTGAGCCCCAACGGGATCGTCATCTGATCCTGGGAGGTGATCACGATCAACGGCCACAGGAAGTCGTTCCACGAGGTCAGCACGGTGAGGGCGGCGAGCGTGGACAGTGCGGGCAGTGACAGCGGGAGGATGATCCTGAACAGCACACCGAGCCGTGAGGTTCCGTCGACGCGTGCGGCTTCTTCGAGCTCCACCGGGACGGTCAGGAAGAACTGGCGCAGGAAGAAGATGCCGAATGCGGTGGCGAGGTTGGGCAACATCAGGGCACCGATATGGTCGATGCCCAGCACCTCGGCGACGTTGTCTCCGAACCACTTCACGATCAGGAACACCGGAATCATCGTCACCTGGAACGGCACCATGAGGGTGGCCATGAGCGTCACGAACAGCACACCGCGACCGAGGAATTTGATGCGGGCGAACGCGTAACCGGCCAGGCTGCAGATGAACAGGTTGCTGGCCAGCACCACGAGGGTGACCAGCGCGCTGTTGAGAAAGAAGTGCCCGAACGGCGCGGCCTGCCAGGCTTCGGAATAGTTTCCGAACTGTGGGTCTGCCGGAAAAAGGACCGGCGGGAAATGATTGGCTTCGCCTTCGGTCTCCAGTGAGGTGATGAGCATCCACAGCAGGGGAACGATCAACAGGAACGTCAGCGGGATCAGGACGAGATGCCACGGGCTGAACGGCAGCCGCAGCCGCACGCGTCGGGTCGGTGACTGCGGCAGCGGCGCAGTGGTTTCGGCAGGAGGCAGCTGGGTGGCGGTCATGAGTAGTGCACGTACCTCCGGGCGAGACGGAATTGCACGGCGGTGATCACCAGGATGACGACGAACAGTGCGTAGGCCATCGCCGCGGCGTAGCCGGCGTCGAACTGCACGAACGCGCGGTCCCAGAGGTAGTAGACGATCACGGTGGTGGCCCGTAGCGGACCGCCGCGGGTGGTGGCGTAGACCTCGTCGAACAGCTGGAGCGCGTTGATCGTCAGCCAGACGAGTAGGAACAGGTTCGCCGGCCCGAGCAATGGCACGGTGATGGTGCGGAAACGGGTGAACGGGCTGGCACCGTCGATCGCAGCGGCCTCGTGCAATTCGGCGGGCACCCCTTGCAGTGCAGCGAGATAGACGATGACCGAGAATCCCGTCCAGCCCCAGATCGTCATGGCCACGATCACGAAGAGGGCCTGGGACGGCGAGGCCAGGAACGGCTGGGACGGCACGCCCACCGCGTTGAGGGCCGCGTTGACCAGACCGTAGTCGCGGTCGGTCAACCACAGGAAGATGATGCCCTGCGAGATCGTGGACACCGCCATCGTCACGTAGGCGGCCGTCCGGTACACCGAGATGAAGCGCAGCGACCGGTTCATCGCCGCAGCGACGAACAGCCCGACCAGCATCGTGCCGGGAACGAACAGGCCCGTGTAGACGATGGTGTGTTTCGTGGCCTCGACGAATACCGGATCTTCGGCCAACTTCCGGTAGTTCTCCAGGCCGACCCAGGGTGTCTCCGGTGACAGCAGATCCGATTGCTGGAACGACAGTTGCAGCGACATCAGTACCGGGAGCAGCCCGAAGATGCCGATGAGCACCACGCCGGGGCTCACCAACGCCCACCCGTTCACACTCTCCGAGCGGCCGATGCGCCGCAGGACCGCCGCGGGCACGGCTATTCTCCGGCCAATGCGGCGTCGGTGGCCTGCGCTGCGGAGTTCAGCGCGTCTGCGGGCTGGTCCTTGCCGAGCATGACGGACACGATCGCCTGACCCATCGCCTCCGATATCGCCGGATACTGATCCACCGTGGGCCTGGTCTTCTTCACGTTGTTCAGATTCTCCACGAATGTCGCGCTGCCGGGCAGGTTCTCGTCGAGTTGGGTGAGCACCGCCTGATCCTGGCCCACCGAGACCCGGGTCGGCAGGTCACCGGTCGCCAACGAGAAAGTCTTGACCTGCGGGGCGGCGGTCAGCCATTTGACGAAGTCGACCGCCGCCTGCTTCTTGCGGTCGCCGTTGTTGAACACCACCCAGTTGTCGGGTCCCGAGATTGTCTGATGGGAGCCGCTGGAACCCGCGAAGGTGGGCATGGTCTGCACACCGTAGTCGATGTCGGACAGCGAGCTCAGATCCCAGGGGCCGGTGACCAGCATCGCGACCTTACCGCTGTTCATCAGCTTGGGACCGTTCTCGTTGGTGGTGTCCAGGTACAGCGACTTGTCGGTGACGGCCATCTGCTGCAACACGGTCAGCGCCTTGACGCCCGCTTCAGAATTGAACGCCGCATGCTTGTTGTCCGGCGTCAAGATGTCGCCGCCGGCTTCCCACAGCATCGGAACGTAGTGCCAGACAGTGTCTTCGCTTCCATCGGCGGGAATCAACCAGCCGTACTGGCCCTTGGTGGGGTCGGTCAGCTTGGCTGCCGCCGCGCGGAAGTCGTCCCACGTCCAGTCCGGGCTCGGCGGTGCGACCCCGGCATCGGCGAACAGCTTCTTGTTGTAGACGATCGCGAGGTTGTCCACCAGGGCAGGTACGCCTACGATCTTGTCCCCGACCGTCGCTGCGTCCCGTTCGGCCGGATAGAAGTCATCCCAATTCCATTCCGGCGCCGACACTTCGTCGGCCATGTTGACGACCCGGGGGATCTGGGCGATCTTCGGGGACCAGGACCCGAACATGTACGCGACATCGGGGGCGCTGTCCCCACGCACGGCCGTCAAAACCTTCTGCAGCACCAGATCATTGCTGGAGTACAGGTCGGTGACCTCGACGTCCGGATGTTCCTTGTTGTACTGGTCGATCAGCGCCGTGAACGCCTCACCTTCGACGTCCTGGTAGCCGTGCCACACCGCGATCTTGGTGGGCCCGGACGACGACGAGTCGCCACCTCCGCAGGCGGACAGGGCGAGGACGAGGACGGAAGCCAATGCCATGCAGACTTTTCGGCGAATCACGATAGGTACTCCTTCATCGGCGTGCGGAGGGCTTCGGGTAACAGATCCCCGTGTGCGGCGGTCAGTTCGTCGCACAGGTCCCAGATCTGATCGACGGTCAAGGATGCGGCGGTGTTGGGATCGACCATGGCCGCCGCCCGCACCAGGCGGGGGTCCCCGTCGACCGCGGCCCGCACCGCCAGGTCCACCGGCCCGAGGAACGAACGGTTGAGTGCGGCGCATTGCGGCGGCAGATCACCGACCTTCATCGGGTGCGCGCCCAGCGTGTCGAGCACCGTCGGCACCTCGACGGCGACACCGTCGGGCAGGTTGGTGATCAGGCCGTCATTGACGACGTTGGCTGCGATGACCCGCACGGTCCCGGTCTCCAGCGAGTGGATCACCTGTGGCGCGTATTCTGTGGAGCCGGTGTCGATTCCGAGTGACTCGGTGCCGGCCAGTTCGGCACGGACGCGCGCATATTCGGCCAGGTTGGCCGCGCTGATCGAGACATACTCGCCGACGTCGAGCCGCAGCCGGGAGACTTCGTCGGGGTGGCGAAGATACCACGGAACGTACTCACTGGAGTGCTCGCTCGTCTCGGTCGGGTAGTAGCCCAGCCGACGGTACATGTCGACCCGCACCCGACGGCGCAGTTCCGGATCGGCCGAAATGCGCTGATCCAGCAGCGGATACAGGTTCTGGCCGTCGCGCTCCCAGCGCAGCACCCAGGCCTGATGATTGACGCCGGCCGACCAGTACGACACTTCGTCGAACGGCACGTCGATGAGCTCGCACAAGCCGACCATCGTCCAGTACACGGAATGGCACAGCCCGAGGACTTTCAGGCGTGGGGCCACGTGCCGCAGGAACGTGACGTTCATGGCCATCGGGTTGGTGTAGTTCAGCAACCAGGCGTCCGGGCAGATCTGTTCCATGTCGCGGGCGATCGCGGCCAGCACGGGGAAGGTGCGCAGCCCGCGGAAGATGCCGCCGATCCCGATCGTGTCGCCGATGGTCTGATTCAGCCCGTAGGACGCGGGGATGTCGAAGTCACGCACCGTGGCCTCGTGCATCCCGACCTGGATGACGTTGATGACGTAATCCGCACCCTCGAGCGCGCGGCGCCGGTCGGTACTGGAAACCAACTCGGGCTGTGCGCCCGCGGTGCGGGCGGTAGCCCGCGCGATGGCCTCCGCGGTCTCCAGACGTTCGGTGTCGATGTCGTGCAGCACAATCCGGACCGGGCCGAGGTCGGAGAAGGAGAAGATGTCTCCGAGCAGTTCCCGGGTGAATTCGACGCTGCCCGCGCCGATGATGACAATCGTGGGTTTCATGTCCTACTCCTGGGTGCTGCGGTCTTGGTCCCGCCCTCGGGCAACTGGTCGAGCACGGCGTCGGTGAGGGCTTCACCGCGCCTCTCGTCGCTGTAGACCATCAATGTCGACCCCACCAGTGCCAGCACGATGCCGATCGCGCCGTACGGGGTGGGCAACGTCTGGTACGCCACGAGGGAGACGACGATCGTCAGGGCCGGTGCCAGCGCATTGGTGGTCGGTGCGACGATGGTGGCCTTGCCGCGGCTGAGCGCCATCACCAGGAACAAGGCTCCGACAGCGTTGAGCAGTTGCGTCCCTGCCGTCAGAACCGGTGCCTTCCAGCCGAATCCGGTGGGGATGCCGCCCATCGAGAACAGGGCGACGGGAATCAGGGCCAGCGCGCTGATCGCCATCCAACCGAAGGTGGTGGCCTCGTTGACGCCGATCGTCGCGGTCTTGCGCATGAAGTAGGCCTGCACGCCCCAGGCCACACAGACCACGATCGCCAGCGGCAACCACGGCCCCGATGAACCATCGGAATCGCTCCCGGTGATGCTGAACAGCACGATCGCCGCCAGTGCCGCCAGCAGCCCCACTATGGCCAGCCCGGAGATGCGTTCCCGCAGCAGCACCATGGCCATCACCACGGTGATCGCCGGCGAGATCGAGACGATCGGGAAGATCAGGTAGGCCGGACCGATGGTCAGTGCCTGAAACAACAGGAGTTGGCCACCGGCACCGGTCAATCCGATGAGCAGGCCGTAGACCGCGGCGCGGGGACGCCGGTCGAAGCGTTGTCCCCGTAGTGCGAAGACCGCCGGAATGATCATCGTCAGGGCCCAGATGCTGTAGATCATCTCGTCGGGGTAGCCGTACCACGTTGCGGGTAGCGCGGAGAAGGCGCCCCAGACGCCCCAGAACAGGATGAGCAGTGTGGCGTAGAAGATCCAGCTGCGGGTGGTCGGTGTATCGGTCATAGTGCCTTCACCTCTTCGGATTATGTTCGGGGCGTTGCAAGCTGGTGCACAGCATGGGGGCTCAGCGGATGGCCGCTCTGTTTGGCGGCGTAGAGGGCCGCGCCCAGAGCCGGGTCGAGCAGTGGGCGCCGGAGGTCGTATTTGGCAGGCAACCGTTCCAGGGCACCGTGGAACAGCGGCAGAAATCCCTCGTCGGAGAACATTCCGCCCGAATACGACACCGTTACGGGTTCGGTCTCGGTGAATCCGGTCAGCACCCGGGTGGTTTCGACCAACGTCGCCAGTTCGGTTGCGGCGTCGGCCAGAATTCGCCGAGCGAATTCGTCACCCTCGCGGGCCGCCTCGCAGACCGTGGTGGCCAGTGCGGCGATCGAACCCCGGCTGCCGCCCCACTTCTCGATGACCAGACTGACGACGTCGAGATCGCTGGAGATCTGCAGGCGCTCCTTGAAATGAGTGTAGAGCGGTCCGCGGGCAAGCCTGCCGTCGCTCATCCGGGTGAAGGCGTTCAGGCCCTGGGTCGCAACCCAATACGCGGAGCCCTCATCGCCGAACAGTTCACCCCATCCGCCGACACGGTGCCCCGTGCCGTCGCGTTCTCCATAAGTCATCGATCCGGTGCCGCTGATGACGTTGATCCCGTCCTCGCCGGCCAGCGATCCCGCCCACCCACAGACCATGTCGTTGTTGCAGCTGTAGCGGTCGTGGCCGAGGACATGGCGGCCGACGGCATCGAGCTGCTCGATGTCAGCGCTGGCCTCGCCGTAGCCGGGAATTCCGAAGAAAGCCCGCTCGATGCCGGCCGGATCGATACCGGCCTGCCCGCAGATATCGGCAACACCCTGGGCCAGAACGCGTTCGACAACGTCGAAACCTTCATTGAAGTAGTAGGAGGTCGCGGCGGTGGCCCTGGCCAGAATCCGGCCCGTATCGTCGATGAGCGCGAACGCCGTCTTCGACCCGCCGCCGTCGACTCCGAGGTAGCGCGTGCTCATCGCGACCCCATCGGGTAGATGGTCACACCCTGAACAACGCGGCTGACTTCCCCGGCGGGGAAGGGGTTATCCGGGGTCTTGCCGTACTCCAGCGCGGTGAACAATGCGAGGTACTGGGCGAACACCAGATATGCCGGGGCCACCGACGAGTCGTCGAGACCATCGAGGCCGGGCACCACGAAAGCCGGTCCGGTCACTGTCGCAAGCGGTTCGGTGCTGATCACCACGACGTTGTCCGGGCCGAGTTGGGCGCTGATCTCGGCGACGATGTCGAGATCGTAGCGGCGGGTGTAGGGATCGGTGGACACGTACACCACGACCAGGGTGTCGCCGTCGAGCACTGCCTTGGGGCCATGGCGGAATCCCAGCGGTGAGTCGCAGTAGGTGACCGCCTCGCCCGCGGTCAGCTCGAGCAGCTTGAGCGCAGACTCCCGGGCGAGTCCTTCCAACGGACCGCTGCCGAGATAGACGAATCGTTGCTTTTTCGCCTGGGCCAACGCGCGGATGTCGGGCTGCAGGCCTGCGATGTGCTGGGCAGCCCCGGCCAGCGCTTCGGCATCGGCTTGTTCGGCTGTACCGAGCATCAGCATGCAGGCCAACAACATCGAGGTGAGGCTGGACGTCATCGCGAAACCGGTGTCATTGGTGCGCTCGGGCATGAAGACCACCAGCGAGTTGGGCCGGTCGGCATGTGCGCGGCCCAGCTGTCCGTCGCGGTGGCAGGTGAAGACGAGATGCCAGATATTGTCGACGAATTCGTCGGCCAGTGCAGTGGTCGCCAGACTCTCGGGGCTGTTGCCCGACCGGCCGAACGATACCAGCAATGTCGGGGTGTCGCGTTCCAGATGATCCTGCGGATTGGCGACGATGCTGGTGGTCGGTACGGCCTCGACGCGGCGGTTGAGATGACGCCGCAGCGCCGGGGCGGCGATCTCACCGACGAACGCCGAGCTGCCCGCGCCCGTCAGGATCACTCGAAGGTCGCTGCGCGCGGTGATCTCGCCCAGGAACCCGGCGCTGTCGCCACCGATCGCACCGGCGACCTCCCGCCACGCATCGGGTTGCTGACCGATCTCGACAATGGTTGCGCCACCGTCGGTTTGGGCGGGCACGGCGGTCAGGGCGGACGGGGAAGAATTAGGCATCGGTTGCTCCAGTAGTCAGGGTCGCGTATTCGTCGGCAGTGGCCATACAGGCACGGGCGTAGGGGCGCAAGGCGTCGCGTACCCGGTCGATGACCAGGGCCTGCGCCCGGTTCTCGAGGCGACCGGTGCGGATCCGGTCGTACTGGCCGGGAAGAAATTGGCTGATCAACGGCAGCGGGATGCCCACGCGGTCGAGATTGGTCAGTAGCGCCCGCCGTGCCGCGTCGATCTGATCGTCGGCCCAGTAGTAGCGCAGCCGGTCGCTGTAGCTGTAGCGCCGTGCGGTGCGCTGGGTGACCGGATCGCCCTCGTAGTAGCCCGTCCAGTGTGTCGGATCGGCGAGCATCCGGCGTTCGATGACCTCGATCAGGTTCGACCGCGACGGCGCCGCGACGAGTTCGGCCTCGATCCGGGCGAGCGCGAACAGCGCCTCACGCATCGCAAATGTCAGTCCGGGACCGACTTTCAGGATGGCCCAGTGATCCTCGACGAGTTCGCGCAATTGCGCCGGTCGCTGATAGTCGGTCGAGTGCGCCTCGAAGACCAGGTTGTCTTCGGTGTCGAGGACGTGGCGCAACTCGGCGGTGGCGTTGCGCCGGTAGTCGATGACGTTGAGATGATCGAATTCGACGCCGGGCTGCACCACCAGTGCGACCACCCGCGGCCACACATCGTCCAGGCTGAGCCCTGCGAATGCGCTGCGGTGGGCGTCGATGGTGCGTCGGGCCCGGTCGGCCGGCGTCGGTGTGAGCTGACTCAGCGTCTCGTGGGCACCGCCGGGCACCGGGACCTCGGTGCCGATGACGTACACCGGACCGTCGATGTGGTGGCGGCCCGCGGTCTCTTCGGCGATGCGCAGCAGCCGGGCGGTGCGGCCTGCGACGACCTCATCGGGAAGGACGGCCGGATCGTCAGCGCACGACATGCTGCAATCGAGGTGGATCTTGGAGTACCCGGCTTCCACATAGCTCGAGATCAGCACCTCGGCATGCGCCATCGCCTCGTCGGCGGGTTGGCGCTGCCAGCGGTTGGGGCCGAGATGGTCACCGCCGAGGACGACGCGATCACGCTCGAACCCGGTTTCCTCGGCGATACGCCAGACCAGGTCGCGGAACTGTGCCGGACGCAGACCGGTGTAGCCGCCGAACTGGTCGACCTGGTTGGACGTGGCTTCGATCAACACGTAGCTGTTGTCCTCGGCGGCCTGGGCCATCGCGGCCTCGACCACGGTGAGCTGGGCCGAGCACACCGAGTAGATGCCCACGGGCTCACCGGCCTTGTGCCTGCTGATGGTCTCCGACAGCGGATTGGTCGATGGGGCAGAAAGATCGGTGCCCTGCAGATGTTGGCGGGCCGGGGTCATCGTGATTCACTCATTCCTGCGTCGGCTCTGATCGGTTCGGGTGCGGCGATGGCGCGGCCGACGTCGACGACGGTGTCTGCGACCGCCTTTCGCGCGGCGGCCAGGTATGTGCGTGGGTCGGTCGCCGCCGGGTCGGCGGTGAGGCTTTCCCGGACCGCCGAGGTATAGGCGAGGTTGAGTGCCGTTCCGATGTTGACCTTTCGGATCCCCGTGTCGACCGCGCGGCGCAGCGCATCGGCCGGGACACCCGAAGAGCCGTGCAGCACCAGGGGGATCGACACGGCTGCGGCGAGCTTGGCGATGAGCGCGTGATCGAGGTCCGCGTCACGCGTGGTCATCGCATGTGTACTCCCGACCGCGACGGCCAGGGCGTCCACTCCGGTCGATTCGGCGAAGGCCGCCGCTTCCTGCGGATCGGTGCGGACGCCGGGCGCATGCGCGCCGCGGGTGTCGCCGGCCTTGCCGCCGACCTCGCCCAACTCCGCCTCCACCCACAGTCCGGCCGCGTGGGCGTCGTCGGTGAAGGCGCGGGTCCGGTCGAGGTTGTCCTGATATGCCAGCGCGGCCGCGTCGATCATGATCGAGCTGACGCCGAGGTCGGCGGCCATCTCGATGGCCTCGGCGATCAGGGCGATGTCCTGGAAGTGGTCGAGGTGCACCGCCAACGGGGCCGTCGAATGAGTGGCTATCTGCGCGCAGGCTTTCGCCAGCGGAGCGATGCGGCTGCCGTGGAATCCGACGGTGTTCTCGCTGATCTGCAAAAGTGCGGAGATCCCGGCGCGTTCGGCACCGTCGGCGATGGCTTCGGCGTGCTCGATGGTGACCACGTTGAACGCGAGTACCGCGGTACCCGCCGAAACGGCGGACGTGACGAGATCGGCGGTGGCGGCCAAGGTCACGGTGAAACCCGCTGTTCCGGTGGGGGCATGTGAAGCATTCGTCGATGATGGGAAGATCGCTCAAAGCGCGCAATGCTAAACCCGGAAGCGATCAGTAAAACTGATTGTTTTGGCCGTCGTCCCAGGAGTTGTGAGCAATGTCGATCAAGCGCACGGATCGTATGCGCGAGGTGCTCTCGCTCTTGCGGGACCGCGGAGAAGTCGATTCCCGCGTACTCCGTACCGAATTGCGGGTCTCGGCAGCAACGCTGCGGCGCGATCTCGGCGAACTGGAAGAGCAAGGTCTGCTGGTGCGGACCCACGGGGGCGCCCGGGCGCTTGACCCGAGCGGCAGCGAGATCCCGGTGCGGTTGCGTGACCACCGGATGACCGCAATCAAGCGTCGGATCGCCCGGCACGCCGCGGCCCTGGTGCCCGCAGGCCCGCAGGCGGTCGCACTCACGGGGGGCGTGACCACCGGCGAGGTGGCCAGATCGCTAAAAGGCCGACCCGGCATGACGATCGTGACGAATTCGCTCACGATCGCCGCCGACTGCGCGGTCGACGCGCATATGAAGGTGATCATGACGGGCGGGCTCGTCCGCGCCAATTCCCTTGAGGCCGTGGGCCCGATGTCCGAACACGCGTTCCAGGTGATCACCGTCGGCACCGCCATCCTTGGTGCCGACGGGATGTCCGCCGAGATCGGCACGACGACCTACGACGAAGCCGAGGCGCGCACCGCGATCGCCATGGCCGCCAACGCCCAGCAGGTCGTGGTGGCCGTCGACGGCTCCAAGATCGGCAAGGTCACCTTCGCGAAGATGGTGGCGCTGAACCAGATTCATCATCTGGTGACCGATTCGACCGCCGATGCCGACCAGCTCGAGCACATCTCGGCGGCAGGCGTCCGCGTCCATGTGGTCGAGGTGGGCGTTTCCTGACTAGCCGGTGAGCAGCCCCGAGTCCCTGATCGTCTCGGCCAGCGGCTCCAGCACGCCCACGTCGTAAGGCGGTGGCAGGTAGATGATGGCCAGATCGAGCCCTTCGGCACCGAGCGCGGCCGCCTCGGCGAGCACCTTGGTGTAGTCGCGGTCCTCACCGAGCCGCACATGTGCGGATAGCGTGATCTCCTTGGGGTCGCGGCCGATGTCGGCGCAATGCGAGGCAAGGACGTCGCGCTTGCGGGCAAACTCCTCAGGGGTGCCGCCGACGAAGTTCCAGTGGTCGGCGTACTTGGCGGTGATGCGCAGGGTGCGCTTCTCCCCACTGCCACCGATGCAGAACGGCGGGTGCGGCTGCTGCGGGCCCTTCGGCTCGTTGCGCGCGTCCTTGAGCTGGTAGTACGTGCCGTCGAACGTCGTCGACTCCTGGCTCAGCAGGCCCTTGAGAATCTCGCAGGCCTCCTCGAACCGGTCGAAGCGCTCCTTGATGGAGCCCAGCTCGATGCCGTAGGCACCCGACTCCTCCTCGTTCCAGCCGGCGCCGATACCCAGCTCAAGGCGGCCATCGGAAATGATGTCCAGCGCGGAGGCCATGTTGGCCAGCACGGCCGGATGCCGGTAGTGGATACCGGTCACCAGCACTCCCACCCGGAGTCGCTCGGTGGCCTGTGCCAGCGCGGTCAGCGTGGTCCAGCCCTCCAGGCAGGGTCCGGTCGGGTCGGAGAAGATCGGATAGAAGTGGTCGAAGGTCCAGCCGGACTCGAAGACGTCGATGGTGTCGGCCGTCCGCCAGATGGCGAGCATGTCGGCCCATGTGGTGTTCTGCGGGGATGTTTTGAAGGCGAATCGCACAGTTTTCCAAACTAGGCCCCACGGCTGATTAATTCCTGGGGGCGGGGAAATAATAATGGAACTATGAACGGCGTCCTGTACTTCGACGGTAACTGCGGCATGTGCACGCGCAGCGTCAACTCGTTGGTGCGGATCCAGCGAACCGGTGAGCTGCGCACCGCGCCGTTTCAGGGGGCCGGTGTCGCTGAGCGGCTCGGGCTGAGGACCGACCGGATGTACGAGGCGGCATGGTGGCATGACCCGTCGGGCGCGGTGTATGGCGGTGCCGAGGCGATCAACGCGGCCCTCGGGGTGAGCTTCGGAACCCGCATTCCGTTGCGCCTGTACCGGATGCCGGGTGTCCGGCAACTCCAGGATGCGATCTACCGCTGGGTCGCCACGCACCGGTACCGCTTCCCCGGTACGACGCCCCACTGCACGGCGAAGCCGGGAGACTGTTGAGGAGTCAGTGCGGTTGGTGTGTGACGTGGGTGCGGGCATGCTCGACGGCGTCGTCGAGTGAGTCGAGCAGGTGGTTTTCGTGCCGGAGCGATTCGAAAACCCCGACGTTGGCGAGTAACTCCATGTGCTCGGGCTGCACGCCCTTGATGATCACCGTGATACCGCGGGACTCCAATTCGGTGGAGATCTCGGCGAGCGTATGGGCCCCGGTGGCGTCGAGCATGCCCAGTTGAGACATCCGGATGATGACGACGGAGGGCTGTGGATGTCCGGCGCCCACGATCGCATTCGAAATGCGTTCTGCCGCTCCGAAGAACATCGCACCGTCGAGCCTCAGTAGTGCAATCTGCTCGTCGCCGGGCTGCTGGGGCCCTGGCAGGTCTTCCCGTGTCACGCTGCTGCGTCGCGCCACCGAGCGCAGCGCGAAGAACGCGGCCACCACGATCCCGATCTCAACGGCTTCGATCAGGTCGAAGCAGATGGTGACGATGGCGGTGAGAACGAATGTCAGGGCATCGGATCGGGTCGAGCGCATGATCTTGCGGACCGTCGACCGCGAGATCATCCGGAATGACGTCACCATCAACACACCGGACAGCGCTGCCAACGGAATTGACGAAACCGGACCGGTGGCCAGGTAGACCACACCGAGCAGGACCAGCGAGTGCACGATCGCGGCCACCCGGGTCCCGGCGCCGGCGCGGATGTTCACCGCGGTCCGCGCGATCGCGCCGGTCGCGGGCATTCCGCCGAACACCCCCGAGGCCACCGACGCGAGGCCCTGTCCCACGAGTTCGCGATCGGGGTCATACGGACCGGTCGGCGACATGGTCGCCGCGACCCGGGCCGACAGCAGCGATTCGATGGCTGCCAGCGCGGCGATCGCCAACGCGGCGCCGAGTAGCGTGCTGAGCGCTCCGGCATCAGCGTGTGGCAGCACCGGCGCGGGCAGATGCGATGGCAGCTCGCCGATCGCGGCCACCGGGATATCCAGCGCCGCGACGAGGACGGTGGCGGCGATCACCGCCGTCAGCGATTCGGGGACAGCGCGGTGAAGCCGGGGGAGCGCGGCCATCAGCAGCGCGACAAAGGCCACCACGCCAAGGGTTTTCGCGGCTGCGGCCCAGTCTGCGTGCGCGACCGCTGTGATCGCTGCCAGCAGTGTGCGTTCACCGGCCGGGGCGGGCTGGGCGAAGGCGGCAGGCACCTGCTGCAGGAAGATGATGGCCGCGATTCCCAAGGTGAACCCCTCGATCACCGGCCAGGGAATGAATGTCACCGCCCGGCCCAGCCCGGTCACGCCGCCCGCCAGCACCAGCAGTCCGGCCCCGACGGTCACCAATGCGATGCTGCCCAGGCCGTGGTCCGCGACGATGGGCGCCAGCACCACCGCCATCGCGCCCGTCGGCCCCGACACCTGCACATGCGAGCCGCCGAACACCGCGGCGACCAGCCCCGCGATCACCGCGGTGATGAGGCCGGCGGCCGCTCCGACACCGGAGCTGATCCCGAATGCCAACGCCAACGGCAGGGCGACGACGCCGACGGTCATCCCGGCGAGAATGTCGCGGCGCCAGGTTCGTGGCAGTTCGGCGTAGTCGCGGCGGTGGGGCAGCAGGCGTCCGAGATTGCCGACCGCGGTGCCGATCACGGGTGCCCGATCGGGGGCAGCGATTGCAGTGCGGCCAATTGATCGCGCTGCGCGCCGAGGGTATCGGCCAGGAAGGTGCGGGCGATCATCAGCAGTTCTGAGATCTTCGGGTGAGCGAGTTCGTAGAACACCGCATTGCCGACGCGCTGACCGCGGACCACGTGGTGGCGTTTCAGCACCGCCAGGTGCTGGGACAGCAGGGTCGGCTCGATCTCCGTTTCGGCAAGGATCGCGCTGACCGGGGTGCTCTGGTCATTGGCGGAGAGAATTTCGAGGATCCTGATGCGCGCCGGATGCGCGAGGGCCTTGAACAGATTGGCCTTGATCTCGTAGAGCGGCTGTTCCGGACTGCCGAGGAAGCTGTGGGGCATGAGGCGACCTGAAGAATTGATGGATTGAAGGAAATCTCAATCCATCGTACGGGGAGCGCTCGCCGTGACGCAAACAGCGGCGGTGTGACGTCGACTTTGTCGGCGGCAGGCAGGCACACTGGAATCCATGGATCCGGTGAGCGCACTGCGCCAGATCGCCTATTACAAGGATCGGGCCCGGGAGGACCCGCGACGGGTGATGGCCTACCGCAATGCCGCCGATGTCGTCGAGGCGCTCTCCGATGCGCAACGGGAACGGCTGGGTGCGGCGAACGGCTGGCAGTCGCTGCCCGGGGTCGGCCCCAAGACCGCCAAGGTCATCGCGCAGGCCTGGGCCGGACGCGAGCCGGATGCACTGGCCGAATTGCGCTCGGCTGCCGAGGATCTCGGTGGTGGGGAGATCAGGTCGGCGTTACGGGGTGACCTGCACGTGCACTCCAACTGGTCCGACGGGTCTGCGCCGATCGAAGAAATGATGCTGGCGGCAAAGGATTTGGGCCATGAGTACTGCGCGCTGACCGATCACTCACCGCGGCTCAGAATCGCCAACGGCTTGTCCCCGGAACGCCTGCGTGAGCAACTCGACGTGATCGACGACGTGCGGGAACTCGTGGCGCCGATGCGAATTCTGACCGGCATCGAGGTCGACATCCTCGAGGACGGCGCATTGGATCAGGAACCGGAATTGCTCGAGCGCCTCGATGTGGTGGTGGCCAGCGTCCATTCGAAGCTCGCGATGGATGCGTCGTCCATGACCCGGCGGATGATCAAGGCCGTGACCAACCCGCACACCGACGTGCTCGGGCATTGCACCGGGCGCCTGGTCACCGGGGGCCGTGGGACGCGGCCGGAATCGAAGTTCGACGCAGAGAAGGTGTTCACCGCCTGCCGCGACAGCGGCACCGCCGTCGAGATCAACTCCCGGCCGGAGCGGCGTGATCCGCCGACCCGGCTGCTGAACCTCGCGCTGGAGATCGGCTGCCTGTTCAGCATCGACACCGACTCACACGCCCCCGGCCAACTCGAATTCCTCGGCTACGGCGCCCAGCGCGCGCTCGACGCCGGGGTGCCGGTGGATCGCATCGTCAACACCTGGCCCGCCGAGCGGCTGCTGGAGTGGACTTCACGCAGCTGAGGTGAACGGATTGTGTTCGGCGATCAGCTTTTCCATGCGGGCCTCATCGAGCCGGACCCGCACGGTGCTGGCCTCCTGCTGGTCGCGGATCACCTTGGCCAGGGTGAATGAACTGGTGACCAGGAACAGGGCGGTCATGCCGAGGAACAACCGCTGCCACGGGTCGAGCGGCAGGAACAGGATCCCGCCAAGGAGGCCGAGAAAGCTCGCGCCGAATCCGATGGCGGCCTGGACGAAGAATGCCGCGGTGCTCTTGCCCGTGTCGTTGAGTGCGTTCATGACATGAAGCCTGTCGCAACGGCGGGGCCTGCGGATGGGTGAGACTACTCAGATTCAGCGTTGGTCCTGCTGCCACGGTCGCAGGGCGATCTCGGTGGCTCGGCGCAGCGCCCGCGCCCGCGCGGCGTGACTCTCGGGTATGCCGGTGTCGACCATCGCCTGCACCGCGCCGGTGACGGCCCCGACGAAGGCGCCGACGATGGCTCCGGCGGCGATGTCGTCGAGTTCGTCGGCGTACGCGGCCTGCAGCCGGCGGGCGATCTGCCGCTGGGCATCGAGCTGGACCTGGAGCGCCCGCCCCCGAATTGCCGGGACGGTCTGCATGAGCCGGAACCGTAGTGCGCCTTCTTCGTCGGCGAAGTCATGGCCGCCGTCGATGACCGAGTCGAGCGCGCGTAACAGCACATCGGCCGGGCGGTCCTGCGGTCCGCGCTCCGCGATAGCCTCGATGGCGGCGGCGATGCGGGCGTCCGCCCCCGGCAACAAAACGTCGTCCTTGCTGGGGAAATAGCTGAAGAAAGTCCGTGGCGCGATATCGGCGGCCGCGGCGATGTCGGCAACCGTGGTCCCGTCATAGCCGTTGGCCGCAAAGAGCCGCAGCGCGGCGTCGACGATGGCAGCCCGGGTCCGCGCACGCTTGCGCTCCCGCAGCGTTCCCGCGCTGGTTTCGGTCGGCACCCACCGAGTGTATAACTGCAGTTAGTGCAAAATTGCAGTGACTGCAGAAAGGTGTGGCCATGCGGACGGTGCTCATCGTGGGGGCGGGCGTGGCCGGTTCCACCGCGGCCTACTGGCTGGCCCGCCAGGGGATGTCCGTCACTGTCGTCGAACGGGCGGCAGGCGACCGATCCAGCGGCAGCCCGGTCGATGTGCGCGGCCCCGCATACGACGTCGCCGCGCGGATGGGGGTGCTGCCCCGGCTGCGGAGCGCGGCCACCAGGGCCACCGGCATCAGCGCCGTCGACCGAAACGGCCGGCGAATCGGTTGGGCGCCAATCCAAGTGGGCAGGGGAATCGAGATTCCCCGCAGTGACCTGGCCGCGATCCTGGCCGACGCCGAACGTGACGCGGCCGAGTACCGCTACGGCGACACGGTCCGCACACTGCGCCAGGATGCCGCGGGCGTGGAGGTCACCTTCGAACGCGCCGAGCCGCAACGGTTCGATCTGGTGGTGGGCGCCGACGGTCTGCACTCGCAGGTGCGGGAGCTCGCGTTCGGGACCGGATTCATCGAACACCTCGGGATGTACGTCGCCACCGTCGACCTCACCGGGGACGCCGACGGCGACACGGTGCTGATGCACAACGCACCCGGGCGGATGGCCGCGGTGCATCCGGCCACCGGCCGTGGCATCGCCGCGTTCATCTTCCGCGACGGGGCCCGCTACGACCACCGCGACACCGCGCGCCACATCGAGGTCGTCGCCGCGGCCTACGCGGGCATGGGCTGGCGGGTGCCCGAGCTGCTGGACCGCATGCGGACGGCAGGCGACATCTACTTCGATTCGGTCAGCCGGGTCCGGTTGGACACCTGGGCGCGCGGGCGGATCGTTCTGCTCGGTGATGCCGCATCGTGCGTATCACTGCTCGGCGACGGGTCCAGCCTCGCAATCGCCGGTGCGGCAACCCTTTCCGAGTGCATCGCGGTCGGTCGAGATGATCCGGCGTCAGCGCTGGGCGAGTATGAACGCCGGCACCGGCGCCTGGTGATGCCGCGACAACGCTGGATGGACCCGGGCTCCCGGGTGATCGTCCCGGCCACCGCGGCCGGTGTGGTTGCGCGCAACACCGCGCTGCGGGTCACTGCCGGGATAAGGCCTGCTCGTAAACTCACGCGATGCGTGCGGAACTTGGTGTCGACACCATCGTGACCCTGCTGGCGGCGGGGCTGATCTTCCTGCTGGCGCTGATACTCGGCGTGTGGAAGTACCGGCAGATGGCCACCAACGAGAATCACCTCGCCCATCCGTATGTGGACATCGCGCACCGGGCCGCGTTGCTCTACTCGTTCGCGACGCTGCTGGTGGCGGTCTTCGTCGAACTCAGCGCCTGGCCCACCTGGGTCAACCTGACGGCCGCGATGGTGCTGGTGTTCTTCTTCGTCGTCGCCATCGCCGCCTACATCGAGCACGGTGCCAAGCAGGACACCACCAATCAGTTCGAGAAGCCCGGTCCGGGACTGCATGCGGGCATGGTCGCGCTCATCGTCGGCGAAATCGGCGGATTCGCGGTCCTACTCGCCGGTTTCGTTGCCGCGCAATTGTTTTAATCAGGCAGCATCGGCATCTCCAAACCGGGATCGCGGCCGACCAACACGCCGCGGGTCAACAGTGCCGTGCCGAACCGTCGGCGCACGTCATCGATCGCGCCATCGATCGCCACCGGATCCGGTTGATCGGCGAACGGCAACTCGAGCTGCTGGCTGCCCTCGCGGTCGATGTTGGAGACCGCGAATCCGATCAGGGTCAGCCCCCGCTCGGCAATCACCGGTGCGGCCGCGGCCACCAGCCCGCGGGCGGCGTCCAGGATGGCGTCGGTCGACGCCGTTGCCCGCGGCAGGGTGTGTGAACGTGTGGCACGCCCGAAATCGTCGAAGCGCAGCCGCAGCACCACGGTGCGCCCGGTCCGTCCGGCCGTCCGCATCCGCCTCGTGATCCGGTCGACGAGGTTGATCACCACCGCGTCCACCTCGGCCGCGGACATGGAGTTGCCGCGCCGACCCAGCGCCCGCTGGGCGCCCACCGAGCTGCGCCGTACCCCCGTAGTGACGCGGCGGCGATCGATGTTGCGCGACAACGCGAACAGCTGCCGGCCCATCGCGCCGCCGACCATGGTGCCCAGTGCCGACTCGGACAGTTCGGCCACGTCGGCCACCGTCTCGATGCCGTAGGCGTGCAGTTTCTCGGCAGTCTTGGCGCCGACACCCCACAACCTCCGCACCGGGAGAGGGTGCAGGAACGCCAGCTCACGATCCGGCGGGACCAGCAGCAGACCGTCGGGCTTGGCGACCTGGCTGGCGACCTTGGCCAGGAACTTGGTCCGCGCGATGCCGACCGTGATGGGCAGGCCGACCCTGTCCTTGACCTGTTCCCGGAGTCGGCCTGCGATCTCCACCGGAGTACCCGACAGCCGGCCCAGACCCGATACGTCGAGAAACGCCTCATCGACCGACAACGGCTCCACGAGCGGGGTGGTGTCGGCGAACACCGCGAAGACGTCCCTGCTGGCCTGTGAGTACGCGGACATCCGCGGCGACACCACGATGGCCTGTGGGCACAGCGCGCGGGCCTGGCGCCCACCCATCGCGGTGCGCACGCCGAACGCCTTGGCTTCGTAGCTGGCGGCCAACACGACCCCGCCGCCGACGATCACCGGCCGCCCGCGCAGCGTCGGATCGTCGCGCTGCTCGACCGACGCATAGAACGAATCGAGATCGGCGTGCAGAATGCTTGCCTCGGCGGACACGGACATCTGTTTCCTCGATCTTTGGTTTCGTCCCTCCACAAACTGTCCCACTGCCGACCGACAACACGGCCGGCGTCGCTGCCGGAGGCGTCGCAGCGGCTCCGACATACTGGGTCGATGGGGGGTTGGGGTCTGCTGCGGCGTGGCTGCCGTCGACTGAACTGTGCGTCGGAGATCGGTCGATGAAGCAGGTACTCATCGCCACGGGCCTGGCCCTGGTGATCGCATTGCTGCTGACCCCCGTATTGATCCGGGTGTTCAGGCGGCTGGGATTCGGCCAGGAGATCCGCGACGACGCCCCGAAGAGCCACCAGCGCAAGCGTGGCACACCGACGATGGGCGGGCTCGCGATCCTCACCGCGATCTGGGCGGGCTACCTGGGCACGAACCTCGTCGGGCTCGCGCTCGGTGGCGAGGGCCCCTCGGCATCGGGGCTGCTCGTCCTCGGACTGGCCACCGCGCTGGGTGCTGTCGGTTTCGTCGACGACTACGTCAAGTTGCGGCGCGTACGCAATCTCGGCCTGAACAAGAGGGCCAAGAGTGCGGGCCAACTCGTCGCAGCTGTCCTCTTCGGCATCCTCGTGCTCCAGTTCCGCAATTCCGACGGTCTGACCCCAGGCAGTGTCGAACTGTCCTATGTCCGCGAAATCGCCACCATCACACTGCCGCCCGTGGTGTTCGTGCTGTTCTGCATCGTCGTCGTCTCCGCCTGGTCGAATGCCGTCAACCTCACCGACGGCCTGGACGGGCTCGCCGCCGGGGCGATGGCTATGGTGGCCGCCGCATACGTGCTCATCACCTTCTGGCAGTTCCGAAACGCCTGTGCCGTGACCCAGGGACCCGGGTGCTACGACGTGCGGGATCCTCTCGACCTGGCGCTCGTCGCCGCCGCGACGGCCGGCGCCTGCATCGGATTCCTGTGGTGGAACGCGGCACCCGCCAGAATCATCATGGGTGACACGGGTTCCCTGGCGCTGGGGGGCATCATCGCGGGGCTGTCGGTCACCAGCCGCACCGAAATCCTGGCCATCATCCTTGGCGCACTGTTCGTCGCCGAGGTGACCTCGGTCGTCATTCAGGTCGCGGCGTTCCGCACCACCGGCCGACGAGTCTTTCGCCTGACTCCGATCCACCACCACTTCGAGCTGGTGGGGTGGCCGGAAAACACACTGGCCGTGAGGTTCTGGCTGATCACCGCCATCGCCTGCGGCCTCGGGATCGCGCTCTTCTACAGCGAATGGTTGACGGCTGTCGGAGCCTGAGTAACCGAAGAGTGAGTCTGGTGAGCCGGCTCAGGTCACTGCTGCGTACGTGGAGCGCAGGAGTGTGCGGTCACCGTCATAGCCGTTGCGCAGGGCGGCCACGACGTCGTCGTGTGGAGCGCCCAGATGAACCGCGCTGATCTCGTCCAGGCGACGGTAGTGCTGTGGGTCGAGTTCCAGCTCGAAAGACCGCAGGTATTCCTCCAGGTGCGTCACGGTTCGCGGTCCGAAGATGGGGACCAACGCGGTCGTGGCCAGGGCGGCACGGTGACGCAGCCAGGCCACGGACACCTGGACCGCGCTACTGCCTGTTTCGTGGGCGATCGCGAGCACCTCGTCCACGACCGCAGACTGTTGGGCGGTGTCCTCGACGGTCCGGCCGTCAGCACTCAATCGTCCTGTCTCGCCACGCCGGTACTTGCCGGTGAGCAGGCCGCCGGCCAGTGGGGAGTACAGCAGTGCGCCGAGGCCGTGGGCTTGCGCCATCGGTAGCAGTTCGCGGTCGGCGGAGCGTTCGGCCAGGCTGTACTCGGTCTCGATGGTGATCGGCGGCGCCTGCCGACACAGGTCCGCGCGTACCGCGGCGCCCGCGACTCGCCAGGCCGGGAAGTTGGACAACCCGCCATGCCGGATCTTGCCGGACCGGACCAAATCGTCGAGCCCTGCGATGATTTCCTCGGTGGGAGTGACCCCGTCGGGGAAATGTGGCATGAAAACGTCCACGTAATCGGTCTTGAGACGGCCCAGACTTGCCTCAAGGGAACGAATCATGGTCTTGCGGCTGTTGCCCGTCGTCCCAGGGCGGGGTTCCTCCCGCCTCGTCCCGCTGTACTTGGTGATCACCACGAAGTCGTCCCGGTCGCGACCGAGCAGTTCACCGAGCACGGTTTCGGACTGGCCGTCCTGGTAGATGTTGGATGTGTCGAACGTGGTGCCGCCTGCTGCGACGAACGTTTCGAACATCGCGCGGGAGGCATCCAGTCCGGCACTGGGATCGGAGGTGCCGAAGCTTCCCGTGCCCAGCGCGCACTCCGAGACTCGCAGTCCGGTGTGTCGTCCCAAGGTCTGATAGCGCATGAAGGCTCCTAGGCAGTCGGGTGCGCGGTAGGCTGTCGACGGTAACAGAAAGCGAGGGGTCACTCTTTTTATGCCCAAGGTCGATCAGTCCTATCTCGACGCGCGCCGGCAGCAGATCGTGGACGCCGCTCGGACCCGATTCGCCGGCCAAGGGTTCGCCGGGACCTCCCTGGCCGACATCGTGACCGAGTCGGGGCTCTCCAACGGTGCGATATACCGGTACTTCACCAGTAAGGACGAGATCGTCACCGCGATTTGCGATCAGGCCGGCCAAGCATTTCCCGATGAGCTGACCGCCACGGCCATCCACGAGTTTCTCGAGCGCACCCGTGTTTTGGCGCGGGAGGAGGGCCACGCCCGGCTGGTGGCCCAGATCTACGCCGAGGCCGCCATCTCGCCCCGGCTCGCGACCCTCGTCCAGTCGCAGCTCACTGCGCTGCGTGACAGCGTGGCCGCGCTCCTGCCCGGACGGCAGCAAGCGGAAGCCGATCGCATCGCCGAGGCGTTCGTGGCCGTCTGTGTCGGTTACAGCCAACAACTCGCCGTACGTGGCGACCTCGACCCGGCGCCGTTTGTCGCGGCGCTCATGGCAGTCATCGATCCGTAGCGGGCTCAGCGGCGCCGGCTCAGGCGGCGTCCCCGTAGATGCTGGTCTGCCAGACGTGGGCCAGGGTGTCGACGACTTTGTCGTGCTCGACCGAGGGCTGCTCGGCCGCAAGCGATGCCATCATCATCCGCTCGTTCATCAGGTTCAGTGACGTCGCCAGGTCAAGGGCCGGAATGGTGTCCGGGGCCGCGCCGCGCTGCCGCTCGGCAGTGATCAGCGCCGCCGTCAGGTTGATCCACTTCTGCATCAAACCGGCCCAGAAGGCGCGGAACTCGGGACTGGTGTTCACGGCCTCGGTGCCCGCGCGTGCAGTGGCCGGATGCGACCCGAACGAGTTGAAGAAGATCTCGATGCCGCGACGGATGGCCCGGCGCGGATCGGCGGGCATGGCCTCCAGAGCGCTGTCGAATCCGGTGTCCGCCCGCTTGATCAGCGGGTCGAGCAACGAGAGCAGTACGGCTTCCTTCGACGGGAAGTAGAAGTAGAACGTGGGCCGGGAGATCCCGGCGCCTTTGGCGAGGTCATCGACCGAAATATCGGAAAACGGCCGCTCGTGGAGCAGCTGTGTCGCGGTCGCCAGGATTGCCGCCTCCCGGTCATCGCCGGAGGGCCGCGTCGAGCGTCGACCGCGGGGTGCGCGGGTCTGGCCGGCGGTACTCACAGCATGAAGCCTAACAGTATGTTGATTTTCTCAACATACTGTTGACCAGCTCAACACCATGTTGATACCGTCGGTCCCATGATCGAACACCTCGACGTTGTGATCGTCGGCGCCGGCATCTCCGGCATCAGCACGGCCTGGCACCTGCAGGACCGCTGCCCGACCAAGAGTTACGCCATCCTGGAGCGCCGCGAGAACATCGGCGGCACCTGGGACCTGTTCAAATACCCCGGCATCCGCTCGGACTCCGACATGTTCACCCTCGGATTCCGGTTCAAGCCGTGGACTTCGGCCCGTTCGATTGCCGATGGCCCGTCCATCTGGAACTACATCAACGAGGCCGCCGCCGAGAACGGCATCGACCGGCACATCCGCACCAGCCACCGGGTGGTCTCGGCGGACTGGTCCGACGCTGACAACCGTTGGACGCTGACCGTCGACCACGCGGGCGAACAGAAGCAGCTCACCTGCTCATTTCTGTCGGTATGCAGCGGCTACTACAACTATGACGAGGGCTACTCGCCGGAATTCCCCGGGGCGGCCGACTTCGCCGGTCAGATCATCCACCCGCAGCACTGGCCCGAGGATCTCGACTACGCAGGCAAGAAAATCGTCGTGATCGGCTCTGGGGCCACGGCCATCACACTGATCCCGTCGCTGGCGAAAGACGGCTCCGGACACGTCACGATGCTGCAGCGCTCGCCGACCTACATCGGTTCGCTGCCCCTGGTCGATCCCTTCGCGGTGAAGGCCAACAAGTACCTGCCGGAGCGGTTGGCGCACGTCGCCAACCGGTGGAAGGCCATCGGCTACGCCACCGGCCAGTACCAGGTCGCGCGGCATTTCCCGAGCGTCTTCAAGAGGGTGCTGCGGAAAATGGCGACCCGCCGGCTGCCCGAGGGCTTTGACTACGACAAGCATTTCAGCCCCCATTACAAGCCATGGGATGAGCGCGTGTGCCTGGCGCCCAACGGGGATTTCTTCAAGACCATCAGGGCCGGTAAGGCCGACGTGGTCACCGACACCATCGACCGCTTCACCGAAACCGGGATCAAGCTGGCCTCCGGAGCCGAGTTGCAGGCCGACATCATCATCACCGCAACGGGTTTGAACATGCAGCTCTTCGGCGGCGCGGCGGTCACCCGCAACGGGGAGGCGATCGATCTCACCGAATCGATGACCTACAAGGGCCTGATGCTGTCCGGGGTGCCGAATATGGCCATCACGTTCGGCTACACCAACGCGTCCTGGACGCTGAAGGCGGACCTGGTCTCCGAGTTCATCTGCCGGATGCTGAACTATATGGACGCCAACGGTTTTGACCGCGTCGAGCCGCAGCATCCCGGTGACACTGTCGACGAGCTGCCATTCATGGACTTCACCCCGGGCTACTTCCGGCGGGCCATGGACACCCTGCCGAAGTCGGGCTCGGAAGCACCGTGGCGGCTCAAGCAGAACTACCTGTTCGACCTGCGGCTGATCCGGTACGGCAAGGTCGACGAGGAGTCACTGCACTTCACCAAACACCGTGCCCCGGTGACGGTTTAGTTTCGCGGGCCTGGTGGTGGTCACCCGCTGTGGGTGACTACCACGATGCCGTCCTCATCGCAGTAGGCGGTCTCGCCTGGCACGAACGTGACACCGCCGAACGACACCTCGACATCACGCTCACCCTCGCCGGACTTGGAGCTCTTGCGCGGGTTGGTGCCGAGCGCCTTGATGCCGACGTCGACGGTGCGCAGGGCCGACGCGTCGCGCACAGCGCCGTGCACCACCACCCCTGACCAGCCGTTGTCGGCGGCCAGGCCGGCGATGAGGTCGCCGACCAGCGCGGTGTGCAGCGATCCGCTTCCGTCGACCACCAGCACCCCGCCGTCGCCGGGCGTGGACAGGATCGATTTCAACAACGCGTTGTCCTGGAAACAACGCACGGTGGTGATCCGACCGGCGAACATGGTCTTGCCGCCGTAGTTCTGCAACTGCAGATCGCAGCTGCGGACATCGGGATAGATCTCGTCGACAAGATCGGCGGTGGCGCGGGGCTCGATACTCACGCGTCGATGTTAGCCACGATGATGTCGTGCACGAATTGGGCCAGACCGGGCTCCGCATCGTCGTAGTAGGCGGTGAACCGTTCATCGTCCACGTACAGCTGGGCCAGGCAGCCGTGCATCTCGTCGCTGCAGTCGTAGAACCGCGAGATGTTCGCGCGATGCCGGACGGCCAGGGCGTTGGCCTGCGCCGAACCGGGCTCGACACCGGCGCGCTTGCCGTCGGCCAGAGCCTGCAGCAGAGCGTCGTTCTCAGCCTTGAACTCGATCCAGTCCTGCTTGGTCATCGCCGCGGTACGTACCTGCGACTGCCGCCATTCCTCGGTACCGCTCCACCGCTGTGCGGCCTCCTCGGCGTGCTCGTCGAACACCGCGCTGCCGAAGATCTCGACCTGCTCCTCGGCGGTGAGCTGGATTCCGTTGTCGTGTGCGCTCATGAGTTCCTCCACTGCCTTGATCCGCTGTTGCAGCTGCTCGGACTGCTCGCACAGCAGTTGATGCTGACGCTGCAATTGCGTCAGCACGTCGGCCCGGTCGTCATCGAGCAGCTTTTTGATTTCGTCGAGTGACAACCCGACAGACCGGTAGACCAGCACCAGATGCAGACGTTCGACATCGGCGTCGGTGTACCCGCGATAACCCGCAGCGGTGCGCACACTCGGCACCACCAGACCGATGTGGTCGTAATGGTGCAGGGTGCGCACGGAGACGCCGGTCAGGGCCGATGCGGCCCCGACTGTGCGGAATTCCGTGCTGGCGGGCATGAGCCCAACTATCGACCCTGACGTCGCGTGAGGGTCAAGTTCGGACGCCTCAGTCCTCGTCGGAGCGACGGCGTGCGATGAGTACCAACAACACGGCAAGCAGCCCGACCGCGACTGCCGCGGCCAACGGCACCCGGGACTGCTCCGGGCCTGCCAGAGGCGCGGGCGCGGGGCCGGAGACCGGGTTGGCGGCCGTGGCAATGGTCGACTTGGCTTGCGCGGCAGCTTCTTCGGCTGCCGTTGACAGCCCGTCAGCGGTGGGCGCCGCTGCCTCGGCAGGAGGTGGCTGCGGTGCAGGAGCCTTCTTGGCGGGCGCTTTTTTCGCCGGCGCTTTCTTGGCCGGGGCCTTCTTGACAGCCTTGGCCGCGGCTTTCTTGGCCGGGGCCTTTTTCGCGGGAGCCTTCTTGGCGGGCGTCTTCTTCGCGGGCTGCGGCGCAGGAGCGGGCGGAGCGGGATCGGAACCGGCATCCGGTGGAGATGCCGCCGCGGAGCCGGGTGCGGTGTCCGGCTTCTCGTCGGGTTGATCCTGCTGTTCTGCCATCTGGCTGCTCCTTTGCAATGTCCGGTGCTCCGCGCCAGTGCGGGTGTCTTCGCGGCCGCCAGTGTTTCCCATCATGCCAGGCGGCGACGGCACTCAGCCCGCCACGGCCAGTGCGGCGGCGAACGTGATCGTCACCACCATGATGGCCAACTCCGTGAGTGACCGGGACCGCGACAGGGCCGCGGTGGCCCGATGCGCGCGCGCCGCGGGCAGCCAACCGGCGCGATTTCGCCAGGCCAGGACCAGCAGAACCACGGTCACGATGATCTTCACCGACAGCAGCCGGCCATAACCGGTGACCCACAATTCGGCGGGGGAGTCGAGCCGGATCACGGCGCCGAGGACCCCGGCGAGCAGCAGTACCCCGACGCAGGCCAGTGCCAACTGTGAGAACCGCGGCAGCACCCGCGCCCACTGTCCCCGATGCGTCACGGTGAGGACAAGCGCGGCCAGCACCCCGCACCACAGCGCTGCGGCCATGGCGTGCACGGCGACGGCCAACCCACCGACAGGGCTCTCCGCGAGGTGACCGGCCAGGGTCCGGCCGGCCAGACCCGCCGCGGCGACACCGACGGTCGCGACCGCCGTCGAGGCGGTACGTGGCGCGGCCACGGCGACCGCACATACGACCAGCGCCGCCAGGATGCTCACCAGCCCGGACCGGCCGACCGTCGTGTGCAGGGCGAACTCGGCAACTGTCCGCACTCCGACCCCGAATACCTGCACCGCGGCTGCCTGGGCGGCCACCACGACCATCCGCACCACCTCGGCGAACAGCCAGACCGCACCGCTGACCGCAAGCGGCCGGGCGGCGGTGCGGGTCAGCTCCGCCCGGTGGCGCGCGGTGTCGAGCATCGGAACCGCGGCCAGCCCCACGGTGACGACGGCGGCACAATCGGCCAGCGCCCGCACCAGCGCACCGGAGATCGGGCTCTGCGGATACGCCACCGCCCAGGCCGCGACCGACGACGCGGCGATGATCAGGGCGCCGCCCGCCACCGCCCGCCGGTTCATGACTGCCGACGTATCGCCCACCAGCCGCCTGCGCCGACGATCACCGCGGCACCCAGGATGAAGGGCCACACCGGAAAGCTGTCGTCGGAGGTGCCTGCGTCACTGGCCGACGGTCCCGCGGTACCGGTCCCGGCCACCGTGAGCTCGAACGACCACGACCCTGACACCACGTGTCCGTCAGCCGAGGTCACCCGGTAGTTGACGGTGTAGGTGCCTGCAGGCCCGAGCTGCCCGACCGGGACGCTGACCACCGCACCCTGAACTTCCGGATCGCCCGTGGACCACAGGTTGCCGTCGGGCCCGACCACGGTCATCGCGGCGAACGCCTGCTGCAAAGCCTCGTTGAACGTCGCGCTCACGCGCTGTGGGGACTCGGTGAGTGCGGCCTTGTCGGCAGGATCGGTCGAAATCCGGGTGGCATGTGCTGACGCAGTACCCGCTCCGGCAAGGGCGGACGCCGCCAAGGCGATACCGATCAGCACGGTCCCGATGAACCTCCTCATGACCGCCGCCGACCCGCCAGGGCGGTCACCACGGCCACGGCGGCCAGCACCAGGGCACCGCCGGCCAGCCAGCGCGCCGAGTTGTCGGCTGCGCTTGTTTCCGGTGTGGCAGGACTTTCGGCCGCAGTGCCGGACAGAGTGAGCTGTGGGGCGGGGTACTCGGGCTCGCTGCCGTCGGCTGACGGGGCCTGATCCCAGCGCACCACGGTCCCGTCGGAATAGGTCTGGGTGGTGGGGAAACTGACCGTCTCGGTGTCGGGCAGTTTCACCGAGATGCGGAACAACGCGAACTGATCGGTGGAGATGCCCACACCGGGTGCGGCCGTCCAGGTGACCGACCGGACGGTGCCCGCGGCGGTGTCACGGTCGAGCCGCGCGGTCCAGCCGGGCTGCACCTCGGTCCGCGCCGACGCGACGTCAGGCAGCGTGACGCTCAATTGTGTGGTGAGTGCGCCGGTCTCGGATTCGCCGGGGACCTGGAAGGTGAGTACCGAAGTGCTTGCCGGGGCCGGATTCTCGGCGTCGACATGGACGTGCGCCGAGGCAGGCGCCGCGGTGAGAAGGCCGACGGCGGTGGCCGCCGCGGCGCTGCTGATCAGGGCACGCCGACGCGCCCCGGGGAGGGGTTTCATGATGGTTCGGTGTCTTTCGTCAGGGAATGGAAGTCCGTACAGGTCAGGCGATGACGCCGACCGGCGGACCTCGATGCGACACCGAAGCGGCCAGCAGCAGGAACGAATGCAGCGGCTGATCGGCACTGCGGACCCGGACCTGAGACGTCGCCACCGGCAGCGGCGACCGGGTGGTGGCCACCGCACGGACAGTTCGTGACACCGCGGTGCACAGCCGGGCACCACCGGCGATGAGGAGCGCGCCGATCGTCACCGCCGCAAGGTGTGCGGCGAGCATCGCTGCCGACGGCCGCAGCGGATCCGCACCGTGCGTGTGCCCGCCCGCCGCCAACAGGCCGTGTGCCAGCACCTGACCGGTACCGAGAAGACCGCAGAGGACGACGGCGCGGTTCGCGCCGGCAGTGGTGGCTGCCACCGCGCCGAGCGTCACCGCCAGTACCGCAAGCTGTGCCGTCACGGCGCCGGCAGGCAGGGCGCCCCCGGCCGCACCGTGGGCCGCTATGGCCAGCGCCGTGGTGAGCAGCCCGACGGCCGTGCCCCGCAGCGGGGCTGCGGGGTCGAGACGGGCCGCGGTCATGGTGGGTGCTGAATCAGACCAGGCCCAAGCGGGCCATGAGATCGGCGTCGATGCCATCGAGTTGCGCGGCGATCGCCGCGTGCGCGCCGCGGCGGCGCGGTGTCGGCATGTTCTCCGCCGCGGTCACCGCAGCCGCCAGATCCCGCAGCCGTTCGGTCATCGCCTCGGCGAACTGCTTGGTCTCGGCGTCCTTCGGCTTCTTCTCGACGACCGACCCCAGAGTCTGCTCGGCGCCTGCGATCCGGGCGGACAGCTGTGCCCCATGACCGGAGAACTGGCCGAGTTGGCTGAGCGGGACGCCGAGTTTGTCGGCCCGGCGTTCGTCAATGGCGCCGCGCGCAGCGATCGCAGCGCGGTAAACCAATGGCACCAACACTGGCGCCAGCAAACGTGTGACCGTCAGCATCCGGCGAATGCGAGTGGGCGAAAGTAGCTTGCCTTCGCGCGCTGCCTTCAGTTGGGTCTCCGCCACCTTGAGCGCCGAGCGGTCGCTGTCCCGCTGCGCTTTGAGCTGTGCTTTGAGTGCATTGCGCTCACCCTTGTGATCGGCCTTCATGCGGCGGGCCTCGTTCTTTGCGGTAAGCCTGGCCTCCAGCTTGGCCTTGGCCTTGATAGCGCGGGCTTCGGCTCGACGGGTAGCACGGCTTTTCCGTCGCTTGAACAGGCCCATTTCGGCTGCCTCTCGGTCATCTCGTCGAATATTGGCGGTCACCGCTGCACTGCTGAAGACCCACAGTATCGTCCGGTGGATTTGCTCCGCTGCCACGCCCCATATGCGGTGCGGCCATTCATAAGAGCTAGCAAATCCCGCAACGACATTGTGCGACAATTATCCGGACGTCAGTATGCCGACGGGCGGTGCGCTGAAGGGGGGTGACGAAGTGCGTTCGCGTATACGCGTCGCCGCCTCCACGTGCGTAGTGCTTTCCGGCCTGTTCATCGCCGGTATCGGCGGCGCGCTGGCCTTTGCTCAACCAGGTCGCGGCTCAGGTGACTCCAATCAGTCGTCGTCGGACGGCGGGGGTGCAGGTAATCGCCCCGGTGGCGGTCGCGGCGGTCACGGTGGTCATCAGGGTGGTGGTCACCACGGCGGTGGTCACCAGGGTGGTGGTCACGGTGGTCACCAGGGCAGCGGCGGGAATCACGACGGTCCGGGTGACGACGGCGACGACGGTGACGACGCCGGCCCCACCAGGGGGCCGTGGCACCACCATCCGACGAGGCCGACGAAACCTACCAAGCCGACACGGCCCACCAAGCCCACCAAGCCCACTGACAAGCCAACTGAAACCGGCGAGCCGAGCGAGCCATCCGAGACTCCGGAGCCGTCTTCGAGTCCGTCGCAAACAAGTCCTTCGGAAAGCTCGAGCTCGAGTGCGAGCCCGACCCCGACGACGCCGCCGACGTCGACGGAAACGACCGCGACCCCAACTTCGACCACCGCGACGACCACATCGGCGACGACAACCACAAGCGAGACCACCACGACCACCAGAACCACGACCACCACCAAGACGACGCCGTCCACGACCATCATCGGCGGGGCCCCAGGCGGCGGCGGTGGCGGTGGCGGTGGAGGCGAGATCGCCGCACCGATCAACCGTCCCGAGCCCCCGGCGATACAACTGCCGCCCGAGCCCGTCAACCCCGCGGGCGCCTCACCCGGGTTGGCCGCCGCAGTCGCGGCGGTACCGCCGCCGGTCCTGCTTCCGGTGATCGTGCCGCCGGTCGTCGTGCCACCGTTGGTCGCGGCCGCCCCGAACGATTCGGACGGAAGCGACCGTGGCCCCCAGCCGCAGCGACCGGAGCCCACGTTCAAAAATCAGCGGACTGCGACGGGGCAGCCCCTGTCAGGGCGGTTCGATGTCGCGGCTCCGCCGGAATCGTTCCGCATCGGCTACGTCGACTATCTGCGCACGGCCGGAACGTTGGAGATCGCGGCCGCGGCCGCGCCCGGCGTGGTCGGCATCATGGCGCTGACCGGGGCCGGCGGTTTCTTCGGGTACCGGCAGGCCAAAGCGGGACTTGCGGTCAGGACCGGCACTGCCCGGTTCATCGGTTGACGAGTAAGTCTGATCTGAGGAAACGAACGGGGAGAAAGGGGGAGACATGTCAGCCAGCCGTGCCGTAAGGCGTGCCGTGAACGCAGTGCTTGACCTTGCTCCGCGACGGGGGGAAGTGACGTTGATCCGCTTGGTCGACGCGGTCAGCGAGGATCGGGGCCGGCCGATCGAACTCACCATGGCCGAGCTTCCGCAGGGTGTCTGCGGTCAGTGGCGCCAATACTCCGACCGCGACGTGTTCCTCATCCAGCAGGGCCTGCCGGCCTGGGACCGCACGCTCGCGCACGAGCTGGGTCATCTGGTGCTCGGGCATGAGGGCATCTCCATCGTGCAGGCAGCCGAGGAAGCCGTCGAGCTCGCCGACTCCGACCTGATCAGTTACATGCTCAATCAGAGAACCGGATGCATGGGTCCCAATGGGGAGGACATCGAGCAGGACGCTGAAGACTTCGCGGCGTTGCTGCTCTTCCGGCTGGGCCGGCTCCCGTCAGACCGGTCGTCGATCGTCCAGGTCCGCCTTGGAGAGGCATTTGGTTGATCATTTGGGTGATCGCCGGGCTGCTCGGCCTGGCCACCGGCCTTCGTATCGGCTGGGCTCTGGTCAACAAGCAATCCCTGGTGAGCTCGGCCATGATCGTCGCGCTGGGCAGTCTGGGAATTGTTGCGGCGCTTAACTGGCAGCCGCTGGCATTGCTGATCGACACCGTGCTGCACTGGCCCAACATTGCGATGGGGCTCAGTCAGGTGGCCTTGATCGCGTGTGCGGCGGGCAGCTGCGTGATGATTACCACCGCCTCCTCGGAGCGTGCGCCGGCAATCACCAGGCGCATAGCCGTGGGCCAGTATGCGGTAGCAACTATTGTCGCCGCAGTCAGTTTGGCGACGTTCTTCCTGTCCGGGAAACAACCCGAGATGTCGCCCGAGGAATACCTGAATCGTGGCCTCGGCTCCGACGGGACTTCGTGGTTACTGCCGTTGCTGTATGTGTTGCTTGCGCTCACGTTGGTGGCGTGGGCGGGTCTGCGTTACTCGAACCGGAGCCGTCGCGGCCGTGCGTTGTTCGTCTTCTCGATCGGCATCGTGCTCATCGTCGCGGCGAGCGCGTTCTTCCTGCTGCGAGCAGTTGCGGACATGCAGTTGGTCGGTGTGGGCGCCGCCGCCACCATGCTGGGCTGCGCGATGGTGGTCGTCGCATCCGGGTCGCTGCTGCCCAGTGTCGAGGACTGGTTCGGTTCGCGGCAGGAGCTGAAGAGCCTTGCCCCGCTGTTGTCCGAACTGGGCCGCAGGCAACCCGATGTCGGAATCGGGGTGCGTCCCCGCGGCCCGCTGGCATTCCGGGTGGCCGAGCAGATGTCGCTGATCTCCGACTCGCTGTACCTGGAGGGGACGGCGGCCCAGTCGCGGAAGCGAAAATCGGTGGGTGCCAAGGGATCTACGAGCGGACAGGATTCGGAGCCGCAGGCGCCCCAAGTGTCACCGCAGGAGCAGGCGCGTGCGGTCGCGCAGTGGATCTATGACACGCGCGGCGACGAACCGCAGGAGGAACCTCAGTCATTCCCCGGGTTGAACTGGCTGCGGCAGCCGACGGTGTTCGCCGACCGCGAATGGATCCTCGCGATCGCGCAGCAGTACCGCGACCTCGCCCGCAAAGGTTCCAGAAAAGCAAAGTAGGCAGGGGGCAAAATGCCGACCCTGCCTACCTACAGGCGAATGCCTACGGACTAGTCGTCGAGTTGTTCGCGACGGCGCAGTTCATCGACCTTCTGGACGATGTCGTGCTGAGCCTCCGGCGACAGCCCGACCGTGCGCGCGGCGATGCGTCGGACACCGTCGTCCCGCATGCTCGCGAGCCAGGTCAGTTCTTTGTCGAGCTTCTCGTAGTACTCGTCATCGGTGAAGTAGGCCGGCTTGATCCGGAAGAAGTTGGCCAGGGCGGCCATCGTGGTCACCGAGGGGTTCGTTCGATTGCCCGAACGAAGTTGCGACAGGTAAGGGGCCGACATGGTGATGCCTTCGGACTTGAGCGCGGCGATCACCTCAGCCGAGGTATGGGGTCCGCGCCCAGGAGGGTAAACCGTGTCGAACAGGCGGTTTAGACGGGCGGCGAACGTCTTGCTCATCGATTTGACCTCCACATGGATCACAAGCGGTACGAATAGGCGGCGTATTTGCTGACCATCGTAGCGAGAGATGCCGCAACAACCAAGTGCAAACCGCGTAAAAGTTAACCTCGCTACCCGATTTGGTCACCGTCGCGGCGAAAACCGCAGCCTTCGCCGTGGGGTGACGGCGGGATTGCACCGTGTGACAAGGCAAATAGTAACGGTTGCGTTGTATTGCCCGCGATGAGCTGCCCTCAAGGCTTTAAGCAGGCGGTTTAACCTCCGCGGCGGGCAACCGGACGCGACGCGGCATCACCGGATTGTTATATTTGCTAGAGCAGATGCCGCCCGCGTTGTAACGCCCTGGACACTCTAGTTGGCACGTGTGCCACGCGCTCGACGAGCGCAGTGAACGAAAGCGCCAGGACGGGCGCGCGGATGATTGCCACGGCGGTTTCAGGTCGATTCTGGTGCGGATTCCAATGGTGGTGGCTGACTGCCGGTGGGCCGAGTTGTGGCCGGACGACGGAAAACCCCATGGACGATAGCAGTCCTATCCAATTTCAGGAGTGGGGTTCTGCAATTCGGAGAATGAAGGGCGGCGCGTCGATAGCCGTCATGCCGCCAGCAGCATCGCCAGAATGGCGGTATCGGGATGACTGATCGGGTCGATGCCGACCCGGCTCACCATTGAGGTGACCGTGCCATCGGATTCGGCCTCCACCCAGGCGGCGCGGTGCTCCAGACCGAGGTGGGGCAATCCCGGCAGCAGCACACAGCCCGACGCCGCGCCGCTGCATTCCGGTAACGACGGTGTGGTCTCCGAAGGCGGGTGCAGCAACAACAGTGCCGGGGGCTGGTGGTCGGCAAAATGTCCCGGCGGGATCGCAGACTCACCCACCACCGGGCCTTCGGCGATGACCAGCCCGACCGTGCCGGGTTGGGGCTGGTCAGGAAGTTCCTCGCGAACACCGAAAATCGTTGTGGTCGACAGTAACCCAGGCAGCGACGCGATCCGCACGGTGACAATCAGCAGCTGTGCCCATTCCTTGGTCGAATCCGGCCAACGGCCGGAGACCACGAACCCTTTGAGCGTGCCACCGGAATGGAACGGGGCGATTTCGATCGCCCGACCGGACCCGCCATCCATTTCGCCTCCGGGACATCGGTGTTGGGCCTGCCCGACACGATTGTGAGTCGATCAGATCAGCATGCGGCAGGCGGGCGGACCGTGCAAGGCGACACGGGCATTGCTGCCAAAACGAGGGCGGGGCGTCGCGCAATTCGCGCGACGCCCCTTCTGTAGAGATCAGAACCGACCCCCGGGTCGGGCTCTTAGCCGAAGATCAGGCCACTGGTCTTGGAGGTGGCAGCCGCGTAGCGGTTCTGCACGTCTTCCCAGTTGACGACATTCCAGAACGCCTTGACGTAATCGGCCTTGACGTTCTTGTACTGCAGGTAGAACGCGTGCTCCCACATGTCGACCTGCAGCAGCGGGATGATCCCGAGCGGCACGTTGGCCTGCTGGTCATAGAGCTGGAAGGTCAGCAGGCGATCGCCCAGGCTGTCGTAGCCCAGCACCGCCCAACCCGAGCCCTGCAGACCGTTGGCGGCCGCGGTGAACTGGGCCTGGAACTTGTCGAACGAACCGAACTGGTCGTCGATCGCGGCAGCCAGGTCGCCCGTCGGCTTGTCGCCACCGTTGGGAGACAGGTTTTTCCACCAGATCGAGTGGTTGATGTGGCCGCCGAGGTGGAAGGCCAGGTTCTTCTCATTGAGGAAGATGGCCGCGTGATCGCCGTTTGCGCGCGACTCATCGAGTTTCGCGACTGCGTCGTTGACTCCCTTGACGTAAGCCGCGTGATGTTTGCTGTGGTGAAGCTCGTTGATCTGTCCGGAGATGTGGGGTTCCAGTGCTCCGTAGTCGTAATCCAGGTCTGGCAAGGTGTATTCAGCCACGAGATTCCTTCCTCTTCATTTATCGATGGAGCTAGACGCTCAAAATCGCCGTCAACATTGCTCCATCCCCTCGCGCTCCGCAAGGATGCGCGTCACCACCCACCTATACCCGAAGCCGTTGTGGTCAGAACAAGACGATCAGCGCGAGGATGCCGAGCAGCAACACGGCGATCACACTGGCGCGCAGGAAGGCCATCAGCTGATTACGAGTGTGCAGATGTCCAGAGGACGTCCACTCAGAATGCGGTAAGGCCGAACCCGGCCCCATCGGATGCGACGCCATCAGAAACTCCTGACCTGCACGATCAATGTTTGCCCCCCAGTGAGTTCTGTCACAACAGCTGGTGTGACGCCGATCATAACCCCTCCGGGTGGTCACACGAAATTGGGCCCCGTCCGGATTATTTAGCCGGCCAAGCAATTTCGCTCACGCCGCAAACGGCTGTTGATGGGCGCCGGTCGGCGTACAGAGTTATCCACAGACTTGCTCAGAAAGTGCACAGATAAACCGCTCAGGACGGTATTGTCGCAGGTGTCAGCCTGTGGATTAACCTGTGGAAACTGTGGATAGGCGCACATTGCTGACGCTGCCCAAGTGACCCCTCGTGGGTGCCCCGTCACGCTCCGCGTGCGAGCATGGACGGCATGGACGATGTGGACGTCGAGCAGGCGGATATCGCCACGGTTCCCACGGCGTTCGACGAGGCGACGGTGTTGCTCGATGTCCGTGAGGACGATGAATGGCAACGCGGTCACGTCGCGGGCGCTCAGCACATCCCGATGGGCGACATCCCGGCCCGCATGAGTGAGATCGACACAAACGCAAAACTGTTTGTGATGTGCCACGTGGGTGGGCGGTCGCTGCGCGTTTCGCAGTACCTCGCCCGCAACGGCTACACGCCGGTAAACGTCGACGGGGGAATGCTGGCCTGGGTGGGTGCCGGGCGTCCGGTCATCACCGACGACGGCAGCCCCGGCAGCATCTGATCGTCGCCCGGTTGATCGTCGCTAGGCTGGTCGGATGATCCAGGTGTGTTCTCAGTGCGGGACGCGCTGGAACGTGCGTGAGCGGCAGCGGTCGTGGTGCCCGCGCTGCGGTGGCACACTGCTTGCGCCATCAGCGCCCCAGCAGCCCCAGATGCAATGGGCATCGGCACCGGCCGCACCCGCCACCCCCACCGCACCGGCCGCAGCGCGCACCCCACCACGGCTGGCCCCGGGCTACCGATGGATCGCCGTTCGTCCCGGCCCCCCGCCGTTCAACCGGCGCAAGAATCGGGAGCCCGGACCCACGCCCCGGTACCGGACCATGCCGAGTTGGGGGCTGTACCAGCACTTCGACGTCGACGAGCCGGACCAGGACCGCGAACGTCGCGGGCCGGCACCCGAGCTTGTGCGGGTGATGCTGGTCATCGCCGTGGCGGCGTTGGGGATTGCGGCCTTCGCGCACGTGGTCCGTTATGCGCTGTTGCTGGTGAACCGCTCGATGCTGCTGCATCCGCTGATCGCGGGCGCCGGGGTGCTGTTCGGCCTGCTGGCCAGTGTGGTGGCCCTCGGCATCGTCGTCATCACGGCGGTGCTGCTGGTGAACTGGTTGATCGCCCGCCGCGCCGCGGCCTTCGCCTACCGCGGGCAGGTCGACCCCCGTTCCCCTGCCGAGCTGTGGATCTGTTGTCTGTTCCCGGGAGTCAATCTGTTCGTGGCGCCGGTGTTCGTGCTCGAATTGGCGACGTTGGAAGGCCGGCTGACCCAGTTGCGCCGTCCGATTGTGGTGTGGTGGATCGTCTGGGTACTGAGCGCCGTGGTGGCGGTGTGGTCGGTGGTGACCACCGTGATGGTGACGTTCTTCTCCAGCACCCCGCAGAATATCGCCGACAACACCGTGACCACCGCAATCGGCTATCTGCTCGCCTTGTCGGCACTGCTACTGGCAGCCCGGGTGTTCTCCGGGTTCGAGCAGGCCCCGGTGGCGCACAGCGCCAGGCGCTGGGTGGTGGTGGGAGCCGCACCGACGGGCCAGGATCAGCACACCGAATCGGATGATCAACCGGAATCGGCGGTTCCAGTTGAGACTGAAGGCCGGAACCCGGCAGCATAGCGATATGAATGCGGGCGATGCCGGTGCCGCGGGGCCGGCGATATCCGGCCCGGGCCATCCGTTCGTCGTCGCGCATCGCGGTGCGTCCGCGGATCTGCCCGAACACACGCTTGCCGCCTACGATCTCGCGTTGCGCGAAGGCGCGGACGGGGTGGAATGCGATGTCCGGCTGACCAAGGACGGGCACCTGGTATGTGTGCACGACCGCAAGGTGGACCGGACGTCGACGGGCACCGGCCTGGTCAGCGAGATGACCCTGGCCGAACTACGGACACTGGATTACGGCGCGTGGCACGCGAGCCGGAGCGCCGACGGCGATCAGGGCGATACCGGGCTGCTCACCCTCGAAGCGCTCGTGGCTCTGGTGCTGGACTGGAACCGCCCGGTCAAGCTGTTCATCGAGACCAAGCATCCGGTGCGCTACGGCGCCCTGGTGGAGAGCAAGGTGTTGGCGCTGTTGCACCGGTACGGGATTGCGGCGCCCGCGTCGGCCGATCTGTCCCGCGCGGTGGTGATGTCGTTCTCGGCGGCCGCGGTGTGGCGCATCCGCCGCGCCGCACCGATGCTGCCGACAGTGCTGCTGGGGGAGACTTCGCGGTATCTCGGTGGCAGCGCCGCGACCACCGTCGGCGCCACCGCGGTCGGGCCGTCCATCGCGACGCTGCGCGAACATCCGGAGTTGGTGGACAGGGCGGCGGCGCAAGGCCGGGCCCTGTACTGCTGGACCGTCGACCACTACGAGGATGTCCGGTTCTGCCGCGACCTGGGTGTGGCCTGGGTGGCCACCAACCATCCAGGCCGCACCAAGGACTGGCTGCAGAACGGACTGACCGGTGCGGGCCTGGATTAGCGGGTCTTAGAGCGTGCCGCCGGCGGCCTTGGGTGCGGTGGCATCGGCGGTCGCGCGGGCGAGCTCGCGGGCGACGAAGTCTTCGACGTGGAACAGATTGGCGCCTGCACGATCGGCGATCCGGACCAGCGTCTGCATCGCCGCCACCTCCTCGACCTGCTCCTTGAGGAACCACTGCATGAACTGCTCGCCGAGGTAATCCCCCTCTTCGCGGGCCACGCTGGCCAACCGGCTGATCTGCTCGGTCACCGTGCGTTCCTGGTCGAGCGCCAGTGCGAGTGCGTCGCGCGGAACGTCGAACCGGTTGCACACCGCGTCCACGCCGGGGATCTCGACTTCGATGTCCCGGTCGAGCAGGTACTGCACCAGCATCATGGCGTGGTTGCGTTCCTCGACGGCCTGACCGTAGAAGTGTTTGGCGAGCTGCGGAAGATCGGCGCCGTCGAAATAAACCGCTATCGCGATGTATTGCTGCGATGCGGTGAATTCATTACGAATTTGGTCGTGCAGTAGGGCGTGGAATTTCGTATCGAGTGCGCCGAACGTCGTCATGTGGTCGAGGATAGAGCAGGTCAGAGGGCATTGTCAGCAAAGGTCAACCTCATTGAGTTTAGCTTTACCTAAGGCGTGTGACGGCCATTACCAATTGCATCGCGCAAATGTTGAGCCCGATTTGACTTTGCTCGGATCAGGGTTATGGGGCGTTGATGACGTCGGAGGGCAGCGGGGCGTCGGAGGTCAGTGCGGTGAACAGGCGGCCGGCCGCATCGCTGTCCCACACCACCACCGAACCGGAATCGCTTCCGGTGAATTCTCCGATGGGCACCGTGGTGGTGACCAGGTCGTCGCCGTGCAAGGCCCACGCCAGCCGAGCCAGATCCCATACGTGGGCGTCCTGGTCGACCGTGACGGTGCCTGCGGCGGCGCGAGCCATGGGATACCAGCGCAGGGGATTGAGCAGCACGGCCGGACTGACGGCGCGATGCAGCAGCGCGGACATGAACTGCTGTTGATTGAGCATCCGGTCGAGGTCGGCACGCGGTGTGGCCCTGGTGCGGACGAACCCCAGCGCATTGCGGCCGTCGAGCAGTTGGCAACCGGCGGGCAGATCGATGCCCGCCAGCGGGTCGCTGATCGGCTCGGTGGGGCACATGGTCACTCCGCCGACCGCGTCGACGAGTGCGGCGAAGCCGTCGAACCCGATCTCCCCGTAGTGGTCGAGGTGCAATCCGGTCGCCAACTCGACGGTCTGCGCGAGCAACGGTGCGCCGCCGAGTGAGAACGCGGCGTTGATCTTGTCCTCGCCGTAGCCCGGGATCGGCACGTAGGAGTCGCGTGGGATGGACACCATGGTGGGCGGGGCGCTCGAACCGATCCCGGGGATGTGCACCAGCAGGATGGTGTCGGTGCGGCCATCGCCGATATCGCCGCCGGTGGCGAGTTCGGCCTGCTGATCCGCGGTGAGGTGCTGGCGACTGTCCGAGCCGACGAGCAGCCAGGTGGTCCCGCGGCCTGCGGCGGGCCGTTCCGGGTAATCGGCCAGTGCCGGGATGCGCTGCAACGACGAATCGATCCAGGCACCGCCTGCGATCACCGACAGCACGCCCACCAGGAGCAGTGCCAGCACGAGCCGGCCCCAATGGCGGCGCCGCCGGGTTTTACGTGCCGGGGCCGGCGGGCGCGGCGGCGGCAGTGGCTGTCGGACTGGCTGTCGGGCTGGCTGCCGGGGTGCCTGTTGCCGCGGCGGTGGCGGTCTCGACGGTTGCCGGGGCGGTGGCGGGGGTTGCCTGGGCGGCGGGGGCTGTCGATATGGTGCCTGCCTGGGTGGTGGTGGCGGGGCCGGGGGATGCGGCGGCCGGTAGTTGGGATCGCGCCGGATGACCTGTGGGGGCTCGTGGGACGGCCGGCGAACCACTGGACGCCGCTGGCGCGGGTCGGGGTGCCGGTTGTGGTCCACAGCAAAAATGTACGTGTCGGAACGGCCGTGCTACTGCAACCAGCCGAGATGGTTGGCCACCAGCGCATAACCGACGAATGCGACCGCATCGATCAGGGTGTGCGCGATGATCAGCGGCCAGAGCCTCCCGGTGCGCTGCCAGACGTAGCCGAACACCAGCCCCATCACGATGTTGCCGACGCCCGCGCTGTAGCCCTGATAGAGGTGGTAAGCGCCGCGCAGCAGGCTGGAGATCACCAGGGCGGTGACCGGGCTGACGCTCAGTTGACGGAGCCGGGTCAGCACGAAAGCGACCACGATGATCTCTTCGGCCCAGCCGTTGGCGAATGCGGCGCCGAGCAGCATCGGTATCCGCCACCAGGTGTCGTAGAGCTCCGCCGGCTCCACCGTCGCACTGAGACCCAGTAATCGTGCGATGACGTAGAACCCCAGACCGGGCAGCCCGATCAGGGCCGCCAAGGCCAGGCCACCCAGCCCGTCGGCGCGCCATTGCGGGCGGGACAGTCCGATGGCAGCCGGTCCGAAACCACTGCGCCACAACAGGTATACGGCCAGCGCTCCCCAGGCCAGCAGTTGCAGAACACCGGCCAGGTGCAGGCCGAAGTCGATGGGGTCGAACGGACTGCGGCGGGGATTGAGCGCGACCGTCTGCCCGGACAGTCCGAGCAGCACCGATTCGGTCAGCTTCAGGAGCGCTGTGTAGGCACTGAGCCCGAACGTCACCGCCAGTACGACGGCGATCTCGATCTTCAGTACCCGGCGCTGCGATTCGAGCAGCGGCTCGTCAGCAGAGGGCCCGGTCACCGGAGCTACGGTAGCGGCAGCGACCGCGCACCCGTCAGATCCGGCGCGCGCGCAGCCCGTTGAGGAACGGACAGCCCATCAGCACCCGGATCGCCTGGCTCAGCCCCGTCACGTCGTCGACGGGCTTGGCGAACGGCAGTCGCACGTCGTGGTCGCCGTTCTCGTTCTCCACCCGCAACTGCACGCCGTAGCGATCGAGGCCCAGTGGACGCACGCGACCCTGGCGCAGTGTCATCGGCAGCCGCGTGGCCAGCCGGTCCACCACGTCGCGGTGCGCCGAATCCAGGTGCTGCAGCCAGCACGACTCCATCGCACAGAACGGATCGGGGCGGGCCTGCAGCAGCGCCCCCAGGCCCACCGACTCGGCTCCGGTGGAATCGGCCACCACGACCGACTCGATCTCGAGGCGCACCAGCGCGTAGCTGTCGTCCTGCTGGTCTCCGGTGGAATTCACCTGGAGCAGTGCGGGGTTCGGGTCCTCGGCGGCCACCAGGTCCAGCAGCGTGGCGATTCCCTCGGAGGGCACATGCTGGAGCCGGCCGCGAATCCACACCAGGGACCGCACCGGCTCGCGCAGCGGCAGCGGAGCGTAGTCGGTCATCTCCAGGACCGCCTGGACTCCGGCGGAGCCGGAGCCGGCCACCATGGCGGCCAGTGGGCCGGATTCGGGGATGGTGATCGCGAACGAGCCGTCGTCGAGAAGGTGGTGCACGGGAGACGCGAAGGGCTCGATGCCCTCGACGGCGAGCATGGCGCCACCACCTCGTGCGCACGCGCTGCGGATTCGCTCAGCTGTCGTCGGTGCCGCTACTGGCATCTCGCCGCCTTTCTTTGGTGAGGTAAGCCTAACTTAACTGGACGGTGAAGCGGCGCGCAAGACTTACCGGCGCCGACAGGGTCCGGCTACGTCGAATGCCGGGGCCGGCGGCTAATGTGGACGGGGTGCCGCGCATCGCCTACCTGGGACCCGAGGGAACCTTCACGGAAGCGGCATTGCTGCAGATGGTGGCCCAGCGCATGGTGCCTCCCAGCGCTGTGACCGGCGCCGATGTCACCCCGGTGTCCACTGACAGCACCCCCGCCGCGCTGGCCGCGGTGCGCGATGGGCGGGCCGACTACGCCTGCGTGCCCATCGAGAACTCCATCGAAGGTTCGGTGCTGCCGACGCTCGACAGCCTCGCCACGGGCCCGCCGCTGCAGATCTACGCGGAACTGACGCTCGACGTGTCGTTCGCCATCGTGGTCCGCCCAGGCCACCGCGACACCGTCGGCACGGTCGCCGCATTCCCGGTCGCGGCCGCGCAGGTGCGCCGGTGGCTGGACGCCAACCTGCCCGATGCGACGTTGGTGCCTGCCATCTCGAACGCGGCCGCCGCCCAGGACGTGGCCGAGGGCCGGGCCGACGCCGGGGTGAGCACCCGTCGTGCCGCCGAGCGCTGGGGCCTCGACACGCTGGCCGTAGACGTCGTCGACGAGGCCAACGCCCGTACCCGCTTCGTCCTGGTCGGACCACCAGGGCCGCCGCCTGCGGCCACCGGCACCGACCGCACGTCGGTGGTGTTGCGCCTGGACAACGTGCCGGGTGCGCTGGTCTCGGCGATGACCGAGCTCTCGATTCGCGACATCGACCTGACGCGCATCGAATCCCGGCCCACCAGAACCGAGTTGGGCACCTACATGTTCTTCCTCGACTGGGTGGGCCACATTGACGACGGCCCGGTGGCCGAGGCACTTAAAGCGCTCCACCGACGTTGTGCAGATGTGAGATATCTGGGTTCCTGGCCAACCAGGTCGGCCGCAGGCGCATCGCCGCCGCAACTTGACCAGGCGTCGCAATGGCTGACGCGCATCCGCAACGGATCGGTCGACTCATGAGCGGCCGGCTGGTGCTCGTCCGGCACGGGCAGTCCTTCGGAAACGTCGACCGGCGTCTCGACACGCTCCCGCCGGGCGCGGAGCTGACGGACCTCGGCCACGACCAGGCCAGGCGGTTCGCCGGCGTGCTGCCGCACCGCCCTTCGATGGTCGCGCACTCCGTGGCCCGCCGGGCCGCTCAGACCGCAGCGGGCATCGCGAGCGAGTCCGGCTTGAAGACCCATGAGTTCGAGGGCGTCCACGAGGTCCAGGTCGGCGAACTGGAGAACCGCAACGACGACGCCGCGATCGCCCAGTTCGAGGCGATCTACCAACGGTGGCATCAGGGCGAGCTGGATGTGCCGATGCCAGGGGGTGAGTCCGCCGAGCAGGTGCTCACGCGCTACGTGCCGACGCTCACCCAGCTGCGGATGCGCTACCTCGACGACCACGCGTTCGACGGCGACATCGTGCTGGTCAGCCATGGCGCGGCGATCAGGTTGGTGGCGGCGGTCCTGGCAGGCGTCGACGGCAGCTTCGCGCTGGACCATCACCTGGCCAATACCGAGGCGGTGATCCTGGCGCCCATCACCGACGGGCGGTGGAGCTGCGTGCAATGGGCATCGCTGACCCCGCCGTTCTACCCCGAGCCGGATGTGCATCCGGTCGAGGACGCGCTGCGGTCCAGCGACCCGATGGGTTAAACCGCGAGCGCGACGTCCCGACCGCAGGGGCACCCGACCGCCGCACAGTCCATGCTGAAGGTGTGTGCTGCCTCGGGGGTGGTGCAGCCGTCGTCGGTGCACTCCGCGCGGTACCGCACGTGATGGATCACGGTGCCGTGGCAGTGCTCCAGACCGGCCAGACAATCCCGGCACTGGATACTCATGGCCCGTTCATAGCACTGCCGACGGACAAACCGTGGATGCCGCGCGGATGCGGTTCGGCGAATTACGCCCAGCCCAGCTCGTGGAGCCGTTCGTCGTCAATCCCGAAATGATGTGCGATCTCGTGGATCACGGTGATCGCCACCTCTTCGACGACGTGGTCCTCGTCCTCACACATGTCCAACAGCGCATCGCGGTAGATCGTGATGGTGTCCGGCAGTGAGCCGGCATACCAGGAATCCCGTTCGGTCAGTGCGACGCCCTGGTACAGGCCCAGGATGTCGGGTTCGTCGGAGTTGCGCCCTTCCACCAGCACCACGACGTTGTCGATCGCTGCCGCCAGCTCGGGTGGTACCCGATCGAGCGCGTCGGACACCAGCTCCTCAAACCGTTGCGAACTCATCCGCACGGCCATGAGCTAGGGCACCGGTGGCGGCGGGAGCGGCTCGCCGGGCGGCGGCACTGCCGGGGGTGGGGCCTGTTCCGGCGCGGGCGCAGGGGGAGGCGGGGCCTGTTCCGGGGCCGGCGGCGGCGGTGGGACCTGTTCGGGGGCCGGTGGAGGCGGTGGGGCGCCGGGCGGCGGCGGGTTGACCGTATTGGACTGCTCGGGTGGGGCCGGGGCGGCGGTCGTGGTGGCAGCCGGCTGCTGCGGCATGTGCTGGCTCTGCTGGTTCTGGCTGCTCGACGAGGAGGAATCGGACGACGAACCCGAATCGGAGGAGCCCGAGGATGACGACGAGCCCGAGGACGAGCCCGATGATGAGGACGACCCCGATGACGTGTCCACCGTGTCGGGCATCGGCACGGGGGGCAGATTGAGGCGTTCCTCGGGAATGTCGGGCGGTGCGACCGGCGGCTGCCCGTTGATCACCAACGGGCCCTTGGCGCTCTGCACCAGCGTGGACCAGCCGCCGTTGCCGAGGGTCGCGCCGATGCTGCACGACACCTGGTGGCTACCCGCCGACCAGCTGGGCAGCGAGATCGTGCTGTAGCTCAGTGCCAGCGTCGTACTGCGCAGCTCCACCGGAGCCAGGTAGTCGTCGGTCAGCTTGGTGCAGGTGTCCTTGATGTAGCTGTCCTGTTCGGGTTCGGGCGGCAGCCCACCCGGGAACTTCTCGGCGAGGTTCACCGCTCCGGTGACCTCCATGGCATGCGGTGCCGCACAATCGACGGGAACGTCGGTGGGCTGGTTGGTGGCAGCGTCGATGCCGAGGCAGGTGCCTGCAGCCCAGACCTTCGATTGGTCGATGTCGGCGACCTTGCCCTGGAACTCGATCTGGCTGTCGCCGGGCCCGAGCAGTTGCAGCCCGCACAGCATGCGGCGCTCGCCGGCCTGCTTCCAGGCCTTCTCGCCGGACCACAGCAGTCCGATGGTGAATTTCCCGTTCGGGTCGAATTTGGGGCCGAGGTAGCCGCGCAGCGCAGGCCCGCATTGTTCCTGGCTGATCTGCTTGATGCGCTCGACCGAGGGCGGCGGGGCCTGCGGTCCGTACTCGCTGCCAGGGAAGGTCCGCATGTCGACGGCCTCGGCTACCTCGAAGCGGTGGTTGTCCTTGCAGTCGACGATGTGCGCGGCGTCGGGATTGCGTCCCGGCCAGGTCAGGCAGTCGCCGCTCTTCACGTGATCGAAGGTGTCGTTACCGCGGGGCCCCAACGCGATGGCGCCGGAGTTGAGGGCGGTGTTGGCGCCCTCGCTGCGAGGCAGTGCCGTGATCAGACCGGCGATGAGCAGTCCGCCGAGAGCCGTCAGCAGTAGCGCACGTCGCGTCGACGCGGCATGCAGACTGTGCCACCACTTCCCTTCACCGGGAGCGTCGCCGTCAGCGCGGTAGGGGAGCAGGTCGTCGTGCTCAGGTGCCTCGAACATCCGCTCCATTGTGACAGGCGTGTCAGGTGCTGTGACAAGTGATGCAGTTGTAACGTTATGTGGTTGTGCTTGTCGGCGGCCGACGAATGTGTGTTGGCGACCTCGAATGTACGGCGCGACACTCCCAAAAGTAGGGTTGCGGCCGTGATCGACCTCAGGCTGTTGCGCGAGAATCCCGATACCGTGCGTGCGTCGCAACGAGCCCGCGGTGAGGACCCGGCTCTGGTCGACGCGCTGCTGCAAGCCGATGTGGCCCGGCGCGCGGCGGTGTCCGCGGCCGACAATCTGCGGGCTGAGCAGAAGTCGGCGAGCAAGCGGGTGGGTCAGGCCTCCCCGGACGAGCGACCCGCGCTGCTGCAACAGGCCAAGGATCTGGCCGAACAGGTCAAGGCCGCCGAAGTCGCACAGGTCGAGGCGGGCAAGGCCTTCACCGCCGCGCACCTGGCCATCGGCAATGTGATCATCGACGGGGTGCCTTCAGGTGGTGAGGACGACTTCGTCCTGCTCGACACCGTGGGCGAGCCGAGGGCCATCGAGAATCCCAAGGATCACCTCGAGCTGGGCGAGGCGCTCGGGCTGATCGACATGGAGCGCGGAGCCAAGGTCTCCGGCTCACGCTTCTACTTCCTGACCGGCAACGGTGCGTTGCTGCAACTGGGGTTGCTGCAGTTGGCCACCCAGCTTGCCGTGCAGAACGGCTTCACCATGATGATCCCGCCGGTGCTGGTGCGTCCGGAAGTCATGGCGGGCACCGGATTTCTCGGTGCCCACGCCGATGAGGTGTACCGGCTGGAAGCCGACGATCTCTATCTGGTCGGCACCTCGGAAGTGCCGATGGCCGGGTATCACGCTGACGAAATCATCGATCTGTCCGCCGGTCCACGACGTTATGCCGGCTGGTCGTCGTGCTTTCGCCGGGAGGCGGGCAGCTACGGCAAGGACACCCGCGGCATCATCCGGGTGCACCAGTTCGACAAAGTCGAAGGGTTCGTCTACTGCAAGCCCGAAGAAGCCGAGGCGGAGCACCGGCGGTTGCTGGACTGGCAGCAGGAGATGCTCGCCGCCATCGAGGTTCCCTACCGGGTGATCGACGTCGCCGCAGGCGATCTGGGCTCCTCGGCGGCACGCAAATTCGACTGCGAGGCCTGGGTTCCGACGCAGCAGACCTACCGTGAACTCACCTCGACCTCGAATTGCACGACGTTCCAGGCCCGGCGGTTGGCGACGCGCTACCGCGACGAGAACGGTAAGCCGCAGATTGCGGCGACGTTGAACGGGACGCTGGCCACCACGCGTTGGTTGGTGGCGATTCTGGAAAACCATCAGCAACCCGACGGCAGCGTGCGGGTCCCCGCAGCGCTGGTTCCCTTCGTCAGAACGGAAGTGCTTGAGCCATGATCGATATCGACCTTGCGGAGCTGCAGAACTGGTTCGGGTTCGGAGTGGCGGGAAACTTCGCTGGCCATCTTGAACAGGCAGGCGAGGCAGGCGATTTCGTCAAGGTGGTGACGGAAGGCTATGCGCCCAAGGGAATCTTCCCGTGGTACGCGCCCGGGCGCGACGACTTCCTCGGCGAATTCCCGCTGTCCCACGACAGCGTCGTGCTACCTGCCGAAGACGACGGCCCGCTGAACCTGCAGATCGAGCCCGAGGTGGGGATCGCCTGTCGCGTGACGTGGCGCGGAGACACCGTGGCCAGCCTTGAGCCCTTCGCGCTCGGCGCCTTCAACGACTGCTCGATCCGTCGGCCGGGCGCACCCAAGATCAGTCACAAGAAGAACTGGGGGCCGGCCTCGAAGGGGGTGGCACCGCAGTTCTTCGAAATCAGTGATCTGACCCCGGACGGCCCCACCGCGACCATGCGGTTGGTGTGCTACCTGCGCGACGGTGACGGGGAGCAGCACGCGTACGGGGTGGACTCCCCGCTGGTGGGTTACTCCTACTACGGCGAGGTGCTGCTGGACTGGATCGTCGAGCGGCTGGCCAATCAGAAGGGTGCGCAGGACACCCCGCTGGAGGACGTCGGCGCCTTGATGGTGGCCAGCGGGCACCCGGAGAACGTGTTGATCGGTATCGGCGCCACGCGGTACACCCCACTGGGGGAATCGACCTATCTCAAACCGGGCGACGAAGCCATCGTCCGCGTCTATGACAGTGCGGAGAGCTCGGCTTCTGAACTGCGACAGGTGGTTTCGACCCGTTAGCGCTCCAGCAGCGCGTCGAGCTGGGTGACGAACTCGTCCGGGCGGACCGGGGTGAAAGCCGGCCGCCAGCGGGTGCCCGCCACATCGAGGGTCACCAGTGTCGACCGGAACGGTCGGCTGACGTCGAGTGGCAGCCAGCGGCGCAGGTCCGAGCTGCCCCAGATCCGGAACCGGTGCAGGAGGTTCAGCGATGTCGCGGTATACCCGCGGACGTCGCGCAGCGGGATGACCTTCGAGGTGCCGGACGGAAAGTGATAGCGGCGCAAGGTGATCGCGTGCTGATCCAGCTGGATCAGTCCGTCGTCGTAGTGCTGGTGTGGTGCACTCATCTGCTCTCTGTGCTCCTCGCGTCCGCAGACCGCGCGCTCCGTAGCTCGTGCCCCTTGCTGGTCAGGCACCGCCCGTTCTCCAGGTTCCACTGCCAGCCGTGCAGGTTGCAGGTCAGCGTGTTCCCGTCCACCACGCCGAACTTCGACAGATCGGCTTTGAGGTGCGGGCAACGTCGCTGAATCTCCCAGCCGTCCAGCGTGATCGACGCGGTGTCGTCGTGCGCTTCGGCGAACCAGCCGTCGGCGTAGGCGATTCGCTCGTCGGTCAGGCACTTGAAGAAGGTGTACAGATACTCGTTGTAGCCGCCGACGCGCCACGCCCGGAACCGGGTGGACAGGAAGATGGTGTTGACCCAGTCCGGCTCGTTGTCGCGCACCACGGTGCGCACCAGCTCGGGTGCGATTTCGAAGCCGTACCGGAACTTCTCGTCGGCGATGGCTTCCCGCACAGTCCGTTTCGGGAAGTCCAGCACCACTGTTTCCGGCCCGAGGCGCAATTCCACGGGGTAGCCGATGCCGTCGCAGATCTGGTCGCTGGCCAGCATGATCGGCTCGAACAGCGCGCGCAGTGGCTCCAACAGCGGTTCACCGGCCGCCGGGGCCCAGCGCGCCTTCTCCGCGGCCAGTACCGGGGCCATCCGCTGGGCGTAGTCCTCGATGTAGGCGGCCTTGCCGGTGGTGAACACCGCCTCGGGGTCGTCGATCGGATGGGTCAGCGAGTTCAGTTGTGAGCCGGTGAAATCCGCGGTGGTGCCGGGCACCATCAGCAGGCCGCCGTGGTGGCCGTGCGTGCGCATCTGCTCCAGGAACACCGCCTGGTCGGGAAAGATGTTGGCCGGGTCGCCGTGATCGTCGTTGAGATCGCGCAACTCCGGGTCCAGGAAGCACGGCGGGCCCGCCGACGGCACCACCCAGGTCGCCGCGACCTGCGAGATGTACTGCCGGCACCGGTCCATCTGCCGCTGCCGCTTCTGGGTGCCGAATGCTTCCTTGGCCCGCACAGGCATGTCGTAGACCATCGGGTACCAGATCGCTCCGGAGTACTGGAGCATGTGCACGTCCACCTGACCGAAGTCGGCGTGCAGCACATCAAGATCGACCGGACGCGCGTCGTTCATATTGAAAACGGTGGTGACGCTGTCCGAAACCACCAGGCCGGAGTCACCGATCGGGCCGTCGGCAGGCGCCCGCAGCGCGATGATCATCACGTCCAGGTCGCCCTTGGGCCCGCTGACGGTGTGCTTCACCGAGTCGGTGGTCTCGAAGAATCGGTGAAAACCCAGCCGCTCGAGTTCACGCCGCAGGTCCGGGACGGGGAAGTCCGGAAGCAGCACCGTCGCGTCCTTGTTGACGTGGCGGCGCAGGTTCTCCGGGTCGAAGTGGTCCTTGTGCAGATGGGAGACATAGAGGTAATCGACGTTTCCGAGCGTGTCCCAGTCGAGGGCGCTGTTGTCCGGGAACGGGAACCAGGAAGCAAAGTACGCCGGGTTGACCCAGGGGTCGCACAGGATGCTTCCGGCCCTGGTATCGATCCGGAAGCCCGCGTGTCCGACACTGGTGACCTGCACAAACAGCCTTTCGCTTGGAACAATTGACGCCCGATCAGCCTAGCGGGAGTTGCCCGCAACGCCGAAGCGCGCCACGTCAGGGCCCCGGCTGCAGTGAGGTGGGTACGGAACGGTCCCCGCGCGCACTACGCTGGCGGCTGTGGAACCGGTGTATGGGACTGTCATTCAGCTGGCCCGACTCGCCTGGCGGCTGCAGGGTTTGAAGTTCACCGTGACCGGTGTGGAGAACCTTCCCGTCACGGGTGGCGCGGTGGTTGCCATCAACCACACCAGCTACTTCGACTTCACCTTCGCCGGGCTGCCCGCCTACCGGCAGAAGCACGGTCGCAAAGTGCGGTTCATGGCGAAGCGAGAGGTCTTCGACCACAAGATCACCGGACCCGTCATGCGCAGTCTTCGGCACATCGAGGTGGACCGCGACAGTGGCGCGGCCTCCTACGACCAGGCCTGCGACTACCTCAGGGCCGGTGAGCTGGTCGGTGTCTACCCGGAGGCCACCATCAGCCGCAGCTTCGAGATCAAGGAGTTCAAGTCCGGTGCCGCACGGATGGCGATCGCTGCGGGCGTGCCGATCGTCCCGCACATCGTGTGGGGAGCACAGCGGATCTGGACCAAGGGACACCCGAAGAATCTGTACCGGCCCAAGGTCCCGATCACGGTGGCCGTCGGTGAGCCGATCGCACCGACGCTGCCCGCGGTCGAACTGACGGCGCTGCTGCACTCGCGTATGCAGCACCTGCTCGAGCAGGTGCAGGATGCCTACGGGCCGTACCCGGCGGGTGAGTTCTGGGTGCCGCACCGGCTCGGCGGCGGGGCGCCGTCGCTGGCCGAGGCCAACCGGATGGACGCCGAGGAGGCCGCCGCAAAGGCGGCCAAACGTGCGGCCGGGACGACTGAGGCCCCGGGGTAGCCGACAGATGGAACCGGTTTTCCGCAGTCTGGAGATTGCCTCCCGCCTCGGGGTCCGGGCGACCGGAACCCGGATCACGTTCAGCGGCTTGGACAACATCCCGGCAACGGGTGGCGCGGTCGTCGCGATCAACCACACCAGCTACGTCGACTTCCTGCCTGCCGGGCTGGCCGCCACCGCACGTCATCGGCGGATGCGGTTCATGATCAAGGCCGAGATGGAGCAGGTGTCCGTCGTCGGCTTTCTCATCAAACACACCGGGACGATTCCGGTGGACCGGGGAGCCGGTGCCGGCGCGTATTCGGAGGCCGTCGCGGCGCTGCGGGCAGGTGAGCTGGTCGGTGTCTATCCCGAAGCCACCATCAGTCGCAGTTTCGAACTGAAGGAGTTCAAGACCGGTGCGGCCCGGATGGCGCTTGCCGCAGATGTCCCGATCATCCCGCTGATTGTCTGGGGCGCACATCGTATTTGGACCAAGGATCATCCGAAAGCATTGGGGCGTAATAAGATTCCGATAAATGTCGTGGTGGGTACACCGATCAGGCCGTCCGGTTCGTTCACCGAACTCGACGGGGTCCTGCGTGATTCGATGTCGGCCCTGCTGGATGAGGCGCAGTCCGATTACCCGGCTCCGCCCGGGCAGTACTGGGTGCCCCGGCGGCTCGGGGGCAGCGCGCCCACGCCGGCCGAGGCCAGGAAACTGGACGAAGCGGAATTGGCCGAGCGGGCCCGCAAGCGTGCCGAGCGCCAAGCGAATCACCGCCGGTGAGCGCGCAGACCCGGCCGGGGCTGATCGCCACCGATGTCGACGGCACCCTGCTCGACGAGAACGAGCTGGTGACGCCGCGCACCCGTGCCGCGGTGGCGGCGGCGGTGGCGGCGGGCACGACGTTCGTCCTGGCCACCGGCCGACCCCCGCGATGGATACAACCCGTGGTCGACGGTCTCGGCTTCGCGCCGATGGCGGTGTGCGCCAACGGCGCAGTCATCTATGACCCGGAAACCGACCGGGTCGTCTCGGCCCACACGCTCTCGGTAGACGACCTCGGTGAGCTGGCCGAGATCGCCACCCGGGTGATCCCGGGTGCGGGCCTGGCGGTGGAGCGGGTCGGCAACTCCGCGCATGACGCGGCCACCCCGCAGTTCGTCAGCTCACCGGGTTACGAGCACGCGTGGCTCAATCCGGACAACACCGAGGTGTCGGTCGAGGACCTGCTCAGTGCGCCCGCGGTGAAACTGCTGATCCGCAAGGCAGGCGCCCGCAGCTCGGATATGGCTGCCGAGCTGATCAAACACATCGGGCTGCAGGGCGATATCACGTTCTCGACGAACAACGGCCTGATCGAGGTGGTGCCGTTGGGCATCAGCAAGGCCACCGGGGTGGAGGAACTGGCCCGACCGCTGGGGCTGTCGGCCGCCGACGTCGTCACGTTCGGTGACATGCCCAACGACGTGCCGATGCTGAGTTGGGCCGGGCGCGGTGTGGCGATGGGCAATGCGCATCAGTACGCGATGGATGCTGCCGACGAGGTCACGGTCACCAACGCCGACGACGGCGTGGCACGGGTACTGGAGCGCTGGTGGTCCTGAGCGTCTCAGGCGCCGATCGGCGTGAAGCGCTCCAGCTGAACCGGCTGGTCGTCCGGTGAGGGCGGCGGCAACTCCAACGGGACACCGTCGATGACCCGGGTCACCGTGCCCTTCTCCCGGTCGAAGTTCAACGTGCCGTGCTGGAAGTTCTGCACAATCCACAGTGGCTCTTGAATCTCGCCGCTGGTCGGCAGGCCGAGCACGCCGCGTTCGAAGCCCAGGCTGCCCCAGGCCTCATAGATCGCGCCCGTGACGGGCTCGGCACCGCTGGCCGGTGACCAGTAGAGCGCGCCCCTTTCGAACGTCGCGTACCGGGCTCCGCCCTGGGCGGCGGCCTCGGGGGACGTCGGGTTGCCCAGGGGACCCTTTTCGGCGCCCATCGCCTGCCAGCGGTTGTAGATCGCGCCACCGCGCATCTGCTCGGCGAGCTCCTCCGGGCCGGGCGGCATGTTGAAGCGCGCGGCGATGTCGCGGATGCGGCCCATCTCGGCGTAGGCCGCGTTGCCCGGGCAGTCGGTGATGCCGACATCGCGGTGGGTGAAGATGGTCGGCAGGGTCGGGGTGGCGCCGCGCGGGAAGTGCGTGAAAGAGCCCCCGGCAGAGGTGAGCACCGTGGTCCCGTGCGGGTCGATGTGGTCGAGTCCGAGTCTCCAGCCCAGCAGGCGGGCGGTGGTGCGCAGCTGGATCGGGGTCGGCGGCACGACGTCGAAGTCGCCCAGCATCGCCACACCCCAGGTGTCGTGATTGAACCCGCCGGTGTGGGATCCCTCCACCGGCTTGTCGACGCCGCCCGCCCGGCCCTCGAATACCTGGCCGTACTTGTCGACCATGGCGTTGTAGGCGATGTCGCACCAGCCGAGGGTTCTGGTGTGGTACTCGTAGATCGACCGGATGATCCCGGCGGAATCCTCGGGCGCGTAGTCGTTGCTGCCGGCCGTATGGTGCACGATGCCGGCACGTATGCCCTTGTCGTACACCGTGTTTCCACACCGCATCGACTCGTCGGCGCCCCACTGGGCGCGGGAGATGATGTGGGGCGGGACGCCGGGGGCGGTGACCGCGGTGGGCAGCGGTCCGATGTCGGCCGGCGCCTGTGGCGGGCTGATCAGCACCGCGTTGATGTTCTGGGCGAAGGGTGCCTCGACGCTGGCCGGCTGATAGCCGAGCGCTGGTTTGGCGGCAGGCGCCGGTGCGCCTGCGCCGGTGGGGGTCGCGTCGGCCGGGCGGGACACGGCGATCTGCACGGTATTGGTACGCCCGACGAATATCGGCTCGGTGCCGCTCGGGCCGGCTGTATCGGCGCCGACGCCGTCGAGTTTTTCCGCCTCGTACCAGGGGCCCCACGAACCGTCGGACTTGCGGGCACGCACCCGGGCTGTCGTGCCATCGAGGTCTTGCGACGTCAGTGCGACCATCGAAAACGGGGTGTCCTGGTGGACCTCGCGAATGTTCTCGCCGCCGGCGAGATTGTTCAACGGTTGCTGGGTCAGCGCCGGCGCAGCTCCGGGGTGGTCTGTGTCTTCGCTGCCGGGGACGCCGCCGATGGCCCACGGCAGGATGACCACCGTCGCCGCGAGCGCGGTGAACAGAATTGACGGCGCGGGGCGGCGGGACAGCACGGACTGATGTTACGTATGAGTCTGTTGTTACCAATGATTCGACACGCGCTGTTGTGACAAGCCGAAAAACCGCAACGGCACCGCAGAGCACGGATTGCTTCTGCGGTGCCGTTTCGCGGTTGGACTACGGGGCCGGTGCCGGCACGGGCGGAGCCGCTGCCGGTACGCCCTGTTGCATGGCTCCGGTGATCGCCGGCATGACCATGCCCTTGAGCAGATCGATGGCCTGTCCGGCACCGAGCTGCTGGGCGGCGCTGGACAGATCGCCGAACAGCCCGCCGCCGCCACCGCCGCCGCCGGTCGCAGCAGGCATCGCGCCGAGCGACGGGTCGCCCAGGATGGGGTAGGTGCCCAGGCTGGGATCGGCGCCGAGTGGAGCCGAGATCGGCACCTCGCCCGGAGCGGGAAGGCCGGTCGTGTTGGAGATCTGTGTCAGTGACGGATCTCCCCCGATGGACGGCGTCGTCAGACCCGGCGTGGTCAACCCGGTGGCCCCGAGGTCAGGGGTCGTGCCCGGAGCGGTAAGGCCGCCGGGAGCGGCGCCTGCCGGGTTGGTCAGCGACGGGTTGGTGAGCGACGGGTTGGTCAGGCCCGGATCCGTGAGCGACGGCGTCGCGGCACCGGGGGCACCGCCCGGCGCAGTCAGGCCCGGCGAGGTCAGACCCGGGGAGGTGAGGCCCTCGGGGCTGGTCAGCGCCGGGTTGGTGAGCCCGGGGTCGGTCAAGCCGGGCGCGGTGAGGCCGGGCGAGGTCAATCCAGGGGACGTCAGGCCTGGCGAAGTCAATCCCGGTGAGCCGAGACCCGGCGAGGTCAGGCTCGGCGAGGCCAGCGATGGCGTTGTGCCCGAACCCGTGAGCAGGCCGGTGGGCATCGGCGGCAGGTTGATGCCGAACTGGGACAGCCCCTGGGAGAGCGCGGACATCAGTTCCCCCGGCAGATCGGTGACCAGTGCTGCCTGGGTGAATTCACGTTCCTGGGGCGCGGGTGAAAGCTGGGTTACTGCCACTAATGCGACTGGACTTGCGACTGCCACTGCGGCGACTGTGCGCATGGCTGTCGAGCACTTGCGTCGACGTCGGTTCGGCACGGAAGTCTCCTCAATATATGGACTGCGTATGAACTGCTTTGGGTTGTGCGTCTGGGTGGCTATGCGGCGGTCGCCGACCCTGGCGGGATCGTGTGTAGCCCATGAATGCCAACGTGATCGATGGTACTGCTGTGACTAGTGGGTCTAGAGTGACGATATTGAATCGTGAGCGAATTGCGACCTGCGGGCGCTATCGCATTCGGGGGACTGCGGGATGGTCGGATACCCTGGCTGCCGATGACCGCTCGTTATGACCTCCTTGTTGTTGGCTCCGGATTCTTCGGTCTGACGATCGCCGAGCGTGTGGCGACGCAGCTCGACAAGCGCGTACTCGTTGTCGACCGCCGCCCGCACATCGGCGGCAACGCGTACTCCGAAGCCGAACCGCACACAGGTATCGAAGTGCACAAGTACGGCGCACACCTGTTCCACACCTCGAACAAGCGGGTGTGGGACTACGTGCGTCAGTTCACCGAGTTCACCGGCTATCAGCACCGGGTCTTTGCGCTGCACGACGGGCAGGCCTATCAGTTCCCGATGGGCCTGGGCCTGGTGTCGCAGTTCTTCGGCAGGTACTTCAGTCCCGATGAGGCGCGCGCGCTGATCAAGGAGCAGGCAGCCGAGATCAAAAGCGCCGACGCGCAGAACTTCGAAGAGAAGGCGATCTCGCTGATCGGCAGGCCGCTCTACGAAGCGTTCATGAAGCACTACACCGCCAAGCAGTGGCAGACCGATCCCAAAGAGCTGCCTGCATCCAACATCACCCGCCTGCCGGTGCGCTACACGTTCGACAACCGCTACTTCAACGACACCTACGAGGGTCTGCCCGTCGACGGGTACACGGCGTGGCTGCAGAACATGGCCGCCGACGACCGCATCGAGGTGCGGCTGGACACCGACTGGTTCGACGTCCGCGACGAGTTGCGCGCCGGGAGTCCCGACGCCCCAGTCGTGTACACCGGTCCGCTGGACCGCTACTTCGACTATTCGGAGGGCCGGCTCGGCTGGCGCACACTGGATTTCGAGCTGGAGGTGCTCGACACCGGAGATTTTCAGGGCACACCGGTGATGAACTACAACGACGCGGACGTGCCGTACACCCGCATCCACGAGTTCCGGCACTTCCACCCAGAGCGGGAATACCCGAACGACAAGACCGTGATCATGCGCGAGTATTCGCGCTTCGCAGAGGACTCCGACGAGCCGTACTACCCGATCAACACCGAGGCCGATCGCGGCCTGCTCGCGGCCTACCGTGCGCGAGCCAAGGCCGAAACCGCCTCGGCAAAGGTGCTTTTCGGTGGCCGGCTGGGCACCTATCAATACCTCGACATGCACATGGCCATCGCCAGCGCATTGAACATGTATGACAACACGCTGGTACCGCACCTGAGCGCGGGTGCGCCGTTGGTGACCGATGACGAAAGCAGCAAAGCATGAGCGACATCCCGTCCGGCGCGCTGGACACCGGAGAATCCAGGGCGGTCAGCCTGCTGGCCAGGGTCATCCTGCCGCGACCGGGTGAGCCGTACGACGTGCGCAAGCTCTATCTCGAGGAATCGAGCACGAATTCCCGGCGGGCGCACGCACCGAGTCGGACCACACTCGAGATCGGGGCCGAGTCGGGGGTGTCATTCGCCACCTACTTCAACGCCTTCCCGGCCAGCTACTGGCGACGCTGGTCGACCCTGGAGACGGTCGTGCTCCGGGTGGAGCTGACCGGCACCGCACGCGTGGATGTCTATCGCACCAAGGCCACCGGCGCCCGCATCACCGTCGGCGGCGCCCCGGTCTCCAGCGAGACCGGCGAAACTGCCACAGGGCCTGATGGCAGCCCTCGCGCCGCGGTGGAATTCGAGATCGACCTGACCCCGTTCGAGGACGGCGGCTGGATCTGGTTCGACATCACCACCGATACCGCGGTGCGGGTGCACAGCGCCGGCTGGTACGCCCCGACGCCCGCGCCGGGCCGGGCCAACGTCGCCATCGGAATCCCGACCTTCAACCGGCCCGCGGACTGCGTCAACGCGCTGGCTGCGCTCACCGCCGATCCCCTGGTGGACGAGGTGATCAGCGCTGTCATCGTGCCGGATCAGGGCACCAAGAAGGTCAAGGACCATCCCGGATTCGCGGCGGCAGCCGCCGCACTCGGCGACCGTCTCTCGGTGCACGACCAGCCGAACCTGGGTGGCTCGGGTGGATACAGCCGGGTCATGTACGAGGCTCTGAAGAACACCGACTGTGAGCAGATCCTGTTCATGGACGACGACATCCGCATCGAACAGGATTCGATCCTGCGGGCGCTGGCGATGAACCGGTTCGCCAAGGAGCCGATCCTGGTCGGCGGCCAGATGCTCAACCTGCAGGAGCCGTCGCACCTGCACGTCATGGGTGAGGTCGTGGACCGGCAGAACTTCATGTGGACGGGCGCGCCGAACACCGAATACGACCACGACTTCGCCAAGTTCCCGCTGAACGACGACAACGAGCGCAGCAAGATGCTGCACCGCCGCATCGACGTCGACTTCAACGGCTGGTGGACATGCATGATCCCGCGCCAGGTCGCCGAGGAACTCGGTCAGCCGCTGCCGCTGTTCATCAAGTGGGACGACTCTGAGTACGGGCTGCGCGCCGGGGAGCACGGTTACGGCACGGTGACCCTGCCGGGGACCGCGATCTGGCATATGGCCTGGAGCGACAAGGACGACGCGATCGACTGGCAGGCGTACTTCCACCTGCGCAACCGGTTGGTGGTCGCGGCCTTGCACTGGGACGGCGCGATCAGCGGCCTGGTCGCCAGCCATATGAAGGCGACCCTGAAACACCTGCTCTGCCTGGAGTATTCGACAGTCGCCATCCAGAACAAGGCGATCGATGACTTCCTGGCCGGGCCCGAACACATCTTCTCGATCCTCGAGTCCGCCCTGCCGGAGGTGCGCAAACTGCGCGGGGAGTTCCCCGATGCCGTGGTCCTTGCCGGGGCCACCGCGCTACCTGCAGCGTCGGACAAGCGACGCAAAAAGGTGAAGATCCCGACGTCGTTGCCTGCCATCGCGTTCCGGCTCAGCCGGGGAGTTGTTCACCAGCTGAAGAAGGAGGACCCGTCGACCCACGTACGGCCACAGATCAACGTGGCCACCCAGGATGCCCGGTGGTTCTCACTGTGCATGGTCGACGGTGTCACCGTCACCACCGCCGATGGCCGGGGTGTGGTCTACCGCCAGCGTGACCGCGCCAAAATGTTTGGCTTGCTTTGGGCTTCGACTCGTAGGCAGATACAGGTAACCCGTCGTTTCAAGCGCATGCGCAAGGTCTACCGCCAGGCGTTACCCACCCTGACCAGCACCCAGAAGTGGGAGACGGTGCTGCCCGTCGAGGCTGGGGAGAAAGTCCGGCCATGACCGATGCCCCACGCGGCGAGGACGCCGTGTTGGTTGCCGTGCAGGCGGCGCTGGCCGGACGGCCTGGTGTCCTGGACGGCGCACGTGCCCTGTCGCACTTCGGCGAGCACAGTTTGGGCTGGGTCGGCGTGGCCGCGGCAGGCGCGCTGGTTTCCCCGGCCCGCCGCAGGTCCTGGATCGCGGTCGGCGTCGGTGCCTTCGTGGCACATGCTGCCGCGGTGGTGATCAAGCGGGTGGTGCGCCGGAAGCGGCCGCATCACCCCGACATCGCCGTCAATGTCGGGACGCCCAGCCGGCTCAGCTTCCCCTCCGCGCACGCCACCTCGACGACCGCCGCCGCCGTGCTGCTGGCCAAGGCCACCGGGCAGCCGCTGCCCGCGCTGCTGGTACCGCCGATGGTGTTGTCCCGCCTGGTGCTCGGTGTGCACTATCCCAGTGACGTGCTCACCGGAGTGGTTGTCGGGGCCCTGGTGGGAAACGTGGTCGGTAGGATCTCGGATTCTGTGGGTGCCGGGCCGAAGGAGACTGATGAGCATCGGTGAGCGGGTTGCGACGGAGCGGAAGAACGATGAGCACAACCCACATGAGTGAGGCGGCGCAGCCGACGGCCGGTCCGCCGAAGAATCTGGCGACCGGACTCATCAAGGCGATACGCCCGCGGCAATGGGTGAAGAACCTGCTGGTGCTGGCCGCGCCGCTGGCCGCCCTCGGCGGCGGCATCCAGTACGACTATGCCGATCTCGTTTACAAGGTCTCGATCGCGTTCGTGGTGTTCTGCCTGGCCGCATCGTCGATCTATCTCATCAACGACGCCCGCGATGTCGAGGCCGACCGCGCCCATCCGACCAAACGGTTCCGCCCGATCGCCGCCGGTGTGGTGCCCGAATGGCTGGCCTACGTGCTGGCCGTGGTCCTCGGTGCGGCCTCGCTGATCATCTCGTGGCTGCTGACGCCCAACCTGGCGTTCGTGATGGCGGTCTACCTGGTCATCCAGCTGGCCTACTGCTTCGGCCTCAAACATCAAGCGGTGCTCGACATCTGCATCGTGTCATCGGGCTTTCTGCTTCGCGCGATCGCAGGCGGTGTGGCCGCCGAGATCCCGCTGTCGCAGTGGTTCCTGCTGGTGATGGCATTCGGATCGCTGTTCATGGCGGCGGGCAAGCGCTACGCGGAACTGCAGTTGGCCGAACGCACCGGGGCCAAGATCCGCAAGTCGTTGGAGCGCTACACCAGCAGCTACCTGCGGTTCGTCTGGACACTCTCGGCCACCACCATGGTGGTCTGCTACGGATTGTGGGCCTTCGGGCGCGACCGTGCAGGCGATCCCATGGGCCTCGACGGCCAGGATGCGTCGTGGTACGCCATCACGATGGTTCCGTTCACCATCGCCATCCTGCGGTACGCAGTCGACATCGACGGCGGCATCGCCGGCGAGCCTGAGGAGATTGCGCTGAAAGACCGGGTTCTGCAGGTTCTGTTCGTGGCGTGGATCGGAACCATCGGTGTGGCCATCGCTTTCAGTTGACCGGGTAGGTATTCGTGGCATGACCGAACGCCTGGCCCGGTGGCCGGCGTTCCCTTACGACATCTCGGTACGAATCAGCCTGTGGGTCAGCGTGCTGGTGGTCACCGGGTTGTTCAGCTGGGGTGCCTGGCAGCGCCGCTGGATCGCCGACGACGGCCTGATCGTGCTGCGCACGGTGCGGAATCTGTTGGCGGGCAACGGGCCGGTCTTCAACGCCGGCGAACGGGTGGAGGCCAACACCTCGACGGTGTGGACGTATCTGGTGACGTTCGGAGCCTGGATCGGTGGCTCGGTCCGGTTGGAGTACGTGGTGCTGGTGTTGGCGCTTGCGCTGAGCCTGCTCGGTGTGGTGCTGGTGATGCTGGGTGCCGGACGGTTGTACGCGCCGAGCCTGCAGGGCCGTCGCGCGCTGCTGCTACCCGCCGGGGCGCTGGTGTACATCGCGTTGCCCCCGGCGCGGGACTTCGCCACCTCCGGTCTTGAAAACGGTTTGGTGCTGGCCTATCTCGGCCTGCTGTGGTGGATGCTGGTGTGCTGGTCGCAGGCGCTGCGGGCATATCCCGCGCACCCGCGGGGTGCCGCGCCCGCTCAACCGGCGCACAACATTCCCGGCCGGTTCTTCGAGGCGGTGCTGGCGGCTGTGGCCGGCCTGAGCGTGCTCGTCCGGCCGGAACTGGCACTGATCGGCGGGGGCGCGCTGATCATGATGCTGGTGGCGGCGCGGGGTTGGCGGCGCCGGACGCTGATCGTGGTCGCCGGTGGCCTGCTGCCCGTCGGCTACGAGATCTTCCGGATGGGTTACTACGGCTTGATCGTGCCGGGCACGGCGGTGGCCAAGGACGCTTCGGGGTCGAAGTGGGCGCAGGGTTTCGTCTACCTGACGAACTTCAACGGGCCCTACCTGTTGTGGGTGCCTGCGCTGCTGCTGGTGGCCCTCGGTGTGGTGTTGATGGCCACCAGGACCCGGCCATGGTGGATCAGGCGACAGGTGCCGCGCGGATACGGCTGGTTGGCGCGGACCGTTCAGAGCCCCACTGCCGTAGCGGTTTTCATGGTCCTCAGCGGTCTGGTGCAGGCGGTGTACTGGATCCGCCAGGGCGGGGACTTCATGCACGGCCGCGTGCTGTTGACACCGATATTCTGCATGTTGGCGCCGGTCGCGGTGATTCCGGTGGTGTTGCCGGACGGGACCAAGTTCACCAGGGAGACGGGGTATCTGCTGGCCGCGGCCACCAGCGTGCTGTGGGCCGCGGTGGTGGGTTGGTCGATCTGGGCGGCGAATTCGCCGGGACTGGGTTATGACGCCACCCGGGTCACCTACTCCGGGATCGTCGACGAACGTCGCTTCTACTCACAGGCCACCGGTCACGCACATCCGCTCACCGCGGCGGACTACCTGGACTATCCGCGTATGCGCGCGGTGCTGACCGCACTCAACAACACCCCCGACGGCGCGTTGCTGCTGCCGGCGGGCAATTACGATCGCTGGGAAGTGGTGCCCGCCATCCCGCCTCCTCCGGATCTCTCACCGGAAGAGAAGAGGAACTGGAATCCCCCGCACACCGTGTTTTTCACCAACATGGGCATGCTGGGGATGAATGTCGGGCTGGATGTGCGGGTCATCGATCAGATCGGATTGGCGAATCCGCTGGCCGCCCACACCGAACGGTTGACCGACGGCCGCATCGGTCACGACAAGAACCTGTTCCCGGACTGGGCGGTGGCGGAGGGACCATTCCTCAAGACCCGGGAGTTCATTCCTCCGTATCTGGATGAGGACTGGATTGCTCAAGCCGAGGCGGCGCTGAAGTGCCCCGCGACCGATGCGCTGCTCAACTCGGTGCGAGGTCCGATGGGGCCGCGGCGGTTCCTGTCGAACCTGGTGCACTCCTACGAGTTCACCAAATACCGGATCAACCGGGTGCCGCGCTACGAATTGGACCGGTGTGGGCTGGAGGTTCCGCCTCCGAAGGAGCCCCCTTACACGGGGCTTCCTGCGACCGGACCGTAGTTGCGTAACGCCCGGACGGGTTCGGTCGATACCCAGACGAAGCAGGTGTGATGGACAAACGAATGGACGGTACGAGCAGCCGATGTTGACCACGGTGACTGTGACGTTGCCCATGCTGACGGTGGCGACCCCGCGCTCGGACGTTCTCCTCAACGTGCACCTGACGTCTAATTTCGTGAAGCCGACATTGCCGACCCGGGTCCCGGCGTCGGGCGTCCGTCAGCCGGCGACTCTGGTCGCCAAGAGCGACAAGGACTTTCAGGACGTCTACGCCGGAACTGATGGCAGTGACGCGAGGTTTCGGTATCCACCGGCAGCCAATATGCGTGCCCCTGTTCAGGCCGGCTGTCGCCGGCCCCCAAACCTGATCTGATCGCCACACTCGACTGCTGAGAGGCGACCAGGGAGGACAACTGCTGGAAATAAGAATCACGCGGACGTGTGGTTGACTACACGGGCACGTGAGCCGCTTACGTCGGCCGAGTCGACGTGTGGCATACGACACATGAGAGTGAGATAGGGAGCGGTATGAAGTTCGTTGGGAAGATGCGCGGCGCTGCGACAGCCCTGTCGCGCCGGCTGACGGTTGCGGTCGCGGTCGCGGCCCTGCTACCCGGCCTGGTAGGCGTCGTAGGCGGCTCGGCGACCGCTGGGGCCTACTCTCGGCCCGGCTTGCCGGTCGAGTACCTCGAAGTTCCGTCAGCGGGAATGGGACGGGATATTCGGGTGCAGTTCCAGAGCGGTGGGCCGGGTTCTCCCGCGCTGTACCTGCTTGACGGTATGCGCGCACGCGAGGATCAGAGCGGGTGGGACATCGAGCTCCCCACGTTCGAGTGGTTCCTGGATTCCGGCCTCTCGGTCGTAATGCCCGTCGGTGGTCAGTCCAGCTTCTACGCCGACTGGTACAAGCCGGCGTGTGGCAGCAAGGACGGCGGCTGCAAGACCTACAAGTGGGAGACCTTCCTGACCCAGGAGCTGCCCGCGTGGCTGGCGGCCAACCGCGACGTCAAGCCGACCGGCAGTGCCGTCGTCGGTCTGTCGATGGCCGGTTCGTCGGCGATGATGCTGGCGCTACGCCACCCGAACCAGTTCATCTACGCCGGTTCCCTGTCGGGCACGCTGAACCCGTCCGAGGGTTGGTGGCCGACGCTGATCGGTGTCTCGATGGGTGACGCCGGCGGCTACAAGGCCGAAGACATGTGGGGCAAGTCGGATGACCCGGCGTGGAAGGCCAATGACCCGACGGTGAACGTCGCCGCGTTGGCGAACAGCGGCATCCGCCTCTGGGTGTACTGCGGTAACGGCAAGCCTGGCGAGCTGGGTGGCGCCGACATGCCTGCGAAGTTCCTCGAGGGCTTCGTGTGCCGGACGAACTCGACCTTCCAGGAGAAGTACATCGAGGCCGGCGGCAGGAACGCGGTGTTCAACTTCCCGCAGAGCGGCACGCACAACTGGGCCTACTGGGGCCAGCAGCTGCAGGCGATGAAGCCTGACCTGCAGCGCGTGCTGGGTGCTACCCCGACGGCCTGAGCGGCGCGGTAGCGAACAGAATCGAGTAGAGCTGACGGCGGCGATCCCTTGCGGATCGTCGCCGTCAGTCATTTTCGAGGCCGGTCCGAGTGGCGATGTGGTTCACTACAACGCGGGTTCCGTGTGCGGGGGCACATTCCGGCGTGCTGGAGAGGGTGACGAGGATGCGTGCGTTGAATCTGATGCGAGCCATGCTGCTGTCGGCGGTGTTGGCTGCGGGTCTGTGGGCCGTTTCGGCCACGACGGACGCGCCCGCGCGCGCCGAGGGCGTCGAACAGCTGATGGTGCCGTCGGCGGCCATGGGCCGCGACATCCCGGTCGCCTTCCAGGCCGGTGGACCGCACGCGGTGTTCCTGCTCGACGCGTTCAACGCCGCGCCCGACGTCAGTAACTGGGTCAACGCGGGCAGCGCGATGAGCACGCTGGCGGGCCGCGGCATCTCTGTGGCCGCCCCGGCCAGCGGTGCGTGGAGCCTCTACACGAACTGGGAAGAGGACGGCAGCAAGCAGTGGGAGACCTTCTTGTCCTCGGAGCTGCCGGACTGGCTGGCCGCGAACAAGGGGTTGGCACCCGGCGGGCACGGCATCGTCGGCGCGGCTCAGGGCGGCACGGGGGCGTTGACGCTCGCCGCGTTCCACCCGGACCGGTTCCGCTTCGCCGGGTCGCTCTCGGGATTCCTGACACCGTCGGCCACCACGATGAACGGCGCGATCACCGCTGGGCTGGCGCAGTACGGTAACGCCGACGCCAACAAGATGTGGGGTCCGCCACAGTTCGGTCGCTGGAAGTGGCATGACCCGGATGTGCATGTGCAGCTGCTGGCCGACAACAACACTCGGCTGTGGGTGTTCAGCCCCGGCACCCTGACGTGCAGTGACCCGGCCGCGATGATCGGTTATTGCGATCAGGCCCAGGGCAGTAACCGCTCGTTCTACGCGCATTACCGTTCCGTCGGCGGACGCAACGGACACTTCGACTTCCCGACCACCGGTCAGCACGACTGGGGCAGCTGGGCGCCGCAGCTCGCGCTGATGTCGGGCGAGCTTGTCGCCACCATCAAGTAGGCATCCGGAAAGTTTCCCGAAGCTGCTGCATCTGGACACATTTCGGTTGCCGGTACCGTGGAGGCGTGCAGCACACGGTCTCCTCGGCCACCATGGTCATCGCGGTGTCCGCTGCGTCGCTGCTCACCGGTTGCGGCGCGGGCGACGACATGATGGCCCCCCTCGGGTTACCGGCCTCGCAGATCAACGACGCGGATGCGCAGGCCGGCGATCTGGCGTCGGCGGTCGCGGTGCCGAAGTCGGGACGCAACGGGCAGTTGGTCATTACCGGCCGACAGCGCACATACCTCGACGCGCTCAAAGCCGCAGGCATCACGCCGTCCAGTGATCTGCTGGCGCTGTCGATCGGCTCCTATGTTTGCCAATCCCGGGCGGCCAAGCAGAATGATCAGGCGGTGTGGGATTTTGTACTGCCGCTGGTGCGCAGCGATGTGCGGGACTCCCAGTCGGGAGACACCGCCCCGTTGACTGACAAGGTCAACACCGCCACCGCCGACTACATCCGCATCGCCACCGAACGACTCTGCTAGCACGCGCATCCGAGGAGCACCAGACATCTATGCCAAAAAAGACGCGGCGTAAGCGCCATCGCATCCTGGCCCTGATCGCCGCGGGGGCGATGGCGCTCGTCGTGGTGCTCGTGGTGGCCATCGTCGTGGTGGTGATGCGCCGCCCGGAGACCCCGTCGGCCCCGCCGAGCGCCCAGCCGCCGGTCGGGGTGCCCGGAGGACCGAGCCCGAGTAAGCCGCGCCCGGAGTTTCAGGACGCCAGTTGTCCGGACGTGATGATGGTCTCGATCCCCGGCACCTGGGAGTCCTCGCCGACCGACGATCCGTTCAATCCGACGCAGTTTCCGTTGTCGTTGATGTCGAACGTCAGCAGGCCGATGGTCGAGCAGTTCGGGTCGGAGCGCCTGCAGGTGTACACGGTGCCCTACACCGCTCAGTTCCATAACCCGCTGTCGGCCGACAAGCAGATGTCCTACAACGACAGCCGCGCCGAGGGCACCAGGGCGACCGTCAAAGCCATGGCGGAGATGAACGACCGGTGCCCGCTGACCAGCTATGTGATCGCCGGGTTCTCCCAGGGTGCGGTGATCGGCGGCGATGTCGCCAGTGACATCGGCAACGGCCGTGGCCCGGTGGATCAGGATCTGGTGCTCGGGGTGACGCTGATCGCCGACGGCCGCAGGCAGATGGGTGTGGGTCAGGAAGTGGGCCCGAATCCGGTCGGCCAGGGCGCCGAGATCACGCTGCACGAGGTGCCGACGCTGTCGGCGATGGGATTGTCGATGACGGGCCCGCGCCCGGGCGGGTTCGGCGCGCTCAACAACCGCACGTTCGAAATCTGTGGGACCGGCGATCTGATCTGTTCGGCGCCGGAGGAAGCGTTCTCGATCTTCAATCTGCCCAAGACTCTGGAGACGTTGTCGGGTAGCGCGGCGGGGCCGGTGCATGCGTTGTACAACACGCCGCAGTTCTGGGTCGAGAACGGGCAGACCGCCACGCAATGGGCGCTGAACTGGGCCAAAGACCTCGTGGAGAACGCCCCGCATCCCAAACACGGATAACCGCGCGCCGGATTTGGCTGGAACTGCAAAGTTCCCTTAACATTAAGAGAAAACTAAGAGCATGCGCACGTAGGGGCGCTACGGTGGTGCGTTCCGCCGGCCCCGAGATTTGGCCGCCGGCCCCGGTAGGATGCACGGGGTTTGGGTTCGCACGGTCGGTCGGATGGCTGCGGGCGCACCGTGCATGACGTGCGACAACAGGCTTCGCGACAGTGCGGCTCTGACAGGAGATAGATATGCCGTTCCATAATCCGTTCATCAAGGGCGGTCAGATCAAGTTCCCCGACAACGGGAGTTTGGTCCAGCACGTGGAACGTTGGGCGAAAGTCCGCGGCAACAAGCTGGCCTACCGCTTCCTGGACTTCTCCACGGAGCGCGAAGGAGTGGAACTCGACCTGAACTGGGGCGAGTTCAGCGTCCGTAACCGCGCCGTCGCCGCCCGGTTGCAGCAGGTCACCCAGCCTGGGGACCGCGTGGCGATCCTGTGCCCGCAGAACCTGCAGTACCTCATCGCTTTCTTCGGCGCCATCTACGCCGGCCGCATCGCCGTGCCGCTGTTCGATCCGTCCGAGCCCGGCCACGTCGGCCGCCTGCACGCCGTGCTCGACAATTGCCATCCGACAGCCATCCTGACCACCACCGAAGCGGCCGAGGGCGTTCGGAAGTTCTTCCGCAGCCGTCCGGCCAAGGACCGCCCCCGCGTCATCGCAGTCGATGCGGTCCCCGACGAGGTCGGCGCCACCTGGGAACCGATCGATGTCACCCCCGACACGATCGCCTACCTGCAGTACACCTCCGGTTCGACCCGCATCCCCACCGGTGTGCAGATCACGCATCTGAACCTGGCCACCAACATCGTCCAGGTCGTCGAGGCGCTCGAAGGCGACGAAGGCGACCGCGGGGTGTCCTGGCTGCCGTTCTTCCATGACATGGGCCTGGTCACCGCGCTGGTGGCGCCGATGATCGGCCATTACTGCGTGTTCATGACGCCGGCCGCATTCGTACGTCGCCCCGGCCGCTGGATCCGCGAGATGGCCCGCAAAGAAAGCGACACCGGCGGAGTCATCTCGGTGGCCCCGAACTTCGCGTTCGACCACGCGGCGGCCCGCGGGATACCCAAGGACGGCGAGCCGCCGTTGGACCTGTCCAACGTCAAGGCCGTCCTCAACGGCAGCGAGCCGATCTCGGCAGCGACCGTGCGCCGGTTCAACGAGGCCTTCGCCCCGTACGGCTTCCAGCCCAAGGCCATCAAGCCGTCCTACGGTCTGGCGGAGGCAACGCTGTTCGTGTCGACCATCCCGGCCGCCGAGGCGCCCAAGATCGTCTACGTGGACCGTGATGAGCTGAACGCGCACAAGTTCGTCGAGGTGGACATCGACTCACCGAAGGCGGTGGCGCAGGCCTCAGCAGGCAAGGTCGGTCTCGCGGAATGGGCCGCCATCGTCGACCACGAGTCGGCCACCGAACTGTCCGACGGCCAGATCGGTGAGATCTGGATCAGTGGCCAGAACATGGGCACCGGGTACTGGGGCAAGCCCGAAGAGACTGTCGAAATTTTCCAGAACATCCTCAAGTCGCGCACCAACCCGTCGCACGCCGAAGGCGCCGCAGACGACGCCACCTGGGTGCGCACCGGCGACTACGGCGCGTTCTATGACGGTGACCTCTACATCACCGGCCGGGTCAAGGACCTGGTGATCATCGACGGGCGCAACCACTATCCGCAGGATCTGGAGTACTCGGCGCAGGAGGCGAGCAAGGCGCTGCGCGTCGGCTATGTCGCCGCGTTCTCGGTTCCGGCCAACCAGCTGCCCGCCGAGGTGTTCGAGAACACCCATTCCGGTCTCAAGTACGACTCCGACGACATCTCCGAACAGCTCGTGATCGTCGGAGAACGCGCGCCCGGCACCCACAAGCTCGACGTGGCCCCGATCGCCGACGACATCCGCGCCGCGATCGCGGTCCGCCATGGTGTCACCGTGCGCGACGTGCTGCTGACCCCGGCCGGCGCGATTCCGCGTACCTCCAGCGGCAAGATCGGCCGGCGTGCCTGCCGCGCAGCCTATCTCGACGGCAGTCTGCGCACCGGCAAGGTGGCCAACGCGTTCCCCGATGAGACGGACTGATGAACGGCCGCGCGAAGAACCGAGCGCACTGACGCGACTCCAATCCACCGACCCGAGGCGCCGAAGGCACCCGGTCATGGCGAAGGTGACCTGAAAATGGATGAAGCACAGAACGATTCGAATCTTCCAGAGCAAATCGCTCCGCACGGGAGCGACCAGGACACCGAGACCACCGGCGCGGCGGCATCCCGCCCCGACATGAGCGTCACGGAGATGCGCGAGTGGCTGCGTAAGTGGATCGCGAATGCGACCGGGCAGTCCGCCGACGGCATCGACGAGTCCGCCCCGATGGTCGAGCTGGGCCTGTCGTCGCGTGATGCGGTCGCGATGGCCAGCGACATCGAGGACCTGACCGGGGTGACGCTGACGGCCACCGTGGTGTTCCGCAACCCGACGATCGAGTCGTTGGCGACCGTCATCATCGAGGGTGAGCCGGAACCCGAGATCACCGACGACGAGGACTGGACGCGCACCGGCGACATCGAGGACATCGCCATTGTCGGTGTGGCAACCCGCTTCCCGGGGGACATGGACACCCCTGGCGAGATGTGGACCGCCCTGCTCGAGGGCCGCGACGCCATCACCGATCTGCCCGAGGGCCGGTGGGAGGAGTTTCTCTCCGAGCCCCGGATCGCCGAACGTGTGGGTAAGGCCCGTACCCGGGGCGGCTATCTGTCCGATATCAAGGGCTTCGACTCCGAATTCTTCGCGTTGTCGAAGATGGAAGCCGACAACATCGACCCGCAGCAGCGGATGGCACTCGAACTCACCTGGGAGGCACTCGAGCACGCCCGCATCCCGGCGTCGAGTCTGCGCGGCACCAGTGTTGGTGTGTACGTGGGCAACTCGGTCAACGACTACAGCTTCCTGGCGATGAGCGATCCGTCGGTCGCGCACCCCTACGCGATCACCGGAACTGCGAGTTCGATCATCGCCAACCGGGTTTCCTATTTCTTCGACTTCCGTGGCCCGTCGGTCGCGGTGGACACCGCGTGCTCGAGCTCATTGGTGGCCGCTCACCAGGGTGTGCAGGCGCTGCGCACCGGTGAGGCCGACGTGGCGATCGTCGGTGGCGTCAACGCGTTGATCACCCCGATGGTGACAGTCGGTTTCGACGAGGTCGGTGGTGTGCTCGCCCCGGACGGCCGGATCAAGTCGTTCTCGGCCGACGCCGACGGCTATGCCCGCTCCGAGGGCGGCGGCATGCTGGTGCTCAAGCGGGTGTCCGATGCGCGCCGGGACGGTGACGAGATTCTCGCGGTGATTGCAGGCAGTGCGATCAACCACGACGGTCGGTCCAACGGTCTGCTGGCGCCCAACCCCGACGCCCAGGCCGAGGTGCTGCGCAAGGCCTACAAGAACGCCGGGATCAACCCGCGCGAGGTCGACTACATCGAAGCCCACGGCACCGGGACCATCCTGGGTGACCCGATCGAAGCCGATGCGTTGGGTCGGGTGGTCGGCCAGGGCCGCTCAGCCGACCGGCCTGCTCTGCTGGGTGCGGTGAAATCCAATGTGGGGCACCTGGAATCGGCAGCGGGCGCGGCGAGCCTGGCCAAGGTGACGCTGGCGCTGCATCACGATAAATTGCCGCCGTCGATCAACTATGCCGGCCCCAACCCCTACATCGACTTCGACCGGGAACACCTCAAGGTCAACGACACCGTCGCGGAATGGCCGCGCTACAGCGGCCATGCCATCGCCGGGGTGTCCGGTTTCGGCTTCGGCGGTGCCAACGCGCACCTGGTGTTGCGCGAGGTCCTGCCGACCGATCTTGTCGAGCCGGAGCCCGAACCCGAGCCGGTCGAGGACAAGCCGCAGGCTTCAGAAGCCGATGCGGTCTACGTCGGCGGCGTGCGGATGGACGAGTACGGCGAGTTCGTTCACGACGAAGAAGACGAAAAGCCGGGGGAGCTGGCTGAATACCCCGCTTACGACGAGGGCACGCACGAACTGCCGGGCCTGACCGATGAGGCCAAACGCCTGCTGGAGATCGCCCGTGAAGAACTGGATTCGGCTGAACAGACCGCACCCGTTGTACCGCTGGCAGTTTCGGCATTCCTGAGCTCGCGCAAGAAGGCCGCAGCTGCCGAACTCGCCGACTGGATCGACAGTGCGGAGGGCCGGGCGTCCACGCTGGAGGCGATCGGCCGCTCGCTGTCACGGCGTAACCACGGCCGTTCCCGCGCGGTGGTGCTGGCCCACGATCACGACGAGGCGATCAAGGGTCTGCGCGCCCTGGCCGAAGGCAAGCAGCATCCGAGTGTGATCGCCTCCGATGGCCCGGTGACCAACGGTCCCGTGTGGGTGCTCGCCGGATTCGGTGCCCAGCACCGCAAGATGGGCAAGAGCCTGTATCTGCGTAACGAGATCTTCGCCCAGTGGATCAACACCGTGGATTCCTACGTCCAGGACGAGTTGGGTTACTCCGTCGTCGAATTGATTCTCGACGATTCACAGGACTACGGCATCGAGACCACTCAGGTCACCATCTTCGCGATCCAGGTCGCCCTCGGTGAACTGCTCAAGGCACACGGCGCCAAACCCGGTGCGCTGGTGGGCCAGTCGCTCGGCGAGGCGGCCGCGGCCTACTTCGCCGGCGGGTTGTCGCTGGCCGATGCCACCCGCACCATCTGCTCGCGTTCGCACCTGATGGGTGAGGGCGAGGCGATGCTGTTCGGCGAGTACATCCGGTTGATGGCACTGGTGGAGTACTCCGCCGACGAGATCAAGACCGTGTTCTCGGACTACCCGGATCTGGAGGTGTGCGTGTACGCCGCGCCGACCCAGACCGTGATCGGCGGGCCGCCCGAACAGGTCGACGCGATCATCGCCCGCGCCGAAGCCGAGGGCAAATTCGCCCGCAAGTTCCAGACCAAGGGCGCCAGCCACACCCAGCAGATGGATCCGCTGCTCGGTGAGCTCGCTGCGGAACTGCAGGGCATCCAACCTCATCCGCTGACCACGGCGTACTACTCGACAGTGCACGAGGGCAGCCTGATCCGGGCGGGCTCGGATCCGATCCACGATGTCGACTACTGGAAGAAGGGGCTGCGGCACAGCGTCTACTTCACCCACGGCATCCGCAACGCCGTCGACAACGGCCACACCACGTTCCTTGAGCTGGCACCGAACCCGGTGGCGCTCATGCAGGTCGGGTTGACCACCGCTGCGGCCGGCCTCCACGATGCGCAGCTGGTGGCCACGCTGGCCCGCAAGCAGGATGAGGTCGACTCGATGACCTCGGCCATGGCGCAGTTGTTCGTGCACGGGCATGACCTGGACTTCCGCACGCTTTTCACCAAGGCGTCCGACCCGGCCACCGATTACGCGAACGTGCCGCCGACCCGGTTCAAGCGCAAGCAGCACTGGCTGGACGCGCACTTCACCGGCGACAGTTCCGCGGTGATGCCGGGCAACCATGTCGCGACGCCGGACGGTCGCCACGTCTGGGAGTACGCAGGCAAGGGTGCCGCAGATCTGGCTGCACTTGTCAAAGCTGCTGCCGCCCAGGTGCTTCCGGATGCCAAGCTGACCGCTTCCGAGCAGCGCGCGGTGCCCGCTGATGGTGCCCGGCTGGTCACTACACTGACCCGTCACCCCGGTGGTGCGTCGGTGCAGGTGCACGCCAGGATCGACGAATCGTTCACGCTGGTCTACGACGCGATCGTGAGCCGCGGTGGCGCTGCGGCCGCACTGCCGACCGCAGTGGGTGCCGGAGTGGCCGCGGCCCCCGCCGTGGAGGCCGCCCCGACGACAGCCCCCGCCGAGCCCGACGACGCGCAGATCCTTTCCGACAACCTCACCCAGGGCGCGAATCTCGGTGCGGGCTTTGCGAAGTGGTCACCGGATTCCGGGGAGACCGTGGCGCAGCGGTTGGGCACGATCGTCGGTGGCGCCATGGGCTATGAGCCTGAGGACCTGCCGTGGGAGGTGCCGCTGATCGAGCTCGGTCTCGACTCGCTGATGGCGGTCCGCATCAAGAACCGGGTGGAATACGACTTCGACCTGCCTCCGATCCAGCTGACCGCGGTGCGCGACGCGAACCTGTACGCGGTCGAGAAGCTGATCCAGTACGCGATCGAGCATCGCGACGAGGTGGGTGAGCTCGCCGACGCCCAGAAGGGGCAGACCGCCGAGGAGATCGCCGCCGCCCAGGCCGAACTCATGGGTGGGGCCACCACGGTCGCCGAGCTCGAAGCCAAGTTGGCCGAGGCGAGCGCAGCGACGGGGACGGAAGCCGGCGCGAGCGAGATCCCCCCGCCGCCGACGGACCCCAGCGGCCCGACCGTCCCGCCGCCGACGGACCCGTCCGGGCCGACCGGTCCGGGCAAGGCCACCGCGGCCGCGGCAGCAGCGAAGGTGCTCACCCAGGAGGCCGTCACCGAGGCGCTCGGCGCCGACGTGCCTCCACGTGATGCCGCCGAACGCGTCACGTTCGCGACCTGGGCGATCGTCACGGGCAAGTCCCCTGGTGGCATCTTCAGCGAGTTGCCTTCGGTGGATGACGAGACGGCGACCAAGCTGGCCGACCGGCTGTCCGAGCGTGCCGAGGGCACCGTGACGGTCGAGAACATCAAGGCGGCCAAGACCATCGAGGAATTGGCCACCGTGGTCCGCGATCAGTTGGAAGAAGGCGTGGTCGACGGATTCGTCCGCACGCTGCGGCCGGCGAAAGAGGGTTCGTCGAGCGTCCCGCTGTTCGTGTTCCACCCGGCCGGTGGTTCGACAGTGGTCTACGAACCGCTGTTGAAGCGCCTCCCGGCGGACACTCCGGTGTACGGCATCGAGCGGGTCGAGGGTTCGATCGAGGAGCGGGCGGCCGAATACGTGCCCAAGCTCCTGGCGATGCACAGCGGTCCGTTCGTGTTGGCGGGCTGGTCATTGGGCGGCGCACTGGCTTACGCGTGTGCGATCGGGCTCGATCAGGCCGGCGCCGATGTGCGGTTCGTCGGCCTGATCGACGCCGTGCGTCCCGGTCAGCCGATTCCGCAGACCAAGGAGGAGATGCGCAAACGCTGGGACCGCTATGCGCGGTTCGCCGAGCGCACCTTCAATGTGGAGGTCCCCGAGATTCCTTACGAGGAACTGGAGAAGCTCGACGACGACGGCCAGGTGCGTTTCGTGCTGGATGTGGTCAAGGAGAGCGGGGTGCAGATTCCCGGTGGCATCATCGAGCATCAGCGCACGTCCTACCTGGACAATCGGGCGCTCGACACGATCGACATCCAGCCGTACGACGGACACGTCACCCTTTACATGGCGGACCGCTACCACGACGACGCGATTGTTTTCGAGCCTGCCTACGCCACGCGGCAACCTGATGGCGGATGGGGCGAATTCGCCTCTGACCTCGAGGTGGTGCACATCGGGGGTGAGCACATCCAGGCGATCGATGAGCCGTACATTGCGAAGGTTGGTGCGCATATGAGTGAGGCGCTCAACCGTATCGAAGCTGAGAGTGAGACGAAGTGACGACTGAGGCAACGCCCACCCACGCCCCCAAGACGAGCGCCGAACTGCTTGCCGAGCTTCGAGAAAAGCTGGAGCTCGCCAAGGAACCCGGTGGCGAGAAGGCCATCGCCAAGCGCGAGAAGAAGGGCATTCCCAGTGCCCGCGCGCGGATCCACGCACTGCTCGATCCGGGCAGCTTTCTGGAGATCGGCGCGCTGTGCAAGACGCCGGGTGATCCCAACGCGCTGTTCGGTGACGGCGTCGTCACCGGCCACGGCACCATCAACGGCCGTCCGGTCGGCGTGTTCAGCCACGACCAGACGGTGTTCCAGGGCACGGTCGGCGAGATGTTCGGCCGCAAGGTCGCCAAGCTGATGGAGTGGGTGGCCATGGTCGGCTGCCCGATCATCGGCATCAACGATTCCGGCGGCGCCCGCATCCAGGACGCGGTGACCTCGCTGGCCTGGTACGCCGAGCTGGGCCGGCGTCATGAGCTGCTGCGTGGCACGGTTCCGGAGATCTCCATCATCCTCGGCAAATGCGCAGGCGGAGCGGTGTATTCGCCGATCCAGACCGACCTGGTGATCGCGGTTCGCGACCAGGGCTACATGTTCGTCACCGGTCCCGACGTCATCAAGGACGTCACCGGTGAGGACGTCAGCCTCGACGAACTCGGCGGCGCCGACGCCCAGGCCCGTTACGGCAACATCCACCAGGTCGTCGAGGACGAGGCCGCGGCGTTCCAGTACGCGCGCGATTACCTCAGCTTCCTGCCCGCCAACACCTTCGACGATCCGCCGATCGTGAACCCGGGCCTGGAGCCTGAGGTCACGCCGCACGACCTCGAGCTCGATACGATCGTGCCCGACGCGGACAACACGGCTTACGACATGCACGAGATTCTGCTGCGGATCTTCGACGACGGCGACGTGTTCGATGTGGCTGCCCAGCGCGGTCAGGCGATGATCACCGCGTTCGCCCGGGTCGACGGGCATCCGGTCGGCGTGATCGCCAACCAGCCGATGTACATGTCCGGCGCGATCGACAACGAGGCGTCGGACAAAGCCGCCGGATTCGTCCGGTTCTGCGATTCCTACAATCTGCCTTTGGTTTTCGTGGTCGACACCCCCGGCTTCCTGCCCGGTGTCGAGCAGGAGAAGGGCGGCATCATCAAACGCGGCGGCCGGTTCCTCAACGCCGTCGTCGAGGCCGACATCCCGAAGGTGACCATCACCATCCGCAAGTCCTACGGCGGCGCGTATGCGGTGATGGGTTCCAAGCAGCTCTCCGCCGACCTGAACTTCGCGTGGCCGACGGCCCGCATCGCGGTGATCGGTGCCGAGGGTGCGGCCCAGTTGCTGGTGAAACGGTTCCCGGATCCCACCGCGCCGGAGGTGCAGAAGATCCGCGCCGACTTCATCGAGGGCTACAACCTCAACATGGCCACGCCGTGGATCGCCGCCGAGCGCGGGTTCATCGACGCGGTCATCCAGCCCCACGAGACCCGGTTGCTGCTGCGTAAGTCACTGAAGCTGCTGCGGGACAAACAGAATCACGCGCGGGTGCAGCGCAAGCACGGCCTGACGCCGATCTAGTCCGGTGCCCGCCCAGACCATCACCGCCGACCAGTCCGACGGCGATCTGCAGGTCCGCACCGGGGTGACCGGGCCGGCCGCGAAGATGGGTCACCGGTTGACCATTGCGATGGCCTCCTGGCGTGCCGAAGTGCGCGTGGCCGGCGGCTGTCCCGAGGCGGTCACGATGACCGTGGATGTGGGCTCGCTGCAGGTGCTCGGTGGTGAAGGCGGGGTGACTCCGCTGACCGACCCGGAGAAGGTGCTGGTCCGGTCCAATGCGCTGAAAACCTTTGATGCCAAACGGTTTACGCAGATCAGCTACACCGCTGAGCGCGTAGAGCCCACCGAGCGCGGGTACCGGTTGGACGGCGCCCTGCAGATCCACGGCAAGACCCGCAGCCACCCGCTCGAGGTGACCGTGGCCGAGGAGAGCGGGCAGTGGCTGATCACCGGTGAAACCGAGGTCCGGCAATCCGATTACGGGATCAAGCCGTACTCGATGATGCTCGGTGCCATGAAAGTCGCCGATGAGGTGACGGTTTCGCTGTCGCTTCGACTGCCGAGGGCCTAGGCGTCTTCCGCCACCTCACCCAAACCTACCTCTGAGCACCTCGGGTTGGGGTTGTATAAACCCATGTCGAACCATTTCACCGGGCTCAGCCTGGGGCCGCCGCTGGGAGACCAACGCCTCGACCTGTGTGACCTGTATGCGTTCCAGTCGCCCGCCGATCCGACGCGTACCGTGCTCATCCTCAACGCCAACCCGAACGCAGATGCGTTGCACCCCGACGCCATCTACCGATTGGCGATCGACAACGACGGCGATCTGCGCGACGACATCGCCTTCAGCTATGTGTTCTCCGAACCGGAGGGTGGTCGCCAGACCGTCGACGTGTTCCTGGCTGCCGACGATGACGCGGAATCACCGGAAGCGGTGGGGGAGCGGATCTTCACCGGTGTCGAGGTGTCCTTCGGCAAGACGCCGGTGATCGCGGAGTCGAACGGATACCGGTTCTTTGCCGGCGCCCGCAGCGACGCGTTCTTCTTCGACTACGACGGCATCAACAACCTGTTCGACACCAGCGGCGGCCGTAACTTCACCGCGCCGCATCTGGGCGGCGAATCCCCATGGACCGGTAAGGATTCGAACGCGGCGGCAAACGTGTTCTGCATGGCCATCGAGCTTCCGACGGTCCAGTTGGGCGCCGATCCCGACATTCGCATCTGGGGCCGTTGCAGTGTGCGTCGCGATGGTGAGCTGCTGCATGTGGACCGCGCCGGGCATCCGTCGGTGAGCAGTTTCTTCAACACCGACGACACCAAGGAGGAGTACAACGCGAGCGTGCCGATCCACGATCGGGAGCGGTGGATCGGCCAGTTCATCCACCTGTTGGGACACACCGGTGGCTACTCGCATGACGAGGCGATCGCGGTCATCGACAACGAAGGCATCCTGCCCGACATGCTGACGTTCAACCCGTCAAAACCTGCGAAGTATCCGAACGGCCGGGTGTTCGCCGACGACGTCATCAACTACCGGCTGGCCTCGCTGACCAACGGCGACTGCCCGCCGACCGGGTTGAGCCCACACACCGACACCCTCGACGAATTTCCGTACCTCGGCACGCCGCACTGAGACTGCGCGAGCTAGGGCCCGATCCGGATCGGGCCCGGCTTGTACAGACCGCTGTGGGTTTCAGTGCCGAGGTCGATCTGCGCCGGTGTGGCATCGACAATGGTGTCGAACTTGCGCAGCGAGCCCCAGTCCTGGCCCCAGTCCTTCGACAGGTACGTCGACATCACCGAGGCCCGCAGCAACAGGTCGGTGATCCCGAGCAGACCGCCGTTGATGCCGTCCTGCCAGGTGTCGGTGCTCTGCAGCTTGGCGTAGTAGTCCGGCGAGATCCTGAACTTGGGTATTTCGGTGACGCCGTTGGCGTGCAGCATCGGCTGCTGGCAGGGGAAGGCCAGCCCGACGGCCCAGTCGATCAGCACGGGCTGCTGCGAGCCGACGTACTCCTGCACCGACCGGACCTCGGGCACGCGCGGCGGGGTCACGGCGATCCAGTCGCCCTGGCTCAGCGAGAGATCCTCGGCGATCACCCGTACCGCCACCGCGTCCGCGGGGATCTCCGAGCGTGGGTAGCGGAGGTTGCGCCACGACGGCGTGGGTCCGACGTCGTACGGCTCGACCCGGCCTGCGGGCACGGGCGCCCCGTCGGGTCCGCGGCGGGCGTACTCGAGTTCGACGGTCTGGCCGGTCGTGAGGCCCTCGGCGATGCTGGTTCCCGTGATCGTGCCTGCGGCCGTGATGGTCACCAGAGGATGTGCGTTGTCTGCGGCGGGTAGCTCGTACCACGCCGACGCCAGCTTGCTCTCCTGCTGTGCGTCAAGGGAATACGTGCCCGCGACGGGGACGCGTGCCGGGTCCAGGCCGTAGGGCAGCGGCACCGTGGAGCCGTTTATCCCCGGCGTGGACCGCTTGACGGGCTGGGTCCAGTCGTAATCGGTGCCGGGCTGCGGATTGTTGAGCCTGATGGCCTCGGCGATGATGCGGTCGGGAACGCCGTTGGGGGAGAAGCCTGTCGGGTGCTCGCCTCCGAGCGGCCCGAGCGGACCCCAGGACTGGCCGGGGCTCGCAGGCAACGCCTGCAGGAAACCGGCGTTGGAATCGGGTTCGACCAGGACGTCGTCGGCCAGGCCGCAGCCTCCGGCGAACGCGCGGATATTGGCCCACCCGTTGGAATAGGTCGGGTACTGGCGTACTACGCCGATCACCATGGACGCGACGAAGACGACGACCATGAAACCGGCTGCGATCGGGACGGGCGCCGCGGTCAGCCGGTCGACGGCCTTGGACTCGCCCCGACCCGACAGGTGTAGCCAGAACGCCCACAGCGCCGCGATCGCCGACAGTGCGAAGAACACGGCGCTGACTGTGACGCCACCGAACTCGGGAACCGAATTGTTGAACGGCGCACCGAAGTTCGAGACATACCACCAGCCGTTCGTGGAGGCGAAACAGAACGCCAGCACGAACAACACCAGAGACAGGAATGCCATCCGATTGCGGGCCGACCGCAGCACGGCCGGCGATACCAGCACCGTCGCGAGCGCAGCCATCGCACCGCCCACGGCGGCGAACAGCCCGAAGTGGTGAATCCACTTGGTGGGGGTGAACATCAGGAAGAAGATGGTGGCGAAGATGATGCCCATCAGCCGCCAGGCCGGGCCCCGTGCCACGCCCGCGACCCGCTTCCGTCGCAACATCATGAACAGCGAGGGGAAGAGGCACATCGCGGTGAACACGAATGCCACCCGCCGCGAGATCGCCCCGTCGGTGGTGGGCAGGATCAGGTAGTAGTAGCGCAGATTCTCGGTCCACCACTCCTGACTGGGGCCGATCGCCGTGCGAATCCTGGTGGCTTCCAGCACTGTTGCCAGTGTCTGGTCGGCGAACACCACGGCCAGGATCACGGTGCCCGCGGCCAGCAGCGGCGCCACCAGTGGCCACGTCCCGACGACCTGGCGGCGACGCATCACGATGCGCAGGATCGGTCGGCCACCGGCGAGCAGGGCGGCGACGGCGATCAGGCCCGTCGGCTGGATCCCGAGGGTGAACGCGGCCGTGGTGATGGCCAGTGCGGCCGGGGTCAGCCGGCCCGACGTGACCGCTCGCTCGATCAGCACGTAGGTGATCAGCGCGCCGGTGGCGATCTGGCCCTCAGGCCGCAGCCCGTTGTTGAACGGCATCCACGCGCCCAGCAGCACCAGCCCTGCGGCCCACAGTGCCGGTCGACTGGCTGAGACGGCGGGCCCGAGCCGGGGCAGCACCTCGCGTGACAGCAACAGCCAGCACAGGAGTGCACAGATCAGGTCCGGCAGCCGGATCCAGATGCTGGCATCGCTGACCTTGGTCATCAGTGCCAGCAGGTTGTAGTACCAGCCGAACGGATCCTCCGGACTGCCGAACCAGCGGAAGTAGTTGGCCATGTAGCCGCCGTGGTCGGCCACGCGTGCCATCTGAAGGATGTAGCCGTCATCCGACGAGTTGGCGCCGATGACGTACCAGAGTGCGAACCCTCCGACAACGACGCCGTCGACCGCGGTGAACGTGCGCCAGCGGGTCGGGATCAGGCGGTGCATGCGCCGCCCGTCGAGCCGGTCCAGGCGCCACAGGGCGAGCAGCGCGATCACGGTCGAGACGATCGCCAGCAGCATCGCCGCGAGCTTCAGCGCGGTCGGATGGGTGGTGAAGCGCGTGTCGATGGTTGCCGACATCGACAGTCCCTGCGGCGCAGGACCGGTGAGGTCGGTGAACACGCCGACGATGGCGGGCCGCAGGTTCGGGTCGGCGTAGCCGGTGCGTTGCGGTTTACCGGCGTCGGATCCCGAAACCTGAGTGAGTCCGACGAAATCGGCGAAGGTGCCGTCGGTCGACGACGTGATCTCGATGCGCTGACACTCTGGTGCGGCGACCCGGTCCCGGTTCACGCTGGCGACGACGACGTTGCGCACGATCACGTCGACGCGCGACTCGGTGACACTGACGAGCATCGCGTTGAGGGCGGCGTCGCGACCTTCGGCGGGAGCCGTGCCGAACAACAGGCCGCCGTCGGCAGGCATATCGCGCACGACGGCACACGGCACCGTCGCGGTGAGGTTGACCGGGGCCTGCGTGATCAGCGGTGCGGTGACGTTGGTCAGCTGGCCCTGCTGCGGCCAGTTCAGCGTCGCCGTGGTCTGCGTGACGGGCAGCAGCGGGGTGGCCACGGCGAGCACGAACCCGAGCAGGCCGGCGATCGTGGCGATCCAGCGCGCAATTTTCACGTCGCGCTGATTCATGATTCGCTCGCGAGCTTCGCTCATGGCAGCGCCCTGATCGGTCCGCCGCGACTCCAACCGAACACTCGCGTCGATCCTTCCTCGATGACGGCGCTCGGCGCCTGATCTTGCGGTACCACCCGGATGTAGCGTTCGAGCGAGCCCCAGTCCCGGTACCAGTCGTCCCGCAGGTAGGTCGGGATCGCCTCGGTCCGGAGCAGCGCCTGGATGAACAGGAACGGCCCACCGTCGGCGGCGGACTGCCACTGGTTCGACGAGGCCACCATCTGCTTGAAGTTCGGGATGATCCGGTACTCGGGCAGTTCGGCGACGCCGAGACGTTCCGCGAACGGCCGCTGGCACGGGAAGTTCGCCGCGGTGGCGATGTCCATCATCACCGGGGTCTGGCTGCCGAGGAATTGCTGTGCGGTCTGCAGCACCGGCACGCGCGGCGGCGTGAAGGCGAACCACTGATCCTCGGACAGGTTCGGGTCGTCGGCCACGATGCGGGCGACATTGGCCTCCGGTGGCGCGGTGGTCAGCGGGAACCGCAGGTTTCGCCACGCCTTCTGCTGGAAGATGTCGATCGGCTGCACTTCGTTGAATGCCTGATACGAGCCGTCGGGCCGGGCCACACCCCACTGCAGTTTGAGGGACTGGCCGTAGTTGAACGACCCGTCTTCCTCGTAGTACCAGATGGCGCCTGCGGCGGCGACGCTCACCAGCGGCCGGTCCGGCGTGCGTGGCGGCAGTTGATACCAGGACGACGTGGCCTTGGCGGCCAGGGTGTTCTCGTCGTAACTGCCCATCACCGGGGTGCGCTTCGGATCGAGGCCGAAGGGCAGGAACACCCGGGATCCGTTGATGCCCTCGGGGCCGTAGCCGCCGCCGGTGCCTGCGGTGTACCCGACTCCGATGTTGGGCTTGTCGACGGGACCGTCGGAGTTGACGGTGCCGGGGTTGGCCGCGACGGGTTCGGCGGGCTCAAGGGTGTCGCTGACGCCGTTCGGCGTGAATCCGATGGGATCCTCACCGCCGAGCGGACCGTACTGGCCGAAGCGCTGACCGGGCACCGGTTGCAGCATGCCCGCGTTGGGGTCGGCTTCGACGAGAACGGAATCGGCCATGGCGCAACTGTCCGCGGCGAATCCGGACCGCAGCGTGGCCAGGTTGGCCGCGCCCGTGGTGTAGGCGGGGTAGCGGACGGCGGTCGCCTTGAGCATCGAGCCCAACTCCAGCACCACCATGATGGTGGCGACGATGAGCAGTGGGGTCGACGCCAGCGCACGGTTGCGGCCGGTATCGGCGACCTGGGTATGCCCGGAGTAGTCGATCCGGAAGTGCAGCCAGCCGGCGAGCAGACCGCCCGCGATGGCCAGGACCAGGAAGATCGTGGTGACCGGGAACCCCACGATGACCGGTTGCTTGTCGAACCAGGGCACGCCGTAGTTGCCGACGTAGAACCAGCCGTTGAGGCCCGACGTCGCCCAGGCCAGGATGAACAGGAGCGCCGTCACGTACAGCGCCAGGTTGCGGCGGCTGTGCAGCCCGACGCGGGCGAAGGCGAACGCCGTGACACCGCCGAGGGCTCCCGCCAGGCCGGCGAACGCCCCGAACTGGATGGCCCACTTGGTGGGCGTGAGCATCAGCAGCAGCAGCCCGATGGCCGTCGAGCCGGTCAGCCGCCATACCGGTCCGCTGACGGCGCCAGGCACCCCGCCGCGGCGCAGCAGCACCATGATCAGCCCGAACACGCACAGCAGCATGACCAGCACCGCGAACCGGCGGGTCAGTGAACCGTCCACACTGTCCTCGACCGTGAGGAAGTAGTACCGCAGGAACTCCTGATACCAGGGGATGGTCGGTCCGACAACGTATTTGATGCGCACCGATTCGGCGACGGTGGCCAGCGTCTGGTCGCGGAACACGATGACGGAGACCAGCGCCACCGACGAGGCCAGCGCCGCGAGCGGCGCCAGGATGCCCTCGCTGCGGCGGCGCGCGACCACGATGCGTCCGATGGCGCGTGCGCCGACCAACAGCGGTGCCAACGCGATCAGCCCCTGCGGGGCGAGCGTGACCGAGAACATCGCGATGACGATGGCGATGGCGGCGGGCGCCAATCGGCGGGTTCCGATGGCCTTCTCCACGAGGATCCACACCGCGACCACGGCGAACGCGATGAGCGGTTCGGGCCTCAACCCGTTGTTGAACGGCAGCCACGCGGCCAGGAACGTCGCGCCCGCGGTCAACACCGCCACCCGGTTGGCCGCCACGCGCCTGCCGATCCTTGGCAGGATGGCGCGGCTGATGATGAGCCACGTCGCGATTGCGGCGGCCGTGGCGGGCAGCCGCATCCAGACGCTGTCGGTGCTGATCGCGGCCAGATGTGCCAGCACGCTCTGATACCAGTCGAACGGCGCTTCGCTGGCGCCGAAGTAGCGGTAGTAGTTGGCCGAGTACCCGGCCTCCGCGGAGACGCGGGCGATGGTGAGGTTGTAGCCGTCGTCGGAAGACAGTGCGCCGACGACGTGCCAGACGAGCAGGCCGCCGATCACGCCGGCATCGGTCAGCCAGGTCCACAGCCCGACGCGGCGCCGGCTGCGCGGTGCGCGCCTGCCCGAGACACGGTCGAGCAGCATCAGCGCCACGATCGACGCGATCACACATCCGACGCCGAGCACCATCACGAGCAGCTTGAGCGCGGTCGGTGAGGTGATGAAGCGGGTGTCGACGTCGATGCGGGCGCCCAGGTCGGGTTGGGCGGCCACCTTCAGATCGCTGAACGCCCCCGAGACCTGGGGGCGTTTGTCGACGGACAGGGTCCCGGTGGCGCCGGGTATCCCCACGAAGTCGGCGCCGACGGCACCGACGTTGGACCAGACGTGGATCGTGGTGCAGGCCCCGGAGTCCACTGCGGCCCTCGGCGCGACGGCGGCGACGGTGTCGCGGAACGCGACGTAGACGACGTCGGCGTTGGCGCGGACGAACATGCCGTTGCGGCCCGCTTCGATACCGCCCGCCGGGTTCGTGGAGAACACCACGCCACCATCGGGCGGCAGCGTGGCGACGGTGCGGCAGGGGATCGTGACGTCGAGCGACCTGGGCGCGCCTGCCACCAGCGGGGCCGTCACATCGGTGATGTTGCCGTCGGCGTCGGTGCCCTGGGGCCACAGGATGGTCGCGGTGGACTGGTTGACCGGCAACAGGGGGACGAGGGCACACAGCACCACACCGGCGATGCCGGCGACAAGGGCGATCAGACGTGCGATCCCTGGGGAACCGCCCACTGCGCTGTCTACTGTTCGCTCACTCAGTTGTCCCTCCGGCACGAGGCTCGATGGTATGCGACCCGGATGTGAGCGCCCTTTCCCCGTGCCGACCTACCTCAACTCAATCGCAGCGGCGCCGGGCTCCACCATCCGCTGCGGGTGGCCGTCCCGAGATCCAGCCGGGCCGTTTCGGCGTCCGGATACCACGGAGTCAACCGTTGCAGCGATCCCCAGTCGCGGAACCAGTCCTTCTCGAGGTACGTCGGCACGCTCGACGGACGCAACAGCAGTTCCGAGATCCCCAACGGCCCGCCGCCGAGGTAGTCCATCACCGGTGAGTTGGCCTCCGCGCCGAACCGGTCGGGCAGGATCCGCCACTTGGGCACCTCGGTCACGCCGTATTGATGCCCGAACGGCCGCTGACACGGGAAGGCCAGGCCGACCAGCCAATCCAGCAGTACCGGGTCGGAGGAGCCGACGACATCCTGCAACGTGCGCAGTTCGGGGATGCGCGGCGGGGTCAGGGCGATCCAGTGCTGCGGAGCCAGGTCGTCGTCGCTGGCCACCAGCCTGATCTGGGTGGCCTCGCGTGGGATCGCCGACAGCGGAGCCCGCAGGTTGCGCCACGCCGGGGCGGCGCCGACATCGGCGAACGTGATGGCACCGCCGCTCTCGTTCTTCGCGGCACCTTCGTCGGTGGCCCACTGGACCATGACCTCGCCCGGATCGAAGCGACCGGCGGCCGAGACCACCAGCAGTGGACCGGCCTGATCACGGTCGGGCAGCCGGTACCAGGCGGAGCGCAGCGATGCGGGCGACTGGATGCCGGAGCGCCAGCTGCCCAGTACCGGGGTGGTCGCCGGGTTGAGGTTGTACGGCAACCGGGCGCGGGAGCCGTTGACACCGGCCGCCGCGGTGGTGCCGCCTTCGGTGCCGACCTCGCTGCCGGTGACCGTGCCGGAATCGGAATCGGCGAAGTTGCCGGATCCGGGTTGTTCCATCACCGCGTCGGCAGAGACGTCGGAAGGAATGCCGTTGGGGCCGAAACCCTGCGAGGTCGCCGCACCGAGGGCTTGGCCGGCCGGCTCACCGACGGGTACCAGCATGCCTGCGTTCGGGTTCTGCTCGACCATCACATCGTCGGCGAGCCCGCACGTCTTGCCGGTCAGCGCCTCCAGGTTCGAGCGGCCGACGGACCAGGCCGGGTACTGATCGGTCATTCCCAGTGTCAGCGACACCACCTCGAACATCACCACCACCCACGCGGCCACCGCCAACGGCGAGCCCACGAAGCGTTGCCAGCTACGCGGTGGCCCGTCGGGAGACTTGTCGCGTCCGCTGAAGTGGAACCACGCCGCCAGCAGCAGCGCCAGCACCGAGAACCCCAGCAGAATCGTGGTGAACCCGAACTTCCACTCCGGGAAGGAGTTCGACCACGGCACGCCGAAGTTGGACACGTACCACCAGCCGTTGACTGTGGCGAACGACAGCGCCATCACGAACAGCACCGCGGCGGCGAACATGGCCCGGTTGCGCCGGGACCGCATCGCGGCCGCCGTCACCGCGACCGCGGCAAGCGCGCCAAGGGACCCCGCCAGGCCGGCGAACACGCCGAAGTGGTGTGTCCACTTCGTGGGGGTGAACATGAGCGCGAGGAACGAGATGATCGTGATGCCGACGATCCGGCGGCTCGGGCCCGCGGCGGTGCCGGGGATACGGCCCTTGCGCAACGACATCGCCACCGACACCGCCAGCGCGAGCAGCAGGGTAAGGACCGCGAAGCGTCGCGCGACCGAGCCGTCGGGGCTGGTGGTGAACAGCCGCGAATAGCGGATGTGTTCGTCGAACCAGCCCAGACTGGGGCCCACCGAGGACTTGAACGTGCTGGCCTGCAACTCGGCTGCGAGCGTCTGGTCACGGAAGATCAGGAAGATGGTGACGGTGCCCGCGGCCAGGATCGGCGCCAGCAGCGCCCAGTAGCCGAACCGCGAGGTATGGGCGGCCACAATGGTTTTCAGCGGACCGACCGCGACGAGCAGCGCACCGACCGCGGCGATACCGGTGGGTCCGGAGAACAGTGTCAGGGCGCCGATGATGATCGCGATCGCCACCGGCAGCAGTCGGCTGGTGGCCACCCCGCGCTCCACCGAACACCAGGTCAGCAGGATGCCGAGCGCGATGATCGGCTCGGGGCGCAGCCCGTTGTTCAGCGGCAGCCAGAACGCCAGGAACATGCCGGCCGCGGTCCAGGCCGCGGCCCTGCTGGTTTTCACCGCGTGGCCCAACCGGGGGATGACCTCACGGCTGATGACCCACCAGCAGGCCAGCGCCATCACCAGCGTCGGCAGCCGCATCCACACGCTGGTGGTGGAGACGTGCGCCCACAGCGCCAGCAGGTCGTAATACCAGCCGAAGGGGGCTTCCGGGGTGCCGAACCAGCGGTAGTAATTGGCCATGTACCCGGCGTGTTCGGACACTCTGGCCATGGTCAGGATGTAGCCGTCGTCGGCGGTGTTGGCGCCGACGAAATGCCACCACACCAGCACCGCGGTGACCAGTCCGTCCAACGGGGTGATCGACCACCACCGCGCCGGTAGGAAGCGTTTGATGCCGCGGCCGTCGGCGGTGTCCAGCACGTGCAACGCGCCGAGGGCGATGATGGTCATCGCCACCCCGATGACCATGGCCAGTGTCTTGAGCAGCGTTGGGGCACTGCTGAAGCGGGTGTCGATGGTGGCCGAGAGCTTCAGCGAGTCCGGTGCGGGTCCGGAAAGGTCGGTGAACACCCCGACGATCTGCGGGCGGAAGTCGTAGCCGCTGCGTTCGCCTCGCAGCGGAGCACCGGGGTCTGCGTCGTCGGGGCCCTGGGTGAGCCCGACGAACTCCCCGGTGACCTTGTCGGCGTGCGCGGTGAACGTCAGGTTCTGGCACGCCGGGCTCAGCACCTGATCGAGCGGCGCGCTGACCACCGGGGTGTTCCGCACGATGACCAGCAGGTCATCGTTGACCCGTTCGATGAGCAGGCCACGGTCGATCGCCTTGGACGCCTGCTTGGGGACCGTCGACAGCAACACGTTGTCGGCGCCGGTGAGACCGGCCGCCGCGCTGCACGGCACCGAGATGTTCAGGTCGGTCGCGACGTAGCCGATCAGCGGGGCATTGACGCTCTGCCAGACCCCGTTCTGCGGCCAGTTGAGTTCAGCGGTGGTCTGTTTCACCGGGAGCAGCGGCGTCGCTATCGCCATCAGCGCACCGAGAAGGCCCGCGATGATCGCGATGAGCCGCACGGTCCGGTGGTTGCTGCCCGCTGCGATCACGGGTTTCGATGTTATCGGGGTGTCAGTCGCCATCAGCTGTGGACTTCCCATCGGGCTTGCGGATCGCCAGCACGAACGGCCCGACATCAGACACCTCGAACCGCGGATCGTCGAACAGCGCCGAATCCAACTCCACGTGGTAGCGGCGCACGTTGGGCTGGTTCGGGTAGACGTCGGAGGCCAGACGCAGGGTGTAGGTGTCGTTGGCGCCGTGCCGCATCAGGAACACCGTCGGTGGTGGCCACGGCATCTCGTCCAAGGCAGCGACGAACTCGTCGGCGCTGGTCATCGTCGCCCAGCCCTCGATGGCCTCGGCACGTTTGTCGAACTGTGCAAGGGGGTTTGCGTAATGCGAGGTCAGCCCTTGGAAGCCGTAGTACGGGTAGTACGACAGGAAGCTGTAGTCCGCGGTGAGCACCACGGTCTGGTTGCGTGGCGCCCCGGTGGCCGCCAGGACCCGGGCATCGATCTCGGCGTAGTAGCGCTCGGCGCCAGGGGGACGGCGGTCCGCACGTTGGCCGCTCCCGTCGGTGTCGGTGTAGGCGACGGCGATGTCGGGACGCAGCACGTCGGGAATGTCCTGGCTGAACGTGACCGCGCCGATGGCGCCCACGGTGGCGGCCGCGGCGATCACCCGGCGGCCGGTTTCAGGCCGGTAGCGGCGGGCGATCGCCTGCGCCGCCTCGACGAACCCGAACGCACCCGCGGTGGTCAACAGCACGGTCAGTGTCGGTTGCAGCCGGAACGACAACAATGTGGTGCCCGCCAGCGTGGTCAGCATCGACAGCAGTGACCAGGCGTAGACCGCGAGTACCGCGATGGCCAGGGCTGCGGCTATCTGCTCTTCGCGCGAGCGCTGATCGCCATCTCTCGTCGAACTACGCGCGCGCACCACCAACCACAGCGTGCCGACCATGCACAGGGCACCGAGCAGGGTGAAGCTCAGCATCGGGAAGGTCAGCTGGGCGCCGGCCTCGGGCAGGTAGTGCTGGGCGGTACCGGAGGCGGCAGGCTGACCGCGCAGTGCGGCCAGCAGATAGGGGGCCCACGTGAGCAGGGCGATCCCGCCGGCGATTCCGGCGATCACGATGCCTCTCAGCAGCGGATCGAATTGCCTGCGGGCCACGGCCAGCGCCAGCCCCATGATGGCGAGCGTGAATGCGCAATAGAGGAACAGCAGGGTGTAGAGCAGTGCGGTCACCCCGAGGAAGATCCCGACGCCGATGACAGCCGCCCAGCCGCCGTTTCTTGTCCTGCCCCCGTCCGTTGTGCTCCTCGCGTGCGCGGCAAACCCGGACCAGGCCAACACGAACACGGGCGGCAGCAGGATGGTGATGATCGCCGCATACGGCTCCGCCGGTGAGTAGGCGAGCATGGCCGCGGTGCCTGCCGTCGTCGCGATCAGGGCGTACTCGAAGCGAATCATGGTTGTCCACAACACGAATGCGAGGGCGGCAGCGATGGTTATTGAGACGATGGACCACGGCTTGTACATTTCCCAGGCCGGGGTGCCGGTGGCGGCGGCGATGCGCCCGCCCATCCAGAACCAGCCGGCCGGGTAGTACGGCGGCAGCCCGATGTAGGTCATGTCGTGCAGGCCCGGGGTGTCGGTCAGCCGGGTGAGGTACTCGGTGCGGAACTGCTGGTCGACCGAGACGCCGAACAGGTACAGCTTGGTGGCGCCCAGCGGCATTGCGAGGGTGACCACCGAGAACGCGGAAAGGAATGTCAGCGCGGCCAGCCGGGCCAGCGTGCGTCTGCCTCGTCTCCAGATCCAGCCGGCGGCCAACAGCCCTGCCAGACAACCGAACTGGCCCACAGTGGTGAGCGCGTGCAGCTGGTTGGACGTGTTGTAAGCGGGCCATTCGACGCGGGCGATGGCGGCAATCGCCACCCCGGCCACGGCCGAGGAGATCAGAACGGCGATCAGCATCTGGCCGATGACCCTGGCCGCGGCGCGCATCAGATGGGAAGCTTGCGGAAGATGGGCCGCGGGATATGCCGCAACACCATCATCACGTAGCGGAACGCTCCGGGCGCCCAAACCAGATCCTTGCCCTTGGCCGATGAGGTGACCGCCAGGTTGGCGACATACTCCTTGTCCACAGTCAGCGGCGCCTCCTTGACGTGGGCGCTCATGCGGGTGCGGACCTGCCCGGGCCGGATCACCAGCACGCGGACGCCGAATTCGGCCAGCGCCTCACCGAGACCGAGATAGAACCCGTCCAGACCCGCCTTGGTGGAGCCGTAGACGAAGTTGGACCTGCGGACCCGTTCGCCTGCGGCCGAACTCATGGCGATGATGCGGCCATAGCCTTGTGCGCGCATTTTCTCGCCGAGCAGTACACCGACCGAAACGGCTGCGGTGTAGTTGATCTCGGCGATCTGTACGGCCTTGCGCTGGTTCTGCCACAATTCCTCGGCATCGCCGAGCAGGCCGAACGCGACGATCGCCACATCTACATCGCCGCCGGCGAAAGCTTTTTCGATCACCGCGGGGTGGCTTGCGGTGTCGACGGCGTCGAAGTCGATCACCTCGACCGAGCCGGCACCCGCCTTCTGCAGCGCGGCCACGGCGTCGTCACGACCCGGATCGTCGGGTAGCGCGGCGAGCACGATCCGGGCGGGGGCGTCGCGCAGATAGCGCTCACAGATCGCCAGTCCGATTTCGGAGGTGCCGCCGAGCAGCAGAATCGTCTGGGGATTACCTACGGCGTCGAACACCATCTAGTGCAGCTCCAAGCCTCGGGGACATCGTGACGAGGGTACCGTGCGGGCCTGCCCTCGAGGCCGAACGCCCGGGACGGCCAATGGCCGACCCGGGCGCCCAGGTAGCAGTGGTTAGGAGACGTCGAAGCGGTCGGCGTCCATCACCTTGGTCCATGCCGCGACGAAGTCCCTGACGAACTTCTCCTTGGAATCGTCCTCGGCGTACACCTCGGCCAGCGCCCGCAACTGCGAGTTCGAGCCGAACAGCAGGTCGACCCGGCTGGCGGTGAACTTCGGCGTACCGGTGGCCCGGTCGGTGCCGACGTAGGTGCCGTCATCGGCCGGAGCCGGGGCCCACTTGATGCCCATGTCGGTCAGATTGACGAAGTAGTCGTTCGTCAGCTGCCCCTTGTTGGCGGTCAGCACACCGAGATCGGAACCACCGTGGTTGGCGCCGAGGACCCGCAGGCCGCCGACGAGCACCGTCATCTCAGGAGCCGACAGGCCCAGCAGGTTCGCCCGGTCGATCAGTCGGTACTCGGCAGGCAGGCTGTCGCCCTTGTTCGCGTAGTTGCGGAAACCGTCGCCCTTAGGCTCCAGGTAGGCGAACGATTCGACGTCGGTCTGCTCCTGGGTGGCGTCACCGCGACCCGGGGTGAACGGCACCGCGACATCGAAGCCGGCGTCCTTGATCGCCTTCTCGAGGCCGACCACACCGCCGAGCACCACCAGGTCGGCGAAGGACACCTCCGTGCCTCCATTCTTGGAGGCCTGCTGGATCTCCTCCAGCTTGCTGATGACCTGAGCCAGCTCGTCGGGCTCGTTGACCTCCCAGCCGAGCTGCGGCTGCAGCCGGATCCTGCCGCCGTTGGCGCCGCCGCGCATGTCGCTGGAACGGAACGACGCCGCAGCCTTCCACGCGGTGTCCACCAGCTGCTGGGTGGTCAGACCCGACTCGGCGATGGCCGCCTTGAGCGTGGCGACATCCGCATCGGACAGGTCCTTGCCGGCAGGCACGATGTCCTGCCACACCCACGTCTGCTTGGGCACCAGCGGTCCGAGGTAACGCGTCACCGGACCCATGTCACGGTGGATCAGCTTGAACCAGGCCTTGGCGTACTCCTCCGCCAGCTCCTCGGGGTGATCCAGCCAGCGCCGCGTGATCTCGCCGTAGATGGGGTCGAACCGCATCGACAGGTCGGTGGTCAGCATCGCCGGGTGGGTCTTGCCGTTGCCCTGTGCCATCGGCACCGAGTTGGCCCAGCCGTTGTCCTTGGGTCGCCACTGGTTGGCGCCCGCGGGGCTCTTGAACAGCTCCCACTCGTTGCTGTAGAGGATCTCCAGGAAGCTGTTGTCCCACTTGGTGGGGGTGTGCGTCCAGGTCACCTCGATGCCGCTGCTGACGGTGTCGTTGCCGAGGCCCGGATTGGCCCAGCCCAAGCCCATCTGCTCGAGCGGTGCGGCCTCGGGCTCCACGCCGTTCTCGATGTCTGTGGCGCCGTGGGTCTTGCCGAAGGTGTGGCCACCGACGATCAGCGCAGCGGTCTCGATGTCGTTCATCGCCATCCGACCGAAGGTCTCCCGGATGTCGATGGCTGCAGCGAGGTAATCCGGATTGCCTTCGGGGCCTTCAGGGTTGACGTAGATCAAGCCCATGTGGCTGGCGCCCAGCGGGTTCTCCAGCTTGGTCCGGTCCCCGCCCGAAGCGGCGTACCGATCCTGCGAACCCAGCCATTCGGCTTCGGCGCCCCAGTAGATGTCCTCCTCGGGCTCCCAGTAGTCCTCGCGACCGAAGGCGAAGCCTGCGGTCTTGAAGCCCATGTGCTCCATGGCCCGGTTGCCCGCGTAGACGATCAGGTCCGACCACGACAGCTTCTTGCCGTACTTCTTCTTGATCGGCCACAGCAGGCGGCGGGCCTTGTCGAGGCTGACGTTGTCGGGCCAGCTGTTCAGCGGGGCGAAGCGCTGCATACCGCGCCCGCCGCCACCGCGGCCGTCCTCAACCCGGTAGGTGCCTGCGGCGTGCCACGACATCCGGACGAACAGCGGACCGTAGTGTCCGAAGTCGGCGGGCCACCAGTCCTGCGAATTGGTCAGCAGCGCGTCGAAGTCGCGCGCGAGCTCATCGACGTCGATGGTCTGGACGGCCTCGCGGTAGTTGAAGCCCTCGTCCATCGGGTTGATGGCTTCGGGATTCTTCTGCAGGACCTTGAGATTCACCGCATTGGGCCACCAGTCGCGGTTGCTGCCGCCCTCGACGGGCGGCTTGATCCGCATCGGACAACCACTTTCGGCGGGTTCGGTCTGAGCTTCACCGATGGGGGGGTGTGTTTCGGCCATAAAAAAATCCTTTCCGGGGCTGGCGGGTTAAGGGGTTTATCTGGTTGGAGCAGTGGAACATTCGGGGCACCGGCCCCAGTAGATGACCTCGGCTTCGTCAATCTGGAAACCGTGGTCCTCTGACGCGGTCAGGCAAGGCGCTGCGCCGGCCGCGCAGTCGACGTCGGCGATGGCCCCACACGCCCGGCACACGACGTGGTGGTGGTTGTCGCCGACGCGTGATTCGTAGCGGGCCACCGAGCCGGATGGCTGGATGCGTCGTACCAGCCGTGCTGCGGTCAAGGCGTGCAGCGAGTCGTACACGGCCTGGTGGGATACGTCGGGAAGTTCGTTGCGCACCGCACGGATGATCGAATCCGTGTCGGCGTGCGGATGTGCGTACACGGCGCCGAGCACTGCGAGCCGTGGACGCGTGACGCGCAGATCGGACTGCCGCAGCATCTGTCGGAAGTCCGTGATAGTCGTCACAGGACCAGAGTCTGGCCTGTTATCTGGAATTAGTCAAGAATCAAATTCCGGCTGATTCAGCGGGAAGGACTACAGCAACTCCAGCCGGCGAGCCATGTCCGAGGCGAACACCGCGTCGGGGTCGACCTTGCGGCGCACCGCGATCCACTCGTCGATGCGCGGGTACATGGCGTGGAACGTGGCGGCCGTGGTGCGGGAATCCTTGGCGGTGTAGAGCCGCCCGCCGAACTCGAGGACCCTGCGGTCCAGGTCGGTGAGGAATTCGCTGAGGCCGGCCTTGATCTGGAAGTCGACACAGACGTTCCAGCCCGGGATGGGGAAGCTCAGCGGCGCCTGATTGCCTTCGCCGAAGAGTTTGAACACGTTGAGGAACGAGTAGTGTCCCGAGCGCTGGATGTCGTACATGATGCGTTTGAACTCGTCGACAGCCTCGACGGGCACCACAAACTGGTACTGCGCGAAACCCACTGTGCCGTAAGCGCGATTCCACTCCCCGACCATGTCGAGCGGGTGATAGAACTGCGTGAGATTCTGAGCCTTGCCGCGATAGGTCTTGCCCATGCGGTACCACAGCTCGGTCATCGGCCCGAAGGTGTACTTGTTGCCCAGACCGTTCGGAAAGACATCGGGTGTGGTGAAGTACTGCGGGGCATCGAATTTCAGCGGGTCGGCCTGAAGTTTCTTCGGCAGCTGGTCGACGGTGGCCAGCGAGCCGCGCGAGATCACCGCGCGTCCCAGCTTCGGTGGCGCACTGATCGCGTCGAACCACGCGCTGGAGTAGGTGTAGTTGGATTCGCTGCCGTCGCTGTGGAAGTCGATGGTTTCGTCGAGGCTGTGGGTGACGTCGCCGTCGGCGATGAAATACGCCGTCTCGGTCGGAGTCATCTCGATGGTGGCCCGCAGGATGATGCCGGTCAATCCGTTGCCGCCCACCGTTGCCCAGAACAACTCGGATTCGGGGCCGTCCGGTGTCAGCTGGCGTATCTCACCGTTGGCGGTGAGCAGGTCGATCGAGCGGACGTGATTGCCGAAGCTGCCTGCGCTGTGGTGGTTTTTGCCGTGGATGTCGCACGCGATCGCCCCGCCGACGGTCACCTGGCGGGTGCCAGGGAGCACCGGCACCCACAGTCCGAGGGGCAGCGACGCCCGCATCAACTGGTCGAGGTTCACGCCGGCGTCGACGTCGACAAGATGGGTGTCGCTGTCCATCGTGTGGATTTTGTTCAGCGCGGGCATGTCGATGACCAGACCGCCGCCGTTCTGCGCGTTGTCGCCGTAGGAGCGGCCGAGACCGCGGGCGATCACGCCGCGGCCGCCCGTCTGCGCAGCCCGCGCGACTGCCTTGGCGATGACCTCGGGGTCTGGCGTCGAGAGCACCTGCGCGACGGTGGGCGCGGTGCGGGCCCAGCCCGTCAGGCGCTTGGCGGTGGTCGGAAGCTCGGTCGTTGACATCGTTGGAGAGATTACCGCGGGGTACGCCGGTAACCGCTCAGTGCAACCGGAAGATGACCGCGCGCTGCACCACGAAGTTGATCACCGTCGCGGTGCCCTGGGCGATCACGAATGCCACCGGCACAGCCCACGCCTGGTAGTGGGCCAGGTGGAGCACCAGGTGGTTCAGGCCCACCTGGACAGCGAAAGTGAGCAGGTAGAGCACCCACACCGCGATGAAACGGGCTGTGCTCGGCGGGGCCTGGAACGTCCAGCGCCGGTTGATCAGGTACGCCGTCGTCGTCCCGGCGATGAAGCCGATCGTCTTCGCGAGGTCGACCTGAAGTCCGACGGACTTGTAGAGCAACACATACAGGCCGAAGTCCACGATCGCCGACAATCCGCCGGTGACGACGAACCGGAACGCCTGGGTCTTGAGGTCCAGGGTCGGCGACATCACGGGCTCGGCCACCCACGCAGCTTAGCGAGCGACCACGGCCTCCAGCACGCCGCACAGGGCTTCGACGGCAGGGGCGAACGCGTGCTCGGCAGGTCCGCCGAAGCCGATGATCACCCCGTCAGGGTCCGGAATCTCGGGTCCGGCCAAGGGATGGCGCATCAGTGAGAGGCCGTTCAGCGCGATCCCGGCCTCACCGGCTCGCCGCAACACCTCTGGTTCGGCTCCGTCCGGAAGCGTGAGGAGCATGTTGACGCCCGCAGCGAGACCACGGATCCCGACGTCGAATCCCTCCAGGGCCGCCACCAGCGTGTCGCGCCTGCGCCGGTACCTGTTGCGCATGCGCCGGATGTGGCGGTCGTAGCCGCCCGTGCTGATGAAGTCGGCGAGTGTGAGTGCCGTGATGGCGTCGACGTGGTACTGCTGCCCGCCTGCTGCGTCGATGGCCGGGTCGATCAACGATTCGGGCAGCACCATCCAGCCCACCCGAAGGGTCTGGGCCAGGCTCTTGCTCACCGAGCCGAGGTAGGCCACCCGCTCCGGGTCCAGCGATTGCAGCGCACCGACAGGTTGCCGGTCGTAACGGAATTCGCCGTCGTAATCGTCGTCGATCACGTACGCATCCGTGCGCTGTGCCCATTCGACGACGGCGGTGCGCCGCTCGGGATGCAGCGCCATCCCGTACGGACTGTTGTGCGCTGGGGTGAGCAGCGCCGCGGACGTGTCCAGACCGTCGAGGTCGCCGACCACCGCCCCGGCGTCGTCGAGCCTGATGGGCACGGTCGGAACGCCGACAGAGGCGAGGGTGTCGCGAAAGATGAAGAGTCCGTAGGCTTCCACCGCCACGGGTCGACTGCCCCCGAAGACCCGGCCCAGCACTTCGACGCCGTCGCGCACTCCGGCGCAGATGACGATCGACTCCGGTGTGGTGCGTACGCCCCTGACCCGCCCGAGGTATTCGGCAAGTGCCGCACGCAATTCGAGGGGTCCCCTCGGATCGCCCACTCGCAGTGCCGAAACCGGTGCGTCGGACAGTGCCCGCCGGGCCGAGGACAGCCAGGCGGCGCGCGGGAACTCCGACACGTCGGGGGAGCCCGGCATCAGATTGTGTTTCGGGACGCCGGGTGTCCGTCGCGGTCGCGGTGTGGGGCGGGCGGTGGCGGTTCGGGCGACCCAGGTACCTGCGCCCTGTCGTGCAGCCAACCAGCCTTCGGCGACCAGTTCGGCATACGCCTCGGCCACGGTGTTGCGTGCCAGCCCCAGATCCACGGCCAGTGCGCGAGAAGGCGGCAGCACGGTGTCCGTGGTCAGACGCCCCGACCGGATCCCGTCGCGCAACGCGGTGATGAGCTGCTCGCGGGCGGTGCGGCTACCGGGTTCGATGACCGCCCGCAGGTCCAGGTGCAGGTCTCGACCGCCCGAATTGGCCCGTGAAGTCACTCGTAAATTGAACCATCTGGGCGGTTCTTTTGTCGCTAGCGTTGGAGTCATGACACAGACACTCGAACCCACCCCGACCGCCGCGCGGCTGAAGATCTACAAGGCCTCCCCGGAGCTGTACGACGCGATGATGACCCTGTCGACTGCGGCCGCCAAGGACGTCGATCCGACGATCGGCGAACTGGTCAAAATCCGCGCTTCCCAGATCAACCACTGCGCGTTCTGCCTCGATATGCATACCGCCGATGCCCGCAAGATGGGCGAGTCCGAGCAGCGGCTGGCCCTGATCGCGGCCTGGGAGGAGGCGGGTGAGGTGTTCACCGAGCGTGAGCAGGCCGCGCTCGCGCTGACGGAGGCAATCACGGAGCTGAGCCACGGCGGGGTACCCGACGCGGTGTATGCCCGCGCGGCGGCGGCGTTCACCGAACGCGAGCTCGGACAGGTCATCTCGATGGCGGTGATGATCAATGCGTGGAACCGCATCAACGTCACGGTGAAGATGCCGCCCCCGCGGCGCTGAGGGCACGGGACACTGAGAGGTGTGCAGACGCGGTCAGGTGCAGAGATCACGGTGTACGGCGACGTCGTGCACAAGCTGCACCGGCCGGGCACCGATCCGCACGCGCTGAGTGCCCGGCTGCGCGCGGCGAGGCGCCTCGAGGTTGTGCTCACCCCGCTGTCCGAGAGGCCGGAGCCGGTGGGCGACCGTTGGCGTAGCCGTTGGCCGGAAGTGGAAACCCTTGCTGCGCAACCTGAATCCGTGCCGTGGGCGGACATCGCGCAGGTGCTGGCCCGGCTGCACACCAGCGCACTTCCCGAGCGTCTGCCCGCGCACGGATGGCCGGCCCGGTTGCGGCGTGCCATTCCCCGGACCCGGCGTCCGGGCGGCGAAGTGATCCGCCGCGCGGCCGCCGCCTTGCCCGCGCAGGCATGGCGGGCAGGCTCCGCGGACCGCCCGCGCACTCTCGTGCATGGCGATTTCCATTTGGGCCAGCTCGGCAGGCGTGATCCGGCCGGGCCGTGGGCGCTCATCGACATCGACGATCTGGGGGTCGGTGACCCGGCCTGGGACCTGGCGCGCCCCGCCGGGTTCTGGGCCGCCGGTCTGATACCCGACGAGGACTGGGAACTCTTCCTCGACGCCTACCGCGCCGCAGGCGGCCCGGCGCTACCGCTCCCGGATCCGTGGCCGGTGCTCGAACCGTTCGCCCGCGCGGCCGTCATTCAGGCCGCGGCCAACACCCCCGACGACGACCTGCTGGTGGCCGCATGTGCGCGGATGCCTCAGCTGGAGAAGAACAGCCGTCCGAAGCCCTGCTTGCGGTAGTGCTTGTTGCCGCGGTGTCCCCAGCCGGGGCCGTAGTCCGAATACCCGTGCTGCGGCGGATACCCGTGCTGCACCGGCGGCGGCTGTGGTGGCGCCTGGACGAATCGGTTCTCCATCTGGGTGAGCGATTCCAACTCGCCGAAGTCGAGGAAGATGCCGCGACAGGTATCGCACTGCTCCAGATGGACGCCGTTGCGCTCGTAGGTCTTCATGACGCCGGCGCACTTCGGGCACAGCAGCGTATTGCCGACGTTGGATGACGGCGGAGGCTTCGGGGGCTCATATGGCGGGATGCTCATATCGCCATAACGACCGAACCTGCTGTGAAGTGCCTGTGGTTGTCACCGATGTCCTGAGACATCACACAAACGTCGGTGGGGTGTGGCATACTCGAACACATGTTCGATCCGAGTGGGTTGGTGCAGGTCGACCCCGATGCCGACGAGTCGGCGTTGCTGCTGCGGATCGCCCAGTTGGAGCAGGTGAAGTCCGCGGCCGCCGCGGGGCAGGCCCGCGCGGCGGCCCGGCTGGATGCCACCCGCCGGGCCCGGGAGGCCGCCGCCGGGGTACCGGCAGCCAAACGCGGCCGCGGGCTGGCCGGTGAGGTGGCCCTGGCCCGGCAGGATTCGCCCAACCGCGGCGGTCAGCACCTGGGGTTGGCCAAGGCGTTGATCCTGGAAATGCCCCACACCCTGGCCGCGCTGGAAGCCGGGGTGCTCTCGGAATGGCGGGCCACCCTGCTGGTGCGGGAGTCGGCGTGTCTGGACGTCGAGGACCGCCGCATCCTCGATGCCGAGATGTGCGCCGAGCTCACCGCCCTGGCCGGCATGGGCGATCAGCGGCTGGTGGCCAAGGCCAAGACCATCGCCTATCGGCTGGATCCACACGCGGTGGTGGCGCGGGCCGCCAACGCCGTGCAGGACAGCCGGGTGACGATCCGCCCGGTGCCCGATTGCATGGCCCGGGTGACGGTGTTGTTGCCCATGGCCCAGGGGGTGGCGGTCTATGCCGCCGCACACCAGGAAGCCAACCGCTGCGGCGACGGCCGGTCGCGGGGGCAGGTGATGACCGACACCATCTTCGAACGGGTCACCGGCCGGCCCGCGCCCGCGCCGGTGCCGGTGCCGGTCGCGGTGAACCTGGTGATCTCGGATCAGACCCTGCTCGGCGGCGACGACAGCCCGGCCGTGGTCGACGGCTACGGTCCGGTCCCGGCGCAGGTGGCCCGCGAGTTGGTCAGCGACGCGGTCACCGATGCGCGCTCGCGGGCCACCCTGCGCCGGCTTTATCGTCATCCGGGGTCGGGGGCGTTGGTGGCGATGCAGTCGCGGGCCCGGAGGTTTCCCACGGCGCTGGCCATGTTCATCCGGTTGCGCGATCAGACCTGTCGCACCCCCTACTGTGATGCCCCGATCCGGCACACCGATCACGCCCGACCCGCTGCCCGGGGCGGGGCGACCAGTGCGCTCAACGGGTTGGGATTGTGTGCACAGTGCAACTACACCAAAGAAGCACCGGGCTGGCGGGTACACACCTTCGACGACAACGGCACCCACACCGCCCTGTTCGTCACCCCCACCGGGGTGGTGTACCGATCCACCGCACCACCACCACCGGGCACCGTGGACATGTACCACAGCCAGACCGAACTACGACTGGCCACCGAATTCGCCCTACCCCACGCGGCTTAGGGCGGGTTCGCCGCCGGACTGACGGGTCAGACCCAGTACGGCACCCGGGCACGGTACTGCCGCATCGCGAATGCGGCCAGTGTCCAACCGATCACGGTGAGCACCAGCACCACCACCCAGTGGTGAGGCTCCTGATCGGCGCCCAGCAGCGGGGCCCGCACGATATCGAGATAGTGCAGCAACGGGTTGAGCTCGACGATCTTGGCCCAGGACCCGGCACCCTGCTGCTGCAGCGTCGACTCGTTCCAGATGATCGGCGTCATGAAGAACAGCAGCTGTACCAGCGAGGCCAACAGTGGGCCGATATCGCGGTAGCGCGTCGCCAGGATGCCGAAACACAGCGCCACCCACACACAGTTCAGCGCGATCAGGGCCAGCGCCGGGATCACCGCCAGATCAGGCCAGGTCCAATGCTTGGGATAGATGATCGCGATGATCACGAAAATGATGATGTTGTGGCCGAACAGGATTATCTGCCGCCACACCAGCCGGTAGACGTGTACCGACAGCGGCGTCGGCAGCTGTTTGATCAGGCCCTCGTTCGCGATGAACACATCGGCGCCCTCGAGAATGGACGCGTTGATCAGATTCCAGACGATCAGTCCGAGCGTCACGTACGGGAGGTGTTCGGACAGCTCCAGTTTGAACAGCTTCGAATACAGCACGCCCATCGCCACCGCGGTGGCGCCGGTGGCGATGGTGATCCAGAACGGGCCGAGCACGCTGCGCCGGTACCGCTGCTTGATGTCCTGCCAGCCCAGGTGCAGCCACAGTTCGCGCTTGCCGAATCCTTCGACCAGATCCCGCCACGCCCGCGCAAAAGTCTTCGACTGGCTGGCAGCGTCGGTGAAACTCATTGCTGGAACCTTTCGCGTCTGCCCAACCGCCGCAGGCGAATCCATTCGCGCAGCCCCGCGGGATCGCGGCGTGACACCAGAAAGTACCAGCCGAACCGCAGCCACTCCTGGGGCACAAGCTTGCGCAGTCCGGGCTGGGACTGCAGATAGCCGCGGTTGCGGTAGGTGAAATAGCGCTTGGTCTCGTCATCGGGATACTGCGTGTGCATCCGGCCACCGAGGATGGGTTTGAATTCGTCGGTGCCGCACGGATGCAGATAGCTTGCGCTCAAACAGGTTCCGAACGGCAGCCCGGACCGGACCAGCCGCCGGTGTAGCTCCACCTCGTCGCCGCGTACAAACAGCCGCAGGTCCGGCACGCCGACGGCATCCACAGTGGCGGCCCGGAACAGCGCCCCGTTGAACAGCGATGCGATGCCGGGCAACAGGTCCCCGTCACCATCGGTCCGCAATTCCGAGACGAGCCGGCGCCACACCAGGCCGCGACGCAGCGGGAACGCCAGCCGCTGCGGCTCGTCCATGTTGCACACCATCGGCGACACCTCGGCCAGGCTGTACTGCTCTGCGCACGCCAGCAGCGTCGACAGCACGGTGGCGTCGGCAGGCCTGCCATCGTCGTCGGCCAGCCAGATCCAGTCCGCTCCAAGCGCCAGTGCGTGCAGCATGCCGAGCGCGAAACCGCCTGCGCCACCGAGGTTTCGACGCGATCCCAGGTAGGTCGACGGGATCGGCTGGCTGGTCACCAGCTCGCCGACCGCGGGGTCGTTGTCGTTGTCGACGACGACCAGATGGTCGGGCCTGCGCTCCTGGGTCACCACCGCGTCCAGCGACGTGGCCAGCAATTCGCGACGGCGATGGGTGACGACCACCGCGCAAACGAAATCAGGCTCCACGCGCGGTTTCCTCAAGCACCTCACGCACCGTGCGGGCGGCGTCGTCGCCTTCGTAGGCGCGCACGACCTCTTCGATGCCGCCGGTCAGCTTGATGGTGCCGTGGTCGATCCACATCGCGGTTGTGCACAGCCGGGCCAGAAACTCGTTGGAGTGGCTCGCGAACACCAGGATTCCGGAGCGCTCGACCAGACTCTGCAGCCGCGTCTGCGCCTTCTTGAGGAAGTCCGCGTCGACCGCGCCGATACCCTCGTCCAGCAGCAGGATCTCCGGGTCGATGCTGGTGACCACACCCATCGCGAGCCGCACCCGCATACCGGTGGAATACGTGCGCAGCGGCATCGACAGGTATTCGCCCAGCTCGGTGAAGTCGGCGATCTCGTCGACCTTGGCCAGCATCTGTTTACGCGTCTGGCCGAGGAACAAGCCGCGGATGATGATGTTCTCGAACCCGGAGATCTCCGGGTCCATACCGACACCGAGGTCGAACACCGGCGCCACGCGGCCGCGCACGGTGGCCGAGCCGCGCGTCGGTTCGTAGATACCCGACAGCAGCCGCAGCAGCGTGGACTTACCCGCGCCGTTGTGGCCGACCAGACCCACCCGATCGCCCATCTCCAAGGACATCGTGATGTCGCGCAACGCTTCGATGACGACGACGTTGGAGTCGTTGCGGCCGATGGCACCGCCGGCCTTGCCGAGAAACGCTTTCTTCAGCGAACGCGACTTGGCATCGAAGATGGGAAATTCGACCCAGGCGTCGCGCGTCTCGATATGTGGCTCAGAAAGGGATGTCACCGGCGTCCTACAGGTACTGCCCGGTGCCGGGGTGAGACGGGCCGCCACGCTGGCCACCCGGCCCCGCACCCGCGATCCCCGGTGGCAGTGCACCCTGACGCATCTGCTCGAGCTGCGCGCGGGCAGATATCTGCTGTGCGAACAGGGCCGTCTGGATGCCGTGGAACAGTCCTTCCAGCCAGCCGACCAGCTGGGCCTGGGCGATGCGCAGTTCGGCATCCGAGGGCGAACTGTCCTCGGTGAACGGCAGCGTCAGTCGCTCCAGCTCTTCACGCAGCTCCGGCGCCAACCCGTCTTCGAGCTCGCGGATGCTGGTCCGGTGAATGTCGCGCAGCCGGTTGCGGCTGGCGTCGTCGAGCGGGGCGGCCCGCACCTCCTCCAGCAGCTGCTTGATCATCGTGCCGATGCGCATCACCTTTGCCGGCTGCTCGACAAGGTCGGTCAGCGGCTTGCTGTCACCCTCCATGTCGTCTGCGGCGATTGCGTCACCACCGATGATCTCGATGTTGTCGTCGTCGGGGTTGATCGTCATGGCCTTCCCGTCGTGTGTTGTTTCATCTGCTCTTTGTCACCGCGCCAGCGGTAAATTCTGTCTTCACCGTTGTCGTAGATCTTCTCCCACGACCGTGACTTGTCTAGCGACACTAGCCCGTCGGGCATGGCGAACCCGCGGACCACCGGAGTGCTGGTCATCACGTAGCGGATGTTGAGCGCTTCGACGGCCTCGGCCACCCGTGGATCGGTGTCCGCATCATCTGCGTATGCCCAGAAAATGAACCGGTGATACCCCGGACCCTGTTGAACCGGGTAGTCGTAATGCGTCCACAGCGGATGCAGCCCGGCGACCGCGTACATCCAGGCGGTGCCGTCGGTGTTCGCGTTGCCGATCGTGGTGGTGCGCGCATCCGGGAGACCGGCCAGGAACGCAAACGCCTCGAGGTCCTCGGCGTCGACCATGACCGCGTCGTATTTCTCGCCGAGCAGAAACTTGTGGCGGGGAAAGTAGTGCCAGGCCAGACCCACCGTGGTGACGGCAAGGGCGACGGCTGCCGTGGCGCGGATCCATACCGGTGGGGCGCCGACGCGTCTGGCTGCGGCGGCGGCCAGCAGGACCAGGCCGAGTAACCCGACGGCGGCCATCGGGGCGTACAGCATGGTGACGACGGCCGACAGCCGGCGCGGGTCGCTGTAGAACAGATCGCTGAACTTCCCGGTGATCACACCAAGCGGCCCGCCGAACGGTGCCCCCGAATGCACGATCGACATGATGAGCAGCAGCCACACCGCCAGTGGCCACCAGATCTTCCTGATCAACAGGATCAGCCCGCCGATCCCGGCCAGGACGATCAGCGCGTATTGGATCGGGAAGTCGTTGAGGTGGCGGGTGTGTTGTACGACGGCCGCGAAAAGCGAGTACTTCTTGCCCAGGTGGTTGATGAAGGCATGCCCGACGATGATGTCGGCCTGTTGTAGCACGCCGAGGAACTGGGGCAGCAGGATCAGCACCGTCGGCACCGCGACCATGGCCAACGTCACAAAATCGGGCAGGCGGCCGCGTACCGGGCGCCACAAGGCTTCGAACAGCCACCAGGCCATCACCAACAGCACCGTCACCACGCCGCCGGTGATGTGCACCGAGAAGACGCCGAGCAGGGCCAGCGCCGCCAACGGGATCCGGTCGCGGTACCGCAGCGTCGAGGTGATCAGCGCGAAGGCAGGCACCGCGATGCCGTAAGCCACCAGGTTGGGCATCGCGGCCACGTCGAACTCGACGTAGGGGACCGCGGTGAACGACGCGGACAGCGCGGCCGCGGTGGCCGCGGCCGCTGCGGTCCGGCGTTCCGTGGTGTGCGGACGCAGGATCTTCCAGGCGAGCACCGCGGCACTGGTCGGAAACAACCAGATGGCCGCGGCCGCGGAGTTGACGGTGTACGCCATGGCCGGTGCCGAGCCGGTGAGCTGGCCGAACACCGCTGCCAGGGCATGGAACGCCGACGGATAGTAGAGGGCTTCGTGAGTTTCGACGTTGCGCAGCTCACCCATGTGGGTGGGGGAGGCCTGGCCGGTTTCGACGATGAACCGGACGGCGTTGGCGTGCCATACCGAATCCCAGTTGCTGGGAATCAGCTGCCAGTGTGCTGGGTGCGCGGCGGCGGCCAGGCCGATCAGCAGCGCGCCGAGCAGCACACCTGCGCATACCACCAGGATCGGTCCTCGCGTGGCCGCCGATGTCTCGTCGTCGTGGTCACGGTAGCGGGCAAAGAACTTGCGTATTCCCGCCGCAACGGCGGCGATCAGGGCCACAGCAAACAATGCGGACCACAAGTTCCACGGCACGCCCAACGCACCGAACGGAACGATGGCGAACGCGACGATGCCGTAGGTCAAGGCAGGGGCGACCGCCACGGCTGTCGGCAGCGTCAGCCCGCCGGCCCTTGCGATCAGGGCCCCGGGGATCACCAGCAACAACAGTGCAATTAGCACTCCGAACCCGAAGCCCACTGGACTAGTATGGCTGCCCAGGGCGACCCGGTCCGAGCACGGCCTCGGTAGCGGAAACGCAAGGTCGGGCGCTCACCAATTCGTGTCGGTTTGTGATACTCGCGGACGCTCTAAGGTGGCTGGCATGGCATACGACGTCGCCCGGGTGCGTGGCTTGCACCCGTCGTTGGGCGATGGGTGGGTGCATTTCGATGCACAGAACGGGATGTTGGTGCCCGATTCTGTCGCGACGACGGTGTCTACGGCCTTCCGCGGCTCGGTGTCCACCGCGGTCGGGCCCCATCCATCGGCGCGCCGCAGCGCCGCAGTGCTGACTGCGGCCCGCCAGGCGGTCGCAGATCTGGTCAACGCCGACCCTGGCGGCGTGGTCCTCGGGCCGGACCGGGCCCATCTGCTGACCTCGCTCGCCGAAGCCTCCTCGACGCGGGTGGGGCTCGGATACGAGGTCGTGGTCACCCGACTCGACGATGAGGCCAACATCGCCCCGTGGCTGCGCGCTGCGAACCGGTACGGCGCCAAGGTGAAGTGGGCCGAGGTCGATATCGAGAACGGGGAGCTGCCGTCCTGGCAGTGGGAAGGGCTGATCGACAAGCCGACCCGGCTGGTGGCGATCGCATCGGCCTCATCGACACTGGGCACGGTCACCGACCTGCGGCCGGTCACCAAACTGACCCATGAGGTCGGCGGGCTGGTGGTGGTCGACCATTCGGCGGCGGCGCCGTACCGGCTGTTCGACCTCAACGAGATCGAAGCCGACGTGGTGGCACTCAACGCCGTGGCCTGGGGTGGCCCGCCGATCGGGGCGCTGGTGTTCCGGGATCCGTCGATGATCAATTCGTTCGGCTCGGTCTCGCTCAATCCGTATGCCACCGGCCCGGCGCGCCTCGAGGTGGGTGTGCATCAGTTCGGATTGTTGGCCGGGGTGGTGGCCAGCATCGAATATCTGTCCACCCTCGACGAATCTGCCAGCGGTACGAGGCGCGAAAGACTCTCTGTCTCAATGGAATCCGCGGCGTCATACATGAGCCGCCTGTTTGACTACCTGTTGACCTCGCTGCGGTCGCTCCCGCTGGTGATGGTGATCGGCAGGCCCGAGACCCACATCCCGGTGCTCAGCTTCGCGGTGCGCGACGTGCCGGCCGAGCGGGTGGTGCAGCGGTTGGCGGACAACGGCATCCTCGCTGTCTCGAATGCCAGCTCCCGCGTGCTCGACGTGATCGGCGTCAACGACATCGGCGGCGCGGTGACCGTCGGGCTTGCGCACTACTCGACGACCGCCGAGGTCGACCAGTTGGTGCGTGCGCTCGCCTCGCTGGGCTGATCTGATCTTCACGTGCGCGGTGGGCTAGACCGTCAGCAGGATCTTTCCGGTGACCTCCCCCGAGGTCAGCAGTTCGTGCGCGGCCTGCGCCTGCTGAATGGGGAATTCGGCGCCGATGATCGGCTTGACCCGGCCGTCGGCGATCATCGGCCACACGTTGGCCATCACGTCCGCGACGATCTCGGCCTTGCCGCCCGGACCGTCGACCGGCCTGGAGCGCAGCGTCGTTCCGAGCACCCCGGCCCGTTTGGCCATGAGCTTGCCGATGTTGAGTTCGGCTTTCACGCCACCCTGCATGCCGATGATGACGAGGCGTCCACCCGTGGCCAGGGCGTCGATGTTGCGATCGAGGTACGCCGCGCCCATGAGGTCGAGGATCACGTCGGCGCCTGAACCGCCGGTCTCGGCCCGCACCCGCTCGACGAAATCCTCGTCGCGGTAATTGATGGTGATGTCGGCGCCGAGTTCGCGGCACAGCGCGAGTTTGTCGGCCGAGCCGGCGGTGACCGCGACCCGGGCGCCGAGTGCGCGGGCCACCTGGATGGCATGGGTGCCGATGCCGCTGGAGCCGCCGTGCAGCAGTACCAGATGGCCGGCCGTCAGTCCGGCGGTGGACACGAGGTTCGACCACACCGTGCAGGCCACCTCGGGAAGCCCGGCAGCGTGATGGAGGCTGACCCCATCGGGGATCGGCATCACCTGGGCGGCGGGAACGGCAACGTATTCGGCGTAACCGCCGCCGGCCAGTAGCGCGCACACCGGTGCTCCGACCGACCACCCCGTGACGCCCTCACCGAGGGCGGCGATGGTGCCGGAAATCTCGAGTCCGATCACGTCGCTGGCACCGGGCGGTGGGGGATATTTACCGGCCGCTTGGAGCAAATCTGCGCGGTTGACGCCCGCAGCACTGATCCGCACCAGAATCTGTCCACTTCCAGGATGAATTTCAGCAACGTTTTCCCAGCTCAGCGGGTCGTTGCCGGAGGCGACAATTGCATGCATTTGATCAACGGTACAGCCCGTCAATTTTCCTTTGCAGCGATAACGACTTCCCTTACGCTTGCGCAATGACAGGCATGATTGCTGGGCGCACGGCGGGCGAGATGCCGGGCCTGGATATAGCCGAGGAAAGGTCGTGGCAGAACTACCTCGACTCGGCATTACGGATGTATGCGACTTTGAATCGGTCGCTCGTAGATGCACACCATTTGACCCTCAATGATGTGCGGCTGCTCGATATGTTGGACAAATCTTCGACGGGGTCGGCGCGCATGGGGGATCTTGCGGACCGGTTGATGTCATTGCCGAGTCGGGTGACCCGGCAGATCCGCCGCCTGGAGGTGCAGGGGTTGGTAACCCGCTGCGCCAGCCCGGACGACGGCCGTGGGGTGATGGCCACCATCACCGACGAAGGCAGGGCGTCGGTGGACAAAGCGATGTGCACTTACAGCCAGGGGGTGCGTACGCATTTCCTCGGCAGATTGTCCCGGCCCCAGATCGCGGCCATGGGCGAGAACTGTCGCCGGATCAGCGTCGCGTTGAAGACCGGAGCACCGCCCGCGAAGATCGGCCGGGTATGAACCCGTACTCTTATCGGCGGTGGCGTGGCAGAGCGGCCTAATGCACTCGCCTTGAAAGCGAGAGTCGGCTAAACCCGACCGGGGGTTCAAATCCCTCCGCCACCGCTGTTCGCTGGTGTGCGGCCTCATCAACACCAGCAGCCGCCGAACGCCGAGGTGTGCTGGTCGGTCTCGATCGACTCTTCGCGCACCACGGTGGTACCGCCCTGCGGATCGAGATGCAGCACCGAGCTCATAGGGTCGTGTCTGATCCATACGGCCACGGACAGCGGACGTCCCTGCTCGATCTCGTAGGAGACCAGCTGGATCTCGCCGGGTTTCCCGAGGTTGCGAACATCTGACACCGCTGCCCGTACCCGCTGCCCCGACAGATCCGCGGCGGTGAACGTTGCCTCGCCCGCGTGCACGTCGGACATCGAGTCCATGCCCTCCACCTCGCCGTCGCGCACCCAGTAGAGGTGCAGACGACTGTCGTGGGCGACGGCCTCCACCGAGATCAAATTGGACATCACCTTCACCCGCCGTAGCGGCAGGTCGCCGAGCCGCGCGCGTACCACGTCCAGTTCCGAGTCCAGCCGCTGCGACGAGAACAGGTCCTCACGCGCAATGCCCAGAGCGTGAATGATCCGGCCGGGCACATCGCCGACGACCACGAGCACCGCGGTGACGGCCACGACGACCGCCACGACGACGGCATACTTCAGACGGTGGTTCGGCCGGGGTGCGCCCTGTTCTGTGTCCCGCGTGCTCATGGACGAATGTTTCCACAGGACAGTGACCCGGATGTGCGTCCGCCGCGATGCGGGCCTCGGTCACCTCACCGCCGCATCCAGCTCCTCGGTGGCGTCGTCGGTGGCGGGCAGGTTCACGAAGATCATGGCGTGCAGCCCTTGCCGTCGACGGCGAGTACGAGCGCGCACCGCAGTGGGTGCGCGGGATCCCCGGGTACCCGCCAGTCGAGCAGCAGCGCCCACGGGGAGCGGCGCACAGTTCCCCGGACGAGGTACCCACCCGCGGCTTCCGGTCCGAAGAACTCCTCCGAGCCGTAGACGTTCGCGATCCCCTTACCGCCCCCTGCCTGCCATGCGTCTCTCGCCTCGCTGCCTGCCTGCTCGTCGGAGTCGAGCCGAGCCAGCCAGATCGAGAAGGCCGCCGAGATTTTCGTCGCTTGCCCGTCGGAGGTCCGCGCATCGATCGCGACGGACGTGAGGCAGTACCCATCGCCGTCGTGGACGTGGAACTTCGTCGGATAGACCTCGCACAGCACACCCCGGGCCGGTGGGAAACCTCGGCGTTCCTCGCGAGTTCTCCAGCTGCGGTGCGCGATCCACAGCACCGGTCCAGCGATCAGGAGTAGAGGGCCGGCGACCCACTGCACATCAGCGGAGGTGTTTCGCCCGCTGAGCGGGAACACCCCGGCGAGCAGCCCGACGACCACTACGGCCCCGACCACGGTGAAGACCAGGGCCACGGTCGGCACGAACACGCGCTGCTGTCTCGCCTTCGCCGCGATCTCCTCCAGCGGTTTGATCTGCGGCGGCTCACCGGGCCGTGCGATCGGCATTGGCGAAGTGACTGCCTGCGCCCACGCGGACGCGGGATCGGCGGGCCAGTGTCGTAGTTCGGTCGGACTCATCGGCTCCTCACCGGTGTTCGAGGATGCTGTCGAAGAGCGCGTCCTCCAGGTTGTCCGGGTCGAGCGTGGTGTGCCGGAACCGCAGTGTCTGTCCGATCTCCGGGCGAGGGTGTTTCCCGCCCATCGTGCAGTGCCTGCGGATGATCGGGCCGTCTTCCGTTGCGGCGGACACGGTGAGCATGAAGTAATACGAGTTGTCCTCGGAGTTGCGCACTTCGGAGACCTCCGCGATCGCCCCCTCGGAGACATGCGCGTTCGCGAACGACGCGCGGTACCGCTTGTGACCGCAGTAGATGGCACCGATGATGCCCGCGGGGAGCAGCACGAAGACCGCCGCCGCGCCCAGCCCTGGCAGCCCACCGAGATCGCCGGAGCCAAGAACCATCAGGGGGACCGCGCCGAGCACCCCGATCCCCGCCAGGACGAGGCAGGCGATCGCGCCGACGCCCCACCAGCGATAGGCACGGCCCGACGGCGTCGCGAGGTCGGATCGCTCACCCATGTCCACGATGCCCCTCCCCACGCTCGTGTCTCTTTGTCACCCACCCTATCCAGCGATGGGCACGCCGACGTCGCCCGAACTTGTGATCGGTAGCCGGCGGACCCGCGGCACGATGGTCCGACCGAACACAGGGGAGGTGAACGTGACGGCCTTCGGCTCGGGACCGATCGTGGTGGGCATGCTGTGGTGGGCTGCGGTGAGTCTGGCGCTGGTCGCCATGGCAGTCGTCGTGCAGCGGCCGCTGCGGTCCTGCGAGACGAGCCCCGCTGCGATCGCGGTGAAACAGGTGGCAGCGGAACTGACACCGGTGCAGCTGGGGTACTTGCGCACCGGATCGGGGCCGGCGGTGGCGGCGGCGCTCGCGAGCCTGCGGATGCAGGGTCTGGTGTGCGCCGAGACCGGGCGGGATGAACCGGACCCGGACCACCTGCCTTCGGCCGCAACCGATTCCGCCGCGACGGCCGAGCTGGACCCATTTCACCGCGAGGTTCTCCGCCTGGCCGAGGCCGACGGCGAGCAGGGGGTGGTCGGCATCGCGGGCCAGATGAAGGGACTGCTGCGTGCCGTGGAAGACGAGCTGATCGCGCGGGGCGTGCACACCCCCCGGCTGCACCGGTTCCTGCTCTTTCTCGTGGCGACCCCGCCGGTGCTGGCGGTGGTGGGCGGGCTCCCGGTCCAGGTGGTCACCCGCTCCGGGGCCGGATTCGGATGGTTCATCGCGGAGTTCGTGGTATTGATCGTGGTGTGTATCTGCGCGCTGCAGGTACCGCGCGCGACTCCTGCCGGTGACGCGGTGCTGGCGGTTGCGAGGCGGCGATGGGACTGTCTCAAACCGTCCCGGCGGCCCGCCTTCACCACCTACGGCCCCGATGCCGCAGCGCTGTCGGTGGCGCTGTTCGGCGGGGCTGCGCTGTGGCTGCTGGACCCGCGGTTCGCCCAGCGGTTCGGGGTGGGTGGCTCGGAGGCCAAGGCCGATTCCTGTGGCGCGTGCGGTGCTGCGGCCTGTGGGGAGCCGGAATTCAACTGCGGTGGATGAGCACGGTGACGGCGGCGGTCAGGTAGCCCACGGTCAGCATGACGAATCCGGCACGGTCCAGCCAGGCCAGCGGCTTGCATTCGCCCAGTGCGGGTTTCCAGGCCAGCGGGAAGAACAACAGCGGCGCGATCCAGGACCCGACGATGATCAGGACCGTCGCCACATCCGGCAGGTGCAGGTCGGCAGCACCGAGCGCGACGAGGATGGCGCCCATGATCAGCAGGTCGAGGTGACCTTGTCGGATGCGGCGGGTGTCGGCCATGCGCAGCCGGGTTCGCCACTGGTCGGACCCGGCCGCCACCATCAGCCAGCCGCTCAGCACGCCGGCCGTGAGCTCGAGTACGCCTGCGGTGACGAGCGCGCTCATCCGCCCACGCTCGTCGGCTCGTCAGGGCGCACGGTGGCGAGTTGCCGGTAGACCTCGGGACGACGGGACCGCATGATGCGCGCGACGACGAGCCCCGCAACGAACGTTACGGGAAGCACCAGCAGCAGAACGGTATTGACGGCTGCGCCGGCCCCGGTGAGCAGGTCGTAGTTGACGGCGATGAGGATCACCGTGCCGGTCAACGCCACGGCGGCGACCGCCGGTGCCACGAGCCGGGTGAAGATGCCGTGACCGTGGGGGTCGCGGCGGAAGAACGCCACCACCGCCGCTGAGCACAGCGCCTGCAGCCCGATGATGCCGGGAATGCCGATTGCGTTGAGCCAGATGAAGGTATGGGTGTAGGGATCGGCACCGGCGAGGGTGAAGACGATGACGATGACGGCGGCGGCCACCGAGACCGCGATGCTGGCGGCGCCGGGGGAGCCGGTGGGCGTGCGGCGGCCGAGCCAGGACGGCAGGGCCTGCTCGCCCGCCAGGGCGGACAGGTAACGCGCACTGGCGTTGTGGAATGCCAACGCGGCGGCCAGCGCGCTGGTCACGATCAGCACGTGCATGGCGTTGGCAACCGGTGTGCCCGCCCATTTTTCGGTGGCGGTGAAGAACATCCCGGTGGGATCCTCGGTCGCCACCTCGACGGCCGTGGTCGGTCCGTACGCCATGATCGCCGCCCACAGCACGACGGTATAGAACAGCGCCAGAAATCCGACGGCGATGTACGTCGCCTGCGGCACAGTCCGTTTGGGGTTTCTGGCTTCCTCGCTGTAGATCGCGGTGGATTCGAACCCGAGGAAAGCGCCGAAGGCCAGCACGAACAGTGCGCCCACCCCGGGACCGAAGACGTTGGCCGGGTTGAAGCTGTCGAAGCTCAAACCTTCTGCCCCGCCCTGGACGAGAATCGGCACGGCGAACAGCACAAGCACCAGTACCTCCAGGCCCAGCAGCACGCCGAGGACTTTCGCGCTCAGGGTGATGTTCATGTAGCCGAGGGCGCCGACGATCAGCCAGCCTGCGGCCGCCCAGAGCTGCCACGGAATGTCCAATCCGGTCAGTGACAGGGCGGTGTCATGGGCGAAGACGCCGATCGCCGGGACGAAGCTGATGGCGATGAGCACATACGACAAGACCGCGACGAACGCTGCGCCCAATCCCGTTGTGCGGCCCAGCCCGCGGGAGATGTACGCGTAGAACGCCCCCGGGTTGTCGACATGGCGGCTCATCGCAGTGAACCCGACTGCGAACACCGCCATGACGATGCCGCCCAGCAGATAGCCGCCAGGGGCGCCGACGCCGCCGAACATCACGGCCAGTGGTGCCACCCCCGACATCACCGCGAGCGGCGCGGCAGCGGCGACGACGAAGAACACCAGGTCCCATACTCCGATTGATCGGCGGCCGGTGGTGCGGTCGGTCATCAGGCGTCCTCTCGGTGAACGATCTCGCCGTCGACGACGGTGAGCGGTATCGGTAGATCGATCAGGTCATCGGCATCCACCCGCACCGGATCGTCGGCGAATGCAGTCAGGTCGGCACGAGCGCCGACCCGGATCCGGCCGCGGTCGGTATCGCCGAGAGCCTCTGCCGCCCAGGCGGTGTAGCCGAGCAGCGCCTGCTCGCCGGTGAGGCGTTGGTCCGGTTCGAAGACGTGTCCGCCTCGATCGCCGGGACGGCGACGAAGGCGCGCCCAGGCCATCCCGTATCGCGGGTCCGGGTCGGCCACCGGCCAGTCCGAGCCGAGACACACCGGGGCGCCCGCGGCGATGACGTCGGCGACCCGGAAGGCTTTCGCCGCGCGGCGCCGTCCGAGCCTGCGCGCAAAGGAGTCGCTGTGATCGGCTTGACGCCACTGCATGTGCAGCGGTTGCATCGACGCGGTGATCTGCAGCTCGGCCAGCCGCTCGACGTCGACGTCTTCGAGCAGCTCCAGATGTTCCAGTCGGTGCCGCACGGCCCCGCCCGCGTCGCGATAGCCGTCCAAGACGAACGAGACGGCCTGATCGCCGACTGCGTGAATTGCGAGTTGTGTTCCCGCAGCGGTGTATTGCGCGATGACGTCCCGCAATCGCTGCGGATCCGGCCAGAACGGGTGCGACCCACAGCCACAGGTGTCCGGCTCGCGTAGCCACGCGGTCCCCGTGTCGATCACGCCGTCGCTGAAGATCTTGACCAGTCCGCTGCGCCAGCGCCGACCGCTGCGTGCGGCGAGCTTGACGAACTCGGCGATCCCCGCATCGTCACGGTCGGGGTGATGCCACAGCGCGGCGACGAGGCGCACGGACAGCCGCCCTGCGTCGTCCAGCGCAGCGTAGGTGTCGAGCGCGTCACCGTCGGCGTCCATGACCACACCACCGGTCACGCCGCACCGGTTCAGCCCGCTCAGCACACCGGCCAGCCGGTCCAGGACCGCATCGGCAGCGGTCTCGGCCTGGGCCGTGGTCAGCGGAAGGTACGCGGACGGCTCCTTCAATTCGCCGGTCGGACGGCCCGACTCGTCGACCACGACGGCGGCGGCGTCGGGAAACGTCTCACGCCCGGTCAGGTTGCTCTCGCGGATCGCCGCGGACGAGACAAGCGCGGTGTGCAGGTCGTAGAAGACCCCGATGAAGGGACGGCCACCTACGGCTTCGTCGACGAGTCCGGCGCGGATGCCCGTCGGCGCGAATGCCGCGTAATCGAGATTCCAGGCTCGCACCCACCGGCCTTCCGGCGTGCGCGCAGCCTCGGCCCGCAGCGCGGCGCACAGCTCCTCAATCGAGGTGTGCCCGGCGAGGTCGGCGCCCCGCGAGAGTTCCGCGCCCCAGGCCGGGTGGAAGTGGGAGTCGATGAGCCCGGGAGTCACGGTAGCGCCGCGCAGATCGATGGGGTCGGCTCCCCGGGGTGCGACAGCCAGGACTTCGGCGGTGCTGCCGACGGCGGTGATCCTGCCGTCGGCCCAACTGATCGCTTCGGCTCGGGGCAGCGTGTCATCGAGGGTGCAGATGTCGGCGTTCACGATGAGCCCCGATGTGATCGGCAGCACAGAGTCCATGGCGACAAAGGCTATACCCAAATCGATTTAGGTCAAGTCCTATATCGATTTCGGCGAGGTATCGTCAGCGAGTGGCCCGAGTGACGATCCGCGACGTAGCCGAGGCCGTAGGCGTCTCGGCTACCACGGTGTCGCACGCACTCAATGGCAAAGGTGAGGTCAGCCCGGCCACGGTCGAACGCGTGCGCGCTGCCGCACACCGGCTCGGTTACCGGCCCAACGTGACGGCCCAGGCGCTGCGGCGCGGACGGACGGGCTCCCTGGTGCTGATCCTGCCTCGTGAGCACGGGCGCGAGGTCGCCCGCCAGATCGTGGCGCTCGATTACTACATGACGATCGCGGTCACCGCGGCCTCTGCCGCGTTCGAACACAACCGGGCGTTGGTGCTACCGCCCGAGCTCAGCACGGCCGCAGACTGGGAGTCCATCAATCCCGACGGCGTCCTGCTGTGCGATCCGATCGCCTCCGATCCGCAGATCGACCTTCTGGAGGGCATCGGAATTCCCGTCGTATCGATTGAGCGCGACGCGGGCCGACCTGATCGATTCCACTACGTCTCCGGTGACAATGCCGCCAACACCCGGCAGGTGCTGGATCACCTTCGCGCGCAAGGCGCCCGGCGCATCGCGCTACTCACCACCGCCTGGACCCGGGCCTGGTCGATCGACATCGACGACGCCTACCTGGCCTGGAGCAGGGAGACGGGATACCCGGATCTGCGGGTTCGGGTACCGGTGCAGTTCGACCATCGCGCGCCGTACCAGGCAGCATGCCAATTGCTCGACAGCGCAACGCCTCCCGACGCAATCTATGCGCCCGCCGAGGGCTACACCAACGGTGTGGTCACGGCCTGCCGGGACCGCGGGCTGCGCATCCCGCAGGACGTTCTGGTGGTCGGCGGGATCGACGGGCGCGAGGCGCGCGAAAGCGATCCCGCCGTCACCGCGGTCGATCTACACCCCGACCGGCAGGCCGAGGCGGCCGTGGAAATGCTGATCGACCGGCTGGACGGCCGCGAATCCGGAGGCCCCGTGTACGTGCCCAGCACACTGCAGGTCCGAGCCAGTTCGATGAGGCGGCAAGCGCAGTGACGCGCTCATCTTCGCGCTATGCCGATGTGGTGCTGGGAGTGTTCGGGATCTACTCGGTGGCCCTGGGGTTGTTCATGCTCCTGGCGCCAGGGCCGTTCTTCGAGACCCTCGGCGCGTTCGGGGTGCGCAACGACCATTACATCTTCGACAACGGATCCTTCGAGCTACCGTTGGGCTTGTTGATGCTCGGCGCACTGCGGTGGTCGCGGTGGCGCGTGCCCGCGCTGGCGTTCGCCACCGCACACTGGGCGCTGCACGCGCTGAGTCACCTAATCGACACCGGCCATGCCGCGGGCAGCTGGGTGGGATGGCTGGAAGCCGGCGGGCTGGTGTTCACCACGGTTCTGTTGGCGATTGCATTGCGCGCCAGTATCTCCGACGAGAAGGAGGTGAGATAAATGCGTGTTCTGGTAGCCGGTGCGACGAGTGTCCCCGGCATTCCCGTGTTGCGGGAGCTCACTGCCCGCGGCCACGAGGTGATCGGCGTGACCCGGTCGCCGGGCAAAATCGCACAGATCTCCGCGGCGGGCGCCGAGCCCGTGGTGGCCGACGTCCTGGACGCTGCTCAGATCGACTCTGCGATGGCTGAATTCGCCCCCGAGGTGGTGGTCAGCCTGCTGACCACGCTGCCCAAGTTGGGCCCTATCCGGATCAAGGATTTCGACCCAGCCAAAGAACTGTGGAGCCGAGGGGCCGCCAATCTCGTCGCCGCCGCGCAACGGGCCGGCGTGCGTCGGGTGGTCGCCGAATCGGTGATCTTCGCCTACGGCTACGCCCCGACGGGCCGGGCCGTCATGGATGAGACCGACCCGTACCCGGGCCCACCGCCGCGCGGCGGCGCGGAGATGCTCGCCGCTCTGCGTGGCATGGAGCGCAATGTCCTGACTTCGGGCGACCACAGTCCTACCGAGGGAATCGTGTTGCGCTACGGCGTCTTCTACGGACCCGGCGTCACCCACGATGACCTGTTCCACCGCCTGGCGAAGTGGTGGGCGGTGCCGGCGATCACGGGCAACGGGATGCTGTCCTGGATACACATCGACGATGTCGCGCGGGCGACTGCCGACGCGCTGGAGCGGGGGCGCGGCGGCGAGATCTACAACATCGTCGACGACCGGCCACAGTCCTTCGGCGACTATGTGCGTGAGCTCAACGCGAAGCTGGGCAGGCCGCGGCCATGGCCCATCTCCCACCGCCTGGTCAACCTCGTCGCGCCCTATCCGGCCACAGCGTTCGGGCGGACCTGGTTACCGCTGTCCAACGCGAAAGCCAAGGCCGACCTCGGCTGGACGCCTATTCCCCGGTGAACTGCGGCGGCCGCTTCTGGAACATTGCGGTGACCGCCTCCGCCAGGTCCTTCGAGGGCATGAACGCAGCGTTCCACGCGGCCACGTACCGCAGGCTTTCCGACACCCGGGCGACGCGCTGCTGATCGAGCACGTCCTTGACGCCCGCCACGGTCAGCGGCGGGTTGGCGGCGATCTCGGTGGCGGTGGCGTGTGCGGCTGCCAGTGACGCGTCGGCGTCGGGGTAGACGTCGTTGACCAGTCCGATCTTCTCGGCGCGCGCAGCGTCGATGTCCTTGCCGGTCAGCACAAGTTCGCGCAGGTGCCCGTCGTTCAGGATGAGGGGCAACCGGGCCAGGCTGCCGACGTCGGCGACGATGGCTAGTTTCGTTTCCCGCACCGAGAATTTGGCGTCGGCGCCGGCGTAGCGGATGTCCACCGCGCTGATCAGGTCCACTCCGCCACCGATGCACCAGCCGTGGATCGAAGCGACCGTGGGTGTGCGGCAGTCGGCGACCGCGGTGATCGCGCCCTGCATCTTCAGCAGGCGCGTATGGAATTCGGCGCGGGCCTTGGCCCCCGCATCCAGCCCGGGCATCGTGGCGCCCATCGCGGGCAGGTCCAGTCCGTAACTGAAATTCTTACCCGAACCGGTCAGCACGATGGCCCGCACCTCGGGATCGGCGTCGAGCGTGCCAAATACCTCGGGCAGCTCCACCCAGAACGCCGGTCCCATCGCGTTGCCCTTGCCGGGGCCGATCAGCGTCACCTGCGCGACGCGATCTTTGGTCTCGACCGAAACAGACTCGTATGTGTCAGCCATGCAGGCGACACTACTTGCATGAATGAACTCGAATGCGCCGAGGCGACGCTGGGTGTGCTGCAGCAGGTACTACAGGACATCGATGTGGACGACCTGGCCAAACAGACACCGTGCCGGGAATTCGACGTCGCCGGGCTCACCGATCACCTGATGAACTCGATCACGCTGATCGGCACGGCCGCAGGTGGTGAGATCCCCGAGCGCGACCGCGACGCGCCGGTGGCGGAACAGGTGGCCGCCGCGGCCGCACCTGCCGTGGCCGCGTGGCAGCGCCGGGGGCTGGACGGCACGGTCCCGTTCGGACCGGGAGAGGCGCCGGCGGCGATGATGGCGCGCATCCTGTCGCTGGAATTCCTGGTGCACGCCTGGGATTACGCAGCGGCGACGGGACAGACGGTCGACGTGCCCGATCAGCAACCGGAAATCGTCCTCGGTTGGGTCCGATCGATCATCACGCCTGCCGGACGGGAGCGTGCGGGATTCGACGACCCCATCGAACTGCCTGACGACGCGCCTGCGCTGGACCGCCTGCTGGCCTTCACCGGCCGGCGGCCGACGGGCTAGACGCGCTGCAGGAAGAAATACAGGTGGCGGCCGTCGACCACCGCGCCCTTGCCGTTCATGATGCCCATGACGGTGTCCTTGTCGACCACCTTGAAGTGATCGTGGACAGGGCGACCGTCGTAGACCATCGAGGCTGTCACCTGGCCGCGGAACTCCTCGAGCCACAGGCTGGCTTCGCCGTTCATGGCCTCGGTGTTGGAGAACTTGTTGCCCTCGGCGTCGAGACACACCAGCGGCTTGGCGTCGGTGGCCGAGTTGAAGGTCTTGCCGAACCAGTTGAGACGCTTCATGAATCCGTTGGCCTTGTGCCCGGTCTGAAATTCGCCGCCCTGCCACTCACCGATCATGAAGTCGATGCCTGCGGGATCGAGGAGGGCCCAGAACGCGTCGAGTTCGGCGTCGGGGATCTGCCCTTCGCGGTTCTTGAACTCGTCGAAAGTACCGCGTACGTCAGTCATCACTGATCTCCTGTGGTCTGCCCGGCGCCGCAGGCCGCGATCCAGCGCTCGGCGAATTCCAGGAAGGCGTCGTTCTCGTGCGGTGCCGCGACGGTGACCCGGACACCGTCCGTACCGTACGGGCGCACGATGATCCGGTTGTCGGCGGCCTTCGCCACGAAATCCGGGGTGCGGTCGGGGGCCAGCGGCAGCCAGACGAAGTTGGCCTGCGAGGGCGCCACCGTGTATCCGGACCCGCGTAGCGCGGTCATCACCCGGGTGCGTTCGGCGACGACGGCATCGGTGCGGGCCAGCAGCTCGTCCGCGGCGTCCAGGCAGGCGATGGCCGCCGCCTGAGACAGGCTGGTGGCGCTGAACGGCACGTAGACCTTGCCCAGGGCGGTGACGATGTCAGGATCGGCCACCGCGTAGCCGACCCGTAGCCCGGCCAAGCCGTAGGCCTTCGAGAACGTCCTCAGCACAACCACATTGCGGTGGGCGCGGACCAGCCCGAAGCTGTCGGGCAGCAACCCGTCGCGGATGTACTCCACGTAGGCCTCGTCCAGGACGATCAGGATGTGGGGCGGCACCGCCGCCACGAACCGGGCCAGTGCCTCAGGGTCGACGACCGTGCTCGTCGGGTTGTTCGGATTGCAGACGAAGATCAGCCGGGTGCGGTCGGTGATGGCCGCCAGCATCGCGTCGAGATCGTGAGTGTGATCACGCAACGCCACCTGGACGCTGGTGGCGCCCGCGGTGCGGACCTGCAGCGGATAGATCTCGAAACTGCGCCAGGCGTACAGCACCTCGTCACCGACGCTGCTGGTGATCTGGATCAGCTGCTGGCACAAACTCACCGAACCACAGCCCACCGCAATGTTCTCCGGCGCGAAGTTGACGTGCTTGGCCAGCTGTTCCCGCAGGTCGCGGTACCCGTTGTCGGGGTAACGGTTGAGATTGTCGGTGGCTTTCTCGATCGCGGCCCGCACGCTCGGCAGCGGTCCGTGGACTGTTTCGTTGCTCGCAATCTTGATCGCGCCGGGCACCGTCTTGCCCGGCGCATAGGCCGGGAGATCGGCAATTTCTGGGCGCAACCGGATAGCCATTTGGTCAGCATAAGGGAGCCTGTGTAATCTGTGCCCTCGGCGGTTTCGGGCACCAGGACGGCGTCCGGTACCCTCACAGAAGCTCAAGGAGGCGTGCCAGAGCGGCCGAATGGGACTCACTGCTAATGAGTTGTCCCCCTTACCGGGGACCGGAGGTTCAAATCCTCTCGCCTCCGCCACGGTTGACTTGTCAACCACACAACTGAATAACCACGCGCCCGTAGCTCAACGGATAGAGCATCTGACTACGGATCAGAAGGTTAGGGGTTCGAATCCCTTCGGGCGCACCACACCTGCTGCCGCCCCGGCAGCTTTCAGTCGCGGCCTGAGCGGCCGTGGAGTTCGGCGGCCATCTCTCTGGCCATGTCGCGGAGTACCTCGTCGGTCACGTAGCGGTAGGCGCCTTGGCGGGGGATCCGAAAGATGGACGCCAGCAGGTCGAGATGATCGGCGACCGCGGCGCGGGCCAATTCTTTGGGCACGCGAAAACCATGGTGGTCGTCAAGGAGCCGGCACAGCGTGGCGACGCGGTCGTTCATCCACGGCGAGCGACCCTTCACCATCGTCGCCGCGGTCCGCATATGACCCGCGTATCGGCGTCCTGGGATGTCGTCGGCGTCGTGGTGAAACTGCCGCGAGAGGCGCCCGGCGCGTGGTCTCGCCCGGGCAGCGCAAACCGCTGCGTGCGGTGTGCCGCATCCCGTGAATGCAGCAGTCCGCATGACCTTTGCGGTCGCCATGGCGTGTCTGTGACCCATCAACCCGTACCTGCCTCGACAAATACCGTTGTACGGGCGACATTACGTCATTGCAATCGCAAACGTGAGGTCAGCTCCACAACACCGCCACTCCGGCGGCGAGCAGTGGCAGCACACCGGCGGCAGCGAACAACGCCGGCACCGGTTGTCCGGTCCGGCGCTGACGGACGCTCGCGATACCCAGTACCGCCCCGAGCGCCAGCAGAATGACGAGCTTGACGCCGAGCTTCGGGTAATTCAGTTCGATTCCCGACGGCCATGGTGCGGCCAGGGCCAACCCGGTCACCAGGGACAACGTGATGCCGTAGTCCATGACCTTGGTCACCAGGAAGCGCCGGGCCACCGCCTCGGCGACCCAGGCACCGAAAGTCACGGCGAATCCGATCAGGTGAAGATAAACAACTACATTGCGTAGTAGATCCATGGCCGGAGTCTAAGGCTATGGCGACGCATCCGGTCGGGCAGTGGCGAGTTCCGTTCGCATCGCACGCAGCACCGGCAGGAGGAAACGGCGCGCGTAGTCCTCGGGGCCGTTGGGCGAATCGATGTTCAGCACCCCGCCGGGGATCAGGATGAGCGAGTGGATCGCACGGGAGAGATGTTCGGCGAACGGTGCTCGGGCCGATTCGGGGATCTCGTCCTCGACGATCGTCGAGTCCACAAAGCCGCGGGCCAGGTTGAGCGCCTCGCTGTTCTCGGCGATCAGATAGGGCCGGAGTAGTTCCGGGTTGACGCGCAGGATCGTCGAGAGGGCGGGGTGATGCCGCAGTAACCGGTAAGCCTCACCGAAACCGTGGACCAGCCGATCCTCGGTGTCGTCGTACTGGTCGACGACCACCTGGATGCCGTCGAAGTAGCGGGCGAGCTCGCTCTGCACCACCGCGCTGATCAGCGCGTCACGTCCCTTGAAGTAGAGGTACAGGGTGGCCCGGCCGATCTTGGCCTGCCGGGCGATCTCCTCCATCGAGAACTTGCGCAGCCCCGTGATGGCGGCCAGTTGGAGCGCGCCATCGAGGATTCTGGCTCGGGTGTCGCCCGCATCGGCGCTGGTTGCGGGCCGTCGTTTCACGCACCAATTCTATGCATAGACACTAAGACGAAAACTGTCTAACCTTCCATTCATGACAGTGATGTCCGCACATGAGGCCCACCGACAGGAGATGGCTGACCGGTTGATCGGTGGTTCGATGCGCCGGTCCTACAACTCCGTGATCGATATCGACTGGGACGCTCCGCAGGATCCGAACCTGTTCTATCTGCCCCCGGAAGGGTTGTCGCTGTACGGAACCCCGCTGTGGGACCAGATGACGCACGCCCAGCGGGTGGAACTGTCGCGGCAAGAGGCCGCCAACATGCTCAGCCGCGGCGTGTGGTTCGAGAACACGCTCAATCAGGGCCTGCTGCGCGCCATGCTCTACCAGGACCCGACGTCGCGGAACGTGCATTACGCGCTGACCGAGATCGGTGACGAGACGCGGCACATGATCATGTTCGGTCGCACTGTCAGCGCCATCGGGGCTAGGCCTTACCGGCTCTCGAAGCTCGAAGCGTGGACGGTGCAGCGGCTCCCGGCGCTCTACAAGGGTCTGCTGCTGTGGGGCGCGGCATTGTGCGGCGAGGAGCTGCTCGACGATCTGCAGCGCCGGTACGCCCATCACCCGCAGTTGCAGCCGATCATGGCGCAGGTCTTCCGCATTCACACCGCCGAGGAGGCTCGCCATATCCGGTATGCGCGCGAAGGTGTGCAGCGGCGCCTGCAGCACTCGACGTGGCTGGAACGTCGGCTTGCCAAGGACCTCAACGGGATTGCCGGATTCGTCATCCGTCGCCTCATGTACGACAAAGAGGTCTACCGGCGCTGCGGCCTCGATGTCCGTGAGGCGATGCGCCAGGCCAAGGCCAACCGCCAGGTCAATGCCCTGCGGCAGGAATCGTTCCGCGGGCTCTACCAGTTCTGCGAGGAGAACGGCATGATGAGCGCGTTCTCTCGCCGGATGTGGCGCCACTACGGGTTTCTGGAGTGAGCACATCCGTCGACGTTGCCGTATCAGGTGCTGCCCCACCGGTTCTGGTGGAGGCGTTGCGCGGTGGTGGCGACGTGCTGATTCTCGACGCGAGCGCCCCGGCGGTATTCGACCCTGAGCAGGACCGCTGGCTGATCGGGGAGGTCAGCGCGCGGGTATTGATCGACACCGTACCCATCCCATCCAGTCCACACGCATATCTCGGGATGGCCAGGCGCGGCCACCCCAACCGCTTCACCGTGGCCGATCCCGATGCTGCCGCCTACGTCTCCGCATGCCTGAGGGCACTGGCCCACCGGGGCTGCACCCGGATCGAGGTCAAACCGCATGTGCAGGCGCAGTACAGCCGCAACCTTGACGAGGGCATGGTCCGGTTGCGCCGCAACGCCCGTCGCAAGCCGGATCTGGCGGACTACGAGTTCACCAGGGCTGCCGACCGCGAGGAGGACGACGAGGATTACCGCGGGCCGGCCGTGCTCATCGACGACGACGGCACCGAGATCGAGGTAGAGGTGCACCTGCTCGCGCTGTTCCAACCCGTCGACAACGCGGTGCGGTGGTCGGGTCGGGTTTATCCGTCTGCCGAATTGTCCGGTCTGCATCGCGGTCTCAACCAGCCGGTGGTGATTCGCATCGGCGATCACCATCCGGTGGAAGCGATGCTCGTCGACCAGGACCCGTGGGGCGGCTCGCACATCGCGGGTGTCGGGGATTCGCCGTACCCGCTTCCGTTGCTCGCCGCGCTCGCCCAGTTCGGTCAGGACGCTTCATGACCTATGTGATCACCCAGAACTGCTGTAATGACGCGTCCTGCATCGCGGTCTGTCCCGTCGGCTGTATCCATCCCACACCGGATGAGCCCGGGTTCGGCACCGCCGAACTGCTCCACATCGACCCGGACACCTGTATCGACTGCGGCGCATGTGCGGATGCCTGCCCGGTCGACGCGATCCTGCCGGAGCGCAAGTTGTCATCAGACGATCAGTGGTATGCGAAGTTCAATGCCGATTACTACCAACATAATCCGATCACACCCGATTGGCAGCGCCGTGCCCCGCTGCCCATGGTGCGGATCGGCGCAGGCGGACTGTGGGTGGCGATTGTGGGCTCAGGCGCCGCTGGTTTCTACGCGGCGAAGGCACTGCTGCGTCATCCCGGCGTACGGGTGACCATGTATGAGCGGCTTTCCGCGCCACACGGACTCATCCGTTACGGCGTGGCTCCCGATCACCCGGGCACCAAGGCGCTCGCGGACCAGTTCCGATTGACGCCGGGTGAGCAGAAGCGCTTCACCCTGCATCTGAACGTCGAGGTCGGGGTTGACGTCAGCCACGACGAGCTGCTGGCCGACCACCACGCCGTCGTCTACGCGAACGGTGCGAGCGACGAACGCCTGCTCGACATTCCCGGAGAGCACCTGCCCGGCGTCATCGGGGCCATGTCATTCGTGGGCTGGTACAACGGGCATCCCGATCACGCCGGGCTCAGCCCCGCCCTCACCGGGCGCCGGGCGGTGGTCATCGGCAACGGGAACGTCGCACTGGACCTGGCGCGAATCTTGACCGCCGACCCGGACGCATTGGCGGACACCGACATCGCCACCGGGGCATTGGCATCGCTGCGGCGCAGCACCATCGAGGACGTCGTCATCCTCGGTCGCCGTGGCGCCGAGCATGCCGCGTTCACCACACCGGAGCTCTACGCGCTCAGCAGGATTCCCGGACTCGATATCGTCGTCGATCCGGCCGACGTGCCCGCCGGTGCGGGCCACAAGCATCAGCTCCTGCGCGAGCTTGCCGGCCGCCCGACGACGCCAGGGCACAAACGGATCGCTCTGCGCTTCAACACCGTGCCGGTGGAGATCGACGGGCAGGACACGGTGACCGGCATCCGGCTGAGCACGGGCGAGTACCTACCGACGGGACTGGTGCTGCGGTCGATCGGATTCGGTGGCCGGGTGATCAACGGTGTCCCGTTCGATTCCGCGACCGCGACCATCCCGACGGTGAAGGGCCGGGTGACCGAGGGCGTTTACGCGACGGGTTGGGTGAAACGGGGGCCGAATGGCGGGATCGGGACCAACCGCACCTGCGCCGAGGAGACCGTGTCGACCCTGCTGGCCGACTATGAGCACGGCCGACTGACCGCGCCGCAGTTCCGCGCCGGGAAACGCAGACTGCGGCTGTGGCCGGCCCGGTCCAAAGGGGCATAGATAAGGTCGACGCGCCACGCTCCAGCTAGGGGAGGAGTGAGACGCGCCGACCCTGATCAGGGTAAACCTGATGTCAGTTCATGTTCCAGGGTTCGCCGTAGGTGGTGACGCTGTCGCCGGTGGAGGCGATCAGGCGGGCGAAGGGACGCAGCAGCACGCCGCCGGCCGCGCCGGTCACAGTGCCGTGGGCGTTAGAGACCGCGACACCGCCGCCTGGGCCCTTGACGTCGACCGAGAAGGTGGCGACTTCCTGGATGCCGGGGCCGTTGCCCAGGTCAGCCGAGATCGACACGCCGGGGAACAGGTTCGGGGTGATGACCGAGCCCAGCGGGTTGAAGCCGGCCGAGAGCGGGTTGATGTTCGCATCGTCGAGCAGGATGTTCGGGGTGGTGTAGGAGAAGTTGATTCCCACGCCCAGTGACCAGGGGAAGCCGATCTGGTAGCCGAGTTCGAGAGTGCCTTCGAACTCCTCAGATCCCGGTCCGGCGACGATGTACTTGGCGCGACCGGAGTGGAACCACTCACGGGTCAGCCGGTTGCGGTCCAGGGGGAACACCCCGTTGAGGAAGGTGTCCCACTGCTGAACGGTCAAGGTGCGATCCTGGCCATCGACCAGGCTCATCTCATTGTCCAGACCCGCGTGAGAAGTGCCCGTGCTCGTAAACAGAGCCGCTGCCGCCAACACCACCGCCACAGCCACCCGACTGATTGCCTTCATGTTCATCCTGTCGTCCGACGGTCACCCGGGGATCAGGCGATTCACGGGTCCTATTCCAGGGATTCGCTGAGAATAAGCGAAGAGTTACAGTCGCGTGGCTTTCTGCGGTTCGCGGTGCCATAACGTACGGTCGGGTTCGTGCGGCTTCTGCTCATCGCCGATACCCATGTGCCCAAGCGTGCGCGGGATCTGCCCGAGGCAGTGTGGGATGCAGTGGATCACGCCGACGTCGTTCTGCACGCCGGTGACTGGGTGGAACCATCGCTGTTCGATGTGCTGAGCGGGCGCGCCAGACGGTTGGTCGCATGTTGGGGCAACAACGACGGGGCCGAGTTGAGACGCCGGCTGCCGGAGCGGGCCGACGTCACGTTGGAAGGCCTGCGGTTCACCATCGTCCACGAGACCGGCGCGGCGACCGGCAGGGAGGCACGGATGGCCGGGGCCTATCCGGATACCGATGTGCTGGTGTTCGGGCACAGCCACATCCCCTGGGACACCACCGCGAAAACGGGGCTGCGCCTGCTGAATCCGGGTTCACCCACCGACCGGCGCCGCCAGCCGTTCTGCACCTACATGACCGCGAATGTGTCGGGCTCCGTGCTCAGCGGCGTCACCCTGCACACGCTGGAGCGCCGCAGCTGACTCATCCGGCCTCGGCCGCGCAGATCAGCTCGATGTGCTCGGTGGCCCAATCGCCCAGTGGCTCCAGGGCATCGAGCAACTGCACCCCGGCCGGGGTCATCGAGTACTCGACCCGCGGCGGCACCTCGTGGTAGCTCTCCCGGTGCACCACCCCGTGTCGCTGTAGCTCTTTGAGGTGCTGGGTGAGCATCTTCTGCGACACCCCGGGCAGGCTGCGGTGCAGTGCATTGAATCGTTTGGGACCGCCCTGCAATTCCCACAGGATCAGCGGCTTCCATTTGCCATCGACCACCGCAAACGCGGCATCCAGCCCGCAGGTGTACTTGCCAAGCTGACTCATCAGAGGATCCTCGCAGTTCAACGCCAATAGTTACGTATTAGTAAGTATGGCACTTTAAAGTGGGTACTTGCCCGAAACTCCGCGTCGCACCAACGATGGTCGCATGACGACCGCACAACTGACAGTGAGTTTTCTCGGTGTGGGTGAGATGGGTTCGGCACTCGCCCGGGCCGTCTTGGAGGCCGGTCACCGCACCGTGGTCTGGAATCGCAGCTTCGGGAAAGCCTCCGCTTTGCGCGCCGAGGGTGCGATACCGGTGTCGACGGTGGCTGCGGCCTTGGATGCCGATGTGATCGTGGTGTGCCTGTTCGACCGGGACTCGGTGCACGCGGTACTCGACCCCGTGGTGGACCAGCTGGCCGGACGCCGGTTGGTCAACGTGACCACGACATCACCCGACGGCGCGCGGGAACTGGGCCGGTGGGCCGCGGCGGCCGGCGCGGCCTACCTCGACGGCGGCATCATGGCCACGCCGGCGATGATCGGCACGCGGAAGTCCAGCGTGCTCTACAGCGGGTCATCGGAGCTGTTCGCCGAGTATCGAGACCTCATCGAACTATGGGGCGACGCTGAGTATTTCGGCGACGACGCGGGCATGGCCTCGCTCTACGACCTGGCCTTGCTGTCGGCGATGTACGTGATGTTCGCCGGGTTCTTCCACGGTGCGGCGATGGTGGGCGCGGCCGGTGTGCCCGCCAAGGATTTCGCGGCCCGCGCCGCGGCCTGGTTGCCTGCGCTCATGCCCTCGCTCGCGGCGTACGCGGAGGTCATCGACGGCGGTGACTACCGTGTGCCGGGCCAGCAGAGCCTGTACTTCTCCGACATCAGCGACATCGTCGATGCCAGCCGGGATCAGGGCATCAGCACCGAAGTCGTCGACGTGGTGCAACGACTCATCCACCGGCAGATCGACGCCGGGCACGGCAATGACGGATTCGCCCGCGTGATCGAGGGCATCAGGAAGGCGCGTGTGGCATGAGCACAACCGCGTTCCGGAGCTACATCGACGCGGCGTGCAGCAATCGGATAGTTCGCATGCCCGGGGCTACCTGCCGGTGGCAGTCTCGTAAGTATGGATCAGAAGGCGCCTACCGCAACGATCGAATCAGCACATCGCGATCACCTGAAGAGGCTGCCGTTCCGTGACACGAACGATTTCGCCGACGCCGATCGGGGCTTCATCGGGGCCATGGAGCCGTGTGTCGTCAAGGCCGCGGACGGACGGGTGGTGTGGGACAACGACTCGTACGGTTTTCTGGCGGGGGATGCGCCTAGAAGCGTTCATCCGAGCCTGTGGCGTCAGTCGCAACTGTGCGCCAATCAAGGGCTGTACGAAGTCGTCGAGGGCATCTATCAGGTGCGTGGGTTGGACCTGTCGAACATCAGCTTCGTGGAGGGCGACACCGGTGTCATCGTCATCGACCCGCTGGTCTCCACCGAGACCGCCGCCGCTGCGCTGGCGCTGTACCGGGCACACCGCGGGGACCGCGCTGTTCGAGCGGTCATCTACACGCACAGTCATGTCGACCATTTCGGTGGGGTGCTCGGCGTCACCTCGCAGGCCGATGTCGACGCAGGCAAGGTCGTGATCCTGGCGCCCGAGCATTTCACCGACCACGCAGTGCAGGAGAATGTTTACGCCGGTACCGCGATGGCCCGGCGCGCGGCCTACATGTACGGAGCGGCGCTGGCCCGTGGACCGCGGGGGCAGATCGGCTGCGGCCTCGGTCAGGTGCCCTCGACCGGTGAGGTCGCCCTCATCGTGCCTACCGTCGACATCTGCGAGACCGGTGAAACCCACACCATCGACGGTGTCGAGATCGACTTCCAGATGGCGCCGGGCACCGAGGCGCCTGCCGAGATGCACTTCTACTTCCCCAAGTTCAGGGCGTTGTGCATGGCCGAGAATGCCACGCACAATTTGCACAATCTACTGACACTGCGGGGTGCCCTGGTGCGCGACCCGCACGGCTGGGCGGGGTATCTGACCGAGGCGATCGACACGTTCGCCGACCGGGCGGACGTGGTGTTCGCCTCTCATCACTGGCCCACGTGGGGGCGGGAGAACATCGTCGAATTCCTGTCCCTGCAACGGGATCTGTATTCCTATCTGCACGACCAGACGCTTCGGCTGCTCAACCAGGGGTACACCGGCATCGAGATCGCCGAGCAGTTCCAGCTGCCGCCCGCGCTGGAGGCGGCCTGGCACACGCACGGCTACTACGGCTCGGTGAGCCACAACGTCAAGGCCGTCTACCAGCGCTACATGGGGTGGTTCGACGGCAATCCCGCGCGGCTGTGGCCGCACCCGCCCGAAGCGCTCGGACCGCGGTATGTCGAGGCCATGGGCGGTATCGACCGTGTCGTGGAGCTTGCGCAACAGGCCTTCGACAACGGCGACCTCCGCTGGGCGGCAACTCTGTTGGACCATGCGATCTTCACCGACCAGAAACACGGCCTGGCCCGCGCGCTGTACGCCGACACCCTCGAACAGCTCGCATACGGCGCGGAGAACGCCGTATGGCGCAATTTCTTCCTGAGCGGGGCCACCGAACTGCGAGACGGGACCTTCGGCACCCCGACCACGCCCGCATCGCCGTCGCTGCTCGGCCAGCTCACACCCGAGCAGATTTTCGATACCTTCGCGATCAACGTGAACGGACCGCGAGCATGGGATCTCGATATCGCCTTCGATGTCACCTTCGGCGACACCGGCGACAACTACCGACTGGCCCTGCGCAACGGAGTCCTGGTTTATCGAAAGATCGCCGCCGAACCGGCGACCGCGCACGCCGCCGTCGTCCTGGCGAACAAGCTGCGGCTGTTGGCGCTCGCCGCCGGAGACAATGATGCACCGGGACTGGAGATCACCGGGGATTCCGATGCGCTGGCGTCGTTCATCGCGGTACTGGACCGACCTGATCCGAACTTCGACATCGTTACCCCCTAGGGCAGCCCGCCATCCACCCGCAGGATCGATCCGGTGGTGAAGCTTGACGCATCGGACATGAGAAACAGTGCCGCACCGACGATCTCGGACGGGTCGCCCGCCCGCTGTAGCGCGAGGTGGCCGAACGGCTCACCGGCCATGTCCCACGCCTTGCTGACATCGGTGAGGAACGGGCCCGCCATCAACGTGTTGACCCGAACCGTCGGACCGTACGCCTTGGCCAGCCCCTCGGTGAGGGTGTTCAGCCCGGACTTGGCCGCCGCGTACGGCAGCATGTGTTCGTCCGGCCGTAACGACCCCGACGAGCTGACATTGATGATGACTCCGGCACCGGCGGCCACCATTCGCTCACCGATCAACGCCGACAGGCGAAATGGGCCCTTGACGTTCAGATTGAACACGGCGTCGAACAGTTTTTCCGGGACCGCTGACAGTGATTCATACAATGGTGACATGCCCGCGTTGTTCACCAGCACATCGACCTTGCCGAACCGGCCGTAGGCGGCCTCGACCAGACCGTCGAGTTGATCCCAGCGCCCGACATGCACCTGATAGGGGAAGGCGGTGCGCCCGGTTGCCGCCGCGATCTCCTCGGCCGTGACGATGCAGGACTCCATGTCGCGGCTGGCGATGATCACGTCGGCGCCGCAGTGGGCGGCCGCGATCGCCATCTCCCGGCCCAGGCCGCGGCTGCCGCCTGTCACCAGCACCACCTTGCCGGTCAGGTCGAACAGCTCGTCGGCGTATCCCACGTCAGTATGGTGTCACGGTGCAATTGCTTTTCGTCCGACATGCGCTGCCATTACGCAGCGAGCCGGGACAAGGATCCGATCCGGTGCTGTCCGAAATCGGCATCGAGCAGTCCGACCGCCTGCCCGCGGCACTCGCACGATTTCCGATCTCACGGGTGGTGAGCAGCCCGCAGCGACGCGCCGTGCAGACGGCCGACCCGGTTGCTGCGGCGCTCGGCCTGCCGGTGGAGATCGATGACCGGCTGGCCGAGTACGACCGTGACATGTCGCACTACGTGCCCATCGAGGACATCGCGAAAGAGAACCCCGAGGAGCTGGCCCGTCTTGCGGCCGGGCATCTGCCCAGTGGGGTGGACGCGGCGGTGTTCACCGCCCGGATCAGCGCCGCGGTCGCGGATCTGGTGGCCGCGGCCGAGCACGATGACACGGTCGCGGTGTTCAGCCACGGCGGGGTGATCAATGTGCTGCTACATCAGGTCCTGAAAACCGAGCGGTTGCTGTCCTTCCACGTCGATTACGCATCGGTGACCCGCGTGCTGTCCTCCCGTTCGGGAAGGTTGGCGGTGGCGTCGGTCAACGGCACCGAACATGTATGGGATCTGCTGCCCCGGAATCGTCCGATGAGCGCACGCGCGAAGAGCAACAAGCACAGTGGTAGACAGTTCTCGTGACATCTCCGGAAGGTCTCGACCTCGCTGCCCTGGATCGCCACCTGCGCGCCGAAGGCATCGCCCGCACGGGTGATCTGCACGCGGACCTGATCGCAGGCGGGCGTTCCAACCTGACCTTCCTGGTCTTCGACGATGCGTCGAAGTGGGTGCTGCGCCGGCCACCGCTGCACGGCCTGACCCCGTCGGCGCACGATATGGCCCGCGAATACCGTGTCGTCGCCGCGTTGGCCGACACCCCGGTGCCGGTGGCGCGTGCGGTCACGATGCGAAACGACGACTCGGTGCTGGGTGCGCCGTTCCAGATGGTCGAGCACGTGCCCGGACGGGTGGTACGCACCCAGGGCGAGCTGAACGCGCTGGGCGACAAGGACACCGTCGGCGCCTGCGTCGACACCTTGATCCGGGTGCTCGTCGATCTGCATGCCGTCGACCCCGCCGCAGTGGGCCTCGCCGATTTCGGCAAGCCCGACGGTTATCTCGAACGGCAGGTCCGGCGGTGGGGTTCGCAGTGGGATCTGGTGCGCCTGCCCGACGACTCGCGCGATGACGATGTGCGGCGGCTGCACGCGGCGCTCAGTGGGGCCGTGCCGAATCAGAGCCGCTCGGCGATCGTGCACGGCGACTACCGCATCGACAACACCATCCTGGACGACGAAGACGCCACCGTGGTGCGGGCCGTGCTGGATTGGGAGATGTCCACCCTGGGCGATCCGCTCAGCGACGCCGCGCTGATGTGTGTCTACCGCAGCCCCATGTTCGATTTCGTCCACGCCGACGCCGCCTGGACCTCGCCGCTGCTGCCCTCGGCTGAGGATATGGCGCAGCTCTATGCGGTGCGGTCCGGTCAGGACCTGGCGCATTGGGACTTCTATATGGCCCTGGCCTATTTCAAGCTGGCGATCATCGCGGCCGGTATCGATTTCCGCCGCCGTGAGGGAGCCGACGGTCCGGACCAGGTCGGCGAGGCGGTGGCACCGCTGATCGCGGCGGGCCTGCGGGCGTTGGACTAGACCTGGCCTAGACCGTCAGCTGCGCCGCGCCGCCTTCAAAGTTTTTTTCGCTGCGCGTCGCAACTGGTAGATCCGCGCGGTACCCGCAGCCACCGTCAACAGTCCGCCCGCCACCGCGGCGCCGAGGATCGCCACCCCCAGCGGCAGCGACCAGTGCCAGCCGAGGAACGCGAATTCGGCCGACATGGTGTTCTGCGCGATGAAGATGAGCAGCACGATCAGCACCAGAAAACCCATGATCAGCGCTGACCACAGCGCTGCCGCACGGGTGAATTTCGGCTGCTCGACGGGGGCAGCGGGCTTGTCCGGTTTGGCGGGGTCCATGGGTGGCCCGCCCGGTTCCAGGGGAGTTCCGCCCGGTGTCGGTTCCGGCAGATCGGGCGATACTGGCTGATCGCTGGTCATTCTGACATCTTTGCCCGTTACGGCCGCAAAGCAAACCACCGAGAGGTAAAGCGCGGCGGCATGTCGGCCCTGCCGTTAGGGTCTGTACACGTTGGTGACGCCGGAAGGAACGCTCGTATGCAGCACCGAACCCTGGCACTACTCGCGGCTCTGCTTGCGCTGCTGGTACCTCTTTTCACCGCGTGCGGGAGTGCCAATCCGCTGGGTGGCGGGCCGATTTCCGGTGACCTGAAATCGATCGTGGTGGGGTCGGCCGATTTCCCGGAGTCCAAGATCCTCGCCGAGGTCTACGCCCAGGCGCTGGAGGCCAACGGCTTTCAGATCAGCAGGCAGTTCGGCATCGGCAGCCGTGAAACGTACGTGCCCGCGGTGCAGGACCACTCGATCGATCTCATCCCCGAATACACGGGCAACCTGCTGCAGTACTTCGACAAAGAGACCACCGCGACAACGCCTGACGCGGTCCTGATCGCGTTGTTCAAGGCGCTGCCCGGCGATTTGTCGATCCTGTACCCGTCGCCCGCCGAGGACAAGGACACGATCGCCGTCACCGAGGCGACCGCGCAGCGCTGGAATCTGAAGACCATCGCCGACCTTGCGAAGCACTCGGCCGAGGTGAAAGTCGGCGCGCCTTCGGAGTTTCAGACCCGTGAGACGGGTCTGGTCGGCCTCAAGACTCGCTATGGTCTTGACATCGCGCCCGTCAATTTCGTGGCGATCAGCGACGGCGGAGGTCCGGCCACCGTGCAGGCGCTGAACAGCGGCGCCGTCACGGCCGCGAACATCTTCAGTACCTCGCCCGCGATCGAGGAACACAATCTGGTGGTCCTTGAGGATCCGGAGAACGCCTTCCTCGCTGCCAATGTCGTTCCGCTGGTGGCATCCCAGAAGATGTCCAACGAGCTGAAAACAGTGCTCGACGCGGTGAGTGCGAAGCTGACCACGGAGGCACTGATCGAACTCAACACCTCGGTGGAGGGCAACCGGGGCGTCGACCCCGACGAAGCAGCCCGGAAATGGGTGCAGGACAACGGATTCGACAAGCCGATAACCGGATGAGCGGGAGCTAGATGATCACCTTCACCGACGTCACCAAGCGCTATCCGGACGGCACCGTCGCGGTCGACAATCTCAACATCGAAGTGCCCCAGGGCACGCTGGCAGTGTTCGTCGGACCGTCGGGCTGCGGCAAGACCACGTCGATGCGGATGATCAACCGGATGATCGATCCCACCTCGGGCACGCTCACGGTCAACGGCGAGGACGTCACCAAGGTCGACCCGGTGAAGCTGCGGCTGGGAATCGGGTACGTCATTCAGAGTGCCGGCCTCATGCCACACCTGCGGGTGGTCGACAACGTTGCGACGGTGCCGGTGTTGCGCGGCGAATCCCGGCGCAGCGCGCGTAAAGCGGCGATGGGGGTGATGGAACGGGTGGGCCTGGACCCGAGCCTGGCCGACCGTTATCCGGCGCAACTGTCCGGTGGGCAGCAGCAGCGGGTGGGGGTGGCCCGCGCGCTGGCGGCCGATCCACCGATCCTGCTGATGGACGAACCTTTCAGCGCCGTCGATCCGGTGGTGCGGGAGGAGCTGCAAACCGAGATCCTGCGGCTGCAAAGCGAATTACGCAAGACGATCGTGTTCGTCACCCACGACATCGACGAGGCGATCAAGCTCGGCGAGAAGGTCGCGGTGTTCGGCAGCGGCGGTGTGCTGCAGCAGTACGATGCGCCGGCACGTCTGCTGTCCAACCCCGCCAACGACCTGGTTGCAGGTTTCGTCGGCGCCGACCGCGGCTATCGCGGGCTGCAGTTCGTCCACGCAACGGGGTTGCCGTTGCACGAGATCCGCCACGTCGGGGAACCCGAGATCGACGGGCTGGACCTCGGACCGGGTGAATGGGTTCTGGTCACCAAACCGGACGGCACACCGTACGCCTGGATCAACGCCGAGGGCGTCGAGGTGCACCGCAGAGGCGGATCGCTGTATGACAGCTCGATCGCCGGCGGGTCGCTGTTCCGGCCGGAGGGCACACTGCGCCAGGCCCTCGACGCGGCATTGTCCGCACCGTCGGGGCTGGGCGTCGCGGTCGATGAGGACACACAGCTGATCGGTGGGGTGAAGGCCTCCGATGTCCTCGCTGTGCTGGACGAACAACGCCAGATTCCCGAGTTCGGGGAGGCCTGAACGGTGCGGTATCTGCTCACCCACCTCGACGACCTGTGGGTCCTCACGATCGTGCACCTGCGGCTGTCGTTGGTGCCGATCGTGTTGGGGTTGCTGATCGCGGTGCCGCTGGGGGCCGTGGTGCAGCGCACCACGGCGCTGCGCCGGTTGACCACCGTCACCGCCAGCATCATCTTCACCATTCCGTCGCTCGCGCTGTTCGTGGTGCTGCCGCTGATCATCCCGACCCGCATCCTCGACGAGGCCAACGTCATTGTGGCGCTGACTCTTTACACCACCGCACTGCTCGTGCGGGCAGTGCCGGAAGCGTTGGACGCCGTACCGGAACAGGTCCGTGACGCGGCCACGGCGGTGGGCTACCGGCCACTGTTACGGATGCTGAAAGTAGAACTTCCACTGGCCATTCCGGTGTTGATCGCGGGCTTGCGGGTGGTCGCGGTCACCAACATCTCGATGGTGTCGGTGGGTTCGGTGATCGGGATCGGTGGCCTGGGGACCTGGTTCACCGAGGGCTACCAGTCCAACAAGAGCGATCAGATCATCGCAGGCATCATCGCGATCTTCGTGCTGGCGATCCTGATCGACACGCTCATCATGCTGATCGGCAAGGCCATCACCCCGTGGACCCGCGAGCATCGCACTCCTCGCACCACCCACGCCAAGGCGGCCGCATGAACTTCCTGCAGCAGGCACTCTCGTTCATCTTCACCGGGGCCAACTGGACCGGACCGGCCGGGATCGCCGTCCGCATCGGCGAGCACATGGAGTACACCGTCGTCGCGGTGGCGGCCTCGGTGCTGATCGCGGTGCCGGTCGGCATGCTCATCGGCCATACCGGTCGCGGCACCTTCCTGGTGGTGACCGGGGTCAACGCCCTGCGGGCGCTGCCAACCCTGGGCGTGCTGCTGCTCGGCGTGCTGCTGTGGGGTCTTGGTCTGGTTCCGCCGACGGTGGCGCTCATGTTGCTGGGTATTCCGCCACTGCTGGCCGGTACCTATGCCGGGATCGCCAATGTGGACCGGGCCGTGGTGGACGCGGCGCGGTCGATGGGCATGACCGAGAGTCGGGTGCTGCTGCGGGTCGAGGTGCCCAATGCGCTGCCGTTGATTCTCGGTGGGCTGCGCACCGCGACGCTGCAGGTCGTGGCGACCGCGACGGTGGCCGCCTACGCCAGCCTGGGTGGCCTGGGCCGCTATCTCATCGACGGGATCAAGATCCGCCAGTTCCACATCGCACTCGTGGGCGCGCTCATGGTGACCGCGCTGGCATTGATCCTTGACGCCGCGTTGGCGTTCGCTGTGTGGTTGTCGGTGCCGGGAAGCGGGCGGTTGGGGCGGTGGCGACGGTTGCCTCAGCCGCTGCTCGGCGATGAGGTGGCACTGGAAGTGGGCTCATCGCGGGCGTCGCGGGGGACTTCCGGAGTCGGCTACGAAGGCAGCAGTCCGTCGCATACGGTATGAGGGTGAGTGAAGAGGCGCACACAGACGAGCAGTCCGTCGAGGAGGGGGCAGCCTGGCCGGCGGTGCTGACCTGGCGGGCGCATGACGTACCGCGGATGGAATCGGTACGCGTGCAATTGTCGGGTAACCGCATCCGGGCGTACGGCCGGATCGTGGCCGCCGCCACCACATCCCATCCGGCGTTCTCGGCGTCCTACGATCTGGTCACCGATGAGGCCGGCGGGACGAAGCGGCTCTCGCTGTCGGTCACCCTCGCCGAACGTGGCGAACGCCAGCTGTCGATCGCCCGCGACGAGGAGAACATGTGGCTGGTGCAGGATCACGCCCAGACCAGGCGCTCCGAGTATGACGGTGCACTCGACGTCGACGTGATCTTCAGCCCGTTCTTCAACGCGCTGCCGATCCGGCGTGCGGGCCTGCATCAGCACGCCGAATCGGTCACCCTGCCGGTGGTCTACGTGCGGCTGCCGGATCTTTCCGTCGAGGCGTCCAGCATCAGCTACAGCAGCCAGGCCCCGGAGCTCGGAGCCGGCATCAAACTGCACTCGCCGGTCGCCGACACCACGGTCACCGTGGATGCCGACGGGTTCATCCTCGACTACCCAGGACTGGCAGAGCGGATCTGATCACACCGCCGGCGCGGCCTGCCGCGGCAAGTTCGGCCCGCCAATTCTCGGCGCCGACGACGGTGGTGATGATCTCCGGCCGGCTGAAGCTGTCGTAACGCATGCGCGCGGCATGCCCCGCCTCGACCAGGTCGGCGACCGAACCATGGGCGGCCAGGGCGTCCCTGGCCCGGGTGAGCAGGTCGATGCCGCGTTCCAGAGCAGGCAGCAGCTGGCTGTCGTTCGCCTCGCACATGGCCCGCACCAGGTCGGGTGCGGTGGCGGCGACCCGGGTGCCGTCCCGGAACGACCCGGCAGCCAGGGCGAACGCCAGCGGTACTTCGCTTGCGGTCACCGCCAGCGCCTCGGCGAACAGGTGGGGCAGATGCGATATGGCGGCGGCGGCCGCATCGTGCTCATCGGAGCGGGCAGGGACCACCACTGCGTGACAGTCCAACGCCAACTGCGTCACCTGCGTCCACACCTGCGCATCGACGTGGTCGTCGACGCTGACCACCCATGGTGCGCCGATGAACAGGCCGGGGTTGCCCGCCGCCCAGCCGGAGTGCGCGGTGCCTGCCATCGGATGCCCCCCGACGAACCGGTCCAGCAGGCCGAACTCCGTGACCTGCTGCAGCACTGCGCCTTTGACGCTGGTCACGTCGGTCAGCGGGCATTCACCGGCGGCACCGCGGATGTGGCCGAGCATGGTCGGCAACGCGGGCATCGGCACCGCGAGCACGATCAGCGCCTTGTCCGCAGCGGCCCGCTGCAGCGTCGCGTCCAGGTTCTCGCTGGCGTCGAAGCCGTCGAATGTGGCGCCCTGCACGGCCTCCATCGACCGGTTGTAGCCGAACACCTTCCGCCCGGCGGCTGAGGCGGCGCGCAGCACCGACCCGCCGATCAGACCAAGTCCCAGCACGCACACGGGAGTGTTCGTCACCGTTAAAGCGTGACACATGCCCCTGCCGGGGCCGAACGCGATCCCTGGGAAAATCGCTGGTCGACGACTACCGTAAGCGCTCATGGGAGCACAGCGTGCGCCGGTGGACCTACCTGACGGCTTCGGCGTGGCCGTAGTCCGGGAGGACGGCAAGTGGCGGTGCACCGCTATGCGTTCAGCATCGTTGAACAGTCTGATCGCAGCGGAGACCGAATTGCGTGAGCTGCGCAGCGCAGGCGCGGTGTTCGGATTGCTCGACGTCGACGACGAGTTCTTCGTCATCCTCCGGCCGGCGCCCGGCGGTACCCGCCTGTTGCTGTCGGATGCCACCGCCGCGTTGGACTACGACATCGCCGCCGAGGCGCTGGAGAACCTGGACGCCGACATCGAACAGGAAGACCTCGAGGACTCGGATCCGTTCGAGGAGGGCGATCTGTCGGTGTTGTCCGATATCGGCCTGCACGAGGATGTGCTGGGTGTGATCCTGTCGGAAACCGACCTGTACGCAGACGAGCAGATCGGGCGCATCGCCCGCGAGATGGGCTTCGCCGAGGAGCTGTCGGCCGTCCTCGACCGTCTCGATCGGTGAGTTCCCCCGACGAGGCGCTGATCCGCGCAGCGTTGGAGGCCGCAGGCCTGGCCGGACCCCGCGACGTGCCGATCGGCGCGGTGGTGTTCGCCGCCGACGGCACCGAGCTGGCCCGTGCCGCCAACACCCGCGAAGCCACCGGCGACCCGACGGGCCATGCCGAGATCGTGGCGATGCGTGCGGCCGCGCGGGTACTCGGCGACGGCTGGCGGCTGGCAGGAACCACGCTGGCGGTGACCGTCGAGCCCTGCACGATGTGCGCCGGGGCACTGGTGCTGGCCAGGGTGGCGCGGGTGGTGTTCGGGGCGTGGGAGCCCAAGACCGGTGCCGTCGGATCACTGTGGGACGTGGTGCGGGATCGTCGGCTCAACCATCGGCCCGAAGTCACCGGCGGCGTGCTGGCAGCAGAATGTGCCGCACCGTTGGAGGCCTTCTTCGCCGGCCAGCGGTGAGCGCGCGGGCTGCTTTCCCGACCGTGCAGCCTCTGCTACTTTTCCGCGGATTTTTCGCAGCAGGTTCACGTTCGGCGGGGGAGCTGGGCGATTAGGGCTGCGGCCCTCGGTTCGGTAAGCTGCCACGCGGTGGCGTGTCCGAGCGGCCTAAGGAGCACGCCTCGAAAGCGTGTGACGGGTAACCCCCGTCCGAGGGTTCAAATCCCTCCGCCACCGCCATAAATTTCGGCAGCCCGGGCCAGGGCTCGGATCCATCGGAACGCCCCATCGCGACCCCGTGTGACGCGTTGAATGGGCAGATGGAACTCATGTCGCCGACCGATTCGATGTTCCTCCTCGCCGAGACGCGTGAGCACCCGATGCACGTCGGTGGGTTGGCGCTGTACAAACCCCCGCAGGGCGCAGGTCGGGGCTTCGTGCGGGAGCTGTACGAGGAGATGGTCGTACACACGGACTTTCAGCCGGTGTTCCGTAAACACCCGGGAACGATCCTCGGCGGCATCGCGACCCTCGGCTGGGCCTTCGACAACGATGTCGATCTGGACTATCACCTGCGGCGCTCGGCGCTGCCGACCCCGGGGCGGGTGCGTGAACTGCTGGAACTGACCTCGCGGTTGCACGGCAGCCTGCTCGACCGGCACCGCCCGCTGTGGGAGGCCCACCTGATCGAGGGCCTGTCCGACGGCCGGTTCGCGGTGTACACCAAGCTCCACCACTCGCTGATCGACGGCGTCTCGGCGCTCAAACTCGTCATGCGCACGCTGTCGGAGGACCCCGACGACACCGAGGTCAGGGTGCCCTGGACCCTGCCCCGGCACAAGCGCGCGCACCAGCGCCCGTCGCTGCTGCGCACGGCCGCCGACACCGCCGCGTCGATCGCAGGCATCGCGCCCTCCACGGTCAAGCTGGCCCGCGCGGCCCTGCTGGAGCAGCAACTCACCCTGCCCTTCGGCGCACCCAAGACCATGTTCAACGTCAAGATCGGTGGTGCCCGCCGGGTGGCCGCACAGTCCTGGCCACTGGAGCGGTTCAAGCGCATCAAGGACGCGTCCGGCGTCACCATCAACGACGTCGTCCTCGGCACCTGCGCCGGGGCCCTGCGCGCCTACCTGATGGAGCAGGACGCCCTGCCGGACCGCCCGCTGATCGCGATGGTTCCGGTGAGCCTGCGATCCGAGCAGGAGGCCGACGCGGGCGGCAACCTGGTCGGCTCGATCCTGTGCAACCTGGGCACCGACCGCGAGGATCCCATGGACCGGCTCACGGTGATCAGTGAATCGATGCGCGGCAACAAACAGGTCTTCGCCGAACTGCCCCGGATCCAGGCCCTGGCACTGTCGGCGATGATGATCGCGCCGCTGGGCCTGGCCGCGGTGCCCGGCTTCGTCGGGGCGACGGCGCCGCCCTTCAACCTCGTCATCTCCAACGTGCCGGGACCGCGACAACCGTTGTACTGGAAGGGCGCCCGCCTGGACGGCAACTATCCGCTGTCCATCGCTCTGGACGGGCAGGCCATGAACATCACGCTGGCCAACAACGCCGACAATCTGGACTTCGGGTTGGTGGGCTGCCGTCGTAGCGTTCCCCATCTGCAGCGGATGCTCAGTCATCTGGAGGACTCACTGAAGAGTCTGGAGGTCGCCGCCGGGGTCTGACACCAAAAACTGTAATGGCTGGACCAAATACGGGAACTCCCGCAAAATGGTTGGCGTGACGGACAGTGATGGCGCGACCCTGGGGCGGATGCGGGTTCTCGACGCAAAAGCGGTGAACCTCGACGGTTTCAGTGTGGAGAACCCGGACCTCGGCCTGGCGGCGATGAGCAGCCCGAATGATCCGGAGCCCTCGCTGGTCATCGATGCCGGGTCGGTCGTCGAGATGGACGGCAAGGCTGCCGCCGACTTCGACGTGATCGACGAGTTCATCGCCCACTACGGCCTCGACCTGGACGTAGCCGCCGAGGCGATGGCGCTGCCCGACGCGGAACTCGCCCGCAAGGCCGTCGATCTCAATGTGCCGCGCGCCGAGGTCGTGCGACTCATCGGCGGCATCACCCCGGCCAAAATGGCCAAGGTCATCGCGGTGCTCACCCCGGTGGAGATGCAGATGGCCATGGCCAAGATGCGGGTCCGCCGCACCCCGAGCAACCAGGCACACGTGACCAACCAGCTCGACGACCCGCTACTGATCGCCGCCGACGCGGCCAGCGCGGTGGCCTACGGATTCCGTGAGGTCGAGACGACCGTGCCGGTGCTGGGCGATGCGCCGTCGAATGCCGTTGCACTGCTGATCGGTTCGCAGGTCGGGGTCCCCGGCGCGATGGCGCAGTGCGCGATCGAGGAGGCCCTCGAGCTGCGCCTCGGCATGCGCGGGCTGACCAGTTACGCCGAGACCATCTCCATCTACGGCACCGAGCAGGTGTTCGTCGACGGCGACGACACCCCGTTCTCCAAGGCGATCCTGACGAGCGCCTACGCCTCACGTGGCCTGAAGATGCGGGTCACCAGTGGTGGCGGGGCCGAGGTGCTCATGGGGGCTGCAGAGAAGTGCTCGATCCTCTACCTGGAATCCCGCTGCGTCTCGCTGGCCAGGGCGCTGGGGTCCCAGGGCGTGCAGAACGGCGGCATCGACGGGGTGGGCGTGGTGGCTTCGGTGCCCGACGGCATGAAGGAACTGCTCGCCGAGAACCTCATGGTGATGATGCGCGACCTGGAATCCTGCGCGGGCAACGACAACCTGATCTCCGAATCCGACATCCGCCGCAGCGCGCACACCCTGCCGGTGCTGTTGGCCGGCGCCGACTTCATCTTCTCCGGATTCGGCTCGATCCCGCGCTACGACAACGCCTTTGCGCTGTCCAACTTCAACTCCGACGATATGGACGACTTCCTGGTCCTGCAGCGCGACTGGGGCGCCGACGGCGGGCTGCGCACCGTCTCGGCCGAGCACCTGGCCGCGGTCCGGCGCCGTGCCGCCACCGCGGTGCAGGCGGTGTACCGCGATCTCGGGCTGGCCGACTACGCCGACGCTCACATCGACGAGGTGGTCGCGGCCAACGGTTCACGGGACCTGCCGCCCGGTGACCCCAAGGCGGTCGCCGAGGCGGCCAATGCCATTGAGGCCAAACAACTCACGGTGTTCGACGTGGTCGCCTCGCTCAAACGCACCGGGTACGACGAGGAGGCCGACGCGATCATGCGGCTGACGCGCGAACGGCTCAAAGGCGACCAACTGCAGACCTCGGCCATCTTCGACGAGCAGTTCCGGGTGCTCTCCAAGATCACCGATCCGAACGATTACGCGGGCCCCGGCACCGGTTACACGCTGACCGAACAGCGGCGCGCCGAGATCGACAACATCCGTCAGCAGCGAAGTTCCGCCGAATTGACCGCCGATCAGGCCGAGTACGCCGGGCACATCACCGTCACCGAGGTCGAACCCGCGCGCCAGGGCAGCGATCCGCGTGAGGTGTGCATCGGGCTCTCCCCGGCGCTCGGCCACAGTGTGTGGTTGACGCTGTGCGGGCTGACGGTGGGCGAGGTGATCCGGCAGCTGTCCGCCGGGCTCGAGGAGGAAGGTTGCGTGCCGAGGTTCGTGCAGATCCGGTCCACCATCGACGTCGGGCTGATCGGGCTGACCGCGGCCAAGCTGTCCGGATCCGGCATCGGAATCGGATTGCAGGGCAAGGGCACCGCGCTGATCCACCGTCGTGACCTGGCACCGCTGGCCAACCTCGAACTGTTCAGCGTCGCCCCCCTGCTGACCGCGAGGAACTACCGCGAGCTGGGCCGCAACGCCGCCAGACACGCCAAGGGCATGGCGCCGGTGCCGATTCTCACCGGCGGCACCGACGAATCGATCTCCGCGCGCTACCACGCGCGGGCGGTGGCGTTGGTGGCCTTGGAGCGCGAGGCCAGTGCACCGGGGCAGGCCCCGGTGACAGTGAAGGTGGTCCGGGCATGAGCGAGGAGAAATTCACCGTCGCAGCGGCGGTCGACGGCAAGCTGGACCTGTCCCATCTGCGGATGGATCCCGCCGCGCTGGCGCACCAGGCCGTCATCGCCGAAGAGCACGGCAACCCGCAACTCGCCGAAAACTTCCTGCGTGCCGCCGAATTGGCGATCATCGATGACGAAGACGTGATGGGGCTGTACGAGGCCCTGCGCCCACACCGGTCCACCGCTGAGGAACTCGCGGCGCTACAGGTGTCGCTGGAGAACCGCGGCGCGGCCCGGTGTGCCGAGTTGGTGCGCCAGGCCGCCGCTGTCTATGCCCGGCGAGGTCTGTTGCGGTGAGGGTTGTCGCGGGTATCGATGTCGGCAACCACACCACCGAGATCGTCCTGGCGCGCATCGGTGACGGAGCCGTGCAGCCCGTGAGCCACGGGCAGGCACCGACGCGGGGCCGCAAGGGTTCTCGGGAATCCCTGGAGGGCGCGGCAGCGCTGTTGCACCGGATCGAGGTCGACGCGGGCGTGCGGGCCGACGAGTTGGCGCTCTCGGCCATCCGGCCCGTGGACACCGAAACCGCGCCGCTGGCACCGGCAGCGTCCCCGCAGGCGCCGGTGCGGAGCCTGCGCAGGCCCGATGCCAGCACCCCGGCAGGCGTCGGATTCGCGGTGGGCCGGCACGTGCCGCTGGCAGAGCTGGCCGGAGCACCCCCGGACGCGGCGGTCATCGTCTCGGTGGATGCCGACACCGATTTCGAGGTGGCCGCCGCAGCGATCGGTGACGCCGTCGACCGGGGTTGGCACATCGTCGGGGTCCTCGCCGCCCAGGACGACGCCGTGCTGATCCGCAACCGGATCCCTATCGAGGTGCCGGTGGTCGACGAGGCCGACCTGGACGGGTTGGCCCCCGGCGTGCTGGTCGCGCTCGAGGTGGTGGTCCAGGGACGCGCCTACCGGGCCCTGGCCGACCCGATCGCACTCTGCGCCGCACTGGAACTCGGCCATGAGCAGATCCGTGACGTCGCCGAGTTCACGCGCGAACTCGCCGACTCCCCGGCGATCGCGGTCACACCACGCACGGGCCCACCGGATCCACCGGCAGTGGACGAAGATTATGTCGAGTTCCTGGTGCAGGGCGAGGTGGTCCGGTACTCACCCGCCCAGGCCCACAGCATCCTGCGCCGCGAACCCCCGGGAAACCTGGTGCGGATCCGGTTGCGGTCCATTCCTACCGCCGACCATGAAACCGCGGTCGACGACGCCTTTTTCACCGACCTGTCGGCACTCGACAACGGTATCTGGCTGCGTCGCGGCGTGGCCGACGCGCGCGGCACCGTCGTGGCGTTACTGGCCGCCGACCATGTGGCGGACGCCGCGGCGACCCTGCGGGAGCTGACCGGGCGCCGGGCACACACCATCGCAGGAGAACCCGAGGCGGCGGCGTGCGGCGCCCACACCACGCCCGGCCTGCCGCCCGATGCCGTGGTGTGCGACATCGGCGGCGGCACCATCGATCTCGTCGGGCCCGACCGTACCGTGACCGCAGCCGGGGCGGGGGAGACGATCACCGTCGCAGTGGCCCGGATGCTCAACATCCCGCGGGCACTGGCCGAGCGGGTCAAGCGCACGCCGGCGTTGCGGGTGGAAGGCCCCCACGTCGCCCACGAGGAGGACGGCCGGCGGCTGTTCCTCGACGCCCCCGCACCCGCCGAGGCCATCGGGCGGCTGTGTGCCCGGGGCAGTGCCGGGCTCGTCCCGTTCTCCAACAAGCTGGCCGCCGAGGAGTGGCGCAGCCTGCGGTTGGCGATCAAACAGGAGACCGTCGCCGCCAACATCGTCCGGTGCCTGAAGGTGTTCGAGAAACCGCCCACCGCACTGGTGTTGGCCGGCGGCGGAGCCCTCGACGATGAGTTGTTGCGCACCGTCGGGGAATCCCTGCGCACGGTCGGTGTCGTGGTGGGCCGGGCCAACATCGACGGGATTCACGGACCCCGGTTCGCGGTCGCCTCAGGCCTGGTGCATCTCTATGCCGCCTCAGCCGGCCGTCGCGGGACGTAGGAAGTCACCGGAGATCTTCACCGCCGGAGCTGAGGAGTCACCGCCGACGACGAGGGTGGCGAACGCCATGTCACCCGCGATCCCGGCGAACCACCCGTGGGAATGGGTGTTGTCGCCGAACTCGGCGGTTCCGGTCTTGCCGCCCAGGCCGGCGATGTCGCTCAGTTCGGAGGCGGTGCCTTCGGTGACCGTCAGCCGCATCATCGCGCGCAAGGCATCGGTGACGTTGGGCGGCAACGGTACCGAAGGCTTGTCGGCCGTCGTCTTCTCCCCGTCGACCAGACTCGGCATGATCGTCGAGCCGTGCGCGAGGCTGGCCTCGGCGACCGCCAGACCGAACGGGCTCACCGTGACGGTGCCCTGCCCGATCCCGTTCTCCACCCGCTGAGCGGCGGTGTCGGCGTTGGGAACCCGGCCGGTCACCGTGGTCAGGCCGGGAACGGTGAAGTCCACGCCGATGCCGAAGTCGCGCGCGGTGTTCGTCAACGCGTCGGCGGGAAGCCGCTCGGCCAGCGCCGCCATGCTGGTATTGCAGGAATGCGAGAACGCTGAGGTGAGCGGCACGGTACCCAGGTCGAAATTGTCGTCGTTGGGAATGGTGCGGTTTTCGATGGTCAACTGACCGGGGCAGGCCACCGGGGTGTCCGGAGTCGCCAGCTTGGCTTCCAGGGCCGCCGCCGTGGTGATGGTCTTGAACGTCGAACCCGGCGGATAGAGACCCGAAAAGGCGATGGCCCCTTGGGGATCGGCGGCCGGGTTCTGCGCGGCCGCCAGGATACCGCCGGTGGATCCGGAGATGGCGACGATGACGGCCGGTCTGGCTTCCTGAGCGACGGCACGCTGCGCGAGCAGTTGCAGCCGCATATCGAGAGTGGTGCGCAGGGGTTCGGTCTGTGCGGGCGGTGTCGAGATGAGCCGCTCGGAGGCTGCACCGTCGCCGTCCACCAGATACACCGACCAGCCCGCCGACGCGGTGATCCGGTCATGCCACAGTTGCGCCAGGCCGCTGATCGCCGGTGAGGAGAGCTCCCGGTCCGCGGTGAGCAGCTCACCCTGTTCGGCGATGCTCACCCCGGCGATCTGGGTGAGCTGGTCCCGCACCTGGGCGAGGTCGTCCTCACGCAGCTTCATCACGGTCACCCGGTCGTCGGAGGTTGAACCGAACTGTGCCCCGATCGAATCCGTCGTGGTGCTCGGATCGAAGCGCGACAGCACTGCGGCCAGCGGCGCCGCCGAGCCCTGCTGGGCACGGTCGAGGGTGATCACCCCGACGGTCTGCCAAGTCATCAGCGGCTGGCCGGTCCGGTCGAGCACCGGCGTCTGCAACTCGCTGTCCTGGCTGTACTGAAATTTCAGGCCGGGTTGGAGGTCGGCGTGCAGCAGTGTCGGCGACCAGTCGATGCGCCAGTCGTCACCGGATTTCGCGGCGGTGCCGGTGGTGTCGTAGCCGAAGTCGTGTCCTTCACCCCAGGACCACTGATAGTTGAGGGTGAAGTCGGCGTCCTCGCCCTCGACGGGAGCCGCGCTGACCTTGACCGCGGCCGCCTCACCCATGCCGTCGAACATCGAGGCGATCACCGGCTCGGCGGCCGCGGGATCACTGGTCTGCTCCGCCGCGGCGTGGGCGTCCTTGCGCTGCACCGCGTCGGCAAATGCGGAGAAGCGGTCGCCGGGGTCTGGTGATGAGGAGCAGCCGACCACCGGAAGGAACAGGGCGAGCAGCAGGAGCCAGGTCAGGGCGGGGCGAGGCATACCCACAGCATTACAGCAATGCCCGTACCTGCCCCGCCAGGGCCACGCCCAGATCGCGGTTGTTGGCCCCGGTGAAATGGATTCCGTCGACGCCATCAGTGGACACCACCGATCCGGCGTCGAAGAACGGGACTTTCACGAACGAGGCGAGCGCGCTGTAAGCGGCTGCCAGTTCCTCGGTCTTCTGTTGGCCACCCTCGAAGATCAGCTGGAACCACGGATGCGGCATCGGCGCCAGCGGCGGCGGTGAAACCACGAGCACCTGCGGAGCGGGGTAGCCGGTGCCGACGCCCCCGGCACTGGTCAGCACCTGGGTCACCAGAACCGACATGCCCAGCGCGATGTCGAGCGGTTCGCGCCGGAAATAGGCCTTGGTGTCGTTGGTGCCGAGCATGAGGATCACCACGTCGAGCGGCAGGTGACTGGCCAGGCACGACGGGAGGTGACCGGCGCCGTTGAGGCGTGGATCGGTCGGGTCGTCGATGTTGGTGGTGCGGGCGCTGAGCCCCTCCTCGATGACCTCGAAATCGGCGCCGAGTTGTTCGGCCAGCACCCCGGTCCAGCGCACGTCGGCCGGAAACCGGTCCGTCGGAGCGCCGTCCGCGACGGGCACCCAGCCCCAGGTCAGTGAGTCACCGAAACACAGAATTCGTTTGGCAGGCATGCGCCAAGCTCATCATGCCGCGTCGCGGTCCGCCTGTTTTTGGGTGGGCTTGTCGTTCTTGGGCTTGGGTTTCGGCTCGGGTTTCGGCTCGTCGGCCGCGGGCTTCGCCTCAGCCTTGTCCTTCTTGGGCTTGAGGTGATCGAGCGCGCGCGACACCGCCCTGGCCACCGGACCCCGCCGCTCCACGGGCTTGCGCTTCTTGATCTCCGGCGGTGCCTGCTGCTTGTCGCTGTCCGGCTCGGCCTCGACTTTCTCCGGCGCGGATTCCTTCTTCTTCGTCTCAGGCTGCTGCACCGGTTCGGGCGCAGGCTTGTCGACGGATGGCGAAGGCGCAGAGGGCAACTCGTCCCGGAAGTTCTGCACACCCTCATCGATCGCATCCGGTAGGGCCTTGACGGTTTCGGCGATCCGATCGTGTGGGGTGAACAGGGAAAAGCGGGTCGCCTTGTCGGCGTCCTGGTAATCGCGGTCGGTATAGCCCATGTCGACCAGGAGTCGCAGGGTCGGCTCGACCGCCCCGAGCACCGGTGCGGTCAGGGCCGTCGCCTGCAGGGCGGCCGAGATGTCGCGTACCGGCTGCAGCATCGGCAGGTGCTCGGCGTGGATCAGGACGTAGGTGTCGGTGCCGGTTTCCGTGGTGGACACCACCAGCACCGATTGCCCGTCGTGCTCCAGGTCGACGTTGTCCGGCCCTTGATCGCCGTGGACGTAGTACATGCCTGCCGCCGCGTTGACCAGCGACAGCGGATTGGCGTACGCCGGGAAATCACCGATCGGGTCGTACTCGAGCGTCACGAATATCTCGTCATAGGGCGAGGGCGCGGCCGCTCCGGTACTGACGAATCCGGGGATGCGCATATTCGGGAACCGGGCGTAGATACCGCCGTTCGGGACGAACGGCGAAGCCAGGAACAAGAACTGGAGCGTGTCGGTGCCGGGGTTGCCTGCCGCGGCGAGACTGCGCTTGTACTTCTCGGCGACCAGCGACCCCTCGGAGTAGCCGACGATCAGCACGGTCTTGCCGCCGGCGTCCGCGACGGCCGCACGCAGCGGCGCCTGGCCGGCTTCCACACTCGGGTCGACCGGCAGTTCGGCGGGGTAGTTCACCGGCACGAATCCGGGTTCGTCCAGCAGACCCTGGAACTTGTCCTTGATCCGGTCGCTGGTCGGGTTGCTCGCCCCACCGATACCGATCAACACCTCGTGGTCGGGGAGGATGAGGGCGTGGGCGGTCTGCCCGAAGGCCAGCGCGGTGGTGACGGTGGCCGCCGCACCGGCCATCATGACGGCTCCCTGACGACGACGCGTGCGATGTTTTGCCACTGTTCTCCTGTATCGCGGATGAGTGTGGGCCCGGGTCATCCCGGGCCCACAATCTGAATAGCTGACTGAACCTACTACGGGCAGGTCACCTGGAGCTCGAAAGGCTTGGTCACCGCGCCGGCCATCGGATTGGCCATGTCCGCACCGGTCGCATTGCCCTTGACCGTGTAGGTGTTGCCGTCCTTGGTGGCCTCGGCGTTGCCGCCGGGAACGCCCGGGGTGTAGCCGAGGCTGACCCCGTCGATATTGCCGAGGGCGAGGGCGGTGACCGACGGCTGGTCGCCCTGGCTCAGTGTCGCCGACACTCCGGAGGTGCCCTGGCCGACGGTCAGCGTGACGTTGCCCGCCACCGTGGCGCAGACGACGGTGCCCTGAACCTGGTGCTCCTTGCCGTCGACGGTGACCTTGGCGGTTCCGGCGCCGGTGGTCGCAGTGGTGTCGCCCGCTTCCACCGAGGCCGAGGCCGAGGCCGACGGCGAGACGGCTGCGGTTGGTGATGGTGCTTCACTCGACGTGTCTTTGTTGTCCGACGAACAACCGGACAGGCCGGCGATGACGATCGCTGTGCCGCCGATGGCGACCACGAACCCACGCTTCACCAGTGTTCTCCCTACGGTTATGCGGCCCGTCAACATTGGCGGACCGTCGGGAAAAGTATGCTGTGAGCTCGGGTTTTCGTTACGCGATTGGGTGAAAATGGCCGGACCTGCGTGTGGATGGTCGTAGGTTCGACAGTATGCAGACACTTCGCACGCCTGATGAGCGCTTCGCCGACCTACCCGAATTCCCTTATGCCGCAGACTATTGCGAGGTTGACGACGGCGAAGGCGGGCAGTTGCGGGTGGCCTGGGTACAGGCAGGACCCGACGACGGCGACCCGGTGCTGTTGTTGCATGGGGAACCATCGTGGTCTTTCCTGTACCGCAGGATGGTGCCGATCCTCGTTGCCGCGGGACACCGCGTCGTCTGTCCCGACCTGGTCGGGTTCGGCCGGTCGGACAAACCCACCCGGATCGCCGACCACAGCTACGCCAGGCACGTCGAGTGGATGCGGGCGCTGGCCTTCGACGTGCTCGATCTACGTCGGGTGACGCTGGTCGGTCAGGACTGGGGCGGGCTGATCGGGCTGCGACTGGCGGCCGAACATCCCGACCGGTTCGCCAATATCGTCGTCGCCAACACGGGTCTGCCCACTGGTGACATCCCGATGCCCGAGATCTGGTGGCAGTTCCGCAAGGCCATCCAGAGCGTGCCCACCGTCGACGTGGGCCGGTTCGTCGCGGGCGGGTGTCGCCGCCCGGTCAGTGATGCCGTCCGGGCGGCCTACGATGCGCCGTTCCCCGACGATTCCTACTGTGCGGGGCCGCGTGCGATGCCTGCGCTGGTGCCGACGGCGCCCGACGATCCCGCCTCAGCCGCGAACCGGTCAGCCTGGAATACGTTGTCGGCCAGTGAAACCCCGATGCTTGTCGCATTCAGTGACGGTGACCCCATCACCGGTGGGATGGCGAGCATTTTCCGGCGCGAGATGCGCGGCGCGCAGGGTGTCGAGCATCCGGTGATCGGCAACGCCGGTCATTTCCTGCAGGAGGATGCCGGCGAAGAGCTCGCCGAGGCGATCGTCGCGTTCCTCAGGGACAGGTGACAGCGATGTCGAACGGCATGTCCACCGGCGTGCCGGGGTTCGCTTCGTCGGTGCCCATACCGGTGCCGGTGACGGTGTAGTTCTTGGCGTCGCGCGTGGCGACGACGGGTTGGCTGGACAACCCCTCGATGTAGGCGAGGGCCGGATTGCCCGATCCGACGTCACCGATGTTCACCGAATCCACCGTTGGCGATTCGCCGTCGGTGACGACCAGCGTGGTGTGCAGGCTGCCCTCGATGTTGATCGTGGTGAACCCGTCCTTTGTCTCGCAGGCGACCGATTTGACGGGCCCGGCATCGTTGCTGCCGAACGTCACCTTGCCCCCGCCGGCCTGCGCGGCCTCCGGCGACTCCGAGTTCTGCGACGAACATCCGACAATTCCGGCCAGCATTGCCGCGCACCCGGCGACGGCGACGATTCGGAGCTTCACGAGCAGCAGTATGGCCGCGTTCGACCCCCTGACGGAAATCCGCCGCCCATCCGGTTGAATACATGGTGTGGGCGAGCCGTACTTCACTGTGGAAGCGCAGCTGCCCGGGCGCCTCGGTCGGGTCGGGGTGATCCACACTCCGCACGGTGACATCCGGACGCCGGCGTTCATCGCGGTCGGCACCGCGGCCACGGTCAAATCGGTATTGCCGGAGACCATGAAAGAGCTTGGTGCCCAGGCCGTCCTGGCCAACGCCTACCACCTCTACCTGCAGCCGGGCCCGGAGATCGTGGCAGAGGCGGGCGGGCTCGGTGCGTTCATGAACTGGCCGGGCCCGACGTTCACCGACAGCGGCGGATTCCAGGTGATGTCGCTGGGTGTCGGGTTCAAGAAGGTGCTCGCGATGGACACCGAGCGGCTCCAGACCGATGACATCATCGCCAAGGGCAAGGAACGACTCGCGGTCGTCGACGACGACGGCGTGACATTCCGATCGCACCTCAACGGGTCCATCCACCGCTTCACCCCGGAAGTGTCGATCGGTATCCAGCATCAGCTGGGCGCCGACATCATCTTTGCGTTCGACGAGCTCACCACGCTCGTCAACACCCGCGGCTATCAGGAGCGCTCGGTGCAGCGCACCCACGAGTGGGCGGTGCGGTGCGTCGCCGAGCATCAGCGGCTGCAGGCGGAGTCGCCCGAACGGCCCCGCCAGGCGCTGTTCGGGGTGGTGCAGGGCGCGCAGTATGAGGATCTGCGCCGGCAGGCGGCCAGTGGCCTGGAATCCATCGTCGGTCCGGACGGGCACGGCTTCGACGGCTACGGCATCGGCGGTGCGCTGGAGAAGCAGAATCTGGCCACCATCGTCGGCTGGGTCAGTAGCGAGTTACCCGCCGACAAGCCGCGGCACCTGTTGGGGATCAGCGAACCCGACGACCTGTTCGCCGCGGTGGCCGCAGGCGCGGACACCTTCGACTGTGTGTCGCCGTCGCGCGTCGCCCGCAATGCCGCGGTCTATTCGGCGACCGGGCGGTTCAATATCACCGGGGCCAGGTACAAACGCGATTTCACGCCGATCGACGCCGAATGTGACTGCTATACCTGCGCGAATTACTCCCGCGCCTACATTCGCCATCTGTTCAAGGCCAAGGAGATGCTGTCGGCGACGTTGTGCACGATCCACAACGAGCGGTTCGTGATCCGGCTCGTCGACCAGATCCGGGCCGCGATCGTCGCGGGCGAATTCGATGAACTGCGGGCGCACGTGCTGGGCCGCTACTACGGGGCGCCTGTGAGCTGAGCTGCGGCTTCGTCGGCGTATGCACAATAACTACATGACCACCGCGACGGATCCGCAGTCCCTGTTGCTGCAGCTGCTGGATCCGGCCACCCGGGCCGACCCGTACCCGGCGTACCGCGAGATCCGCAGCCGCGGACCGCTGCAGCTGCCGGAGACCAACCTGACGGTGTTCTCGTCGTACTCCGACTGCGACGAGGTGCTGCGGCACCCGTCGTCCTGCAGCGACCGGGCGAAATCGACCATCGCCCAGCGCCATTTGGCGGAAGAGTCCGAACCGCGCCCGCAAGGCACCTCCAGCTTCCTGTTCCTGGACGCGCCCGATCACACCCGCCTCCGCGGTCTGGTCAGCAAGGCGTTCGTGCCGAGGGTCATCAAGGCACTCGAACCGGACATCGTCGAGCTGGTGGGCGGGCTGCTCGACACGGTCGAGCAGCGGGGCAGCTTTGACGTGATCAACGATCTTGCCTATCCGCTTCCGGTGGCAGTGATCTGCCGGCTACTCGGGGTGCCGATCGAGGACGAACCGAAGTTCAGCCACGCCTCGGGCCTGCTGGCCGCGGCACTGGATCCGTTCCTGCCGTTGACCGGCGAGATGTCGGACCAGTTCGACGAGCAGATGAAAGCCGGGCTGTGGCTGCGCGGCTATCTTCGTGAGCTCATCGAAGACCGCCGGCGGGCGCCCGGTGACGATCTGATGTCCGGCCTGATCCAGGTGGAGGAGTCCGGGGACCAGCTCACCGAGGACGAGATCATCGCCACCTGCAACCTGCTGCTCATCGCCGGGCATGAGACCACGGTGAATCTGATCGCCAACGCGATCCTGGCGATGTTGCGTCACCCGTCCCAGTGGGCGGCGCTCGGCGCGGACGACACCCGCGCGGCGGCGGTGGTCGAGGAGACCATGCGCTACGACCCTCCGGTGCAGCTGGCCTCTCGAATTGCCGGTGCGGACATGATGATTGGCGATACCGCCATCCCTGCGGGTGACACCATGATGTTGCTGCTGGCCGCCGCACACCGCGATCCCGGTGTCGTCGAACGGCCCGACGAGTTCGACCCGGACCGAGCGGCGATCCGGCACCTCGGGTTCGGGAAGGGGCCGCACTTCTGTCTGGGTGCGCCGCTGGCCCGGTTGGAGGGGGCGGTGGCGCTGTCGGCGGTCACGAGCCGGTTTCCACAGGCCATGCTGGCCGGTGAACCCGAGTACAAGAGGAACGTGACTTTGCGCGGGATGTCGACGTTTTTCGTCGATATCTGATACTCCGCGCCAGTAGTCATCCGCAGCCAGGTTGATGTGGGGCACGTGGAATGTCCTGCCTACCAGGTTCTCCGGTCGTGATGACACAGTCTGAGACTGTTCGGCACTCGAAATCTCGCAGTCCTTGCATTGTTCGCATCCCATGATCACGCCAAGCTGGTCGAGACCACTCAGCCAACCGGAAGGCGGCCCATGAGTACGCAACAGACCTCATCGGACGTTGTCATCGTCGGAGGAGGTCTAGTCGGACTCTCCGCGGCGTTCCAGTGTGCGAGTGCGGGAGCCAAGGTGACCTGCCTCGATCAACACCAGTTCGGTGTTCATCAGTCCATGCAGAATTGGGGCTTCGCCCGGCAACAGGGCCGTGGGCCGGTCGAGTTGCCCATGATGAAGATTGCCAACCGGATGTGGCGTAGGTTGTCCGACGATCTCGGTGCCGATGTTGGCTGGGTAGAGGGCGGGAACCTCGCTGTCTACGACACCGCGCAGGAGGAGGAGAGCTACCGGGCGTGGCTGGAACACGGCCGGGCGCAGGGAGTCGACAGCACTTTCGTCACACTCGACGACGTCCGGCAGTTGATTCCTGCGTGGCGTCGACCGATCCGGGGCGGACTCTATGCCGCATCCGACGGACATGCCGACCCGCAGAAAGTCGTCCGCGCTTACATCGCGGCGTGTGAGCACGCCGGGGTGCAGCTTGTTGCCCGCGCATCGGTGACCAACCTGGTCCGCCGAGGGGATCGGCTGATCGGCGCCCGGACCGCCGATCAGCTCTTCACCGCCGACCACGTCGTGGTCGCCGCCGGTGCCTGGTCGAGGAAACTGCTGGCGACGGCGGGTATCGAGTTTCCCCAGAACTACGTCGTCGGCACGGTGTCGTTGACCTCGGCGCTGCCGCCCGTCACCGCGGCGACGGTGTGGGGACCCGGGTTCTCCTTCCGTCAGCGCGCCGACGGCCGGTTCGTCTGCGCGCTCGGCGGCGGCGGGCGGGTGAGCGTCGGCGTGGACACCGTCGCGCAGGTTCCGAAGTTCTTCGGCGCATTCCGCAAGAACCGAAAACGGTTCTCCCTGCGCCCCGGCCGTCAGATACCGGCCGAACTCAAGGCGATGGTCCGAGGCGGCAAGGCCAGAGAAGTGGGCCCCCCGAACGCCCGGGTGGATCGCGCCCAGCCGGGCCGGGCGCTGCAGCGATTGCAGCAGACGATCGCCGGACTGGAGGCGGCGGTGGTCGAGGAATCGTGGGCGGGCGTCATCGACTCCACACCTGACGCCCTGCCCGTCATCGACGGCGACGTCGGGGTCGGGGGCCTGATCCTGGCCACCGGATTCAGTGGGCACGGTTACGGGCTCACACCCGCCGTCGGTCACGTGGTCGCTTCGATCGTCGAGGAGAAACCTCCGATCTGCGACCTCAGCCTGATGCGCTTCAGTCGGTTCACCAGCGGAGACTTCGCCGCGCCGGATGCGATACTCTAGCCGCGCTCATGGGGTACTCGGCAGATCATGACCGGCCACGGCGATGTGGCGACCCAGCTGCGCATACCGCGCACACGACATCTCGAAATGGCTGATGACTCGCGAAAGACTGACTCTCCGGGAAATCCTCGAGCTCGAACCGCTCGCAGTGGCGAATCCGGTAGTGCACGCGGGCGCCGACAAGCTGGGCGTCGCGGTCAGTTGGGTGCACATCAGTGAGATGAAGCGCCTGGGACATCTGTTCCAGGGCGGCGAATTGCTGCTCACCCAGGGGTTCGGCATCGGCCAGATGCGTGAGGACCAGGTGCGGTGGGTCGACTCGCTGGCAGATGCGCAGGTCGCCGGCGTGGCCGTCGAGGTCGGCGTGCGCTGGCCGGCGATTCCCGACGCGGTGGTGGAGCGGGCGCGCTGCCGGGAGCTGCCGCTGATCGCGATCCAGAACCCCGCCTACTTCATGGACATCACCCGGGCGGTGCATTCCGACATCGTCAACTCCGAGTACGGCGAGTTGTTGCACGCCGAACAACTGGCCAAGCGGCTGACCCGGCTGGTGATGTCGGGTGCCAGCCTGCAAACCACGCTCGACGAGATGGCCAGCGCCATGAGCTATCCGGTAGTGCTCACCGACCGCGCACATCTCGTCGAGGCGTATTCGCCGCGCACCGAGCAAACGTTGAGTCTGATGAAAAACTGGCGTCTGCACACCAAGACCGGCCACGACTACCGGGCCGGTTCGAACGGACCGATGCTGGCGACCGATACCGATCCCTGCCTGTACCAGCCGATCATCTACCAGGGGGATATGTGGGGCTGCCTGCACGTCCTGTTGGACCGGGACTCATCCGACGGGGCCGCGGTCAAGGCGATGGAAAGTGCCACCACATCGATCGGGCTGGCTTACGCAGTGGCTGATGCCCCGCGTACGCACCGATCGGATATGCGGAGCAAGCTGGTTCAGGATCTGCTCGGCTCGTCGTCGGTGGATATGGACGACGCCGCAAAGCGGGCCCACGTTCTCGGCGCCGACCTCGGAGGTGGGTTGCGAGCATTTGTCCTGCAGCCGCATTACTCGGTCAGCCAGGGACCGCCGCCCGGCGACGATGACCAACGGCACCGGACCATCGTCAGTGCGCTGCTAACCTCCGCCCGCCGGGTGCTCGGCAAGCATGTGCTCGTCGGCTACTTCGGCACCGGAATCGGTGGGATCGTCGCGGCCGAGGCGTCGTTGGACGAGCTCGGCGAGATCACCTGCGATGAAGGAGTTTCGGTGGTCGTCGGGCTCAGCGCCGTGACCACCGTCACCTCGCTCGTGCGCGCCGCCCGTGATGCCCGCCAAGCCCTACGCTTCGCGACGGAAAGTGGCGGACGCCCCGGTCTCTACTTCGCCGAGCGCCTGGTGCTGGAACGGATACTGCTGAAACTGGACGAGGACTCGATGCTCGTCGAATTGATCGACAGCGAACTGGGGCCGCTGCTGGACCACGACGCGGCTGCCCGGTCGCCGCTGCTGGAAACGCTCGAAGCCTATTTGTCGCAGGGCACCGAGAGCAAAGCCGATGTCGCACGCGCGCTGTGCATCGAACGGCGCACGCTATATCACCGCCTCGAGCGGCTGCAAGAGCTGCTCGGCACTGACATCGACGATCCGGACAAACAATTGACCTTGCGGATCGCGTTGCGTGGGTTGACCTACCGGCAGCAACGAACCTTCGACGGACAATAGCCGATCTGGTCGATTCGGCAACACGGCCGTTACCTGCGTAAGACCGCTGTCATCGGGGCGGGAAGGTGGCGAGCTCCAACTACACACTCTGTGTCGGGACAGCCCCGCATACCTCTCACCTTCGGCATTGAGCCGGTATCGACCGGTCTGCAATCGTGATGGCAATCACGAAACACGCAGCTGATTGCGGACTGGAACGAACGGAGCGATCGTGGTCGATCCCATTACCCAAGAAGTCGTTCGACACAGACTCGGTGCGATAGCCGACGAAATGGAGATGACGCTTTTACGGGCCGCGTACTCGTCGATCGTCAAGGAAGGTCTCGACGCGTCGGCGGCGATCTTCGACAGATTCGGCAACAACATCGCCCAGGCGGCGGCGATCCCGATTCACATCGGCTGCATGATCCCGTCCGTCGAAACCGTGATCCGCCTGTTCCCCTGCGACACAATGCAGGAGGGCGATGTCTACGTGCTCAACGATCCCTACAACGGGGGCACGCACCTGCCGGATATCTCAATCATCAAGCCGCTGTTTCACCAGGGGCGGGTGGTTGCGCTTGCGGCAACGATGTCACATCACCAGGAAATCGGCGGCATGGTGGCGGGCAGCTTGCCGCCCAACGCCACCGACCTGTTCCAGGAGGGACTGCAAATCCCGCCGATGAAGCTCGTCGACGCGGGCGCCCCGGTGCAGCAGGTTTTCGACATCCTGGAGCGCAATGTCCGAACTCCGCACGTGGTGATGGGCGATCTGCGAGCCCAACTCGCGGCGTGCAAGCTGGCAGGTGACCGGGTCTCCGACCTCTGCGAGGAACTGGGCTCTGATCTGGTTGCCGAGATCTTGGAATCTCTTCTTGCACAGTCGGACACACTGACTCGGGAACGCATCGCGGCGATGCCCGACGGTGTCTACGAGTTCACCGACTACATGGATGACGACGGTGTGAATGTCGACGAGGCCGTGCGCATCAAAGCCACGGTGACCGTCGCCGGGTCCGAGCTGACGGTCGACTTCACCGGCACCCAGGATCAGGTGCGGGGCCCGTTCAACTGTGTGCCGGCATCATCTATTTCGGCGGTGTACTACGTGCTGCGTGCGGTTACAGGCAACGACATCCCAAACAACAGTGGCTGCTATCGCAGTGTGAACATCGTGCTGCCCGAAGGATCGTTGGTGAATCCCCGGCGGCCCGCGCCGGTGAACTCGCGCACCGCCACGGTCCGCCGGATCTGCGACACCCTGCTGGGCTGCTTCCAACAGATCGTTCCGAAACTCGTTCCGGCCGCATCCTGCGGGCAGCTTCTCGTGATGAACTTCGGCGGAACCGACCCGGCGACCGGAGAGTTCTATGTGACCAGCGAGTTGGGGGTCGGCGGAATGGGTGGCCGTTCCGGACTCGACGGTGTCGACGCGATCGAGACCGATGCCACCAACTGCATGAATGTGCCCGCCGAGACGATTGAATTGGAGTCTCCGGTCCGGGTGCTGTCGTGGGAAATCACCCCCGACAGCGGCGGCGCGGGCACTTGGCGGGGCGGTTGCGGAACACGGAAGACCTTCCAGCTCATGGACGGAACCGCGACCGCCAACTACCGGGGTGAGCGGCACCGTTCTGCGCCATGGGGTGTCGACGGCGGCGCCGAGGCCAGCCGCACCTGGGCGCAGGTTGTCCGCCACAACGGTGACCGGGAGAACCTGCCGTCCAAGACCATGGTGTCGCTCGGCGCGGGTGATCAACTGACCGTCGAGCTCTCCGGCGGCGGGGGCTACGGCTCACCGCTGCTGCGCGATCCGCACAGCGTGTTGCGCGACGTGGAGGACCAACGGGTGAGCCTCAACGCGGCGAGCAGTGAATACGGCGTAGTGATCATCGACGGTGTCGTCGAACTCGACAGGACTATCGAACTTCGCAACAGATTGCGCACCGACATCGAGATAGAAGGGGACTACTGATGGGAACGTGGGTCGGCATCGATGTTGGAGGAACCTTCACCGACATCGTCGTCTACACCGATGATGGGCGTAATGCGGTTGCCGCCAAGGTACCGAGCACTCCCGAAGACCCGAGCGTCGGCTTCGTCGAGGGACTGCTGCTGGGCCTCAAACGCGCCAATTCTTCTGTCTCTGAGGTAACTACGCTCGTACACGGCAGTACGGTCGGAACCAACGCGGTGCTCGAGCGGGCCGGTGCCCGGATCGGCATCATCACCACGCAAGGTTTCGAGGACACCCTGTACATCGGACGCGCCAAGCGGACCGAGATGTACAACCTCATGATTGGGCCGGAGACACCGGGTTTCCTTTGTCCGCGCAGTCGGGTGCGCGGTGTCTCGGCCAGACTGTCGCGCGACGGCGATGAGGTGGCGGCCGTCGATCCGGACGCTGTTCGCCAGGCGTTGCGTGAGCTGGTCGAGGACGAGAAGATCGAGTCGCTGGCCATCAGCCTGCTGTTCTCGTTCACTTCGTCGCGCCAAGAGCAACAGATCGCTCAGATCGCCAGGGAGGCGTATCCGGCGTTGTTCGTCAGCATGTCGTCGAGCGTCGACCCGCGCGCACGTGAGTACGAACGCATGGTGGTGACCGCCATGGATGCCTATCTGCGGCCGAAGATGGCCGGTTACATCGGCACCCTCGAGAAGAAGCTGCTCGAGCTCGGCTTCACCGCCCAACTGCAGATCATGGAATCCCACGGCGGCATCATCGACGCGCAGAGTATCCAGGAGCGTTCGGTCGGAACACTCCTGTCCGGACTGGCCGGAGGTGCGATCGGAGCCGGGGCGGTGGGCCGCGCGGCGAGCCGGCCGGCGGTACTCGCCTTCGACATGGGGGGCACCAGCACTGACGTATCTCTGATCCAGGCCGGCAAACCACTCATCAGTGACGAAGGCAAGATCGGCCACCACGCGATCCGCGTACCCATGGTCGACGTGCACACCATCGGCGCAGGCGGGGGCAGTATCGCCGTCGTCGATTCGTCGCGAACCCTACGTGTCGGACCGCAGAGCGCCGGTGCAGCACCCGGCCCCGCTGCATACGCCCATGGCGGCACCGCCGCCACCGTTACCGATGCCAACGTCGTGCTCGGTTATCTCGGGGCGGGCGTCCTGGCGGGTGGAAGTCTGCGCCTGGAACGGCAATTGGCGCTGCGGGCGGTCACCGAGCATGTCGCTGAACCGTTGCGGACGTCGGTGGAAGAAGCCGCCTGGGGCATTCACCGCATCGCCGTCGCCGGGATGGCTGCAGCGGCCAGAGTGGTGTCGATCAGCCGTGGCCACGACATCCGCGGCTTCGCGTTGTTGGCATGTGGCGGAGCGGGCCCGGTGCACGCCTGCGGTGTTGCAGACGACCTCGGCATCGTCGAGATCCTCATCCCGCCGTACCCGGGTGTCCTTGCAGCGTACGGGCTTCTGGCCGCCGATGCCGAAGCGCCGCAGTGGAAAACCGTCCGGGCGCCGATGACGCTGGAGGGCCTACGGCAGGTCCGCCGGGAACTCGACGCGTCTGGCTGCCAGGTCACCGAACGACTGGTCCGCGCGGGCCTGGACCCGGATTCCGTCGGGGTCCGGACCGGGGTCGATGTGCGCTATGTCGGACAGTCGCATGAACTCACCGTCACGGTCGACACGGCCAAGTCAGACGAAGAACTTGTGGCAGATATCCGGACAGGCTTTGAACGCCAACACCATACGATGTACGGGCAGATCGATCCGAGCGGCCGACTCGAGATCACCGGGATCAAGGTTACTGCGGTGTCGCAGCGGACCGCGCCGGAGCCGCAACCGCCGCGGGTGCAGGAGACCGATCGGCTGGACTGGTCGATGTACGACCCGACCACGACCTCGTTCGTCCCGGCCACCGTCGTGCATCGTGGAGCGTTCGTGGGCACACTCGCGGGGCCCGCGATCATTCTGCAAGAAGATACGACCACGGTGATCCAGCGGGGATGGACGGCGGCGACCGACCCGTCGGGAAGTCTTCTGATCACCAAAGACGCCTGAGCTTTTCGAAGTCGAATGTCGGCCCTGTCCGCGGTCGTGCCAGCGGGCAGGCGCCACCCCCATGATCCGAAGCATGAACGAGCACAAGTAGGTCATCGTGTCCGCTATTGACTCCGTCTCACCCGAAACCAAGGCTTCCCGCCGCATGACGCGGGAGCAGCGGCGAAAGGTACTCGCCGGATCGCTCGGCAACGCCGTTGAATACATCGACTGGGCGATCTATGCCTCGCTGGTCCCGGTGTTCTCCGGGCACTTCTTTCCCGAGGAAAGTGGTGCGGCGGCGATACTGGGCGCCCTCATCATCTTCGCCGTCGGGTTCGTCATGCGACCGGTGGGCGGTGCCGTGATCGGCATGTTCGCCGACCGCAGAGGCCGGAAATCCGGATTGGCGCTGTCCATCCTGTTGATGTCCACGGGCGGCTTTCTCATAGCCTGCTCGCCGACATACGAGCAGATCGGGATCTTCGCGCCGATCATCCTTCTCATTGCTCGCCTGCTCCAGGGTTTCGCTGCTGGTGGCGAATACGGCACATCCTCGGCGTATCTCGTCGAAGCGGCAGCGAGCGGCCGGCGCGGATTTGCAGGCTCGTTCCAGCAGGTCTCGATAACTGCCGGGGTCCTGGCAGCCAGCGCATTGAGTTACGTGGTCACCAACGCCTTCGACGACGAGTTCGTCTCCACGTGGGGCTGGCGGATCGGCTTCGCGACCGCGGCCGTCCTGGGCCTGCTGGTCCTGTGGTACCGAACCAAGGTCGGTGACTCCGACACGTTCGAGTCGATGAAGGACCATTCCCGCATCGCGAAGGCGCCGGTTGTCACCTTGCTGCGGGACTACAAGAAGCCCGCGCTGTGGGTGTTTATCATCGCCGCTCCGGTGTCGCTGTTCCACTACATCTGGGTGGTGTACATGCCGGCGTTCGCCAACGCGTCACTGCAACTCCCGTTGAGCCAGACCCTTATCGCGCAGTCGATTTCGCTGATATTCCTGTTGGTTATCTTGCCGTGGTTCGGGGTACTGTCGGACCGGTTCGGACGCAAACCGATGTTGATAGCCGCATGTGCTGGCAACTTGGTGATCTCTTATCCCGCGTTTTTGTTCGTTGGGAACGGCTTCATGCAACTGGTCGGTTTCCAGTTGCTCGCGGTCTTGTTTCTGGCTCCCTATCTGGCGAGCCTGGCCGCAACCATGGCCGAGAAGTTGCCGCCCGAGGTCAGGACCACGGGGATCGGTCTGCCGTACGCGATTTCGGTTGGCGTCTTCGGTGGCACCGCGCCCTACATCCTGACCTCGATGAAGGAGAACGGGCTGCTTCACCTGATTTGGATCTATCCCGCGCTAATGGCGGTCGTGGCCATCGTGTGTTTCCTCCTGATGGAGGAGACCGCGCACAAGAACATCGACTAGTCGGCCCCGCCGCCTTGTGGCCGGGTACGGTCTTGCGCATGCGAATCCTCCTGGTGGGCGCCGGCGGTGTCGGTTCGGCCTTCTGCGCCATCGCGACGCGGCGTGACTTCTTCGAACACATCGTGGTGTGCGACTACGACGTGGCCCGCGCCGAGGCGGCCGCCCAGCGCGCCGGTGATTCCCGGTTCACCGCGGCGCGCGTCGATGCGACGTCCTCCGAGGCCATCGCGGAGCTGGTGCGCCACCACGGCATCACGCATGTGATGAATGCCGTCGACCCGCGGTTCGTGATGCCGATATTCAACGGCGCACTGGCCGGTGGCGCCGACTATCTCGACATGGCGATGAGCCTGTCGCAACGGCACGCCGAGCAGCCCTACGAGCTCACCGGCGTCAAGCTCGGCGATGAGCAGTTCGCGGTCGCCGATGACTGGGCTGCCGCGGGTCGGCTGGCACTGGTCGGCATGGGTGTCGAACCCGGGTTGTCCGACGTGTTCGCGCGCTATGCCGCCGATCACCTGTTCTCTGAAATCGACGAGCTCGGCACCCGCGACGGGTCCAACCTGGTCGTCGACGGCTACGAGTTCGCGCCGTCGTTCTCCATCTGGACCACGATCGAGGAATGCCTGAACCCGCCGGTGGTGTGGGAGGCGGGCCGCGGCTGGTATGTTACCGAACCCTTCAGTGAGCCTGAGGTTTTCGACTTTCCCGAGGGTATCGGCCCGGTCGAGTGTGTCAACGTCGAGCACGAAGAGGTGCTGTTGATGCCACGCTGGGTGGACTGCGAGCGTGCGACTTTCAAGTACGGTCTGGGCAGCGAGTTCATCGATGTGCTCAGGACGCTGCACAAACTGGGGCTCGACCGTACAGACAAGGTCGCAGTCGGGGGAGTACAGGTGAGCCCGCGCGATGTGGTGGCCGCGTGCCTGCCCGACCCGGCGACGCTGGGCCCGCGGATGCACGGCAAGACCTGTGCCGGGGTGTGGGTGACCGGCAAGGGCAAAGACGGCGCACCGCGGTCGACCTACCTCTACCACGTCGTCGACAACCAATGGTCGATGGCCGAGTACGGGCACCAGTGCGTGGTGTGGCAGACCGCGATCAATCCTGTTGTGGCACTGGAGCTGCTGGGTAGTGGGGCGTGGAGCGGCAGCGGCGTGCTCGGGCCCGAGGCGTTCGACTCGGTGCCGTTTCTGGACCTGCTGAAGGATTACGGCTCACCGTGGGGAATCAAGGAGCTCTGAGGGGCGGTTCGCCGCGGTGAGGGCAATCGCGAACACGATCGCCAGGGCGATGACGGCGGCGGTGGCCGGCCAGCCGAACCATCCGACGGCCACGGCGCCGAACGCGGTGCCCGCGGTTCCGCCGATGAAGTACACGACCATGTAGGCGCTGTTGAACCGCGCCGGCGCGGCCGGGTCGATCGCCAAAACCGTGCTCTGATTGGCGACTTGGGCGGCGAACAGGCCGGCGTCGAACAGCGCGAGGCAGACGAGTGTGGCCACGGTGCTGGACAGGAACACCCCGAGTGCCGCCGCCGCCACGGCTGCGACGGCGAGTCCGACGAGAATCACGCTGCGGGCGCCGACGCGGTCCGTCCAGGCACCGGCGACGCGGGTGGCGACGATACCGAGCAGGCCCGCGATCGCGAACAGCCCGATCTGTTCGGGCGAATAGGAGAACGGAGGCTGGGACAACGCCACCGCCAGACCCGACCAAACTGCACAGAATGCAAAGAACCACAACGCACCTCGACTTGCGGCCAGGCGCAGCATCGGGGACTCGACGATCAGCCCCGGCAATCCGCGTAGCGTCGCCAGATAGCTCGTGGTGACTGTGCCCGGCGCGGCAGGCAGTACGCGCAGAGCGATGAGCGCGACGACGAGGCAGGCGAGGGCAAAGACGAGAAGGGTTTCCCGCCAACCGAACACATCAGTCAGCCAGCCGCCGAGAACCCGGCCGCCGATGATGCCTGCCGAAATGCCCGCGGTCACGATGCCCAGTTCAGTAGCCCGACGGCGGGTGTCGGCGAAGCGGGCTGCCACCGAACTCAATTGTGCGCCGACGGTGGACCCGGCGCCGATCACGCCGACGGCCAGGCCCAGCAGCCATGGTGTGCTCGCCGCGGCGTTGCCCACCAGCGCGATGGCCAGGACGCAGAACTGCGCCGCCAGCACATGCTTGGGCCGGAACCGGTCCACGAGCGGTACCAGCACCGCCAGGCCCAGCAGATAACCCACCGGCCCGCACGCCAGCGCGACACCGGCGTGGGCCACCGAAATATCGAGCGTGCCTGCGACATCGGCGATGGCCGGTTGCAAGGGATAGATGCTGGCGGTGCCGAGCGCGGCAGCAAGCGCCATGAACCACACGGTGGGTCTGTACATGACCGCGACGCTATGGGCCCGCACCCCGCCGGTGCTGGCGGAAATCCGACGATGCAGTGGATTGTGGACTGGATTCCCCGGCGAGCAGACAGTCCGGTACCCGTACCGGCGCGAAATTGGGTACCGAACTGTCTGCTCGCGGGGAAAACGTGCGGGGAAACTAGAGCGGGTTGAGGATCCGCTGCAGGAACTGGCGGGTGCGGTCCTCCTTCGGGTCACCGATCACCGCGGCGGGCGGACCCTGCTCCAGGATCACGCCCTGATCGGTGAACAGCACTTGTTCGGAAACCTGCTTGGCGAACTGGATTTCGTGCGTCACGATCACCAGAGTCCAGCCTTCCACGGCCAGATCTCTGATCACCGACAGCACCTCACCGACGAGTTCCGGGTCCAGCGCCGAGGTCGGCTCGTCGAAGAGTACCACCTTGGGCCGCAGCGCCAGGGCACGGGCGATGCCGACGCGCTGCTGCTGGCCGCCCGACAGCTGATAAGGATACTGATCGCGCTTGTCGGCCAGACCCACCTGCTCGAGCAGCTCGGTGGCTTCGGACTCCACCTCGTCGCGCGGACGTTTCTGCGCGATCAGGGGCCCTTCGGTGACGTTCTCCAGCACGGTCTTGTGGGCGAACAGGTTGTGGCTCTGGAACACGAACCCGCTCTGCGCCCGGTATCGGCGCAACTGGTCTTTGGGCACCTGCTTCGCGAAGTCCAATTCGACATCGCCCACCTTGATGACTCCCGAGTCCGGCAGGTCCAGTGCGTTCAGCGCCCGCAGCAGCGTCGTCTTCCCCGACCCCGATGGGCCGATGATCGCGGTCACCGAGCCAGTGGGCACTGTGAACGAAACACCCTTGAGGACTTGGTTTTCACCGAATGCCTTGTGTACCTCGGTGGCCACCACACGGTCGTCGGTCATCTTGCCACGTACCTTTCCAATCGGCGTTCAATACGACTCTGGCCGAACGACAGCACCAGGCAGATCACCCAGTAGTACACGGCTGCCGTGCCGTAGAGGGCGAAGAATTCAAACGTCGGCGCGGCAGCGATCTGCGCGGTCCGCAACAGCTCGGTGACCAGAATCGTTGAAGCGAGCGACGTGTCCTTGACCAGTGAGATCAACGTATTCGACAGTGGCGGCACGGCAACCCGGGCGGCCTGCGGCAGGATGATCCGCCGCAGCGCGCCCACGTAGCTCAGGCCGATGGTTTCGGCCGCCTCCCACTGACCCTTGGGAATACTCAGAATCGCCGAACGGATGATCTCGGCCGCGTAGCCGCCGACATTGAGGCTGAAGGCGATCACCGCGGCCGGGAACGGGTCGATGCGCACCCCGAATTCCGGCAGTGCGAAGAACACGATGAACAACTGCACCAGCAACGGGGTGCCGCGGATGATCGAGATGTAGAACCGGGCGATGTTGCTGAGCACCACCGTCGAGGAGAGCCGTGCCAACGCAACGGCCAGCGCGATCACCAAACCGATGATGAAGCTGATAACAGTCAGCGGAATCGTCATCGTGATCGCGGCTTTCGCCAGCGGCAACAGGTTGTCACCGATCAACTGCCACGTCGAGCGCGGCGCAGGTTGGTCGGTGTCGGACGTGCCCGTGGCGTTGGCCTTGAGGTATTTCTGCGAAATCGTGGCCAGCGTGCCGTTTGCGCGCAGTTCGTCGAGTGCTTCGTTGAGTTCGGGCAGTAGGCCGCTGTCCTTGCGTGCTGCGAACCCCTGCTCACTCTTCTCGCCGACCGTGCCCGCGATCTTCACCGACTTGTCGTTGGTCTCGGCCAGATATGCATACACCGCGATGCTGTCGTTGACCACGACATCGACGCGGCCCTGATTGAGCAGGGTGATGGCTTGGGTGAATCCTTCGACAGCCTCGACCCGTGCGCCGGCCTTGCGGGCAATCTCCGACCAGTTGCTGGTCGCATTCTCCGCGGCGACCTTGCCTTTCAGGTCGTCCAGCGAGGTGATGGAATTGTCGTCCGTGCGTGTGACGATGACGCCCTCGCCGACTGAATACGGCTCGGAAAGGTCGTATTTGGCCTGACGCTCGGGAGTGATGGTGACTTCATTGGCCACCACGTCGAACCGGTTGGCCTCGAGTGCGGCAAAGATCGAATCCCACGGTGTCTCGACGAATTCGATGCGCACACCGATCTTCTCGGCGACCGCACGGGCGACATCCACGTCGTAGCCGGCGAGCTCACCGGTCGCCGGATCGTGGTAGCTGAACGGCGCGTAGACGCCCTCCGTGCCGATCCGCAGCACACCCGCGGATTTCAGCGGCTCCTCGGTGTTCTGGGCCGGCGCGCCGCAGGCCGACAACACAAACGTGGCGATGAGTAGCAGCCCGAGTAAGCGGGTTCGTAGGGAGCTCACTGCGGGAAGCTAGCAGTCCGACCGACCGAATTGAAGCTTTCTGCTCAGACCGGCTGGTATATCCACGGATTCCGCGGCAGATCGACCGGGTCGAAGCGGCGCAGCATGCCGTCCAGATCCAGTGCCGGCCAACCCAACGACGCACTGATCTGGTGCAGGGCACGATCGACACCGATTTCGGCGAGCGTGACCGCGCCGTCACGTTTGGCCAGCCGCGCGCCGTCGGCGTTGAGGACGAGCGGCACGTGCGCATAGGTCGGCACCGGATAGCCCAGCAAGCGGGCCAGATATGCCTGGCGCGGAGACGAACTCAGCAGGTCGTCGCCACGCACCACCTGATCGATGCCTGCGTCGGCGTCGTCGACCACCACGGCGAGGTTGTATGCCGCAACCCCGTCGCCGCGGCGGACGACGAAGTCGTCGACGATTCCGGTGTAGCTGCCGTGCAACAGGTCGGTGACGGTGCCGACGAACGTGTCGGTGCGCAGCCGCAACGCCGGTGGCCTGCCGGTCTCGGCGCGACGTTCATCGCGTTCGGCGTCGGTCAGCTCGCGGCAGGTGCCCGGGTAGGCCCCCTGCGGGGCGTGCGGTGCCCGCGGCGCCGCGGCGATGTCTTTTCTGCTGCAGTAGCATTCATACAACCGCCCGTCGGCCGCCAACTGGTCGATGATCGCGTCGTAACGCACACGGTGGGTGGTCTGCCATTCGACCTGGCCGTCCCAGGTCAGCCCGATCGCGGACAAGTCCTCGACCTGACGCGCGCCGACGTCGGCAAAAGTGCGGTCATCGAGGTCCTCCACGCGCAGCAGAAACCGGCGCCCGGTGGACCGGGCGAACAGCCACGCGAGCACCGCGGTGCGCAGATTGCCGATGTGCAGATCGGCTGAGGGGCTCGGCGCGAACCGTCCGGCAGGGGCGAGGCTCACGCTCGCAATCTAACTAATCGCGTTCCCAGGGCACCGTCGCGGTCACCATCCGGGAACGCTGTTACAGACATGTAGTCGGCGTGCCCTGTCCGGGCCGGTGCCAAACCGCCGATTAGCGTTCGAGAGGTGATACAGCGACACCTCAGCGGCGGCACGATCCAGGTCGACGAGCGCGATGGGCTGATGCGCGCCCGGGGCGTGTCGTATGGCATGGCGGCGCGGTTCGAGTCGCCGCAACCGGCGCGACCGTGGCCGGGCGTGCGGGACGCGACGCAACCCGGCGCGGCGTGCCCGCAGCGGCCGTCACGGCTGGGTTTCGTGACCGGCACAGTGGTCGCGGGCCTGTCGACGAGTGAGGACTGCCTGGTGCTGACCGTCACGGCCCCGGCGCAGGCCGGCCGGTTGCCGGTCATGGTGTGGTTTCACGGCGGCGCGTATGTCTCGGGCAGCGGCGAGTCGCCCAAGTACGACGCCGCTGCGCTTGTCCGCGAGGGCGATGTGGTGGTGGTCAGCGTCAGCTACCGGCTCGGCGTCTTCGGCTATGTGACACCCGGTGGTGAGGACAATCTGGGCCTGCGGGACCAGATCCTGGCGCTGCGCTGGGTGCGGGACAACATCGCCGCGTTCGGCGGCGATCCCGCCAACGTGACCGCCTTCGGTCAGTCCGCCGGCGGCGACTCCGTGATGAAGCTGATGTTGTGCGAGGAGGCGGCAGGACTGTTTCACCGCGCGATCCTGCAAAGTGCGCCGTTGGAGCTGAACGAGGGACGGGACCGGATGGCACAAGCCATGCGGGCGGCCATGGGCACCGCGCTGGCGTCGGTGGAACCCGACGAGGCGACCCACGCGCAACTCCTCGACGCACAACTCGCCGCGATCCAGGCCGCTCAGGGATTCGGCCTGCTCGGCGCGTTGGCGTTCGCACCGCAGTTGGGTCGTGGCCCGTTGCCCGCGGTGGGCGATCTCCCGGATCGGATCGCCGAGGCGGCCGGTCGCATCGAACTCCTCATCGGCTACACCCGAGATGACGGCGCGCCGTTTGCGGCGATGGATCGGCGGGTGGCCGTGCTCGATCGGGTGCCCGCGGTGGCCCGGCTGGTGACCAGAGCGGCCGCCCCGGCGCTGACCAGACGGATATTCGGCGGCCCCGCCGAGCGGCTGGCCAAAGTCTGGCGGAAGCACGGCGGCGCGGTGGGGGCATACCGATTCGACTGGAAGCCCGAGCAGGCGCCGCTGGGTGCCTGCCACTGCATGGAGTTGCCGTTGCTGTTCGAGTCGTCCGAGGCCTGGTCGGATGCCCCGATGCTGGGGCCGGACCGCGCGATCGATGCGCAACTCGCCCGTGAGATGCGCGTGCGCTGGACGCAATTCGCCCACCGCGGGGTCGAATCGCTACCCGCGGCGTCGATGCGGTTCGGTTAAACCCGGGACGACGTCGTCGAGGCTGAACGTCAGTGGCTGATCGAGTTGAGCGTAGGTGCAGGATCGGGGATCCCGGTCGGGGCGCCAGCGGTTGAACTGGGCGGTGTGGCGGAACCGGGGTCTTCCCCCCGTCGCTGCGCTCGCCCCTGGACGGCCCTCCATGTGGTCGTAACGCACCTCGACCACCCGCTCGGGCCGCAGCGGCACGAACGAGAGGTCCTTGCCTGCGTTCCAGCGTGACCCGCCGCCGTACCTGTGCGCCAGTTCCGGGTCGGCCGCCACCTGGGCGGCCCAGTTCCACGGGTGATCGTCGAAGTGGGTGACCAGCGGCTGTAACTCGCTGAACAGTTGCCTTCGTGTGGCCATCGGGAACGCGCCGATGACGCCGACGGACGCCAATTCGCCGTCGTCGGTGTAGAGCCCGAGCAGCAGCGAGCCGATCGCGTCGGCCCCGGACTTGTGCACGCGGTAGCCGGCGACCACGCAGTCGGCGGTCCGCTGGTGCTTGATCTTGAGCATCACCCGCTTGTCCGGCTGGTAGGTCAGCGTCAGCGGCTTGGCGACCACGCCGTCGAGACCCGCGCCCTCGAACTCGTCGAACCAGCGCTGCGCGGTGGGCAGGTCGGTGGTTGCCGGGGTGAGGTGGATCGGGTGGTCCGCATCGGCGAGCGCCTCGGCCAGCGCGGCGCGGCGCTCGGCGAACGGCCGTGTCGTGTAGTCCTCGTCGCCAAGCGCCAGCAGGTCGAAGGCGATGAAGGCAGCCGGTGTCTGTTCGGCCAGCATGTTCACCCGGCTGGCGGCCGGATGCAGACGCAGTTGCAGCGCCTCGAAGTCGAGCCCGGCACTGCCCGCGATGACGATCTCACCGTCGACCACACAGCGGTCAGGCAGCTCCGCCCTGGCCGCCTCGACCAATTCGGGGAAATACCGTGTCATGGGGCGTTCGTTGCGGCTGCCGAACTCGACGTCATCGCCGTCACGGAAACAGATCGTGCGGAAGCCATCCCACTTCGGCTCATAGGACATCCCCGCCGGGATCGAGGTCACCGGTTTCGACAGCATCGGCGATACCGGTGACATCACGGGCAGGTCCATGGACCCATTGTCTCCATTCGCCGCGGTCATGGCATCGGAGGCGGTCCCAGGATCTCGATGCCGTATGAACTCGCGATCGCCGCAAGGGCCGCCGGGTCGGTGGGTACGTCGTCGGGTGGCATCGTCGGGGTGTCTTCCGCCGGCGTTCCGACGGTGACGGTGAACCTGTCGAAGCCGCCCGGGGTGTGCAGGGTGAGGAACCGTGCGTACGGGCTCGTCACGACGAACGCGTGGGGGAGCTGCCGAGGCAGGAAGGCGACCGCTCCCGGTCCCGCGGAATGCGCCTCACCGCCCACTTCGACGCGTAATTCGCCGTCGAGCACAAAGAAGGTCTCCTCCTCGGCCAGGTGCCGGTGCAGCGGGCTGCCATAGCCGCGTTCCCCGTGGTGTTCCAGGAGGTCGAGGTGTCCGGACGTGCTGTCCCCGCTGGCGCGGATCCGGACCAGGGCACCCAGAAACCACACCGCCTGCTGAGTCTCGGGCGTGAGGATTGCCGGTGCGACCGGCGCACCGTCGCCTTGAAACGTCATATCTCCATCAGACCTCGGCGGATGCCGGAGGGGCACGAATTGCGCAATCTGCCCGGCGGCCGATGATTTCCCGACGGCGCGCCGGTCTAGATACCTGTCGACCGAGAGATGCAGGATGGAACCCGTGGACTTGCCCGTGCAGCCCCCGATTGAACCGATGCTCGCCAAGGCGCAGGTGAAGGTGCCTGATGAGGCGGGGGTGTGGTCCTACGAACCCAAGTGGGACGGGTTCCGGGCGCTGGCGTTCCGCGACGGCGACGAGGTGGTGCTGCAGTCGCGCAGCGGCAAGGAACTCGGTCGGTACTTCCCGGAACTGCTGGTCGCGTTGCGCGATGAGCTGGCCGACAGGTGCGTGCTGGACGGTGAGGTGGTGGTCCCACGCGAAATGGACGGCCGTATCCGGCTGGACTGGGAGTCGCTGTCCCAACGTGTCCATCCGGCGGCCAGCCGCGTCAAGATGCTCTCCGAGCAGACGCCCGCGCATTTCATCGGATTCGATGCGCTGGCCACCGGGGACCAGTCGCTACTGCGGGAGCCGTTCCGGGTGCGGCGCCAGGCGCTGACCGAGGCCGTGCAGCAGAAGCGGTGGTGTCATGTCACCCGCATCACTGAGGATCCGGAACTGGGTGCGACCTGGCTCAAGACATTCGAGGGCGCGGGGCTTGACGGGGTGATCGCCAAACGGCTCGACGGGCCGTACCTGCCGGGCAAGCGGGAAATGGTCAAGGTCAAGCACCATCGCGACGCGGACTGCGTGGCCATGGGTTACCGCATCCACAAGAGCGGCGAAGGCGTCGGATCGATCCTGCTGGGCCTCTACCGCGATGACGGTGAACTGCAGATGGTCGGTGGGGCAGCGTCATTCAGCATCAAGGACCGGTTGAAACTGCTGGCCGATCTGGAGCCGCTGCGGGAAGGCGATGAGGTGCGCGAAGGCGACCCGAGCCGGTGGAACTCGGCAGCCGACAAACGCTGGATCCCGGTGCGGCCGGAAAAGGTGTGCGAGGTGGCCTATGACCAGATGGAGGGCAGCCGATTCCGCCACGCGGTGAAGTTCCTGCGCTGGCGGCCGGACCGGGAGCCGTCCAGCTGCACGTTCCACCAGCTCGACACACCGCTCAACTACGACCTCTACGACGTTTTGGAGACCCGCTGATGGCAACTCCGGCAACCGAACTCGATGTCGACGGAATCAAGGTCCGGTTCACCAGCCCGGACAAGGTGTATTACCCGAAGCTGGGCAAAAAGGGCACCAAGGGCACGTTGATGGAGTACTACCTGTCGGTCGCCCCGCGCATGGTCAGCCTGCTGAAAGACCGTCCCACCCACCTGCAGCGGTTTCCCGACGGCATCGAGGGTGAGGAGATCTACCAGAAGCGGGTGCCGCAGAAGCACCCTGACTACCTGGAGACCTGCGTCGTCACCTTCCCGTCCGGCCGCACGGCCGACGCGCTGAAGGTCACCCACCCGGCGGCCATCGCGTGGGCCGCTCAAATGGGCACGATCACGCTGCACCCGTGGCAGGTGCGGTGCCCGGACACCGAACATCCCGACGAACTGCGCATCGACCTCGACCCGCAGCCGGGCACCGGGTTTCGTGAAGCCAGTGCGGTGGCCTGTGATGTGCTCAAGCCGCTGCTCGACGAGCTCGGACTGGTGGGTTACCCGAAAACCTCCGGAGGCCGTGGGGTGCACGTGTTCCTGCGGATCAAGCCCGACTGGGATTTCATCGAAGTGCGCCGGGCCGGGATCGCGTTGGCCCGTGAGATGGAACGGCGAGCGCCGGATGCGGTGACGACGTCGTGGTGGAAGGAAGAACGCGGCGAGCGGCTGTTCATCGACTACAACCAGAACGCGCGCGATCGCACCTTCGCGTCGGCCTATTCGGCCCGCAAGACCGCGATCGCGACAGTCTCGACGCCGCTGAGTTGGGACGAGCTGCGCGACGCCGACCCGGACGACTACACGATCGCCACGGTGCCGGATTTCCTTGCCGGACGCGAAGATCCGTGGGCGGACATCGATTCGAAGAAACAATCGCTCAAGCCACTGCTGGAGCTGGTTGCTGCCGACGAGGAACGCGGCCTCGGCGACCTGCCGTATCCACCGAGCTATCCGAAGATGCCGGGCGAACCCCCGCGCGTGCAGCCCAGCAAGAAGGTCGCCGAGCACTGGGATGAGAAGGGCAACCGTCGCCAGGATTAGCGGGCGGCCCGACCGGCTTTATCGCATCGGTTCGATGAGACGGGCAAACACGTTCTTGTGGCTGCCGGTCACGACGCAGGTTTGGGCCGCCCGCTGCCATCGGGCGTAGTGGGGCGCGCTGCGGTGGGCGATCCGGAAAGCGTCTTCGTCAACGTAGATCTCGTACAGGTGGAAGCGCCCGGGCACGTCGATGTTTTCGTGGACGTCGAACACCAGACATCCCGGTTCGTCACGCAGTGACGCAGTGGCGTTGGCGTGGATTGCGTCAAGGAAGTCGTCGATCTTGTCGGTGTGAACGTCAAGAGTGACAAAGACCGTGTACGTCATCGCAACGGCGCCGGCAGGTCGACACCGCAGGAAACGGCCAGCGCGTTGAGCTCGTCGACGGTTTTGGCGGGCAGGGTCACCGCACCGTCGGCCTCGGCGACGGCGCGGTTCTCCAACTCGCCCGGTACGAGGATCTCCTGGCCCGGCGCGGTGCGAGATGTCTTGACCGAGGTGATGAATTCGTCCATGCGGTGCTGGAACTGCTCGGGTTCCATGATGGCCGCGATGTCGATGGCGATGACGAGATGGCCACAGCCGCTGCGCTGATCGGGCACGTACGGGCCGACGACGTCGCGGCCGAACGCGCTTCCGGTCAGCACGCCGGAGAGCACGTCCATCATGAACGACACCGCATAGCCCTTGTGACCGGCCATGGGTAGGAGAAGTCCGTCGAGGGCAGCCTGCGGATCGGTGGTCGGCAGCCCACCGGCGTCGATCGCCCAGCCCTGCGGCAGTGGTTCGCCGCGCTGTCGTGCGGCGTACACCTTGCCGCGGGCGACCCCGATGTTGGCGATGTCGAGGACGACCGCGCCGTGGCGGCCGCCCGGGACCGCGATCGACCAGGGGTTCGCGCCGATCAACTTCTCGACCCCACCCCACGGCGCCATCGCGGGGCTGCCGTTGGTGGTCAGGATGCCGACGCAATTCCGGTCGGCGAGGATCCGGGTCCAGTAGGCCGCGGTGCCGAAGTGGTTGCTGTTTCGGACGGCGACCACACCGACCCCGTAGCCGGTGGCCGCATCGCCTGCTGCGGTGATCGCGTGTTGGGTGACGACCTGGCCGATTCCGTCGCCTCCGTCGAGCACCGAGACCGCGGCGTCCGCACTGATCGTGTCGACGCGGGTCACCGCGCGCGTGGCCCCGCTGTCGATACGCGCGGTGTACCACGGCAGCCGGAGCATGCCATGGGACGGGTGCCCCCACATGTCCGCGGTCACCAGTGATTCGGCCACCAGGCGTGCATCCGGCTCGGGGACGCCCTTATGGACGAGGATGTGGGTACCCATCTCGATGAGATGCTGTGCGGCGAAACTGTATTCGACGTCCGTCGCTCGGGACGGCGAGGCGCTCATCGGTGCGGTCCGCTCAGTCGCCGGACTTCCTGATCGGTCACCAGTCGGACGTCGTGTCCCTGCAACAGGAGGAAAAGCTTGGCGGTCTCCTCGATCTCTTCCAGGGCGTCGGCCGCGGCGGCCAGGTCGGCTCCGGCCACGATGGGCCCGTGGTTGGCCAACAGCAGGGCATGATGCTCGGTAGCTGTCTCTTGGGCGAGAGGACCGAGTGAGGGATCGCCTGGGGCGTGGTAGGCCAGGATGGGCAGCGTGCCGACCCGCATCGCGTAGTAGGCGGTGAGGGCCGGCAATGCGTTGTCGCGGTTGATGTCTCGTAGACAGGAGACCGCGACCGAGTGGGTGCTGTGGGTGTGTACGACGGCCCGGGCGTCCGGGCGGGCGCGGTAGAACGCCAGGTGCAGGAACGCCTCCTTGGTCGGCGGTTCCCCGCCGATGTGCTCGCCGTCGGGGGTGACCCGGGACAGCGCGGTGGCGCGGAGGCGATCCAGGCTGACCCCGGTGGGGGTCATGAGGATGGTCCCGTCCTCATCGACCGCGCTGAGGTTGCCGGTTCGTCCGAAGGTCAGCCCCCGGCGGAAGAAGGACGCACCGAGCTCGGCGATGTCGTTGGCGACGGTCATGACAACGTCCGGCTGGTGGCGGCGCGGACGAGTAGATCGGGTCGGCCGAAGTTACCGGATTTCAACAGCAGCGAAATGCGGGGATCCGAGGTGCTGCACCAGGGCACTCCCCGGTCGGCTTCCGCATCGACGACGACGGACTTGACCTCCAGCGCATCGACGACGGCGCCCGAGGTCTCTCCTCCTGCGACCACGACGCGGCGTGCCCCCGCGGCGACAGCGGCCTTGGCCAGGGCGCCCATCGTGGCTTCGAGCTGATTGGCGACGTCCGGGTCGGCGGGGCCGCGTTCGTCGGCGGGCGCCGAAGAGTAGATCATCACCGGTTCGTCGCCGAGATGCTCGAGCAGCCACGCCCGGGCCGGCCCGAGGAGATCGGCGGGGGTGGCCGCGGTGCGCGGGTCCAACCGCAGCGACGCGAAGCGCCCGCGGGCGTGGGCGACCTGTTCCAGCGTGGTTTTCGAGCAGCTGCCGGCGAACACGACGCTGGCCCCGGCCGGTGCGGGCAGGGGTGGGGGTGCGGGCTCGGTCTGATCGTGGTCGGCGATGACATGCCCGACCGCACCGGCCAGGCCCGCGGCGCCGGTGATCACCGGCATGCCGGCGACGGCTCCGGCGATGGTGAGCAGGTCGTCATCGTCGAGCGCGTCCAACACCACATGGCGGACGCCCTCGCCTGCGGCCCGGCGCAGTGCATCGGCAATGGCCGCGCCGCCACGGCGAACATCCTGCCAGCCAATCAGTTTCACCGGGTGCGGGCTCTGGGCGGCCATCAACCGAGGCAGGTAGGAGTCCGTCATCGGGGTCAGCGGATGGTGGCGCATCGACGATTCCGAGAGCAGCTGATCAGCGACGAACAGGTGGCCTTGGTAGACGGTGCGGCCGTGCTCGGGCGTGGCGGGGCAGACCACGGACAGTGGCGCCCGGGCAGCGGCGAGCAGCGCATCTGTCACCGGGCCGATGTTGCCCGCGGCGGTGGAGTCGAAGGTCGAGCAGTACTTGAAGTAGACGGTGGGCACGCCGGCCACCGCGGTCAACCAGTGTTGTGCCGCAAGGGACATCGCGACGGCTGCTTCCGCGTCGAGTGCCCGGGACTTCAGCGCCACCACGACGGCGTCGCACTCGTCGGTGAGTGCGCCCTCACCCGGTGCGCCGAACAGCAGCACGGTGCGCAGACCCTGGCGGCGCAGTGCGGCCGCGACGTCGGTGCCCCCGGTGTAATCGTCGGCGATGCAGCCGATCTTCGGTCCGCGGCTCACGATTGCGTCAACCGGTGCGCGATCGCGCGGGCTGCGGATCGGGGTGGGCTGATGACCGGCACGCCGATCTTGTCGGCCAGTGCCGCGGCGGCCGGGCTCAGCGAGTACTGGGCGATGCAGACCAGATCGAATTCGCCTCCGGTGTGGTCCAGTTCGGTGGCGAACGCTTCGACGAGTGCCGATATGTCGGCGCGCTCAGCCGCGTCGGCGGCGCCTCGGCAGAACACCGGTAGCACCTCCGCGGATGTCGAGCTCGTGTCGGCCAGCGCCGCGGTGATCCGTGCCGTGGAGTCGGCGGCGGACCCTTGCAGCGAGGCCAGCACTGCCACACGTCGCGGTGCCGAGGCCGCAATCTCGGAGATCATGTCGGAGTCAGAGGCGAAAACTGGAGTGGTGAGGAGCTTTTCGGCGATCGCACGCACCTCGCCGTACATCGAGCAGGCGATCAGCACGGCGTCGGCCCCACCGTTGACGCCGTGGCGGATCAGATCCAGCATGCGGTTGCGCAGACGGGGATCGAGCCCGCCCGCATCGTCGGCGTCCGCGCCCAGCCGGTCGTCCATCAAATTCCACAACACCGCCCCAGGAAGCTCGTGAGCCAGTGCCCCGCGGAGTGGCGCGATCGAGGCGGTGGTGTTGTGTACGGCGGCGATCAACGGACGGTCTCTCACTGCGTCGCTATTCTCCCGTGGTCTCATGCCCGAGCCGCCACACCGCGGTGGCTCCCAGGCTCGTGTCGATGTGGTCGCGCATCAGCGCGGCCGCTCGGTCGGTGTCGCCTGCGGCGATCAAGTCGATCAGCAACTGATGCTCGTGTGCCTTCTGGTCGCGGGCCGCCTGGGTGCGTTCCGTCTGCAACGCCATGCGACGATACCTGTCGGCCTTGTCCCACAGGCCTTCCAGCGAATCGATCAGCAGATCGTTGTGGCTGGCCCGGTACACCGTGGCGTGAAAATTGCGGTGCGCAACGAGTTGACTGACCGCCGGTCGGGTCGGCAGCGGCTCGATGAGGGCAAGGGCCGCCCGCATGGCCTGGATGTCGGCATTGGTGCGACGTTGTGCCGCCAGGCCCGCAGCCAACGGATCCAGCGATTTCCGCAACTCCAACAGATCTCTGGCCTCCTCTGCCCGCAGCGGCGAGATGCGGGCGTCCCGGTGCGCGTCGAGTTCGACCAGGCCCTCGCTTTTGAGCCGCCTCAATGCCTCACGCAGCGGGGTGGTGCTGATGCCGATGTGGCCCGCGAGCTCTCGCTGCTGGATGACGGCGCCCGGCTGCAGTTCCCCTGACAAGATCCGATCGCGCACCTGTCGGTACGCGAAGTCGCTCTTGGTCTCGAACAGCTCGGCGGGCTGCGACATCGGCCACCTCTCTTCCGGGTGGTTATAACGTACCGCAACATCGTGGCGATCCGCTAGCTGCTTGGCCGATACCTGTGGGCCTGTTGGCTGCGTATCCGCGACTATTGGTTGACGTCATAGGTTATAACCGTTTACCGTGAGCTGGCGCACAGCAGCCCGTGTCTGAGTCCGGGATCTCATCTTCAAGGAGGAAAGAGCATGAAACCAGTGCCTTCAAGGCTCCATGCGGGCGGCCGCGCCCTCCGCTTCGCCGGGGTGTTCGGCGTAGCCATCGCGATGGCTCTCACCGCCTGCGGATCCGGTGGGTCCACCGAACCCGGCGCCGACAACACCGTGAAGACGGGTGAGGCTCCCGACTATTACCCGGCCGGGTACCAGGACGTCATCGCCGCGTCGAAGAACGAAGGCGGAACCATCACGATCTACTCCAACACCGACCAGGAGAACTGGGCCCCGATCTTCCGGGACTTCAAGAAGAAATACCCGTGGGTCACCGAGATCGCGGCGAACAATCTGGACAGCGACGAGGTTTTTCAGCGGGTCCTCAGCGAGCAGGCCACGGGCGGCTCGGCAGCCGACATCGTGGTCTCCAACGCCGCACAGGCCTGGGCAGATTTCGCCGCACGGCCGGGAACACTGTTGGAGTACAAGTCGCCGGAGGTCGCCAAACTGCCCAAACAGGCGACGCTGATGCCGAACGTCTACTCGATGTCCCTTGACCCACTTTCGATCATCTACAACACGTCGTTGATGACAGACAAGCCCACCGGACTGAAGAGCTTGACCGACATCGTCGCCAAGGACCCGGGCAAGTACCAGGGCAAGGTCACCAGCCGGGACGTCAACGGCTCCTTCGGCTTCACCGTGTCACACGCTTTCACCGAGGCGCGGCCCGATGCCTGGTCCACCTTGGAGACGTTGCTGCCCATGGCCAAGGCCGAGACGTCTTCCGGCACACAGCTCGAGAAGATCACCTCCGGTGAGTACCTGGCAGGGATCTTCATCAGTGCCGCCCCCGCATATCCCAAGGTTGCCGACAGCGGCGGCCTGCTGGGACAGACATTCTTCGACGACGGAACCGTCGTGCTGCCGCGCGGCATTGCCATCCCGGCCGGTGCCCCGCACCCCGCCACGGCCAAGCTCCTCACCGACTTCGTCCTGTCGGAGGAAGGCCAGCGCGCGGTCGCCGAGGGCGGTCTGACGTCCTACCGCGACGGAATCGAGGCCACCGACGGCAGGCATACCTACCAGGAACTGGTGCAGGCCGTCGGCGAAGCCAACGTGATCGACGTGCCCTACGTGATGGTTCCGCAGGACCAGGTCAAGGCATTCACCACGCGCTGGGACGGCCTGCTCGGTCGATGACCTACCGAAACGAAGGAATGCAACTGTCATGACGACGACGACCGCTCCGCCGCCGACGGTCCGGGGCTCCGACGAGGGGGTCCGCCCGGCCCCCCGTTACCGGAAATTCCTCGGACTGGGGCGCGAACTGTGGCTGCAATACGCAGTACTCATCCTCCTCGCGCTGCTGGTGCTGGCTCCCGTCGTGCCGACGTTGTATCAGTCGTTTCTGGATCGGCCGCTCTACGAGGCCGGCGGCGTGCTCAGCCTCGACAACTACGTCCGGCTCTTCTCCGAGGCGGGATTCGGCAAGGTCGCGCTCAACACGGTCTACTTCGCGGGCCTCACCACGGTTCTGACGCTTGTACTGGCGGTGCCGATGTCCATCGTGGTGGTGCGGACCAAGCTGCCGGGCGGCGGCGTCCTCGCCGCCGCCATGCAGTGGCCGTTCTTCATCTCCTCCCTGATCCTGGGGTTCGGCTGGATCATGATGTACGGCCCGTCGGGCTTTGTCAGCATCAAAGTTCAACAGGTCCTCGGTCACCTGCCGTGGAACCTCTACTCGATTCCTGGTATGGCGCTGACCGAAGCCGTGGCGTTGGCACCCATCGCATACACGTTCTGCGCCAACGCCCTACGGCAGAGCGATGCATCGCTGGAGGCTGCCGCACAGGTCTGCGGTGCGGGGCCGCTGCGGATCATCTTCCAGGTCATCCTTCCGATGCTGCGCCCGCCGATCGTCTACAGCTCCATCCTCGTCATCTCCATGTCGGTGGAGACCTTGAGCGTGCCCCTGCTGTACGGCCAGCCGGTCAACATCGAAGTGTTCTCGACGTTCCTGTTCAAGAACGGGCTGCAGTCGATCAACCCGGACTATGGCGTGCTCGGCGCGGCCTCGGCCATCATCCTGGTGGTCACAGTGGGCCTGGTGGCGTTGCAGGCCAAGCTCCTCAAGGACGCTCAGCGGTTCGTCTCGGTGCGGGGCAAAGCCACCCGCCCCCGGCTGCTGGACCTGGGTTGGCTGAAGTGGATCAGCCTGTGTGTCATCGTCTTCTATGTCGTCATGGGTGCGCTGATACCCATCGGTGGGCTGATCTTCCGATCGTTCACGCTGGTGTTCAGCCCGTTGCAGTCACCGTTGAAGTCGTTGACGATGAACAACTACGACCGGATCTTCACCTATGCCGCCTACATCCAGTCGATCAAGAACAGCCTGATCGTCGCGGCGCTCGGCGCGGTGCTGGTCACGTTCGTCGCCCTGCTGGCCGTCATGGTCGCCAGGCGGTCCACGTTCCGGTTCCGCCGTGCCGTGGAGTACCTGGCCCTTGCGCCGCAGGCCATGCCGGGCCTCATCGTCGGCATCGGCTTCTTCTGGGCCTTCGCCTACGCACCGTTCGGGTCCGGCCAGCTCGTGCAGGGCACGCTGTGGGCCCTGATCATCGGTTTCGGGTTGCGTGCGCTGCCAAGCGGTTTCGGATCCCTGGCGCCGTCGCTCATGCAGATCGGCCAGGAGCTCGACAACGCGGCCCGCGTTGCCGGAGCCGACTGGGTGAAAACATTCTTCCGCATCCTGGTGCGGCTGCTCACTCCGGCCTTCGCGGGAGCGCTCATCCTCACCTTCGTCACCCTGCTCAAGGAGTATTCGCCCGCGGTGTTCCTCGGGTCCGCTAACACCAACATCATCGGCACGACCATGCTCGAGCTCTGGGTCCAGGGCAACACCGGTTCGGTCGCCGCGTTGGCCACCATCCAAATCGCCATCACCGCAGCGTTCGTCGCGCTCGCCGGGCTCCTCCTGAAAGGACGGAAAGCCGATGCCTGACGTCACGGTCAGTCACCTCCAGAAGCACTTCGGGGACAACATCGTTCTCGACGACATCGACTTCACCATCCGCGACGGTGAGTTCTTCACGCTCCTGGGACCGAGCGGCTGCGGCAAGTCCACCACGCTCAACTGCATCGCCGGCCTCGAGCAGCCCGATAGCGGGACAATCGCGGTGGGCGAGCACACCTTCGTCGACACCGCACAGAAGGTGTTCATCCCGCCGGAGGGCCGAAACCTCGGCATGGTGTTCCAGTCCTACGCGTTATGGCCGCACAAGACGATCAACGACAATCTCGCGATGCCGTTGCAGATCCGCAAGGTTGGCAGGGACGAGCAACGCCGACTCATCGACGACGCACTGGACAAGGTGGGGCTGCTGCACCTCCGCGACCGCTACCCCCACCAGCTGTCCGGCGGCCAGCAGCAGCGCGTCGCGCTCGCCAGGGCACTGGTGTATTCACCCACGGTCCTGCTGCTCGACGAACCACTGTCCAACCTCGACGCCAAACTGCGTGAACAAGCGCGCGCCTGGCTCAAGCGACTGCAGGAAGATCTCGGCATCACCACCGTCTACGTCACCCACGATCAGGACGAGGCGCTGGCTTTGTCCGACCGGATCGCGGTCATGTCCGCCGGCCGCATGCTGCAGGTCGCCGGCCCCACAGACATCTACGAGAGGCCGGCCACCGCCGAGGTCGCGGCCTTCGTGGGCCGATGCAACTTCCTGCAGGCCGAAGTCACCGAGTCGAGCAGCAGTGACGCGGTGGTCAGGTTGGCCGCCAACGGGCAGCCACTCAAAGTCGTGACAGACCAGTCCATTCCGGTGGGACAGCTGGTGACGGTCGCCATCCGGCCGGAGCGCCTGCGGCTGATCCCGCCGGACACGCCCGCCAAGCCGGGTGAGAACGTTCTGGACACCGAGGTGCTCACCGTGTCCTATCTGGGCTCCCGCTACGAATACGACGTGAAGCTGGGTGACCACGTGGTTCAGGTCGTGTGCGACCGCGGCGGGCTCAAGGGTCCCGTCCGCCTCAGTGTCGAGCCGCAGGACTGCCTGGTGTATCTCGAAGCCCACGGCCTGTCGACCGACGTCCAAGAACTGCTGACCGTCGCACCCTGACAACGAAAAAGGACAACTTCTGTGACAACACCCGCTTCACGCACCTACGCCCTCGGCGTTCTGCACGGCGACGGAATCGGCCCGGAGATCGTGCCTGCGGCGGTCCTGGTCGCCGATGCGGCCGCCGCGGCGATCGGCATTCCCGCCATCCGATGGCGCGAACTGCCACTGGGATTCAAGGCTATCGAGGAGTTCAACGAAGCAACACCGACAAGCACACTGGACGCGCTCGCAGAGACCGACGGCTGGTTGCTCGGGCCACACGACAGCGCGGGCTATCCGGAGCCGTTCCGTTCGCAGCTCAACCCCAGCGGAACGATCCGCAAGCACTTCGACCTCTATTCGAACGTTCGCCCTGCCAAATCGTTTCACGGCGGGAATGCCGTGGTCGCCGACACCGACCTCGTGATCGTGCGGGAGAACACCGAGGGCTTCTACGCCGACCGCAACACCTACGCCGGTACGGGAGAGTTCATGCCCACGGCCGACGTCGCGATCGCCATGGGCATCATCACCCGCCGTGGCTGTGAACGAATTGCCCACGCGGCGTTCGAGTTGGCGTCGCGGCGCCGCAAGCGCGTCACCATCGTGCACAAGGCCAATGTGCTGAAGCTGACCACAGGACTGTTCCGCGACGTCTGCCGGGAGGTCGCTCAAAGCTATCCCGAGATCGAGGTGGACGATTACCACATCGACGCCATGACCGTGCACCTCGTGCGCCGCGCCAACGAATTCGATGTTCTGGTCACCGAGAACATGTTCGGCGACATCCTGTCCGATCTCACCGGGGAGCTGGCCGGATCACTGGGCATCGCCCCCTCGCTGAACGCTTCTCACGACCGGGCCATGGCACAGGCGGCGCACGGTTCGGCACCCGACATTGCCGGCCAGGACCGCGCCAACCCGATCGCAATGATCCTTTCCACCGCAATGCTGTTCGACTGGCTGGGCGCACGGCACGACGACAGCGGGCTCGCCGGGGCTGCGGCGCTGATCGAGCGAAGCGTCGAGGACACGGTGGCCCAGGGGATCTGCACCGGCGACATGGGCGGCAATGCCGGATGTCGCGAGTTCAGTGAAGCGGTCGCGGCCACCATCAAACAACCGTGAGCTCCGCGGCCGCCCTGACCGGAACCCAGCGGGACACCTTGGGAACTCAACGTGATCTCGTCGTGCAGGGTGAGCACCTGCGCTATCACAGCGTCACCGCCCTCGCGCCTAACACCATGCCCGTCACGCGTCGGATCCTGCTGGAGAACACCCTGCGCTTCCACGACGGCACGTCCCGCGGCGACGATCAGGTCAGGGCCGTCATCGACGGTGGCGGCCCGCCGGTGGACCTGTACCCGTCCCGGGTATTCCTCCACGACACCAACGGCGTTCCGGCACTGGTGGATCTGGCGGCCCTGCGGGATGCGATGGCCGCGTGGGGCGGGGACCCGGCACGGGTCAACCCGATGATCCCGGGCGAGCTGGTGGTCGATCATTCCGTCATCGCCGACACGTTCGGTACGCCCGACGCCCGGCAACGCAACGTGGATCTCGAATACACGCGCAACGAAGAGCGGTACCGTTTCCTGCGGTGGGGTCAGGAGTCGCTGAAGGACTTCGCGGTGGTGCCCCCCGGAACCGGCATCATGCACCAGGTCAATCTCGAACGCCTTGCCCGCGTGGTGATCGCGGAATCCGGTTGGGCGGTACCCGACGTGTGTCTGGGAACCGACTCCCACACCACGATGGTCAACGGGCTCGGTGTGCTCGGCTGGGGCGTCGGGGGGATCGAAGCAGAAGCGGCCCTGCTGGGGCAGTCGGTCTCGATCAATGTGCCCGAGGTTGTCGGGGTGGCCCTGCACGGCGTGCTGCCGACCGGGTCGACAGCGACCGACCTGGTCCTGACCATCACCGAACTGCTCCGCAGCCACGGTGTCATCGGCAAGTTCGTCGAGTTCTTCGGACCCGGGGTGGCCAACCTCCCCGTGACCGACCGGGCCACGATCGCCAACATGAGCCCGGAATTCGGTTCCACCTGTGCATTTTTCCCGATCGACACCGCAACGCTGCACTATCTGCGACTGAGCGGGCGCGCCGAGACTCAGATCGAGTTGGTGGAGAAATACGCGAAGGCACAGGGGCTTTGGCACGACCCCGACCGCGAGCTGCGCTTCGATGCGACCGTCGAGCTCAACCTCGGCGCCGTGGTGCCCGCGCTGGCCGGTCCGTCACGTCCCGAGGACCGGGTCCCACTGCACGAGGCCAGGCAGCGTTTCTCCGTCGCGATACAGAATGTCAAGGGCGACGGCCCGGCCACCGCGACCGTCCGACTCGGCGGACACGACCACGAGATCCGCGACGGCGCGGTGGCCATCGCCGCGATCACCTCGTGCACCAACACCTCCAACCCGGAGGTGATGGTCACCGCCGGTCTGCTGGCCCGCAACGCCGTGCGTGCCGGCCTGCGCAGCAAGCCGTGGGTCAAGACCACGCTGAGTCCGGGATCCCGGGTGGTGATGGACTATTACGCCCGCGCCGGATTGGTCGAGGACCTTGAGAGTTTGGGCTTCTTCCTCACCGGCTACGGTTGCATGACCTGCATCGGGGCTTCGGGTCCGTTGATCGACGAGATGTCGCGCGCGGTCCGCGAAGGCGTGGTGGTGGTATCGGTCCTCTCCGGTAACCGCAACTTCGAGGGCCGCATCCAGCCCGAAGTGGCAATGAACTATCTCGCCTCCCCGCCGCTGGTCGTCGCGTACGCCCTGGCAGGCACGATGGACATCGATCTCGCCACCGATCCCCTGGGTCACCGAGCCGACGGCCGTCCGGTGTACCTCGCCGAATTGTGGCCGCAGTCAACAGAAGTGCACGACATCATCTCCGCCAACGTGACTGCTGACCTGTTCACCACCGCCTACCACGATGTCTTCGCCGGCGACGACCGGTGGCGGCGGATCGAGGTCGCCAACAGTGAGTTGTTCCCGTGGGACCCCTCGTCGACCTACGTCCGTCGGCCCCCCTATCTCGACGGTGTGAGCCGGGAACCGCAGCCGGTCAACGATATTCGCGACGCCCGGGTGCTCGTCAAACTCGGGGATATGGTCACCACCGACCACATCTCGCCCGCCGGGGCGATCACGTCGGGAACCCCGGCATGGGAGTACCTCGCCGCGCGCGGTGTGAGCCGCCGCGATGTCAACACCTACGCATCCCGCCGGGGTAACCACGAGGTGATGATGCGCGGGGCCTTTGCCAACGTGCGGTTGCAGAACGGCGTCGCACCGGGCACGCGTGGTGGCCGCACCCTGAACTTTCTCGCCGGGGGCAGTGAGACGACGATTTTCGACGCTGCCGCGGCGTACCGGGCCGCGGGCGTTCCGATGGTCGTGGTGGCCGGCCGGGACTACGGGGGCGGATCATCGCGGGACTGGGCCGCCAAAGGTCCGGCCCTACTTGGGGTCCGCGCCGTGGTGGCCCGATCCTTCGAGCGCATCCACCGCTCCAACCTCATCGCGATGGGCGTCGTTCCGATCGAACTCGTCGACGCGGAGCCCGACGACGTCGCGCCGACGGGCACAGAGCGCATCAGCATCACCGGACTCGAAGCGCTCAACACCGGTGCGGTGCCCGCGCGGGTCGTCGTCGACAACGGGCACGCCCGCTTCGCCGCGGTGCCCCGGCTGGACACGCCACGCGAAGCCGATTACATCCGTCACGGTGGGGTCATGCCGTATGTGCTGCGTCACCTGATCGCGGGCTAGGTGGCACGGCGGTCATTCCTCGGGTGCTCCGATGGCCTGCAGGTGCTCCACCGTGGCGGCGCGGCCCCGCCCGATGTGGTCCAGCATGGCCTGCTCGGCCACCTCGGCCTGCCTCTTCTCGAGGGCGACCGTGACGGCATCGTGGTCGGCAACGGATCGGTGCCGACGTTGGACGAACCAGATCGCCTGGTAGGGCACGCCTGTCCAGAGCCGGTCGATGAATTCGTCCAGCAGTGTCGAATGTGCCGACGCGTACACCATTCGGTGCCACCGTGCGTTGAGGTCGACCACGTCGGCGAAACGCGGCGGGTCTCCGTCCACGACGAGCCGGAACTCCTCCTGGAGCTCGTGGATGTTCTTCAGTTCGTCCGCGGTCGCGTTGACCGCCGCCAGCCTGGTGGCCAGCGGTTCCAGGGTCTGGCGCAGCAGGTAGGTCTCCTCGGCGCGCCGAATGGAGTACTGCGTCACGACATGGCCGTGGTGGCGCTTGTATTCGACGAGCCCGTTGGCCTGCAGCATGCGCAGCGCTTCCCGGATCGGGGTCAGACTCATCTGCAACTCGTCGGACAGGCTGGACAGTGTCAGCTTGGCGCCCCCCGGTAACCGGCCGCGTTCGATGAGACGGCGGATTTCGATGAACGCCTCTTCCGCCTTCGTCGTCGGGAGCGGCTCGGGTGGGGTTGCCATCACGTCCTCTCGATCTGGCACCGATTGTGTCATCCAGACGGTACCGCGACCGGGGATACCCACCGTTCGCCGAGCTCGGGCGGGGGTGTCGGTGTCCTCACCGCACACCCGCCAGAATTGCGCGGGCGCGTCGGGCGATCGGGTAATCGACGAACGTCCCGTCCGGCAGCCTGATGGATGAGGTGCCATCAGCTTCGGCGGCGGTGAAAGCGATGTCGACCGTCCGCGCCCATTCGATTTCGGCTGGGCTGGCGGCGAACGCAGCGGCAACGCCGCGGATCTGGGCCGGGTGGATGACCTGCTTGCCGCTGAAGCCGAGCCTGCGGGCCTGCCTGGCCGACCGGATGAGGCCGTCGTCGTCATTGAGGTCGAGGTGCGGTCCGTCCACCGGCGGCGGGCAGCCGGCGGCTGCCGCCGCGAGCACCAATTGGGAACGTGCGAAAAGGAATTCATCACCGTCAGCGGTCGGGGTGATGCCCAGTTCTCGGGACAGATCCGCGGGACCGAACGCCAGCGTGTGCACCCGGGCGTCTGCGGCGGCGATCGCGCGCGCGTCGAGAACGCCCACCGCCGTTTCGACCAGCGGGATGATGCCGATCCGGCCGATCTCGGTTCCCGCGGCCCGCTCCGCCAGCGTCACCAGCTCGGCCGCGCGCCGAATGCCGTCCGGTTCGGAACTCATCGGCACCACGATCAGATCGATGCGGTGCAGCGCGGGTGCCAACGCGGTCAGGTCGTCTTCGGCCAGCCCGCTGTCCATGGCATTGACCCGCACGCAGATCACCGGGCCCTGGCCGCCGGGCAGCGCCGACAGCGTGGTCGCGGCGGCCGCACGGGCCGTGGCTTTCTGCGATGCGGCCACCGCGTCCTCGAGATCGACTGCGACGCCGTCGGCCCCGCTGGCGAGGGCCTTCGCGATCCGGTCGGGGCGATCGCCCGGCACGAACAGCAAGGTGCGGAGCGGCGGCAGATCCTGGCGCATCAGTCGGCGTACCAGTTCGGCAGGTCGTCCTGAAGGTCCACCCAGACCGATTTCGTCCGGGTGTAGTGCTCCATCACCGCTTGCCCGCCTTCGCGTCCGTATCCGGATTGCTTGTATCCGCCGAAGGGGATGAGGTGGTTGATCGTGCGGGTGGTGTTGACCCAGATCAGTCCGGCGGCGATGCCGGCGGCGACGCGATGGGCACGGGCGACGTCGCGGGTCCACACCGATCCGGCCAGGCCGTATTCGGTGTCGTTGGCCTTGGCGAGGGCGTCGGCTTCGTCGGTGAAGGTCATGACGCCGGTCACCGGTCCGAAGATTTCCTCGCGGATCATTTTCATGTCGCGGTGCACGCCGTCGAGGATGGTCGGTGAGTAGAAGTAGCCGTCGGCCAGGGGCGGCTCCGTGGGGCGGGTCCCGCCGCAGATGAGCTGTGCGCCTTCCTGTGTGCCGCTGGCGACGTACCCGGCGATCCGCTCGCGGTGCTGGGCGGAGATCTGTGCGCCCATCTGGGTGCGCTCCGACAGCGGGTCGCCGACGCGGATCCGGCGGGCCAACGACGCGAACCGGTCCAGGAACTCGTCGTGGATGCGGTCCTGGACGAAGATCCGCGATGCGGCCTGGCAGGACTGCCCGGCGGCGGAGAAGATGCCGTAGGCGGTCCGGTGCACGGCCGCGTCGAGGTCGGCGTCGGCGAAGATCACGGTGGGGGATTTGCCGCCCAGTTCGAAGGTCACGAGCTTGAGGTCGGTGGCCGCCGTTGCGGCGATCTGCCTGCCCACTTCGGTTGAGCCCGTGAAGGCGATCTTGTCGACGTCGGGGTGCGCCACCAGTGCGGCGCCTGCTTCCTCGCCGACTCCGGTGACCACGTTGAACACGCCGTCGGGCAGTCCCACCTCGGCGATGAGCCGGGCGAAGACGACGGCCGACACCGAGGTCTCCTCAGCGGGTTTGAGGACGATGGTATTGCCGCCGGCCAGGGCCGGGGACAGCTTCCATGCCAGCATCAGCAGCGGCGAGTTCCACGGCACGATCGCCCCGACCACGCCGACCGGCTCACGGCGCGTGTAGCTGAACGCGGTGGCCGCCTGCGGGTGGGTCTCGCCGAGGGTGGTCTGGCACACTCCGGCGAAGTATTCGAAATACCGCACCACGGCATCGATTTCGGCGCGGACCTCTCGAACCGGCTTGCCGTTGTCGCGGGACTCGATGACGGTGAGCTCGTCGCGGTGCCGATCGACGACCGCGGCGATCTTCATCAGGAAGCGGCCGCGGTCGGCGGCGGAGACGGCCGCCCAGGGGCCCTCGAACGCGGCGCGGGCCGCCCGCACGGCTTCGTCGACTTCCTTTGCGCCGGAACGGGGAAGCTTCGCCCACACCCGGCCAGAGCGCGGCTCGTAGGAATCGAAGGTGGCGCCGTCGCTCGCCGATGTTTGCGTTCCGTCGACGAACATCGACAGGTCGGCGACCTCGGAGCCGGAATCGGGGTCCGCGAGTGCGGTGATGTCGGACGGGCGGTCGGTGGTGGCTGTCATGAGGCCTCCTGCGGCAGTAGAACGGGCTTGATTTCCTGAAAGCTCTGCATCCGGGCCACCACGGAATCGATGTCACCGAGCGGGTAGTGACCACTGATCAGGCGGTCGAACGGCAGCCGGTCGGCGAAGCGTTCGAGGATGGTGAGCGCTGTGCGGTAGTGCGAGAGGTCACCGGAGAAGGATCCGATGACGTTGAGGTTCTTCTTCGTGATGGTGCCCGGCGCGACGGCCGTGGTGCCTGCGCCGAGTTGACCGACCACCAGGTAGCGGCCGTCGGGCCCGGCCATCTCCACACCCTCGGCGAAGGCGGCCGGGTGGCCGGAGAATTCGGCGACCAGGTCGGCACCGAGGCCGCCGGTGGCGTCCCTGATCATCGCGAGGCGATCGTCGGGGTCCGGATGTGCGGCAAGGGAGATGACCTCATGTGCGCCGAATTCCGATGCGATTTCCAGGCGTGCGTCCGGCGCACCCACGGTGATGACCCGGCCGGCACCCGCTTGGGCGAACAGCCCGGTGGCCAAAATCCCCAGTGGCCCTGCACCCTGGACGACGACGGTGTGTTCGGGACCTACCCGGCCCGCTTGTTCGATCGCATTGACGACCGAACGCAGCGCGCAGCTCGCCATGCTGGCGAGGTCGTCGGCAACCCCGTCGGGCACCCGGAGTCGGCCCGACCCGGGCAGTACGTACGAGTGTTGGGCCAGCCCGCCCAGCAGAGTGGGCCACTGGTTCATGGTGGCCTGGCCGTACGGAACCTTGTTGCGGCACAGCGTCGGCCGCTTCCTGGCGCACATGACGCAGTGGCCGCATACGGCGTGCGTCCACAGGATGCGGTCACCGATCTGCAGGGATTGTCCTGCCGAGTCGACTTCGGCGCCGTCGCCGATCGCGATGATCCGGCCGACCATCTCGTGGCCGAGGATCAGCGGCAGTTCGACCGGGATGGCCAGAGTGCCCTCCCAGCAGTGCACATCGGTGCCGCACAGCGAGCACGCCACGATCTCGACCAGCAGGCCACCTGGTTCCACGGTCTGCGGGACGGCGACATCTTCGAGCTTGATCGACTGACCGAATTCGCGCACGACGGCCGCCCGGGTGTACTCGGGCACTGTTGTCGCTTTCATCGCTGCACCTCCGCTGGAATGTTGGGGACGACGAGTACCGCCTCCTCGGGACGGACTTTGCCCCAGATCGCCATGACGAGGCAGCTCAGCAGGCAGACCCCTGCAATGTACGTCGCGATCGGCCACGTCGCGCCGTCGCTGTGCAGCAGCAGCGAAGCGGCGATGAGTGGGGTGAACCCGCCGACCAGGGCCGCGCCGAGCTGGTAGCCGAGCGAGGCGCCGGTGAACCGGATACGGGTGTCGAACAGCGCCGAGAAGTAACTGGCCTGCGCCGCGTACATGAGCGAATGTGCCACTGCCAGGCCGATGATCATCGCCGTCCACAGCGTCCACCAGGAGTTGGCGCCCGCCAGCCAGAAGAACGGGAACGCAAACAGCACCATGAAACCCGCACCGGCCATGTACACGGTCCGCGTGCCGACCTTGTCGGCCAACAGACCGAACAAGCCGATCGTGAAGATGGCGACGGCGGCCCCCACCAGGATGGCCGAACGTGCCGACGACTCCCCGGCGCCGTTCTTGGCCAGCGTCAGCGCGAACACGGTGATCAGGTAGAAGGTGCAGGTCTCCGCGGCTTTGGCGCAGAAGGTGACGATGATTCCGCGCCGCCCGGTACGTAGCGCCTCCACCAGCGGAATGCTCTTCTTCTCCTGCTCGGATTCGAGAGCACGCGCGGCCAGCACGGCGGCGAACTCCGGTGACTCGGTGATCGCCCGCCGCAACCACAACCCGAGCAGCATCAGTCCGGCGCCGAGAATGAACGGTATCCGCCAGCCCCAGCTCAGGAACTGCTCATCGGGCAGCAGCATGAACGCGCCCAGCACCAGACTGGCCAGCACCAGCCCGGCATAGATGCCCATCTGCGGGCAGCTGCCGTAGAAGCCGCGGCGCCCCTCGGGCGCATGCTCGATCGTCATGACCGACGCACCGCCCCACTCACCACCGTGTGCCAGGCCCTGCAGGATGCGCAGCGTGACCAGCAGGATGGGCGCCGCGACGCCGATCGTGTCGTAGGTCGGAAGCACCCCGATGCCGACGGTGGACACGCCCATCAGCGTCAGGGTGGCGATCAGTACGCTCTTGCGGCCCAGCTTGTCTCCGAAGTGTCCGGCGATGATGCCGCCGATCGGGCGGGCCACAAAGCCCACGCCGAACGTGGCCAACGCGAGCAGGGTGCCGACAGCCGGGTCCGCACTGTGGAAGAACAGCGTGCCGAAGATCGTGGCCGAGAGGGCCCCGTAGAGATAGAAGTCGTAGAACTCGAGCATCGAGCCGATGCCGCTGGCGAGCGCCACGCGCCTGACCAATCGTTCATCGGGCGCAGCCTGCGCTGGGTTGGCGATCATGAAATTCCTCGTTCCGATGAGATGGGCCTGCGGGTGGGGCCGATGACGCCGGCCTCGGTCAGTTCGTCCAATACGTCCTCGGGGTAAGCCAATTCGCCTCGCAAGATGTCGTCGTTGTGTTCCCCGACCGCCGGTCCCGGGCTGTTGACGTGACCGGGTGTTCGCGACAACCGGGCGATCAGGCCCTGCATGCGCAATGCCCCGAGCGTGGGATGTTCGACGGTGATGACGCTGCCGCGTTCGGCGAAATGGGGGTCGGTGGCGATGTCGGCCGCGCTGTACACCGGGCCTGCAGTCACCCCGACCGCATCGAACACCGCCAGCACGTCGGCGTTGTCGCGCTGCCCGACCCAGGTGGCGATCGCCTCGTCGATCTCGTCCCGGTGTGCGAGTCGCCCGGAGATGTCGGTGAACCAGTCGGCCGCGGCCAGATCCGGGCGCTCGACGGCCTGCATGATCCGCTGGGCAGTGGCGGTGGTCGCACCCGAGAGTGCGATCCACCGGCCGTCGCGGGTCCGGAAACATTCACGGGGGACGTTGAAGCCGGTCCGGCTGCCTTGCCGGGTCGGGAGCGTGCCGAGCTGGTCGTAGGCCGAGGTCTGGGCTCCGAGGATCCAGAACAACGGTTCATAGATGGACAAATCGACAATCTGCCCCTGGCCGGAGGCCTCCGCGTGGCGCAGCGCGACCATCGTCGCGAAAGCACCGGCCAGGGCGGCGACCCCATCAGCCAGCGGCCACTGCGGAAGCACCGGCGGACCGTCGGCGGCGCCGTTGGTGTCGGCGAACCCGGACATCGCCTCGGCGATGGTGCCGAAGCCGGGCCGTGAGCTGTAGGGACCGGTCTGCCCGAAACCGGAGACGCGGACCACCACCAGTTTCGGATTGGCCGCCAACAGATCCTGCGGATCCAACCCCCACTTCTCCAACGTGCCGGGCCGGAAGTTCTCGATGAACACGTCCGCGTCGGCCAGCAGCCGGCGCATGACGTCTGCCCCCCGTGGGTCGGACAGCGCCAGGCTGATGTCGCGCTTGTTCCTGCCGGTCAGCGCCCACCACAACGACTCGTCGTCCTTGCGCCACTCCCATTGCCGCAGACCGTCGCCGCGCGGGTGCTCGACCTTGATCACATCGGCGCCGAAATCGCCGAGGAGTGTCGCGATCATCGGACCTGCGTAGATGGTCGCGGCGTCGACCACACGCACGCCCTCGAGCGGAGGCGGGCCGCCCCGGGAAGTTGTATCAAACATTTAATTAAACTAACGCGGCTGTGTCGGCGAACACAAGTGGCCGTCGGCCGAGGGTTGCGCCACGCGGAGATCGCGCGGCGTCCGAATTGGCGCCCATGGCCTTGTCGCACTAGTTTTTCGGGGTGACGTCCTTCGCTCTTGGCGCAGTCGCCCGTTGTATCGCCCCCTTTCTGACAATCGCGGCCGTTGCCGCCGTGGGTCTGGTCGGTCCTCCGGTCCTGACCCCGACGGTGCGCCTGGCCAGTGACGGCAACCCGTTGGTCGGGCAGACCTTCTACGTCAATCCGGACTCGGCGGCCATGCGCGCCGCGCAGAGCGCCGATCCGCCGAGCCCCGAGTTGACCGCCATCGCCAATACACCGCAGGCGTATTGGATGGACCAGCGATCGACGCCTGCGGTGGACGCGAAGTACATCGCCACGGCACAGGCCGCAGGCACCATGCCGATCCTGGCGCTCTACGGCATCCCGCATCGCGACTGCGGCAGCTATGCCGCGGGCGGTTTCGGGTCGGCCGACGCCTACAAGGGGTGGATCGACGGCGTCGCGGGCGCCATCGGCGGCGGACCGGCCGCGATCATTCTCGAACCCGACGCGCTCGCGATGGCCGACTGCCTGTCGGCAGATCAGCGCGAGGAGCGCTACAACCTGATCAGCTACGCCGTCGACACGCTGACCCGCAATCCGGGCACCGCGGTGTACGTCGACGGCGGGCACTCCCGGTGGGTGGCTGCCGACGAGATGGCCAACAGGCTCAACCGGGTCGGCGTGGCCAAGGCACGCGGTTTCAGTCTCAACACCGCCAACTTCTTCACCACCGAAGAGGAAATCGGTTACGGCGACGCTATTTCGGGCATGACGGGTGGCAAGCCATACGTCATCGACACGTCGCGCAACGGTGCCGGGCCTGCCGAGGGCGAGATGTACTGGTGCAACCCCGACGGTCGCGCACTGGGCGCCGCGCCCACCACGGCCACGGCGAGCCCGAACGTCGATGCCTACCTGTGGGTCAAGCGTCCCGGCGAATCCGACGGGGCCTGCAACGGGCATCCCCAGGCGGGCCGCTTCATGAACCAGTACGCGATCGCTCTGGCCCACGGGGCCGGCGGGTAGGGAAGCGGACCGCTACCGCGCCAGCATCAGATCGAGGAAACGTTCGTGCCGGTCCGACGAGGACAACTGGGCCGGCGAATCGATCAGGTGCAGCATCCCGATGCCCGCGGCGAACGTGGATTCGGCCCGTAGCCGCGCTTCCTCGGGATCGAATCCGTAGTCCAGGAAGGCCTTTCCCACCGCGACCAGCACCCGGTGATCGGCGGCCCTGACGTTGGCGGCGGCCACGTCGTCGGAGCGGGCCCATTCCCGCATGGCCCGTTCCAGCGTCCAGTGCCGGGGGCTGACCAGCGCCTCCATCATCTTCGACAACCGTTCGCGCGGCGGCAGGTCCTCCATCTCGGCCAGCGAGCGACGATCACTGTCCAGGAAGTTGTTCCACGACGCCACCAGCGCTGACCGGTACCCGTTCATATCGGTGAAGTGCCAGTAGAAGCTGCCTCTGGTGGCGCCGACCTGCGCGCAGAGCCGCTCGATCTTCAGCGCCCGCATGCCGTCCGTAGCCAACAACTCGTAGCCGGCCTGCAGCCAATCCTGGGCCGTCAGGGTGCCCGGTGAGGCCTTGCGTTCGGCTGCCATGGTGATCACATTAAGGGGCGCCGGTCCCCGGTCCGCCGGTTTGTCCGCAAGGTGTGCCGGTGAGGTGCGCGCCGGTCTCAGCCGGTGAGCTGCGCGGGCTCGTGCAGGCCGAACGGGACCGCCGAGATCAACGTGACCGGAATCGATTCACCGCTGGGCGCCTGATATTCGCGCCGCTCCCCGGGGCGGGCCCCGACGATCGCCGCGCCGAGCGGTGACTGCACGGAGTACACCTCCATATCGCCGTACTCGGCACCGCGCACTCCGAGCAGGAACGTCTCGACGTCACCGAACTCCTCGAAACGCACGGTGAGCACCATGCCCGGCTCGGCCACGCCGTCGTCCGGCGGATCCTCGCCGACCACGGCGTTGAGCAGCAGATCGTGGATGTGCTGGATGCGTGCCTGCCGTGCCCGCTGGATGGCGACCTGGTTCTCGTCGGAGTCCTCGGCTGCCTCGTTGGCTATCAGGGTGCGCAGGGTCGTCAGCTCATCCTGCAGCCGCTCATGGGCCTTGGGCGACATCCAAACACTTCGACTTGCCGTCATATCGGTTCCTCCTGGTATTACGCATGAAATCTCAACGGAGCGGGCTGAACTCGCGCAGCGCGTCGGGTTGCTTGCCGGTGGTGACGTGCTCGGCCAGCAGCCGCCCGGTCGCCGGGCCGTGCGCCAGCCCCCACATGCCGTGTCCGCCTGCGACATAGATGTCGCGGGCCACCTCCCCGATCAGCGGACGGCCGTCGGGGGTGACCGGGCGGGGCCCCACCCACACGTCGGAGCGCTCATCCCAGCGCACCCCGTCGAGGAGTGGACCGGCCGACGCCACGATGGCGTCGACCCGGGCCCGCTGCGGCGGGTCGTCGGGGGACCGGAATTCCATGGTCCCGGCGACCCGTAGCCCGCCCCGGTACGGCGTGCACGCGATCCGCGCATCGGGTAGGTAGATGGGGCTCGGCACCGGACGGTCCACCGGCACGGTGAACGAATAGCCGCGCCCGGCCCGCACCGGTGTGCGGACCCATCGACCGGCCAGTCGCGACAGCCAGGCACCGGTGGCGATCACCGCTGCGTCTGCCGTCAGTCGCTCCCCGCCCAGGTATGCCGCCACACCGGGACCGGACTGCCGGACATCAGAGATCTCCCCGATGCGGATCGTTCCGCCCCTGGCGGTGAAGGACTCGGCCAGGCCGTGGACGAACCGGCCGGGATCGAGATAGCGCTGCCCCTCGACGTTGATGCCGATGGTGATCGCCGATGAGGCCAGTGGCACCTGCTCACGCAGGGCGTCGCCAGCCAGGCGACTCGTCGTCACCGTCTGCCCGGCCGCGGCCATCCGGCGCAGTTCGGCCATCAGATGTTCAGCCTGACGGGCGGTTTCGAACAGCGCGGTGATCGGACCGTCGGTGGTCGGCACGTCCACGCCGTTGGAGGTCAGCACGCTGTAGGCCTCGAGGCACTCTTCGTTGAGCGGCAGGTTCGCCTGCGCGGCCCGGTTCCAGGACGAGAGCCTGCAGTTCGCGGCGAACCGGGCCAGGAACGACCACAGGCCGATGTCGGCTTTCAGCGGGATGTGCAGCGGGGCGCTCGGGCTGGCCAGTGAGCGCAGTCCGTAGCGCAGCACCGACGGGTCGTTGAGCGGGATCGTCAGCGCGGGCGACACCCAACCGGCATTGCCCCACGATGCGCCTGCGGCCACCCCGGTGCGGTCCACCACCGTGACGTCGACACCACGCTCCTGCAGGAACCAGGCGGTCGACAAGCCGACGATGCCCGCGCCGACGACGATCGCCGACCGCGGGCCGCCGTCGAATCGCTCGACGTCGGCCATGACGCCACCTCCACCTAAAGTTCAGTCCAACTCCATGGTGCGGTGGATCAGGGTCGGGCGGATTGGGCGGGCGCGACAATACGGCTAGCGCAAATTGTCGGGATCCGACAATGCAGGATCTTCGGTGGTCGCGGCGAGTTCGATCATCATCGCCAGTCGCTTGCGCGCATCGGCCAGGTCGAGGGTAGTGACCTCGGCCATCTTGCGGAGCCGGTAGCGCACGGTGTTCTCGTGCACGCCCAGCTGCTGGCCGGCTTGGCTGAGGTCGCCCTGGGCCTCCAGCCAGGCCTGCAGTGTCGGCGCGTACTGGGTGGCGTGGGTGCGGTCGTGCCTGCGCAACTCGGCGACGGGCCCACGCTCGGGCGCCCGGCCGGACTGTGCGGCGATGCGTAACCGCTGCAGCAGGATGTCGTCCCAGGATTCGTCGTACACCGGCGCGGGCCCACCCTGCCTGACCTCGTGCAGGGCCAGGCATTCGTCGGCCTCCCGGCGGGCCAGCACCAGCTCGGTGACCGTCGCGGGACCACTGATACCGCCCAGCACATTCACCGGCGCAGGCAGCGCGGCACTCAGCCCGGACACCCAGCGCTGGGCGGGGTCGGCAGGCGCGCCGGGCAGCACGGTGTAGACGGTGTTGCCTGCCAGCGCGCTGCGGCCCGGACGGGACCAGCCGAATCCGGTCGTGGCCCGCTCGAATGCCAGCAGCAGCGCAGCATGACGCTCGTCGGCGGTGTGCGCGCGCAAGGCGATGACCCGCAGCGGGGTCTGCGGCAACGCCAGCCTGCTCGCCACCGTCGCGGCGTCGGCCGCGCCCTCGAGCAGGCGGATCACCAGTTCGGATTCGACCTGACGTTCCAGATCGGCGCTCGCGCGGGACCGCAGCAGATGCAGCGCAACCATCCGGGCCCCGTCGGCCAGCGCGGTGTGCTGGGCGTCCGGCAACGGCTCGACGCAGGCCACCCACACCGACCCCAACAGTTCCCGGCCGGCGCGGGCGGCGACCACCATGCGCCCGGTCAGCCCCTGGTCCGCATCGCCCTCGACGTACATGGGTTCGTCGGATTCGGCCAGATGCCGGATCACCCCGCGGGCCTCGAATACCGCCCGCAGCCGGGCCGGCGCCTGCCGGCTCAGGATCGTTTCGGCACGCGCCGGGTCGGCATGCTGCTGCAGCCGCGAGTACGCCAGCACCCGGGAGCGCCGGTCCTCGATGGTCACCGCGCCACCGACCGCGTCGGCCAGGCTGTCGGCCAGCGCGAACAAATCCGTTGGGCCACGCCCAGATTCGGTTTCACGGCCCTCGAGCACCAGGCCGTACACCACCGCGGCCAGATCGCTCCAGGCCACATCGGTGTCCACGGTCATCACCGCGATGCGCTCGGGCTCACCGGTGACCGGTTCGTCAGGATCGTCGATGCTGCGGATCAGCACCACCACGGCGTGCGCGGCCGCGGCCCACTCGATCGCCTCGGCGACCGAACGTGCCCCGACGGCCAGCAGCACATCGCCGATCACCTGACCGGGCTCGTGCATCACCACACTGCGCAACTCGACCGACCGTGCGGTGGAGCAGTAGCGCACATGGACGCCGTAGCCACCCAGCACATTGATCAGCCGGTCCAGTGTGACCACGGATCGAGCGTAGGCCAGTGCGGTCGGGCGTTACCCGGTCGGCACCACTCCCCGCGGCAGGATCAGCGGCAGGTCGTTGTAGGTCACGATGCCCGGTGGGGCGGCGACCACGGCGGGAATGGCGTTCAGCGGCGGCGTGGCGGTCATGATGTGGCCCAGCACCATGAACTCCTCCAGCGTGGTGGCCTCGAAATCTGGCGGTGGCAGGAAGCCGACCTTCATGGTCACCGTCGGCCGTCCGGCCACCTCGATCACCCAGCCGTCCTGGTCGATCTTCCAGTCCGGCTCCAGCGTCTGTCCCTTACGCCACCGCAGGGTGAGCGCGACGCGCGTCACCCCTGCGACGATTCCCTTCCAGCTGACGAACACGCCTGCGACACCGCCCGCCGGGATGGTCCACGAGCCGAGGTCGAGATCCTCAGTGGTCTGGGCGTACTCGGCGTCGCAGCGCACCTCGTCGAGTTCGATGCCGAGCGCATCGCCGATCATCCGGACCGCCTCGCCGAACACACCGGTGCCGTGCGCGGTCATCGCCTGCAGGTCAGGGTGGTCGATGGGCAGGCCGAAGCCGACCGGCTTCTCGGTTTCGGGAGAGTCGTAGAAGGTGGTGTCGGCGGCTTCGTTGACGGTGATCTTGTCGACGCGGTCGCAGATTCCCGCCGCCACGATGGCCAGTTGATTGACGTAACCGGGGCTGATCCCCGATCCGAACATGGTCGATCCGCCCCGGCGGCACGCCTGCGCGATCTTGTCGCGGCCCGCGCCCTGATTGTGACCGGTGATGAACGACGCGGTGGCGACGACGTTGACCCCGGCGTCGAGGATGCGGACCAGCTCGTCCACGTCGATCCACATGGGGTTGTAGACGACGACGTCGGGCTTGAGCGCCAGCAGCGCGTCGACGTCGTTGGTGGCGGCGACGCCGAGCGGTGCGATGCCGGCCAACTCACCGACATCACGGCCGGCCTTGTCCGGTGACCAGGCGTAACAGCCGATCAGTTCGTAGTTGGGATTTGCGGTGATCGCCGCGACCGAGCTTTTGCCGACATTGCCGGTCGTCCACTGGACGACCCGATAAGGGGAAGTGTTTGGCACTCGCTCAGCATATGGATCCGGGCCGGCTGCGCTGGCCGAAATCGGGCTAAGCGCACCGCTTACGGGCCGGCGGCCAGCGTGGCCTTTCCGGTGCGCTGCTGACCGGACCGATCCAGCCAGGTGAGATCGATGACATCACCGGGATAGTGCCGGTCCAGCACCAGCGTCAGCGTGCGCGCCGAATCCAGCGTGGTGCCGTCGAGCACGGTCAGCACGTCGCCGTCGACGAGACCGGCCGCTTCGGCGGGGCCGCCGCGCACCACTTCCTGGACGACCACGCCGGGGCCCTGACTGGGCGCACTGCGGACACCGACGCCCAGCATGGTCGGCGGCCCGATGTGGACGAGCGGGGACGGTGTCCTGGACCGGATCTGCCCGGCAATGGCCATGGCGTCGTTGATCGGAATCGCGAAACCCTTGCCGCCGGGACCCATCCGGAAGTTCACCGACGCCGCCGTCGTCAACCCGACCACCTGGCCTGCGCCGTTGACCACCGGTCCGCCGGAGTCACCGGCGCGCACGGGTGCGGCGAACTCGATCAGCCCGTTGATCTCGTCGGAACTGCCGGTCAGCTCGTCCTCCGCGTTGACGGTCCGGTTGAAGGCTGTGACGGTCCCGACCTCACGGGTCAGCGGCGCGTCACTGCCCTGCGCATTTCCGAGCGCGACCACGGGATCACCCTCGGCAAGCGCGCCCGAGTCGCCGATCGGCGCGGGGGACAGGCCGCCTGCGCCCCGCAGCTGCAGGACCGCGATGTCATGGCCGCGGTCGTAACCGATCAGCTCTGCCATGAAGGATTGGCCTGCGACGCTGGCATTGATCGTGTTCGCGCCCTGGATGACGTGGTAGTTGGTCAGCACTTCCCCGCCGGGGGACAGCACGATGCCGGTGCCGATGCCGTAGGCGTTCTGATAGTCCACGACGGTGTCGAGGCGGACCACCGAAGGTTCCACGGTGGCCGCGGCCGCGGCCGGGTCGCTGGGGGCAGCGCCAGCCGGGGCCAGCGGCACCACCAGAGCCGCAGCGGTGGCAAGTGCGGTCAGGAGGACCGAGGTGACGGGACGTGAGCGCAGTTTGCCCATGTGTTCATCTTGGCGGGGAGAACGGCTGCTGTCGATGTGGCGGGTCAGTCCTCGACCGCCACACCACCACGGGAGCGCCGCCGCAGTCGCGACGTGCCGCCCTTGTTGGACGGCCTCCGGTTACGCAGTTTGCCGCCCGCGTTGTCGTCTTTTTCGTCGGCATTCTCGTCAGCTTCGTCAGCCGGTGAATCCTCGTTCGAGTCCTCATCGGAGGTTTCAGCTGAGACCTCGGCGGAGTCCTCGGCTGCAGCCTCGGGCTCTGCCGCGATGACCTCAGCGGGGGACTCTTCGTCGGTGGTCTCGGTGGTCTCGGCGTCGTCCGCGCCGGTCTCAGCGTCGGCGGCTTCGGCAGGTTCGTCGGCTTCGGCCTTCTTGCCCCGGCCGCGCCGCTTCGCCTCGCGAACCTTGAGCGGTTTGGGCGGTGGCGGCGGCAGTTCGGCGATGAACGCCAGGTAGAAGCCGAAGAAGCCGAGCAGCGCGATCGCGGCGGCCGCACCGTAGATGCCGAACAGCCATTGGCCCGCGCTGTCCAGCGAAATCCAGATCTCGGCGATCGCGGCGCCGACGATGAGGACCCCGGCCACCACGTGCAGGGCGATCGAACTGGTCCGCAACCGCAACGCCAGCTGCGGCGTGCCGAACTCGGGGCGCTTGGTGCGCAACAGGGTGAAGACCACCGGCAGGGCGGTCAGGCCGACCAGCACCCCCGTGACGATCCGCAACACGAGGCCGAGCGTGGTGGACGTCTGTCCCATCAGCTCGGGCCAGCGTGGGAGGACGAAGAAGAAGTAGAGCCCGGCAGCGAGGATCGCAGATAACGCGTGCCAGATCACCGCGGCGGTGCGGCCCATACCCCTCCTCGATGTTGATGGGGCCGGGGGCGGCCACGCTGACAAATCAGCAGGCCGCACCCCGAACCCGAGTGCGGAGGATAGGGGATTTGAACCCCTGAGGGCTATTAACCCAACCCGCGTTCCAGGCGAGCGCCATAGGCCACTAGGCGAATCCTCCGTCGGCCATGGTAGCGGACCGTGGCACACGGTCCGTCGCGCTGTGCAGCAGCAGCCCGGAACGCGGGGGGTATTACACTCTCCATGGACCCCGCGCGGCGTCCATCCTGTGAACTCCCCCAGGGCCGGAAGGCAGCAAGGGTCAATGGGCTCTGGCGGGTGCGCGGGGTCCCCTTATTGCTCCATTGCCCCGCACCTTGCGGGGTCCTGCCATCGAGAACGGTGAAAGGCGCGCGGTGTCGTTCCAGTCCCTCGGCCGCGACGAACTGCTCGCGCAACACGAACTCCAGCAACGCAACTACGCCGAGCTGCAGGCCAAGAAGCTGAGCCTGGATCTGACCAGGGGTAAGCCGTCGCCGGCACAGCTGGATCTGTCCAACCGGCTGCTCGAGCTGCCGGGAGCGGGCCCCGACGCCTATCGCGACGGCGAGGGGACCGACACCCGCAACTACGGCGGCCTGCACGGCCTACCCGAGCTGCGGGCCATCTTCGGCGAGCTGCTCGGTATCGGCGTGCCCAACCTCATCGCGGGCAACAACGCGAGCCTGGAAATGATGCACGACGTGGTGGTCTTCTCGCTGCTGCACGGCGGGGTGGACTCGGTTCGGCCGTGGGCCCGGGAAGAGAAGGTCAAGTTCCTCTGCCCGTCACCCGGCTACGACCGGCACTTCGCGATCACCGAATCGTTCGGCATCGAGATGATCAGTGTGCCGATGCGCGAGGACGGCCCCGACGTCGATCTGATCGAGGAGCTGGTGGCCGCCGACCCGACGATCAAGGGCATGTGGTGCGTGCCGGTGTACTCCAACCCGACGGGGGTCACCTACGCCTGGGAAGTCGTCCGGCGACTGGTGCAAATGCACACGGCTGCACCGGATTTCCGGCTGATGTGGGATAACGCCTATGCGGTGCACACGCTGACCCACGAGTTCGTCCGGCAGGTCGACGTGTTGGGGCTCGCCGCCGCGGCGGGCAATCCGAACCGGCCGTTGGTGTTCGCCTCGACCTCCAAGATCACCTTTGCCGGTGCCGGCGTGAGTTTCCTCGGCGGATCCCTGGGCAACATCGCCTGGTATCTGCAGCATGCGGGCAAGAAATCGATCGGGCCCGACAAGGTCAATCAACTGCGTCACCTGCGGTTCTTCGGGGATGCCGACGGGGTGCGCCTGCAGATGCAGCGCCACCAGCAGTTGGTGGCCCCGAAGTTCGCGCTGGTCGGCGAGATTCTCGACGACCGTCTCAGTGAGTCGAAGATCGCGTCGTGGACCGACCCGTCGGGCGGCTATTTCGTCAGCCTCGACGTCTGGCCGGGCACCGCCAGACGCACCGTGGCCCTGGCCAAGGACGCGGGCATCGCCGTGACCGAGGCAGGCTCGGCGTTCCCGTACCGGAAAGACCCGGAGGACAAGAACATTCGTATCGCACCGACATTCCCGTCGCTTTCCGACGTGCGGGAGGCGATCGACGGCCTGGCGACGTGCGCGTTGCTGGCGGCCACCGAGTCACTGCTCGCCGACTAGTCGGACCGGATCGGTAGCCTTCTCACGTGGCTCTCTACCGCAAGTACCGGCCGGCGACGTTCGCCGAGGTGGTCGGACAGGAACATGTCACCGAGCCGCTGTCCACCGCGCTGACCGCAGGCCGGATCAATCACGCCTATCTGTTCTCCGGGCCGCGCGGCTGCGGTAAGACTTCCTCGGCGCGCATCCTGGCCCGCTCCCTGAACTGCGTGGAGGGCCCCACGCCCACGCCGTGCGGGGTGTGTGACTCGTGTGTGGCGCTGGCGCCCAACGGTCCTGGCAACGTCGATGTCGTCGAACTCGACGCGGCCAGTCACGGTGGCGTGGATGACACTCGTGAGCTGCGGGACCGGGCGTTCTACGCGCCGGCACAGTCGCGGTACCGCATCTTCATCGTCGACGAAGCGCACATGGTCACCACGGCCGGTTTCAATGCGCTGCTCAAGATCGTCGAGGAACCACCGGACCATCTGATCTTCGTATTCGCCACGACCGAGCCCGAGAAGGTGCTGCCGACGATCCGGTCGCGCACCCACCACTACCCGTTCCGGCTGCTGGCGCCGCGCACCATGCGGCCGCTGCTCGAACGTATCTGCGCCGATGAGCAGGTGACCGTCGACGACGCGGTGTATCCGCTGGTCATTCGCGCCGGCGGAGGTTCTCCCCGCGACACCCTCTCGGTGCTGGACCAGCTGCTGGCCGGGTCCGAGCAGGCCGAGGGCGGCAGCCGCATCACCTACCAGCGCGCGCTGGCGCTGCTCGGGGCCACCGATATGGCGCTCATCGACGATGCGGTCGAGGCGCTGGCCGCGGGCGATGCCGCCGCCCTGTTCGGCGCGGTCGAGGCGGTGATCGACGCGGGCCACGACCCCCGCCGGTTCGGCACAGACCTGCTGGAACGGTTCCGCGATCTGATCGTGCTGCAGGCAGTTCCCGATGCGGCGACCCGCGGTGTGGTCGACGCTCCGGCCGATGTCCTTGAGCGCATGCGTGACCAGGCCACGCGGTTGGGCGCGGCGACGCTGACCCGCTACGCCGAGGTGGTGCACGCGGGCCTGGGAGAGATGCGGGGCGCCACCGCGCCGCGGCTGTTGCTCGAAGTGGTGTGTGCGCGGCTGCTGCTGCCGTCGGCGCACGACACCGAATCGGCGCTGCTGCAACGCATCGAACGCATCGAGACCAGGCTGGACATGTCGATCCCGGCCGGCGAGGCCCAGGCGTCGTCGACCTCCGGATCGGCCGAGCCGGCCAAGACCTTCGTCCGCCGCAGCCAGGCCGCCCCGGCCCCCGCACCAGAGCCGGTGCGGGAATCCGAACCGGCACCCGAGCCCGCGCCTGTGCCCGATCCGGTGCCTGTGTCTGCCCCAGCTCCCGAGCCCGCCCCGGAGCCGGTGGCCCAGCCTGCGGCCCCTGAGCCGCCACCGCCACCGCCACCCGAGCCCGAACCGGCACCGGAGCCTGAGCCGGCGCGCGAGCCAGCTCTGGAGGCCCCGCCCGAGCCTGAGCCCGAACCGGTCGTCGCGGGCGGTGAGCCGAACGCCGCCGCGGTGCGCAGCATGTGGACGACGGTGCGCGAGAAGGTGCGTCAGCGCAGCCGTACCACCGAGGTCATGCTGTCGGGCGCGATCGTGCGGGCAGTCGAGGACAAAACCCTTGTGCTGTCCCATGAATCACCACCGCTGGCGAAACGGCTGACCGAGTCGCGGAACGCCGACGTGATCCGGGATGCCTTGAAGGACGCACTCGGCGTGGACTGGCAGATTCGGTGCGAGGTCGGTGCGGTGGAGGCGGCCGCTGCACCGCCACCCCAGCGAGCCAGCAAGCCCGCACCGCGGGTGCCCACCCGCCCGGGACGTGCCATCCCCGAACCGGACCCGACGCCGCCTCCGGAACCGGAGTCCCACGAGGACGACGAAGAAGAGATGCTCGCCGAGGCCGGGCAGAGCGAGGCCGGGCCACGCCGCGATCCCGAGGAAGTGGCGCTGGAACTGCTGCAGAATGAACTCGGCGCGCGAAAGATCGACAGCTAGCGCGCTGCAGCAGACGCTATGCCGCCCACCACGGCCGCAGCGGCAGCCCGCCGTTTTTGCCGCGCGCGTCCAGCTTGACCGCCAGAACCTGATGCAGCTGCACCACATTCGTCTCGAAGCCCAGCCGGGAACCGGCCATGTAGAGGCCCCACACCTTCGCGGTGGGCAGGCCGACCTCTTCCACCGCCTCGTCCCAGTGCTCGACCAGGTTGGCGCACCAGTCACGCAGCGTCATCGCATAGTGGTTGCGCAGGTTCTCTTCGTGCACCACTTCCAGACCCACGTCCTGCGCCTCGGAGATGATGCGCCCGGATCCGGTCAGCTCCCCGTCGGGGAACACATAGCGGTCGATGAATCCGCCGGCGGACGGCCCGGTCCGGTTGTCCGGACGGGTGATGCAATGGTTGAGCAGTAGTGCGCCGGTGCGCATCTTCGACTGCAGGAAACTGAAATACGACGGATAGTTGTGCACGCCGATATGTTCGGTCAACCCGATCGAGGACACCGCGTCGAACCCGGATTCGACGACGTCGCGGTAGTCACCGTGACGCACCTCGGCCAATTCGGCCAGCCCCTCGGTGGCGATGGCTTTCTGAGCCCAGATCGCCTGCTCCCGCGAGAGCGTCACGCCGATGGCCTTGACGCCATGGCGCGCCGCGTAACGCACCATTCCGCCCCAGCCGCAGCCGACGTCGAGCAGTCGGTCCCCAGGCTGCAGCCGCAGCTTTTCGAAGATCAACCGGTACTTGTTGTCCTGTGCTTCCTCCAGACCGGCATCCGCATCGGGGTAGCACGCACAGGTATAGGTCATCGACGGTCCCAATACCCACTCGTAGAACGTGTTCGACACGTCGTAGTGGTGGTGGATGGCCTCGGCGTCACGTGTTTTGCTGTGCCGCAGCCCTTCGGCGATGCGTCGCCACCGCGGCAGCACCTCCTGAGGCGGCGGGGCGATCGGCTTGAGGTGTTCGATGCCGATGGAACGCACGATCTGCGCCAGCACCCGCGCCGGGGGCCGCTTGAAGTCCATCTTGTCCGAGAGCGCGCACAACAGCGGGTAGGGATCGCCGGGGTGAACGCCGTGGGTCTCCAGGTCACCCGAGATGTAGGCGCGGGCCAGCCCCAGGTCACCGGGTGCGGTGGCGAGGTACGTGGTGCCGCGCGGCGTCAACAGGTCGAGGCCCAGCTGGGCATCCTCGGGTCCGGCCGAACTGCCGTCGTACGCGGTGAATTTCAGCGGCAGTTGACCTGCGGCGATGATTTCCAGGATCTGAGCGAGGCTGAGCTTGTTCACGGGGGCATGCGTCGAATGGTCCTTGAAGGTTGTCATTGTCTTTGCACCGCCTTCGAATACAGGTCGAGGAGACGTGAATCGGGGTCGTAGGTCTTCTTCGCGGTCTTGTAGGCCTCGCCGCCGTACAGATCGTCGAAGTCATCACGGGAATAGAAAGCATCGGAGTACAACGATTTATGCCCTTCGAGTTCGCTTACCTTGCGTTCGATGAGCTTGTTGGTGTGCCCCTCCTCGGGTCCGACCGGCACTGAGGACCAGAAACCGACGTTGACATAGGTGCGGTGAGCGCGGATCGGATATAGCGGCCAACTGGTGGGCGCACTCGTGCGCTCCCGTAACCGCAGCGGGCACAGCCAGATCGGCTCGATCGGCACATTCTCCAGAAACCAGTCCATGAACTCGGTGCAGCGCTCCAGCGGCACCTCGATGTCCTGAACCACGCGCTCCCTGGGTGGCCGACCGTTGCGCTTCTCTATGCGGTCGGCGATGTCAAACCGCTGGTCGTAGCCGATCAGCTTCCAGTAGAAGCTGCTGCGCCGGTAACGACGGGGCCAGAGCCTGCGGATGACCGGATGTTGTGCGCCGAATGCCCGTGAGCACCAGAACCAATCGGTATCCCACCGCCACAGATAGTCATGAATGGTGAGGCGGTCGTGTTTCTCCCCGCCGGAGTGCTGGATCGACCGGTAATAGATCTGTTGGCCGGTGTAATCGCTCACCGGTCCAGGAGTTTTGGTCTTGAAACCGACACACAGGTAGCTTTCGTCGGCGCTGAACACCACGCCGTCGAGATAGTCGACCCGCGCTCCGGCCAATCCGCCGGTCTCGATGATCCGCTCCATGGCGGCGAACAGGTCGGGCAGCGAGTGAAAACGCAGATGCCGCAGCTCCACAAAGGGCGCGACGGGTTCCAGCTCGATCTTCAGCCGGGTGGCGTAGCCAAGGGTGCCATAGGAATTGGGGAATGCCCGAAACAGGTCGGCATGGTGATCGGGGGAAGCGGTGATGATCTCGCCCGCCCCGGTCAATATATCCATCTCCAACACCGACTCGTGGGGCAGACCGTTGCGGAACGACGTCGACTCGATGCCAAGGCCGGTCACCGCACCGCCGAGGGTGATCGTCTTGAGCTGCGGCACCACCAGTGGGGCCAACCCGTAGGGCAGCGTCGCCGCCACCAGATCCTCATAGGTGCACATACCCGCCACATCGGCGGTCGCAGCCTGCGGGTCGACCGAGATGACATTGGTCAGACCCGATGTGTCGAGACCCTTGCCGCCGGTTCGGGCCCGGGCTCGGAACAGATTCGATGTCGGCTTCGCAAGACGAACCGTCGCGGCAGGCGGTATGGCGCGGTAACTATCGAGTAGCCGTGCTACGCCTGCAGCGTGGACAGCCTGTGCGCCGTTCGGAACAACAGACACACATATACGCTAGTCGGCGGTGGCACCCGATGCGACCTTAGTGACCAGTAAAGCAAGGAGTTTCACCAATGGGACAGGTCAGCGCGGTCAGCACAGTCCTGATCAACGCCGAACCAGCCGCCGTGCTCGCCGCGATCGCAGACTATCGGGACGTGCGCCCGAAGATTCTCTCTTCGCACTACAGCGGGTATCAGGTTCTCGAGGGCGGTCAGGGCGCAGGCACGGTCGTGACGTGGAAGCTGCAGGCGACGAAATCCCGCGTCCGCGAGGTCAAGGCGACCGTTGACGTGGCCGGCCACACCGTGATCGAGAAGGACGCGAACTCGACATTGGTGACGAACTGGACGGTCGCCCCGGCAGGCACCGGCTCGACGGTCAACCTCAAGACGTCATGGACGGGCGCGGGCGGTGTCAAGGGCTTCTTCGAGAAGACGTTCGCCCCGCTGGGTCTGCGCAAGATCCAGGACGAGGTGCTGGCGAACCTCAAGAAGCAGGTCGAAGGGGCCTAACGGGCTGCCGTCTGCGCCTGTTGGCTGCCCTGGGAGCCAAGGAATCCGGCGATTCCACGCACGATGGCCTCGGCGTACTTCTGCCGTCCCTCCGGGGATTTCATCAACGCGGAATCGGCCGGGTTCTTCATGTTGCCGCACTCCACCAGAATCGACGGGTACTGCGCGAGGTTGAGCCCGGCGATATCGGATCGTGCGTCCAGACCGCCGGACCCGATATAGGTGGCGGGCGGAATTCCCGACCCGGACAGCTGATCCCGCATGACCTTCGCGAACTGGACCGACGGGCCGGCCTGGGCGTTGTTCAGCGGCGGGGACGAGTACAGCACGTGAAATCCGCGGCCGTTGGCAGGTCCGCCGTCGCCGTGGATGGACACGATCGCGTTGGGGCGCAGCGCGTTGGCCATCGCGGCGCGCTCATCCACGCACGGGCCCAACGCGTTGTCGTTGCCGCGTGACATCGCGGTGCGCACGCCGAGTGCGTTCAACGCGGCGCGGACGCGCAGCGTGGTGTCCCAGGTGAAGGTGTGCTCGGCGTACCCGTCCTCGGTCGAGGTGCCGCTTTCCTGGCAATTCTTGGTGCCGCCGCGGCCCGTGGGCACCTGCTTGCTGATCGACGCGTCGTTGGCGCCGTTGTGGCCGGGATCGAGGAACACGATCATGCCGGCGATGTTGGCAGGGGCGGCGTTGGCGTGGGGGCTGACGGTTACCGAAGCGGCGATGAGCACGCTGCAGGCAACAGTGACGCCGACACGCAGGCAGGCTGGGACTCGCACGGGCGTCACGCTAGCCCGCGCGCCGACTAGGCTGAAAGACCAAACCGCCGCGTTCGCGTGAGAGCAACCAAGTCGAGACCTACGCGCGATCAAGAAGACGCAACCGACACCGCAAGGGGATACTGATGCAACCTGGAGGCACGCCAGATATGTCGGCCCTGCTGGCGCAGGCACAGCAGGTGCAGCAGCAGCTCATGGAGGCGCAGGAGTCGCTGGCCAATTCCGAGGTGCACGGTCAGGCCGGCGGCGGCCTGGTGCAGGTGACGGTGAAGGGCAGCGGCGAGGTGGTCGGCGTGTCGATCGATCCGACGGTGATCGATCCGGCCGATCCGGAAACTCTGCAGGACCTCATCGTCGGTGCCCTGGCCGACGCCTCCAAACAGGTGACCATCCTCGCTCAGAGTCGACTCGGCCCGCTGGCAGGCGGGATGAGCGGCTTCGGTATTCCGGGAGTCTGACTTGTTCGAAGGCCCGGTCCAGGATCTGATCGACGAGCTCGGCAAGTTGCCCGGGATCGGGCCGAAGAGCGCGCAGCGGATCGCGTTCCACCTACTGAGCGTCGAGCCGCCTGACATCGACCGGTTGACCGCGGTGCTCGGCCGCATCCGCGACGGTGTCACGTTCTGTGCGGTGTGCGGCAATGTCTCCGACGACGAGCGCTGCCGGATCTGCGGCGATCCGCGCCGCGACGCGTCGCTGGTGTGCGTCGTCGAGGAACCCAAGGATGTGCAGGCCGTCGAGCGCACCCGGGAATTCCGCGGCCGCTATCACGTGCTCGGCGGGGCCCTGGATCCGTTGTCCGGTGTCGGGCCCGATCAACTGCGCATCCGTGAACTGTTGAACCGGATCGGCGAACGTGTCGACGGCGTCGACGTCGCCGAGGTGATCATCGCCACCGATCCCAACACCGAGGGCGAGGCCACCGCCACCTATCTGGTGCGGATGCTGCGCGACATTCCCGGGCTGACGGTCACCCGTATCGCGTCGGGGCTGCCGATGGGCGGCGATCTTGAGTTCGCCGACGAGCTGACGCTCGGCCGGGCCCTGGCCGGCCGCCGCGCGATGGTCTAGTTTTTCGCCAGCTTTCCGCCGAAATGGCATTCCAGCAGGCCCTCACTCGCACTTCTCCTGCTGGAATGCCGTTTCGGCGGGGTTGTCGGACCGCGCGGCAAGTATTTGCCCATGGGGGAGCTACTCATCGGCACCGAGGCGGTCGCCGGCGGCGTCGTCACGAGACACGAATTGCAGCGCTGGTACCGGCCGGTCTTCCGGAACGTCCACGCTCCGAAGAATCACGAGTTGTCGTTACGGGACCGGACGGTCGGTGCTTGGCTGTGGACGCGTCGCGGCGGCATCGTGACGGGCGTGGCGGCCTCGGCGCTGCACGGGGCGGAATGGGTCGACACCGATGTGAAGATCGAGCTGATCTGGGATTACATCCGGTCGCCGCGCGGTCTCGTCGTCCGGCACGAACGCATAGCCGACGACGAAATCACCTGTGTCGCTGGATTACCCGTCACCACACCGGCGCGCACGGCGTTCGACCTCGGCCGGTTCCTGCCGCGTAAGCAGGCGATTGCCCGGCTTGACGCGTTGATGCGGGCACAGCCGTTCTCCACGGAGGACGTGTTGATGCTGGCCAAGCGGTACCGGGGCGCGCGGGGAGTGGCCAAACTCAAGGCGGTGCTGCCGCTGGTCGACGGCGGTGCGGCATCTCCGCGGGAAACCTGGCTGCGGCTCGTGTACATCGATGCGGGGCTGCCGCGGCCGACCACCCAGATCACGATCGTCGACGAATGGGGACGGCTGGTTCGCACGGTCGACATGGGCTGGGAGGAGTTCAAGGTGGCCTCCGAGTATGACGGTGGGCAGCACCAAACCGACCGGGCCCAGTACGTCAAGGATCTGCGGGTGCTTCCCGAGCTCGGTCGCCTCGGCTGGGACGTCATGCGGGTGATCAAAGAGGACCGTGAGGTCGACGTGATCCAGCGTGCCCATCGCGCTTTGAAGGCACGTGGCTGGGGCGGCACACTGCGCGAAACGTCATTCCGGCAGCAAAAGTCCGGGTAAAGGCCTGCTGGAATGCGGTTTCGGCGAGAGTGACTACGGTCGGGTTATGCACGACCCCGACCTCCTACAGATGGCGCCGTCGTTGTACCGGCTGCGTATCCCCGGCGACGAGGCCTACCTGCTGAACAGCTACCTGTGGCTGGATCCGGACGGCGTGACGCTGATCGACACCGGCTGGCCTGACAGTGCCGAGTTGATCGTGGACGCGCTGGCGGTACTCGGCATGCGGCGCCTACACGTGAAGCGGATTGTGCTCACCCACTTCCACGAGGACCACTGCGGGTCCGCGGCCGAGATCGCCGAATGGGCGGACGTCGAGGTGATCGCAGGGGCGCGCGACGCGTCGTATGTGCGCGGTGCGTTGCCAGGCCCGATACCGGTACTGACGGCGGGTGAGCGGACGCTGCACGACGACTTCGACAAGTCTTCGCACGGACCGCCGTGCCGCGTCGACCGTGCGGTCACCGATGGCGAGGTACTGGACTTCGCGGGTGGGGCCCTGGTCCTGAGCGTGCCGGGCCACACCCCGGGCAGTATCGCCGTGTACCTGCCGGAGGCCGACGCGCTGCTGACCGGTGACGCGGTCGCCGAATTCAACGGGCAGGTGATCCTCGGGGTGTTCAACACCGACCGCCGCGCCGCCCGTGAATCGCTCGGCAAGCTTGCCGCGACGGGTGCACAGATCGCGGGGTTCGGGCACGGCGAGGCGGTGCTGACCGATGCCGCCGCGCGGATCGAGAATGCGAGTGACCCGTTCTCGAGCTGACTTCCCGCCGAAACGTCATTCCAGCAGCGAAAGTGCGAGTGGCGGCCTGCTGGAATGCCATTTCGGCGGGGAACGCGGGGAAACGCGGGAAACGCGGGACCTAGACCCGGCGCGGGGCCGCGAGCCGCTCGCGGCGCAGCAGCTCGACCTCTTCCAGCTCAAGTGGCGGCAGCTCGCCGACCACCTTCGACAGCAGGTGATCGGCCAACTCCGGATTGCGGGCCAGACACGGTCCGTGCAAATAGGTCGCGATCACGCTGCCCTGCACCGCGCCGTCATAACCGTCGCCGGCCCGGTTGCCCGCGCCCTTGGTCACGGCCGCCAGTGGACGTGCATCGGAACCCAGAACCGTTCCACCCCGGTGGTTTTCGAACCCGGTGAGCGGTTGGGTCAACCCGTCGAGCAGCGGCGTGGAAGCCACCTCGCCGATCGTGCGCGACTCCTGCGGCGAGGTGGTCACATCGAGCAGGCCCACCCCTTCGACGCGCTCTCCGGCCGAGGTCTCATACCAGTGCCCGAGTACCTGGATGGCTGCGCAGATCGCCAGCACGGGAGCGCCGCGCGAAGCGGCCCGCTGCAGCCCGGGGTGCCGGATGAGATGCCGCGTGGCCAGGCGTTGCGCGTAATCCTCGGCACCGCCCAACGTGTACAGATCGAGGGAGTCCGGCACCGGATCGCCCAGGGTGATCTCCACGATCTCGGCATCGATCCCGCGCAGCCGCAGCCGCTGCCGCAGCACCACCGCATTGCCGCTGTCGCCGTAAGTGCCCATCACATCCGGCAGCACCAGACCGATCTGCAGGGTCATGAAATCCGCCTGTTCAGTTGGAGGAAGGCGGTGTAGTTTGCGATCACCTCGACGTGACCGGGTGGGCACGAGCCGATGGCCGCGAGGGTGTCATGCACCAGCGTGTGCTCGACGCCGGCGTATCCGAGCCGCACCGCCAGGTCGGTGCCCCGCTCGCCGGCGGCCACCACCTGCGTGTCGTCAAAGTGCTCGAAGCGCACATCCCACAGCCAGGACAGGTCCTCGCCGTCGGGCACCTGCCCGTTGACCGCGATCACCACCCCGGCGCTGTGCTTGTCCACCATCGACAGGGCCTCCTGCCAGCCGGCCGGGTTCTTGGCCAGCAGCACCCGGGCGGTATGTGCGCCGACCTGCACGGTGCGGTACCGGCCGGCGACCTCGTCGACGCGCGATACGGCGGCTACCGCGGCTTGTGGCGAGGCCCCGAGCGCGACGGCTGCGGCGACGGCCTGGGTGGCGTTGCCGCGGTTCACCGTGCCGGGCAGGGCCAGCGTCATGGGCAGCACCAACCCGTCCGGGCCGTGGATGTGGGTGTCGTCGAACCACCATTGCGGGCTGGGCCGTTTGAAGTCGGTACCGGTCGAGTACCAGTGGTTGCCGTCGCGGACGATGATCTCGCCGCTGCGCGGGCAACTGACCGAGTCGCCGGACCAGCCTCCGCCGGCAGCAACCCAGACCACATCGGGGCTGTCATAGGCCGCCGACGCCATCAGGACGTCATCGCAGTTGGCCACCACCACGGCATTCGGATGACGCGCCAGCCCGGCCCGCAGGGTCCGTTCGATGTGGTTGATCTCACCCACCCGGTCCAGCTGATCGCGGGACAGATTCAGTAGAACGACCACCGCAGGCTCGACGAGATCACTGACGTGCGGCACGTGCATCTCGTCGACTTCCAGGGCGGCCAGCGTCGCATCGCGCTCGGCGGCCAGTGCCGCCACCAGACCGGCGTCCATGTTGGCGCCCTCGGAGTTACTGGCGACGGGTCCGAGCGTGGCCAGTGCCGCCGCGGTCATCCTGGTGGTGGTGGACTTTCCATTGGTGCCGGTCACCACGACGGCACGACGGTCCTGGCCCAGCTGCCGCAGTATCGAGCGGTCCAGCGTCATCGCCACCAGGCCGCCGATCATGGCGCCCGCGCCACGGCCGGTGATCCGCGACGCCCAGCGTGCGGTTGCTCCGGCCGCGAGTGCGGCGCGTCCACGGATGGTCAGCATTCCGGGATTTTAGGTCCCCGACACGCGGTGCCGCGATCCAAGGTTGTCGGAGGACCGTGCCATCCTGGCGGTTATGAGCCACTGTTGGGGCCGACCGGCCGGGGAAGCGGGCACCGGGTGGGCGGTCGTCGACGTGGAAACCTCCGGCTTCCGGCCCGGGCAGGCGCGCATCGTCAGCATCGCCGCGCTCGCGGTGGCCGACGACGGCAATGTCGAGCGCAGCATCGCGACCCTGCTCAACCCTGGCGTGGATCCCGGCCCCACCCATGTGCACGGCCTGACTGCCGAGATGCTCGAAGGCCAGCCCTGCTTCGGAGACTTCGTCGACGAGTTGGTGGACGTGCTGCGCGGGCGCACCCTGGTCGCCCACAACGTGGGCTTCGACTACAGCTTTCTGGCCGCCGAGGCCGAGCTGGTCGATGCGGAATTGCCGATCGACAGCGTCATGTGCACCGTGGAGTTGGCTCGCCGACTGGCGCTCGGGACCGAGAATCTGCGGCTGGAGACGTTGGCCTCCCATTGGGGCGTCACCCAGATGAAACCGCACGATGCGCTCGACGATGCGCAGGTGCTCGCCCAGATTCTCAAGCCGACGCTGGCCCGGGCCAGGGACCGCAAAGTGTGGCTACCGCTGCGCCAGATCGGGCGGCGGCGCTGGCCCAACGGCCACACCACCCACGACGAGCTTCGCCCGCTGAAGCTGCTGGCCTCACGGCTGCCGTGCGCGTACGCCAATCCGGGCCCGCATGTGCCGGGGCGGCCCCTGGTGCAGGGCATGCGGGTGGCGTTGTCCGCCGAGGTGGCGCGCACCCACGAGGAGCTCATCGAGCGCATCCTGCACGCCGGGCTGTCCTACACCGACGCAGTCGACCTGGAAACGTCGCTGGTGGTGTGCAACGAGTCCGCCCCCGCGCACGGCAAGGGGTATCAAGCCGCCGAGCTGGGGGTGCCGCTGGTCACCGATGCCGATTTCCTGGCCGGTCTCGACGACGTCATCGGCGGTGCAGACATCGAAGAGTTCACCGACACCACCGACACCGGCGACCAGTACACGCTCTTCTGACTAGGCGAGTGCCTTCGCCTTCAACGCGTCGAACTCGGCCTGCGTGATAGCTCCGGTGTCGAGTAGAGCCTTGGCATCGGCGATCTCCTGCGCCGGTGACCGGCCCGCCGCCTCACGGATGTAGGAGTCTGTCTCCTGTTTGGCGGCTTCCGCCGCCGCCCGTGCACGCTCGGCCATGCCCTTCCCGCGGGCTATCAGATAGACCAGCGCCGCCAGCCACGGGAACAGGATCAGGAAAACCACCCACAGGGCTTTGGCAAAGCCGGACGTGGTGTGGTCACGCCAGAACAGGTCCCCGAGAATTTGGAACAGGACCAGTAGGTATGCGATCCAGGCGAAGATGATCAAGAAGTGCCAGAGGAAATCCCATGTCGAACCCCAGTCCACGGTTCGCTCCTTTGAGTTGACGGATGCGCAGCTATCTGCGCGTCCGTCAGTTAATCACGGGAGGCGCGGTTCACCGCCGAAACAACGGCACGAAGTGATGCAGTTGTGATCGACGGCGCCATCCCGACACCCCACACCGTCCTGCCGTCGATGGAGGCCTCGACGTAGGCCGCTGCCTGCGCTTCCTCGCCGGAGGACATGGCGTGCTCGGAGTAGTCCAGCACATTCACCTGGAACCCGACGGCGCCCAGTGCGTCGACGAACGCCGCCAGCGGCCCGTTACCCGCGCCGACGATCTCACGCTCTTCGCCGTTGATCTTGACGATTGCGGTGATGGTGTCCGTGCCGCCGTCGACTTCGGCGGCAACCACCTTCTGGCGCATCCGCTCCAACGGCGTGATCGGCGCCAGATACTCCTCGGAGAAGGCGTCCCACATCTCTTTGGGTGACACCTCGCCGCCCTCACCGTCGGTGATCTTCTGGATCGCCTGGCTGAATTCCATCTGCAGCCGGCGCGGCAGCACCAGCCCGTGGTCGGCTTTCATGATGTAGGCCACGCCGCCCTTGCCGGACTGCGAGTTGACCCGGATGACGGCTTCGTACGTGCGCCCGACGTCCTTGGGGTCGATCGGCAGATACGGCACCTGCCACAGGATGTCGTCCACGTCCTTGTCGGCATCGTCGGCGGCCACTTTCATGGCGTCCAGGCCCTTGTTGATCGCATCCTGGTGGCTGCCGGAGAACGCGGTGTAGACCAGATCGCCCCCGTACGGGTGGCGCTCATGAACGGGGAGCTGGTTGCAGTATTCGACGGTGCGGCGGATCTCGTCGATGTTCGAGAAGTCGATCTGCGGGTCGACGCCACGGCTGAACAGGTTCAGCCCCAGCGTCACCAGACACACATTGCCGGTGCGCTCACCGTTCCCGAACAGGCAGCCCTCGATGCGGTCCGCACCGGCCTGGTAGCCCAATTCTGCTGCGGCAACGCCGGTTCCGCGATCGTTGTGCGGGTGCAGGCTCAGGATGATCGAGTCGCGCGGGATCAGATGCCTGCTCATCCACTCGATCGAATCGGCGTAGACGTTCGGGGTTGCCATCTCGACGGTGGCAGGCAGGTTCACGATCAGCGGCCACTCCGGCGTGGGCTTGACCACCTCGGCTACCGCGTTGCACACCTCGACGGCGTACTCCAGCTCGGTACCGGTGTAGGACTCCGGCGAGTACTCGAAGCGCCAGCGCGTCTGCGGGTACTTCTCGGCTTCCTCGACGCACATGCGGGCGCCGTCGGTGGCGATCTTCTTGACCGCTTCCCGGTCGGCGCGGAACACCACGCGGCGCTGCAGGATCGAAGTCGAGTTGTAGAAGTGCACGATCGCCTGCGGGGCGCCCGCGCACGCTTCGAAGGTCTTTTCGATCAGCTCTGGACGGCACTGTGTCAGCACCTGGATCGTCACGTCGTCGGGGATCGCGCCCTGCTCGATGATCTCGCGGACGAAGTCATAGTCGGTCTGGCTCGCCGACGGGAAGCCGACCTCGATCTCCTTGTAACCCATCCGCACCAGCAGATCGAACATCCGCCGTTTGCGGACCGGGCTCATCGGGTCGATCAGCGCCTGGTTGCCGTCGCGCAGGTCGACCGCGCACCACATCGGAGCGGTCTCCACCACCTTGTCCGGCCACGTGCGGTCGAACGGAACCGGCACGGCGCCCAATGCGGGGCTCCCGCCGGGAACCTCTTCGGCGAAGCTGCGGTACCGGGTGACCGGCATCGATGATGCGCGCTGGGTGTTCCAGGCCGGTTGGTTGGGGTGCGGTGCGCCCGCAGGAGTGTTGATGGTGCTCACCGAGTTGAAAGCGTCGACAGAGATGTCAGGGGTGGTCATGATATTTGCTCCGGAGTCTTGGGAATAACCCTGTTGGATTCAGACCGGCGCATCGCGAAAACCCGCGACGGGAGGCCAGTCTGGATCAGACCCCGTCGCGGCGTCCGAGAAGGAGCACCCGCTGCGCAATGAACATCGGGTGCCACTGTACTCCGCGTCATCGTTGTGCCCAAACGTCCTTCCCCTGATCGGGGGAAGTCACATTCAGGCGGCTCATCCGCGGGTCGTCCGACAGACGGCGGGAGCGTATCCCGGCATTCTTGTCCCATCGGCTCGACAGGCCGCCTGGCACTTTGAAAGCCACACTCGCACAAAGGGATTGATATCATGAACGCCACCAATCGCATCGTCCGGTTCGCAGCACTGCCGATCCTGTCCGCCGGTGTCATCGGCGGTGCCGCCCTCGGCCTGGCCGGTACCGCGGCCGCACAGGGGCCCGTCGGTTCGGGCAATGTGTACAGCCCGGACACCTACGCCACCCCGGCCCCCACGATCATGCCCGGCTGGCACAACCACCACGGCCCACTGCGGATCGCGGTCCTGCAGAACCGGTAACCCCTTCGGACCTGGGCTTCGCGCTGCCGCTGGCACTAGCGTTGAACCGATGGCAGTGGTCGACGTCCGCTCGCACGGGGCGACAGGAGATGGCACAACCGACGACCGGGCGGCCGTGCTGGCCGCGGTCCGGACCGTCGCCGACGCGGGCGGTGGCACGGTGTTCTTCCCCGCGGGGGACTACGCCCTGTCCGGGACGCTGGGGGACGACGCCGGATTCGCCAAGGTATGGCTGCTCGGAGACGGTGAACGCGCCGCGCGCCTGCTCGCCACCGGAAAGTTCGCGCCCATCAGCGGCCGCTGGACCGAAAGCCGCATCGAGAACCTGGTGATCGACGCGGGTTCTCACGGCGGTGCGGGCCTCGATGTCGATCTGGACAAGAGCTATGTCCGGCACTGTCGGGTGCGTGGATGGACTGACCACGGTATCCGGCTGAACGCCACCACCGAGGGCCTGCTCAACTGGATCGACGACAACTTCGTCGAGCAGTGCACCGGTTACGGCATCTACACCACCTATTTGTTCTACGACTCGTGGATCGTCAACAACAACGTCGGATCAACGGGGCCGAATCTGTCGGTGGAGAGCGGCCCGGTACGCATCCTGGCCAATCATCTGAATGGGGCGCCGCAGAACAACATTGAGTTGCGAGGCAACAAGTCGCTGACAATCGTCGGCAACATCTGTGAAGGCGCACGGCGGGAGGCAATCGTCTACACGATGCCGTCGTTCCTGTATACCGACAGCCCACAGGTGCAGATCGTCGCCAACAACATCACCAACGGCGGCAAGGGCGCCCCCGGCGAGTATCCGGCCATCGGGATCTACTCCCGCGACGAGGCGCATCGCACCAAGGGCTTCAACGTCACCGGAAATTTCATCGCCAACGAGGACGAGGGCGCCGGCTGGTCGTACGCGGTCGACGCCGAATACGTCGACGATCTCGCTGTCTCCGGAAACCAGTGGGACAACAACGGCTTCAGCGTCGCACCTGTGCGTGCGAGTGGGCGCAACGTCGGAATTGCCGGCAACACCTCCGGCAACCTGCCCGCGCGTGCGATCACGACCGTTACCGAGGACGTGGTACTCGGCGCCGCGCCGGGCACCGACTACGTGTGTCTGCTGGACCGCGGCGCCGAGGCGACGCTCCCCGATGCGGCGGGCAACACGAACCGCTACACCGTGCGGAACATCGCGGTGGGGGCGACCCGGTTGCACGCGCCGACCGGGCAGGAGATCGACGGTGGGCGACATGTGCGTCTGGGTCGGTCTGCGGCCGTCGAGGTGATCTCCGACGGCACGAACTGGTGGACCCTCTGATTCACCTGCGGAGCGGGGGATACCCAGGCCAAACCACCGGCGGACAAAATCGCGTGCACGCCTCCCTTATCCTTGGTGGGAATCATTCCCGAGCCTTTAGAAGGACAGATAGTGGCGGTCGTCGTACAGAAGTACGGCGGATCCTCGGTGTCGGACGCCGACCGGATCCGTCGTGTCGCCGAGCGGATCGTCGAGACCAAGAAGGCCGGTAACGACGTCGTCGTAGTGGTCTCTGCGATGGGCGACACCACCGATGACCTGCTGGACCTGGCCCGCCAGGTGTCTCCGGCGCCACCCGCCCGCGAGATGGACATGCTGCTCACCGCCGGGGAGCGGATCTCCAACGCGCTGGTTGCGATGGCCATCGAGTCCCTGGGTGCGCAGGCGCGCTCGTTCACCGGGTCGCAGGCCGGCGTCATCACCACCGGCACGCACGGGAACGCCAAGATCATCGACGTCACCCCGGGTCGGCTGCGCAGCGCCCTGGATGAGGGGCTGATCGTGCTGGTCGCCGGTTTCCAGGGCGTCAGCCAGGACAGCAAGGACGTCACCACACTGGGTCGCGGTGGTTCCGACACCACCGCGGTCGCACTGGCCGCGGCGCTGAAGGCCGACGTCTGTGAGATCTACACCGACGTCGACGGCATCTTCACCGCCGATCCGCGCATCGTGCCCAACGCCCGGCATCTCGACACCGTGTCGTTCGAAGAGATGCTGGAGATGGCGGCGTGCGGCGCCAAGGTGCTGATGCTGCGCTGCGTCGAATATGCCCGCCGTTACAACGTGCCGATACACGTCCGCTCGTCGTACTCCGACAAGCCGGGCACCATCGTCAAAGGATCGATCGAGGACATCGCCATGGAAGACGCCCTGCTGACCGGAGTAGCCCACGACCGAGGGGAGGCCAAGGTCACCGTGGTCGGAGTGCCGGACGTACCCGGTTATGCCGCCAGGGTTTTCCGCGCGGTCGCCGACGCCGACGTCAACATTGACATGGTGCTGCAGAACATCTCCAAGGTGGAGGACGGCAAGACGGACATCACCTTCACCTGCCCCATGGACAACGGGCCGGGTGCGGTGCAGAAGCTGACCTCACTGCAGGGTGAGATCGGGTTCAGCCAGGTGCTGTACGACGATCACATCGGCAAGGTGTCGCTGGTGGGTGCGGGCATGCGCAGCCATCCCGGCGTGACCGCGAAGTTCTGCGAGGCGCTCGCCGAGGTGGGCGTCAACATCGATCTGATCTCCACCTCCGAGATCCGCATCTCGGTGCTGGTGAAGGACACCGATCTGGATACCGCGGTCGCTGCGCTCCACGAGGCATTCAACCTCGGTGGCGAAGAAGAGGCGGTTGTTTATGCGGGGACCGGGATCTAGTGGTGGGGCGAGCGAAGCGACGGGGTAAATAGCGTGGTGGGGCGAGCGAAGCGACGGGGTAAGTGACATGGTGAATATCGGTGTGGTCGGAGCTACCGGCCAGGTCGGCCAGGTGATGAGGGCACTGCTGGAGGAACGGGGCTTCCCCGCCACCTCCGTGCGGTTCTTCGCCTCGGCCCGCTCCGAGGGTAAGAAGCTGACCTTCCGGGGTCAGGAGATCGAGGTCGAGAACAGCGAGACCGCCGACCCGTCGGGGCTGGACATCGCCCTGTTCTCCGCAGGCGCGACGATGTCACGCGTGCAGGCGCCGCGGTTCGCGGCCGCGGGCGCCATCGTCGTCGACAACTCGTCGGCCTGGCGCAAGGATCCCGATGTGCCGCTGATCGTCTCCGAGGTGAACTTCGCCAGGGATGTCGCCAACCGCGCTCGGTCTCTTCCCAAAGGCATCATCGCCAACCCGAACTGCACGACCATGGCCGCGATGCCGGTGCTCAAGCCACTGCACGACGAGGCAGGCCTGACCCGGCTGATCGTGTCGAGCTACCAGGCCGTGTCGGGTAGCGGTCTGGCCGGTGTAGAGGAACTGGCCGGCCAGTCGCGGGCGGTGATCGACGGCGTCGAGGCTCTGGTGCACGACGGCTCGGCAGTGGACTTCCCGGCTCCCGTCAAATACGTCGCGCCGATCGCCTTCAATGTGGTGCCGTTGGCCGGTTCGCTCGTCGACGACGGTTCCGGTGAGACCGACGAGGACCAGAAGCTGCGCAATGAGAGCCGCAAGATCCTGGGCATACCCCAACTTGCGGTGAGTGGTACCTGCGTGCGCGTTCCGGTGTTCACCGGACACTCGTTGTCGATCAACGCCGAGTTCTCCCAACCGCTTTCGGTTGAGCGGGCGCGGGAGCTGCTGGCTGGTGCGCCGGGCGTCAAGCTGGTCGACGTGCCGACGCCGCTGGCCGCTGCCGGAGCCGACGACTCGCTGGTCGGCCGCATCCGCTGGGACGAGGGTGTGCCCGAAGGACGTGGTCTCGCATTGTTCGTATCTGGTGACAACCTGCGCAAAGGCGCGGCGCTGAACACCATCCAGATCGCCGAGCTGCTGGCCGCCGAGCTCTGACCCCCCTTGCGCCGAAACCGCATTCCAGCAGGCGTTCTCTCGATCTTTCTCTGCTGGAATGCCATTTCGGCGATGTCGGGGGCGCGGGCGGACCCGCCGGCGCCGTGGCCCGAGCCGGTGTTGCCTCAACTGGCGCCCGGGCAGGTGCTGCGGATCGGGCCGACAGCCGGAACCGGCACTCCCACCGGCGATTACGGTATCGGCGCCACTGATCTGTGTGAGTTCATGGAATTCCCCAGCCGGGTGCTGCAGGTGTGTGGCGACAGCTTTGCCGGTCAGGCGGTGGGGTTCGGCGGCTGGTATTCGCCGATCGCCCTGCATGTGGCACCTGATTCCGTCGACGATCCCGCCGGGGTCCGCTACACCGGCGTGAGCGGGGTCGACAAACCTCTGCTCGCCGATGCCACGCCACCGGGCGGTTCTCAGCTGCCTGCCGGGGTGGTGTCCATCAACCGGCAGAACTACATGCTGGTGACCACCACCGAAGACCTCGTCCCGCAGAGTTCGCGGCTGGTGAAAGCGGATGCCGCGCAGGGTAATTGGCCGACGATTCCGGGTTCGGTGCGTAAGGCGTCCTATCAGGGTGGTGGGCAGTCGCAGATCAGCGGCTATTACGACCCCATCCCGACGGCGGAATCTCCCAGCGGCTGGGTGTACATCGTGGCCAACAACTTCGATCGCAGCGGCCCGGTGTTCCTGTACCGGTCCACCCCGCAGAAATTCACCGACCGGGCCGGCTGGCAGGGGTGGGCGGCAGGGCCCGACGGTGGCTGGGGCAAGCCGCCGACCCAGCTGTGGCCCGACCGGGTAGGGGAGATGTCGATCCGGCAGATCGACGGCAAAGCCGTGCTGTCCTACTTCAATGCGAGCACCGGGAACATGGAGATGCGGGTCGCCCTCGACCCGACCGGGCTGGGGGCCGCACCGGTGACGACGGTGGTGTTCGCCGGTGACTGGCCCGATCCGGCGGAGTCGTTGCCCCCGCCGGAGGTCAACAGGCTGGCGCAACCCTACGGCGGCTATATCTCACCCGGGTCCACGCTCGAGGAGGTCCGGGTCTTCATCAGCCAGTGGAACACCGCACCCCGCGGCGGGACGCCCTACCGAGTCATCCAATACGCGGTGAACCCGATCAAGCCGTGGTGACCGGCTTTCACAGCGGATTCATAGCGGATTCTTGATCGTCACCTGAATACGGCTCGCATGCTCGTGGCATGACAGAAACACCTGCATCATCCGAACCCGCGACCGCACCTGTCGCGACCAGCGCCCCGGTGGATCGGCCGGTTGAACCCGCGCCGGCCCCGGAACGGCGGCAGAGCCGTCTCACCCAGGCCGCCGCGTTGGTGGGCATCGTCGCCGGAATCGTCTTCATCGTCGCCGTGGTGTTTGGAACCGGCTTCATGTTGGGTGCCCATTCCGGCGGCCACCATCACGGCGGCGGCGGACACGACCGCCACGGCATGATGATGTTCCACCGGGGTGGTCCGCCTCCGATGGGACCGGGCCAGCGGATGTTCCCGCCACCCGGCCAGTTCGGCCCCGGCGGCCCGTTCGGCCAGGGCGGCCCCGGCGGTTCGGAGCGCCAGGAGACTCCGCCGACGATGGCACCTGCGCGCCCCTGATTCCGCGGAATCTTTTGACTCATTCCAGAAAGAGCGCATACTGGAACCGTGACCCTGGCGCATGACCACGAACCCCGGGCCCTTCTGCGGGCCGCCGGGTTACGGGTTACTGCGCCACGGGTCGCGGTGTTGAACGCCCTGGTCGCAGCACCGCACTCCACCGCAGACGACGTCGCCAACCTGGTACGTCAAGTGTTGGGGTCGGTGTCCACTCAGGCCGTCTACGACGTGCTCCATGCGTGCGTCAAAGCCGGTCTGGTACGCCGCATCGAGCCGGCCGGCTCCTCGGCGCGCTACGAAACCCGCACCGGTGACAACCATCACCACCTGGTGTGCCGGGTCTGCGGCAGGGTGGCCGATGTTGACTGCGCTGTCGGCCAGGCACCCTGCCTCGAACCCTCTGACCTCGACGGTTTCGCTGTCGAAGAAGCCGAAGTCGTGTTCTGGGGTACGTGTGCCGACTGTCGTGTCGAATCCTCGGACTCAGCCCACGAAACGAGGAGTTCAGAGAACGATGAGCGAGAAATTCACAACCACTGACGCGGGCAATCCCGCGCCGAGCGACGATCATTCACTGACGCTCGGGCCGGACGGCCCGATCCTTCTGCAGGATCATTACCTGATCGAGCAGATGGCCATGTTCAATCGGGAGCGCATCCCGGAGCGCCAGCCACATGCCAAGGGCGGTGGCGCGTTCGGTCATTTCGAGGTGACGGGCGACGTCACCAGGTACACGCGGGCGGCGGTATTCGCGCCCGGCGCCAAAACCGAGACGCTGACCCGCTTTTCGACTGTGGCCGGCGAGCGCGGCAGCCCAGACACCTGGCGGGATCCGCGCGGATTCGCGACGAAGTTCTATACGCCCGACGGCAACTTCGACATGGTCGGCAACAACACCCCGGTCTTCTTCATGCGGGACCCGTTGAAGTTCCAGCACTTCATCCGCAGCCAGAAGCGGATGGCCGCCACCAACCTGCGTGACCACAACATGCAGTGGGATTTCTGGAGCCTCTCCCCGGAGTCGGCCCACCAGGTCACCTGGCTGATGGGCGATCGGGGCATCCCGAAGACCTGGCGTCACATGAACGGCTACTCCAGTCACACCTACAGCTGGATCAACGCCGACGGTGAGATCTTCTGGGTCAAGTACCACTTCAAGACCGATCAGGGTGTCGAGTTTCTCCTCCAGGAGGATGCCGACCGGCTCGCAGGCGAGGACGGCGATTACCACCAGCGGGACCTGTACGACTCGATCGAAAAGGGCGATTACCCGAGTTGGTCGCTGAAGGTGCAGATCATGCCGTTCGAGGACGCGAAGACCTACCGGTTCAACCCCTTCGACCTGACCAAGGTATGGCCGCACGCCGACTATCCGCTGATCGACGTCGGCAAGCTGACGCTGGATCGCAACGTCACCGACTACCACACCGAGATGGAGCAGGCGGCGTTCGAGCCGAACAACATCGTGCCCGGCACCGGCCTGAGCCCGGACAAGATGCTGCTGGCGCGCGGCTTCTCCTACTCCGATGCGCACCGCGCCCGGCTGGGCACCAACTTCAGGCAGATCCCGGTGAACATGCCGAAGGTGGAGATCAACAGCTACTCCAAGGACGGTGCGATGCGGACGCAGAACGTATCCGATCCGGTGTACGCGCCGAACTCCTATGGCGGGCCGGTCGCCGACGAGGCACGTGCCGCCGAGGTGAAGTGGTACGCCGACGGCGAGATGGTCCGCGCCGCGTACACGCTGCGGCCCGACGACGACGACTGGGGTCAGGCCGGCACCATGGTCCGCGACGTTCTCGACGATGCGGGGCGGGAACGCTTGGCCCACAACATCATCGGACATGTCGCCGACGGTGTGAAGGAGCCGGTGCTGTCCCGGGTGTTCGAGTACTGGCGCAACGTCGACCCCGATCTCGGTAAACGGGTCGAGGAAGGCGTGCGCGCCGAACTCAACGGCAACGGCGGTTGATCAGACCACTCTGCAGCCCAAGAGAACGCCCCGGTCACCGTGAGGTGGCCGGGGCGTCCACCATCGGCTCCGGCGAACACCGGGCGCGCCGGCCGCAATCGTGAGATTCTCGCTGATGTGACGCGCATTCGGGCCCGGGTCGCCGCGGTGGTCGCGGTGTCGCTGCTGGCGGCCGGGTGCGGCCTGCACGGTGAGGATCCGGAACGCGGCGCGGCGATGTCCTTCGCCGTCGGCGACTGCCTCAGTGTCCCGGCGGGAACACCCTCGGTCCCCCAGGTGGTCCGGGCGGGCAAGGTGGACTGCAACGCCGACCCGAGCTACACCGTCGGCGCGGTCGCCGACGGCAGTGGTGACTGCCCGAGCACCGAGTATCAGCACCTGCCCGCGGAGTTCGCCGACCCGTCGACGGCCCGGCTGTGCCTGGTGCCCAACCTGGTCGCCGAGCACTGTTACGAACTGGGACTGCCCGCCGGTGTGATGGAACTGGCCGACTGTGCCGACCGCGGCCAGGGGGTGCTGGTCCAGGTGACACAGCGTCTGGACGTGCGCGACAAGGCCGCCTGCCCTTCGGCCACCGGGCATTTCGCGTGGCCCTATCCCGCACCCGCACGGACCTACTGCACCCGGACGGTCCACTGAATGGCATCATCGAGCCCATGCGTGCCCTGACTGTCAGCCTCGGGGTGGCCGGTGTGGCGCTGGCCTTGGCGGCACCCGCCGGTGCCCGTCCCTCAGATCCCGGAGTGGTGTCCTACGCCGTGTTGCCGAAAGGTTCGGTGGGCAATATCGTCGGCGCCCCGATGACGTGGGCGGCCGAGTTCACCGATCCGTTCCAGGGCTTCTCGGTGGACAACCCCGTGTGCAACAACTGGGCTGATGTCGGATTACCCGAGGTGTACAACGATCCGGACCTCGCCTCGTTCAACGGTGAGACGACGCAGACGGCGGCCAATGATCAGGCCCACTTCGTCAAGCAGTCGGTCGGGGTGTTCGCCAATCCCGACGCCGCCAACCGTGCATTCCATCGTGTCGTCGACCGGACGGTGGGCTGTTCGGGGCAGACCACCGCGATGCATCTGGACAACTTCGTCACACAGGTGTGGACTTTCACCGGTGGTCCTGCCGGGGCCACCGACGCGGACTGGGTGAAACAGGAAGCGGGCACCGATCGCCGCTGCTTCACCACCACCCGACTTCGGGAGAACGTATTACTGCAGGCCAAGGTGTGTCAGTCGGGTAACGGTGGCCCCGCGGTCAACGTCCTGGCCGGGGCCATGCAGAACTCCCTGGGACAGTAAAGCGTCGCAAATTCGGGCGCGCGTCACCGATGCGTAACCGCTGAACGCGCGACATTGTCGGTGCCATCTGGAAAATAGAAGACGACCGACCGGGAGGGTGGTTGTCATGGCTGTGCCGATGTGGGCCGAACCAGGCTCGATTCCACCGGTCGAGTTCACCAGCGCCGAACAGGCCGCTGCGCATATCGGTGAGCGCTGCCTGGAAGACGGCGGTGCGGGTCGGGTGGGCCTCGAGATCGAGGCGCACTGTTACGACCTGGAAGATCCGACGCGGCGTCCGGACTGGGACGAGCTGTCGGCGGCGATCGCCGAGGTGCCGGAGCTGCCCGGCGGCAGCCGCATCACCGTGGAACCCGGCGGTGCGGTCGAGCTGTCCGGACCGCCGGAGGACGGCCCGCTGGCCGCGGTCACGGCGCTGCTGGCCGACCGCGCGGTGCTGCGGGCGGCGTTCGCCCGCCGGGGGCTGGGGCTGGTGCTGCTGGGCACCGATCCGCTGCGCCCCACCCGCCGGGTCAATCCGGGCGGGCGTTATCAGGCGATGGAGGAGTTCTTCGCCGCCAGCGGAACGGCGCAGGCCGGCGCCGCGATGATGACGGCGACGGCCTCTGTGCAGGTGAATCTCGACGCAGGTCCTCGCGCCGGTTGGGCGGACCGGGTCCGGCTGGCGCACGCGCTGGGCCCGACCATGATCGCGATCACCGCCAATTCGCCGATGTTCGGCGGGCAGTTCACCGGCTGGTGCTCGACCCGTCAGCGGGTGTGGGGGCAGCTTGATTCCGCTCGATGCGGGCCGGTGCTGGGAGCTGACGGGGACGACCCGGCCAGTGACTGGGCCGGGTATGCGCTCAAGGCCCCGGTGATGCTGATCGACCCGCCTGATGCCGTACCCGTGACGAACTGGGTGCCGTTCGCCGACTGGGCCGACGGCCGGGCGGTGCTGGGCGGCAGACGGCCCACCGAAGTCGACCTCGACTACCACCTGACCACGCTGTTCCCGCCGGTGCGGCCGCGGCGCTGGCTGGAGATCCGCTACCTGGACAGCCTGCCGGATGCGGTCTGGCCCGCCGCGGTGTTCACCCTCGTCACGCTGTTGGACGATCCGGCAGCGGCCGCTGTTGCCGCCGAGGCCACCGAATCGGTGGCCACCGCCTGGGACCTGGCCGCCCGTGCCGGGTTGTCCGACCGGCACCTGCACACCGCCGCCGTGCGGTGCGTTCACGCCGCCGCCGAGCGGGCACCGGCCGAGCTCGCGGAATCGATGCGGCAACTGGTGCGTTCGGTCGAACAGGGCCGCAGCCCGGCCGACGACTTCGCCGACCGGGTGGTGCGCCACGGGATCGCTCCGGCGGTGAGCCAACTGGCGAAAGGTGAGCTTTGACCACACGCGAGACGCTGGCGCAGGAGCTGACCAGGGCGCGGGAGCGGACCCTGCGCCTGGTCGATTTCGACGATGCCGAGTTGCATCGCCAGTACGACCCGCTGATGAGCCCGTTGATCTGGGATCTGGCGCATATCGGGCAGCAGGAGGAGTTGTGGTTGCTGCGCGACGGCAATCCCGACCGGCCCGGGATGCTGGACCCGGCGGTCGACCGGCTGTACGACGCGTTCGTGCATACCCGCGCCAGCCGGGTCAGCCTGCCCCTGCTGCCGCCCGCGGAGGCCCGCGCCTACTGCCAGGCGGTGCGGTCCAAAGCTCTCGACGCCCTCGACACCCTCGATGAGGACGATCCGGCGTTCAACTTCGGTCTGGTGATCAGCCATGAGAACCAGCACGACGAGACCATGCTGCAGGCGCTGAACCTGCGGGCCGGCCCGGCACTGTTGGGCGAGGGCGCGGCGTTGCCCGTCGGCCGGCCGGAGGTGGCGGGGACGTCGGTGCTCATTCCGGGCGGACCGTTCCTGGTGGGGGTCGATGAGCTGACCGAACCACACTCGTTGGACAACGAGCGGCCCGCGCATGTCGTCGAGGTGCCGTCGTTCCGGATCGGCAGGGTTCCGGTGACCAACGCCGAGTGGCGCGCGTTCATCGAGGACGGCGGATACGACCGGCCGCAGTGGTGGTCGCACCGGGGCTGGGGTTACCGGCAGGAGGCGGGTCTGACCGCGCCGCAGTTCTGGCACCCCGACGGCACCCGGACGCGTTTCGGACACGTCGAGGCGATCCCCGGCGACGAACCCGTCCAGCACATCACGTATTTCGAAGCGGAGGCGTACGCGGCCTGGGCGGGTGCGCGGTTGCCGACCGAGATCGAATGGGAGAAGGCCTGTGCCTGGGACCCGGTGTCCGGTGTGCGCCGCCGGTTCCCCTGGGGCGCTTCGGAACCCACCGATGTGCTGGCGAACCTCGGTGGCGACGCGCTACGCCCCGCGCCGGTGGGTGCCTACCGGGCGGGGGCCTCGGCCTACGGCGTGGAGCAGATGTTGGGCGATGTGTGGGAGTGGACCAGCTCGCCGTTGCGACCCTGGCCCGGTTTCACGCCGATGGTCTACGAGCGTTACACCGAGCCGTTCTTCGACGGCGACTATCGCGTGCTGCGCGGCGGTTCATGGGCTGTCGCCGCGGGCATTCTGCGGCCCAGCTTCCGCAACTGGGATCACCCGATGCGGCGCCAGATCTTCGCGGGTGTGCGGTTGGCCTGGGATGTGTAGGCATCTGGGTTGGCTCGGCGCGCCCCGGTCCGTCGCGTCGCTCGTGCTCGACCCGCCGCAGGCTCTGCTGGTGCAGTCGTATGCGCCGCGACGGCAGAAGAACGGCCTGATGAATGCCGACGGTTGGGGCGCAGGGTTTTTCGACGATGGCGTGGCGCGGCGCTGGCGCAGCGACAAACCGCTGTGGGGCGACGCTTCGTTCGCCTCGGTGGCCCCGGCGCTGCACAGTGGATGCGTGGTGGCCGCGGTTCGCTCGGCGACCATCGGTATGCCGATCGAACCGTCGGCGTCGGCGCCGTTCACCGACGGACACTGGCTGCTGTCGCACAACGGCCTGGTGGACCGCGCGGTGCTGCCGCTTGCCGCGAACGCCGAGTCCACGGTGGACAGCGCGGTGCTCGCGGCGCTGATCTTCGAGCGTGGGCTGGACGCGCTCGGTGATACCGTTGCCGAGGTCGGGGAGCGTGATCCGAACTCCCGGCTGAACATCCTGGCCGCCAACGGTTCTCGTATGCTTGCCACCACGTGGGGGGACACGCTGTCGATGTTGCGTCGCTCCGACGGCGTGGTACTCGCCAGTGAGCCCTATGACGACGACCCCGGTTGGCAGGACATACCGGACCGCCACCTGGTGGTCGTTGACGATTCTCACGTCGAGCTGACACCCCTGAAAGGAACAGCATGACGCTTTCGCTGTCGAACTACCTGGCCGCCGATTCCGCGGCGGCGGCACTGCGCCGCGATGTCCGTGACGGTCTGACGCAGGTACCGAAAATGTTGCCCCCCAAGTGGTTCTACGACGGGGTGGGTAGTGATCTGTTCGACCAGATCACCCGGCTTCCCGAGTATTACCCGACGCGCACCGAAGCGCAGATTCTCTCCCAGCGGGCCGCGGACATCGTCGCGGCCGCGGGCGCAGACACCCTCGTGGAGTTGGGCAGCGGTACCTCGGAGAAGACCAGGATGCTGCTCGACGCGATGCGTGACGGTGGCTTGCTGCGCCGGTTCATCCCCTTCGATGTGGACGCGGGGGTGTTGCGTGCGGCCGGTGACGCGATCGGACGGGAGTACCCGGGTGTCGAGATCGAGGCGGTGTGCGGTGATTTCGAGGAGCATCTCGGTGAGATTCCACGGGTGGGTAAGAGGCTGGTGGTGTTCCTGGGCTCGACGATCGGCAACTTGACGACCGGACCGCGCGCGGATTTCCTCACCGCACTCGCCGCGACCTTGCAACCTGGTGACAGCCTGCTGCTCGGCACGGATCTGGTGAAGGATGCCGGGCGCCTGGTCCGCGCCTACGATGACAGTGCCGGCGTCACTGCGGAGTTCAACCGCAACGTGTTGGCGGTGGTGAACCGCGAACTCGCCGCCGATTTCGATCTCGATGCCTTCGAGCATGTCGCGAAATGGAACGACGACGAGGAACGCATCGAGATGTGGCTACGCGCCCGCACACCGCAACAGGTACGGGTGGCGGCACTGGGTCTGGACGTCTCCTACGCCGCAGGCGAGGAGATGCTGACCGAGGTGTCCTGCAAGTTCCGGCCTGCGGGCGTCACCGCCGAGTTGGCGAAAGCCGGTCTGAGACAAACGCACTGGTGGACGGATGCGGCCGGGGACTTCGGCCTGTCACTGGCGGCGAAATGACCCTGGCGCAGCAGTGGCGGGACGCCAGACCCAAGGCCGCCGGGCTGCATCTGGACAGCGGCGCCTGCTCGCGGCAGAGCGTGGCGGTGATCGACGCGACCACCACCCATGCCCGGCACGAAGCCGAGGTGGGCGGTTACGTCGCCGTTGAGGCCGCCGCTCCGGTGCTCGAGGCAGGGCGTATCGCCGTCGCGGCCATGACCGGTTTGACCGCGAATGACGTGATCTACGCCAGCGGATCCGGTCACGCCCTGGACCTGTTGCTCAGCAGTTGGCCCGAAGAGCACACCGTGGCCTGCCTGCCCGGCGAGTACGGGCCGAACCTGGCGATCATGGCGGCCAACGGGTTTCAGGTACGCGCCCTACCGGTCGACGGCGACGGCCGGCTGGACGTCGGCGCCGCCGCACGTCAACTTGCGGCCGATCCGCCCGCACTCGTGCACCTCACGGCGCTCGCGAGCCATCGCGGGTTGGCTCAGCCGGTCGCCGATGTCGTCGCGGCCTGTCACGCCGAGGGCATCCCGGTGGTGGTGGACGCCGCCCAGGCGCTGGGGCACCTGGACTGCACCGCCGGTATTGACGCGGTGTACTCGTCCTCACGCAAGTGGCTGGCGGGGCCGCGTGGTGTCGGTGTGCTCGGCGTCCGGCCGGAACTGGCCGCCCGGCTGCAACCCCGGGTGCCGCCCGCCGACTGGGATATCGCGATGAGCGCGCTGGAGAAACTCGGGCACGGCGAGCACAACGCTGCGGCGCGGATCGGGTTCTCCGTCGCGATCGGGGAACACCTGGCTGCCGGGCCGGAACTGGTGCGCGCACGATTGGCCGAACTCGGACACACGGCCCGACAGGTGCTGGCGGAGGTGACCGGTTGGAAGGTGGTGGAACCGATCGATGAGCCCACTGCCATCACCACGCTGGAACCGACCGACGGCGCCGATCCGGCCGTCGTGCGGGCCCGGCTGATCGCCGAACGCGGCATCGTCACCACCGCCTGCGAGGTGGCACGGGCGCCGTTCGAGATGATCAAACCTGTCCTGCGGATCTCACCGCACGTCGATACCACCGCCGAGGACCTGCAGCAGTTTGCCGCGGCGTTACGCGAGGTCTCGTCAGCCTGAGCCGACTACGTCGCTGCCGGTGGTGCGTCGGGCGATGTTGTAGAAGCGGATTTCCTGGTATTCGTCGAGTCCCTCGGCGCTACCTTCGCGGCCGAGGCCTGACTGTTTGATCCCTCCGAAGGGCGCCGCGGCGTTGGACGGGACACCTTGGTTGATCCCCACCAGGCCGGTTTGAAGCGCATCGGCGACATTGAGGGCGCGATCGAGGTTTTCCGTGAACACATAACCGGCAAGACCGTATTCGGTTGAGTTGGCGCGGTGTACCACCTCTGCTTCGGTACGGAAGCGTTGGATTGCGGCGATCGGGCCGAAGATCTCGGTGCGGGCCGCCTCGGCGGTGGTCGCGACGTGATCGAGTACGGTCGGCTCGAAGAAGCTACCCGGCCCGGCGATGGCGTGGCCACCGGAACGCACGTCGGCCCCGGCCGCGACCGCGTCGTCGACGAGCTTCTGCATGCTGGACACGGCGCGGTCGTCGATCAACGGCCCCAGGGCGACGTCGTCGGCGAGCCCGTTCCCGACACGTGCTGCGGCCATCTTCTCGACCAGTCCCTCGACGAAGGCGTCGGCAATCCCGTCCTGGACGTAGATGCGATTGGCGGCGATGCACGACTGGCCACCATTGCGCATCTTGGCGGCGTAGGCGCCGTTGACCGCGCGTTCGAGGTCGGCGTCGTCGAAAACGATCAGTGGAGCATCGCCGCCGAGTTCCATGGAGGACCGTAATACGTTGTCAGCGGCCAACTTCAGCAGTATCTTGCCGACACCGGTGGATCCGGTGAACGAAACCTTGCGGACCCGGGCGTCGGTGAGAACCGCCTCGCTGAACGCCGACGCGTCGCCGGTGGTGACAACCTGGACGAGATCGACGGGCACGCCGGCCCGGTAGGCGAGATCGACGACGTAGAAAGTGGTCAGCGGAGTCAGCGTGGCCGGTTTGATCACCACCGGGCATCCCGCTGCCAAGGCGGGCGCGATCTTGCGAGTCGCCATTGCCAGCGGGAAGTTCCATGGAGTGATGAGGACAGAAAGCCCAACCGGTGCCCGCCGCGTCAACAGCGTGGCGCCGCCCGTGGGCACGTCGCGGACGTTGCCGCCCGGCCGGACCGCTTCTTCGGCGTACCAGCGGACGAAGTCACCGCCATAGGTGACCTCGGCGCGCGACTCGACCAGCGGTTTGCCCATCTCGCTGGTGATGAGCAGGCTGATCTTTTCCGCGTGCTCGTTGATCAGGTCATACCAGCGGCGCAGAATGTCGGCGCGCTGGCGGGGGGTGCGTGCCGCCCACTCGCGCCCTGCGGCCTCGGCCGCTGCCACCGCCCGCAGCGCCTGCCCGGGGTCTGCGTCCGGGACCGCGGCAATGGTGTCACCGGTGGCGGGGTTGAACACCTCGAGGCTGCGGGCACCATCCGGCAGTGCCAGCGCCCGGACGACGGCATTGGTGTCGGCTACTCGCTGCGGATCGGCATCGAGCAGGTCAGCGGCAGCTGTGTTCGCGAGGTCGGTGCTCATTTGGCTTCCTCTTCGGAGAGAACGTGGGAGATGGCGGCGACGAACTGGATGAGCTCGGCGTCGGTGGTGGTGAAAGGCGGACTGACCTGAAGCGTGTTGCCGCGCAGCGGGCGTGAGATGAATCCGATGTCGATCAGTTTGTCGGCAACCGCTTCGGCCGCGATGTCTTCGCGGACGGAGATGCCGCCGAGGAACCCGGCCACGCGGACTTCGCTGACGCTGGGTCGTTGCCGGGCCAGCTCCTCAAGCTGGACGCGCAGCAGTTGCTCCAGCGCAGCTGCGCGCGGCACCAGATTGTCGCGTTCGAGAACATCGAGGTTGGCCATCGCAACTGCGCACGCCGTGGCGTGGCCGGCGTACGTGGCGCCGTGCCGGAAGATCGGGGTGGTCGTGTCGTCTGCGAAGAACGGCTGCCAGATTTTGGCTGACACCAGGACACCGCCCAGCGGGGCATACCCGGAGGTCACTCCCTTGGCGAAGGTGATGAGATCGGGCTGCAGGCCGAACCGCTGGGCGGCGAACATCGTGCCGGTGCGACCGAACCCGGTGATGACTTCGTCGAGGATGACGAGGATGTCGTTCTCATGGCACAGCTGCTGCAGTGTTTCGAGATAGCCGGGGACCGGCGGGTTGACACCGCCGGTGCCCTGGATGGGTTCGGTGACGATCGCGGCGATGTTCTCTGCACCCAGATCGGCGATGGCACCCTTGAGCGCGTCGATGTCGTGGACGGGCACGCGGTGAGTCTCCGGAACCAGTGAATCTGTCCCGTAGCCTTCGCGATTGAAGTCGAGGCCCGCGATGCTGGTGCCGTAGGCGTGCAGGCCGTGATAGGCGTGCTCGCGGCTGAGGATGGTGGTCTTGCCGGTACGCCCGGCCTGCTGCCAGTGCCTTCTTGCGAGCTTGCAGGCGACGTCGATGGCGTCGGAGCCGCCGGAGTTCAGGATGACCTTGGCATTGTCGATGGGGGACAGGCCGGCCAGCCGCGATGCCAGGGCGAGCGCCTGGTCGTTCACGAATCTGCCGAAGATGTGGTAGGTCTCCAGCTTGAGCATCTGGGCGTGCGCTGCCTCGGCCAGCGCCGGATGTGAGTGTCCGATGTTGGCGTGCCACAGGCCGGCGGTGCCGTCGAAGAGACGCCGCCCATCGGTGGTGTAGATGTAGCAGCCCTCGCCGCGGTCGATGACGAGTTGCCGTCCCAGGACTGAAGGGATGTGGGCTTGGGCGGACCACAATGCGGGTCCTTCAAGGACATTCGGATGGGACGACATGGGGGCCTTTCAGGGTGGTGGTCGGACAGGTCAGCGGGCGGTGTAACCGCCGTCGATCGGGATGCAGACGCCGGTCAGGTATCCGGCTTCCAGAGAGGCGAGGAAGCTGACCGTGGCGGCCACGTCCGCAGGCGCGGCTAACCGCTTCAGTGGGATGTCGGCGACGACGTCGCGCTCCGCCTGGCCGGGGTCGGCCTGTTCGCTGACCCAGGTGTCGTAGAGAGGGGTGCGGGTCATTCCCGGCGCGACGGCGTTGACGCGGATGTTGCGGTCGGCGAGCTCGACGGCGGCCGCCGTGGTGAGCGCGTTGATCGCGCCCTTGCTGGCGCTGTAGATGCTCATGGTCGGCACGCCGATCGACGCGAGCCGGGAGCTGACGTTGATGATGGCGCCCCCGCGGTCCATCCGTTTGGCTGTTTCCTGCAGCACGGCGATCGGCGCGATGGTGTTGACCTCGAAGACGTGTCGGATCTCCTTGAGCGGCACGTCCAGAAGATCACCGGTGTGGTCCTGCGCGGCGTTGTTGACCACCACGTCAAGTCGGCCGTACGTGTCGATGGCGGCCGAGGCCAGCGCGGCCGGTGCGCCTTCGGCGGTGAGATCGAGGGCGAGGAATGCGGCTCGGTCGCCCAACTCCTCCCGCACCTGCAGCCCGCGTCGTTCGTCGCGGCCGGTGATGATCACGTTCAACCCGTCGGCGTGTAGTCGTCGGGCGATGTCGTGGCCGATCCCGGATGTCGATCCGGTGACAATCGCGGTGCGGCGGGTCATTTCGTCGTCTCCGCGGTGTCGATGGCGCGTTTGAGACGAGCGACGCCCTCGTCGATGCGCTCGGGTGTCGACGTGGCAAAGCACAGGCGCAGTGACTCACCGAAGTTGCCGTTCACCGAGAACGCCGTCCCGGGGATGTACGCGACGCCCGCGGCGAGCGCGGTTTCGAACAACGCCTGCGTGTCGACCTGCGAGTCAGTGAAGGTGACCCACAGGAAGAATCCTCCATCGGGATCGGTCGCGTGCACCGCATCACCGAAGGCACGGTGCAGGGCGGCGCGCATCGCGTCCTTGCGTTCGCGGTACAGGCCGAGGACCCGCTCGAGATGAGGCTGCAGGTGGCCGTCGGCAAGGAAGTCTGTGACGGTGAGTTGTGCGGGGATGCTGGTGCAGGTGTCCATCGCCTGCTTGGCGTTGATGAGCAACTGCTGCAGCCGCGGGTCGCTGTCGACCCAACCGATCCGCAGCCCGGGGGCGAGGATCTTGGAGAACGTGCGCACTGAAAAGACCTGCGGATTGCCGGGATCGATCTGGCTGTATCCGGGGATGGTGTTGTCGTTGAACCGCAACAGGCCGTACGGGTCGTCATCGACGATGATCGATCCCCATCTGGCCGCGAGTTCGAGCAGTTGTTCGCGCCGTCGCAATGACTGGGTCACGCCGGACGGATTCTGGAAGTTGGGGATCGTGTAGATCGCTTTAGGGGCGCGTCCTGCCTTCGCCACGAGAGCGGGCAGGGCGTCGACCACCAGCCCGTCGGCGTCGAGTGGCGCCTCCAGCACGTCTGCGCCGTAGGACAGCGCGGTCGCGTTGCCGTTGGTGTAAGTCGGCCCCTCGACGATGACGAGGTCACCAGGGTCGACGAACAGCTTGAAGGCCAGATCGAGGCCCTGCATGCCGCCCGTGGTGACGGTGATCCGTTCCTCGGCCGTCGTAATGCCGTGCTCTGCCTGCAATTTCACGATCTGCTCGACGAGCGCGGGTTCACCTTCGCTGCGCCCGTAGCTGTACTTGCCCGGTACGGTGCGCGCGGAGTACTCGTCGAGGAGGTCCACTGGGATGAGGTCGTCGCTGGGGGCGCCCATGGCGAAGCGGACGATGTCGTGGGTCTGGCGTGCGAGCACTGACGTCGACGAGTCGATGACGGATCCGATCAGGTCTGATGTCCGGTGCGCGAGTGGGAGCTGGCCGTCGCTCATGGGGTGTCCTCCGTGTACCTGCTGGCTGTCACTGCCTTGACGCTACGTCCGCGGATATGTGAAAAAAAGCGACGTTTTGTGACGTAAACATGTAACAATCAATTACGTGATCGAGTCGGGAGGGCGCTGACATGTTGGATGTGCATCGCCTGGTGCTGTTGCGTGAGGTTCAGTTGCGCGGCACCATAACTGCTGCGGCACAGGCGCTTTCGTACTCGCACTCGGCGGTTTCGCAACAGTTGGGCCTGCTGGAGAAGGAAGCGGGTGTGCCGCTTCTGGAGAAGGTGGGACGAGGTGTCCGCCTCACCCAGGCTGGAGAGGATCTGGCGCGTCACGCCGAAGACATCATGGCCATTCTGGAACGCGCCGAAAGTGATCTGGCCGCCAGGGATACGACGGTGCGCGGTGTACTACGGCTGGGCGCGTTCACCACGATCAGCCGCACGGTCGTTCCTCGCGTCATCTGCACCCTGGAGCGACAGTATCCAGAGCTGGATATCCGGTATCGGCAAGTCGAGCCCGAGACAGGGCTGTTGCTGCTGTCGTCGCGTCGTATTGATGTACTGATCGCCGACAGCTATCCGGGCATGTCGGTTTCCGTGCCTGCGGACCTGAATGTCGATCTGCTGACCAGAGATCCGATCCGCGTCTATCTGCCTGCGGGAGTTGATGTCGCCGCCCTCGACGGGCTGCGTCGACTCCGCTGGGTATTCGAACCGAGTGGGTCGGAGGCCCATGCCTGGACGCGGGCGGTATGTCAGCGGCACGGATTCGAACCTGACATCGCGTACGAGTCCGCCGATCTGCTGTTCCACCTGCGCCTGGTCCAGGCGGGCCTGGCTGCGGCGTTTCTTCCTGACTCATTCGTGCGCGACGCCGACGTGGAGGCGGCCCCGACCGCGCTGCTCGACACGGATCAGCTTCGCGATATCTCGCTGATCTGTCGGGCAGGCGCAGAGCGTCGCCCTTCGATCATCGCGTGCCGCGACGCGTTTGTGGAACACCTTCGCTGTCCACCTGAGCAATGACGCAATTGCGCGGCCAGATCATCGTTTTCGATTGACACGACCGATCAGTGTCTCGCCGGCTGCGATCCTGGTCTCGTCGTCGCTGCCGGGAATCTGTGTCCCGCGTAGGGAACGACCCGCGGTTTCGTCGAAGAACAGTACTGCGGCAAAGCCGATGGCGCCCGCCCCCGCGAGGTAGATCCCGGGCATGATGGTGATGCCGGTCCGCTGAATGAGCCATTGAACGACCAGCCCTGCGGTTCCACCGAATGCCGCCGTCGCCACGTTGTAGCCCAAGGCGAAGCCCGAGTAGCGGACGCTGGTGGGGAACAGCGCCGGAAGCGTGGCCGAAATGTTCGACAGCAACGCCACGAGCAACAGCCCGAGGACCGCGATTCCGACCAGCTCGAGGAAGATGCTTCCACGATCCATGAGCATGACCGCCGGGACCGAGAGCACCGAGAGTCCGATTGCGGCGCACAGCAGTACCGGTCGCCTGCCGACACGGTCTGTCAGGGCGCCGAACGGGACGATGACCGCCATCATCACGATCTGAATGGCGACGAGCATCATGCCCGATGCTGTCTCGCTCTGGCCCAGAGACCCGGACAGGTAAGTCGGCATATAGGTGAGCACCAGGTAGAACGCGACGTTGAGCATCATGACGAAACCGGTGAGCTTCACCAACTGCCCTGGATAGTTGCGGGTGAGGTCGACGAGTGCCCGCAGCGGCGACTCCGTTCTACCGGCCTGGTCGAGTTCGCTGAAGGTCTCGGATTCGGTGAGGGATCTGCGCATCCAGATGGCCAGGAGGCCGAGCGGCAGGCAGACGAGGAAAGGGATCCGCCACCAGAATTCCTGCATCGCGTCCTCACCGACCACCACCGTCAGCGTGGTGCAGAGGATTGCGGCCGCGGAGAAACCGGCGAGGGTCCCGAATTCGAGGAAGGATCCGTAGAAACCCCGACGGTTGTCGGGTGCGTGCTCGGACATGAAGACAGCGGCGCCTGCGTATTCGCCACCGGCGGAAAAGCCCTGCACGCTGCGAAGGGTGAACAGCAGTATGGGCGCAAGGAGTCCGAGTTCATCCGCGGTCGGCAGCAAACCGATCAGGGTCGTAGAGATGGAAATGATGGCAATGGTGGCGACCAGAACCTTTTTGCGGCCGATACGGTCGCCGAGCGGGCCGAGGACGATGCCCCCGATGGGGCGGAGCAGAAACGAGATGGCAAAACCGAAGAGTGCGAAAAGGCGCTGGGTGCCGGGGTCGTCCGAGAAAGGGGAGAAAAAATGGTATCCGATGTATATCGTCAGGTAGCCATAGACGCCATAGTCAAACCATTCCAGCGCGTTGCCGGCCGCTGATCCAGCCACGACTCTTCGCACCTGACGACGCTCTTGTGGCGACATGTCGGTCTCGGACGTGCGGTGCGGAAGGCTTTCTGCGGGCAGGCTGTCGTGAAACCGCGCCGGAGTGGTGTCCATCGGTAGTCTTTCTGTGTCAGCTTCTGCGGATCAATCGCCTCGGCGCCTGGGTGAACACCTCTGTGCCACGCTCCGTCACCCGGAGGGACTCGCTGAATTCGCAGCTGTGGCCTTGCAGCCACATTCCGGCGATGAAATGGAAGGTCATATTCGGCTCCAGTACGGTCGTGTCCTCACGACGAATGCTGACCGTTCCTTCACCCCAATCCGGCGGATAGCCGATTCCGATGGAATAGCCCAGGCGCGAGTTCTTCACCAAACTGTGTTTTTCGAGAAAGCGCCAGTAGACGTCGGCGATCTCCCCGGCGGTAAGGCCTGGCCGGATGGCATCGATCGCGAGGGTCAACCCCTCGACGGTCAACCCGGCAAGCCGGTCCAGTTCGCGTGGCACGCTGCCGATGGCGACCGTGCGGGCAAGCGGGGTGTGATAGCGGCAATGCGCACCGGCAATCTCGATCGCGACGGTCTCGCTGTCGCCGAACTTTCGTGCTGTCCAGGTCAGATGGGGGGTATCGGCCGCTTCGCCGGTCGGAAGCATCGGGACGATCGCTGGATAGTCCCCGTCGATTTCGTCGATTCCCGCGACCTGCGCGTGGGCGATCGCCGCGGCAACCCGGTGCTGCGGGACGCCGGCGGCGATGGCATCTACAGCGACGGCCATCGCGTTGGTGACGACGCGGCCCGCATTACGCATGAGTTCGATCTCGGCATCCGACTTGACCAGGCGTAACCAGTTGACGATTCCGCGACCGTCGGCGAACTCCCACTCGGGTATGCCGTCCCGTAAAGCAAGGTATGAGCGGACGGAGAAGTAATGCCCGTCGCCTTCGATGGCTACCTGGCCGCCGGACAAACGCTGGACCCATCCGCAATTGTGCAATTCTTTCGCGACCCAGTCGAAAGGATGTAATTCACGGCGGTGCACCGTCGATTCGGGGTAACCGAGAATCTCTTCGGTCGACAGGTAGGCCGTGCGATGCGCCCCGCGTGCATCCATTTCCCGCGCCACGAACAGTACGCCTGCATCATGTGCCGAGAGCAGGAGAAACTGAGGCATATAGAACGACCACGCGTTGTAGCCGGTCAGATAATAAAGATTTGACGGATCTGTGATGAGGAGCGCTGCAAAGCCTGCTTCGCGGGCCAGTCGTGCGGCTTTTTCTCTCCGCTGACGATATTCGCTGCTGTCAAATGGCAAGGCGATCAACTCTATTCTTACGACAAGCGTGCCAGTAGGGCTTTTTTGCGGGGTGCTCGACAGCGGGGCTGTCAGTACCTACGGATCAGTTCGGTGAGGACACCTCGACCGAAGAGCAACGCGTCGACTGGAACGTGCTCGTCGGCGCCGTGGAACATCGCGGGAAAGTCGTACCCGGCCGGTAGCAGCAGGGGCGCGAAACCGAATCCCCGGATGCCCAGGCCTGCGAGCATCGCGTTGTCGGTCCCCGCGGGCAGCAGATACGGCACGACACGAGCGTCCGGCCTGAAGTGTTCGATACTGGATCGCATCGCGTCGACGAGCGGGCCGTCGAAAGTTGTCTCGACAGCCGCTACGTCGTCCTCCACGGTGACTTCGACCGCGGGTCCGGCGAGATCACGCACCCGCTGCAGGACCTTGTCGCGTTGCCCGGGCAGGACACGCACGTCGATCGATGCAGTCGCCTCGGCCGGCACGATATTGGTCTTGTAACCGGCATCGAACACCGTCGCATTGCTCACGTTGGACAGTCCAGGGACCACGAATGGGGCGCAGGGGCCAACCGCTGCGAGCACATCCCGTGCGTCAGCGTGCGCCGGTGCACCGGTGATCGCCCGAAGCTCCTCAAGCAGGCGTGCGGTTGTCGAGGTCAAAGCCACCGGCCACGGTTCTTCGTCGATGCGAATCAGCGCGCGCGCAAGCTCGATGATCGCGTTGTCGTTGTTGAGTTGGGAGGCGTGGGAGGCGCGTCCCCGGCTGCGGAGTCGCAGCCACAGGATGCCCTTTTCGCCCGTCTGTACGAAAAAGACAGGTCGGCCGCCGATGTCGGCAGAGAATCCACCAACCTCACTGATCGCGACATCGGCGCCCCGGAACACCTCGGGATGTTCCGCGACGAGCCAGCGAGCTCCGAAGTGAGAGTTGTCCTCCTCATCGGCGAGGAATGCCAGGATGATGTCGCGTTGGGGCACAAAGCCTTCGGCGATCAGAGTCCGAACGGAGGCGACGATCATCGCCACCATGTTCTTCATGTCGACGGCTCCGCGTCCCCACAGCTTGCCGTCCATGACCACGCCCCCGAACGGATCAACCGTCCAATCGGCAGCATCGGCGGGCACCACGTCCAGATGGCCGTGCAGGAGAAGCGCAGGCAGATCTGGATCCGACCCCCGCCATCGGGCGATGAGGTTGGTGCGCCCCGGAGCCTTCTCATAGCGTTGCGACTCGATGCCCACCTCAGCGAGGAGGGAGGCAAGGTAATCGGCCGCGATCCCCTCACCGACAGCATCTCCGCCCCCGCGATTGGTGGTGTCGATTCGGATCAGATCGGACGTGATCGCGACGACGTCGCTCTCGTCTGTCGATCGCACAGCCGGAGTTCGTAACACCTCGCGGTACGCGCCAAAGGTTTCGCGGCTGCGCATATTTCCTCCGAACCGTAAATGACTGAGGTCACGCTAGTGGCGACAACTCATCAGAAAAAGCGGCACTTACTAACGGTTATTTGTCAGCTTCATCGACTATTCGACCGCGTCGGCTGCGTCCTTGTGTCCACCTCGACTACCAACGCGCACCAGCGGCATTCGCTTCCATCGGCCGATCCGCCCGCGACCGATGCCGGGTCATTGAATGGCTGTCGGGGCAACAAAAATATCGTTGCCGTCAAGAACGGCGTGATACTCGATTTGCCCTTCGGGCCGCAAACGAGCATGCAACCATGAGCGGTGCCGCCTTCACGGCAGCAAACGTCAGTGCGGCTCGTTCGGGTCCCTCGCATAAGGAGCGGTCGATGAATTGGACGATTGCGGTTCGTGGGGTGATGACGAGAACCGTTGTGGTCGTCGCGCTGGTGGGCGCGGCCGCGACGGGTACCTGCGTTGCGGCAAATGCCACGCCAGGCGCTCCCACCGGTCCGTCGGACACCGCATGCATCAGCATGCCTACCGACCCGGTGTGCGCGGGCGGCCCCTACGCGATCCCGTCGCCGCCGCCCATGGTGCTGCCGCCGGCGGCACCGATCGAGTCGGCGCCGATAGGTGGCGGCATGTCAGGTATGCCGGGATCGATTTAGCGCCTCAGCCGGCCTTGTGTGCGGTGAGCAGGAACGCCGGGAACTTGATACGGCCCTTCTCATCGTGGTCGTGCGCAGGCAGTTCGAAGGGAAGATCGGCGGGTATGGCAACGGCGCTCGCGTGGATGAACGCCGGCCGGATGTCGTCGACTTCCCAGTGCTTCGATACGGCTGCCCGCAACTCGTCCTCGTCGACCTCGTTGGGCTTGGGTTCCATTTCGGCGGGAAACGCGCCTTTGGCGAAGACCAACACGTAATAGCTGGCGCCAGGTGCCGAGGCCCGGTGGATCGATCGCAGGTAGCCGTCGCGGCCCTCGACAGGCAGTGAATGGAACAGCGTCGAATCGACCACCGTGCTGAAACGCCCGTCGTACCCGGTGAACGAGGTGATATCGCCCTGCACGAAGCTCGCGGTGCTGAGGTTGCGTTCCTGGGCGGCCCGGTTCGCCACGGCCACCGCGGTGGGACTCAGATCCATGCCGACGACGGTGTAGCCGTCAGCGGCCAGCACCAGTGACAGTTCGGCGTGCCCGCAACCTGCGTCGAGCACATCGCTGCGGAACTTTCCGGCCTTGTGCATCGCGGCCAGCTCAGGTTGGGGCTCACCGATATTCCACGGCGGCGGTCCTTCAAATCCTGCGTCCCCGCGGTACGCGCCATCCCAGTCCAAGACGTCTTCAGATGCCATGCCACCCAAAGTACGCGTGTCAGTCCCACGTGTGGACGGGCTCGTTGCTGTGCATCCGTTGGATGTAGAGCCCCAGCATTTCGGCCAGCGCCTCCGGCCGGGTCCGCCCACGTTGCTGGAATTCCTGCACGGTCGACACCTGCCAGGAGGCGCCGGTGCGGCCGGTTTTGGCGCGGCCTTCGATGACACCGAGGTAGCGGTCGCACACCTCGGCAGCGACCCCCCAGCGGCGCAGCCCGTCGTGGGCCATCGGCAGCAGCTGACGCAGCACCAGTTCGTCGGGCGTGACCTCACCCAGGCCGGGCCAGTACAGTCGCGCGTCCAGGCCGAACTGTGCCGATGCGACGAAATTGTGTTGGGCGGCAGCAAAACTCATCTTCGTCCAGAGTGGCCGGTCCTCTTCGGACAACGTGCGCAGCAGGCCGTAGTAGAACGCAGAGTTGGCCATCATGTCCACCACCGTCGGGCCGGCCGGAAGTACCCGATTCTCGACGCGCAGGTGCGGCATGCCATTGACCACGTCATACACCGGACGGTTCCACCGGTAAATCGTGCCGTTGTGCAGCCGCAGTTCGGACAGGTGCGGCGCGCGGCCCGCGGCGAGCTCGGCGGCGGGGTCCTCATCGGACAACTCGGGAAGCAGCGACGGGAAGTACCGCACGTTCTCCTCGAACAGGTCGAAGATCGAGGTGATCCACCGTTCGCCGAACCACACCCGCGGCCGCACGCCCTGGGTCTTGAGCTCGTCGGGGCGGGTGTCGGTGGCCTGGGTGAACAGTTCGATGCGGGTCTCGGCCCACAGCTCGTGGCCGAAGAAGTACGGCGAGTTGGCGCCAACCGCTATCTGGGGGCCTGCCAGCACCTGGGCGGCGTTCCAATTCTGCGCGAACTGGGCGGGGGAGACCTGCAGGTGTAGTTGCATGCTGGTGCACGCCGATTCCGGTGCGATCGACGCGGCCTGCAGACTCAGCCGCTCCGGGCCGGCGATGTCGATCTCCATGTCTTCGCCGCGGGCGGTGAAAATCGAGTCGTTGAGCGCCCGGTATCGCGTCGATTCGCTCATCCAGCTACCCGAAAGGTGTTCGGGCATAAGCGTCGGGAGGATGCCGACCATCACGATGTGCGCACCGTGCTCGCTCGCCTTGGCCTCGGCGGCGTTCAGGCTGGCGCGTACATCGCTCTCCAATTCGAACGGGGACCGCCCTGGCAGCGGCCGGGGCGGCACGTTGAATTCGATGTTGTACGCGCCCAATTCGGTTTGAAACGCCGGGTCGGCAATGGAATCGAGTACCTCCCGGTTGGCCATCGCCGGCTGGTACCGGCTGTCGACGAGGTTGCACTCGATCTCCATGCCGGTCAGTGGCCGTTCGAACTCGAAACTGGACTTCGCGAGCATGGTTTCGAACACATCGAGGCACAGTTGTACCTTGCGCCGGTACTCCTGACGATGCGCACCGGTGTATTCGGTCTTCTTCACCTCTTCGCCCACACCGCGATGCAACAACGTCGAGTGGTCTGTCCGCAACGGAATGGACATAAATGTTCATCACGTTTGACTACCGCAGCTACGGGGTACCGGAACGCCGGTGCCGGTAGGCTTTGGCCGCGATGACCTCACCGACGGAGGCAGATCAGGGCGGGCTGGAACAGGTCTCGACGGTCGACCGTATCGCCGGGTTGACCGGCATTCGTGCCGTCGCAACCCTGACGGTGATGGGCACGCATGCCGCGTACGGCACCGGTCTGCTCTCGCGCGGCTACCTGGGGCTGTTGGGTGCCCGCCTCGAGATCGGGGTGGCGATCTTCTTTGTGCTTTCGGGTTTGTTGCTGTTCCGGCCGTGGGTGTCGGCGGCGGCCAGGGGGGCGGCCCCGCCTCGAGTGCGTCGTTATGCGCGCAGCAGGTTCCGCCGGATCGTCCCGGCCTATGCGGTGACGGTCCTGCTCGTATTCGGCGTGTACGAACTGCGGCCTGTCGAACCCAATCCCGGCCACACCTGGACAGGCCTGTGGCGCAACCTCACTCTCACGCAGATCTACAGCAACGACTACTTCATCAGCTATCTGCATCAGGGCCTGTCCCAGATGTGGAGCCTTGCGGTGGAGGTGGCGTTCTATGCCGTTCTGCCTGTGCTGGCCTATCTACTTCTGGTGGTGTTGTGCCGCAGACGTTTTCGGCCCACCCTGCTGTTGGCCGGTCTCGGGTTGCTGGCCGCGGTGAGCCCGCTGTGGCTTGTCGTGCTGCACACCACGGACTGGCTTCCGGTGGGTGCGGGTTCGTGGCTGCCCCACTACCTGGCGTGGTTCGTCGGCGGGATGATGCTGGCGGTGCTCGGTGCCATGGGGGTGCGGTGCTATGCACTGGCCGCCCTGCCGCTGGCGTTGGCCTGTTATCTGGTGGTGTCCACTCCGATCGCCGGGGAAACCACAGCGGTGGCGTTGGACCTGTCGGCGGATCTGGCCAAGACCCTCTTCTACGCGGTGATCGCCACGCTGGTGGTGGCGCCGCTGACGCTGGGGGACGGCCGCGGCTGGTATGCGCGGCTCATGGGCAGCAGGCCGATGGTGTGGCTGGGGGAGATCTCCTACGAGATTTTCCTGCTCCACGTGGTGGTGATGGATCTCGTCATGGAACTGGTGTTGCGGTTGCCCGTCTACACGGGTTCGGCGGCAACACTGTTCGCGCTCACGCTGGCGGTCACGGTGCCGCCGGCCTGGCTGCTACACCGACTAACCCGGCCGCGCTGACTCGTCTGTGGACCGCGGGACATGGGTGCCTCCCGGCTGTGCCGGGCCGGCTCCGGCCCGTCCCGGCGGGGGCACGGCGGCACCGGGATCGGGGGGTGGGCTCACCACGTTGCGGCCGTAATCCTGTTGTGGGGAAAGCAGTTCGGCGTAATCGCCGTACTGGGGAGCCTGTTGGGCCTGGCGCGGCGCGGCCTGCGCGGCCTGGGGCGGCGCCTGCGCCCCGTACCGGGCCTGGCCGTAAGCCTGCCCATACGCCTCGCCCCGGGCCTGCCCGTAACCGCTGTGCTGCGAGGCATTCGGCACTGCGGCGTGCTGCTGACGGTAGTACTGCTGAACAGCTTGATTGTAGGAGTCCAGGTAGGTCTCATAGCCGCCCGCGGCACTGCCGTCGACCGCCTTCGGTGCGAGCCTCAGCGCCACGATCGCCACCACGGCCTGCACGCCGCCGAGCACCACGATCACCGTCGAGGCCCAGTTCGCCGGTGCCGACACGACACTTGCCAGACCGTCGAGAAAGCCCATGGCGGCCAGGACGGCGATCATCAGCGGGACGGGCTTCTGTCTCGACAGCAGGCCGAGCGCAGCAGCCAGAGCGGCCAACGCGGCGAACCTGACCTGCCAGCCGATCGCGTCGGTGGCCGAGGAGAAGCTGACGACGTACACGGCCAGCCCCAGCACCGCCACCGCGGCGCACAGGCTCCCCGGTAGGCGATTTCCGGTATCCCGTTGCTCAGAATTGCCGGGCGAATAGACCACGATCACTCCTCATATCAGTCCGTGCTGTTCGCAGAGGCTCTCAGATAACGCATCTCGTCGTCGGTGGCCACCATTGTGACGATCGCCGAGCCGGCCTGGGTGCTGACCCTGACCGTGTCGTGCTCCAGCGAAACGAGATCGAGGACGACGTCGGCCTGCGCTGATGTGGGTGTGTTCGGAGCAGCGACGATCATGGTGGTCACCCCGACCCGAACCGCTTGCTCCGCGACACCGTCGAACATCTCGACGGTGTAATTGCGCTCCGCGCCTGCCTGGATGGCACGCCGGTTGAAGTCGGCAACCCACAGCAGGTCGTGGCGGCCGACCGCTTCGACCATGGCGCGCCACAACGCCGGACGTCGGCTGTGCACCAGCACCCGGGCGCCGAGCGCCAACGATCGCAACACCACCTGCTGGGCCAGGTGCAGCGTGCCCGCGATTTCCACCCGGCCGATCTGGGGGCCGAACAGCGGGAGCGCCACGGCGCGGCCCTGCTGGTCGGCGCCGATCACCTGACCGCATCCGGACGCAGGCACCGCCAGCTCGCCGAGCGCGCGGTCGCGTCGGCCGGACGCCCAGTGCTCGACCTGTCGGGTGAGCCCCGCAACGGTGGGAATCGGCAGCGTGCATGCCAGGGCGGAGAACTGCTGCCCGTGTAGTTGGGCGAGGCCGCGCAGCCGTGCGGGGACCCGCACGTCACTGTCGAAGCGGACCAGACCGCGCACCTGGATCAGATCGTCGTCGGCGCCCTCGCGCAACGACAGGCACACCGTGGTGGAGTAACTGGGCACCGTCCACAACAGGCCGAGGCCCGCGGTGGTCAGCATGTCCGGCTGCACGGCGAATGTGGACAGCCGGAATCGGCCCTCCCGGCAGTCCTCCCAGGTTTCTTCGACTGTGCTGAGGTTGACCCCGTCGCTGAGCTGGTTGGTGGCCGCCGCGATGCCGCTGGCGGTGAGTACCTGCGGCTGCAGGCCCGCCTCGGCCAGTCGATTGGCCACCCGCCGGGTGGCAGTGGTGGCGGTCCGCAGAATGCCGTCGCGGCCGCCGCCACGACGCCGGACCGCCTCTGCGCAGCGCGACGGGTTGAAACGGACCGCGATCCAGACTGTGCGTTGGGCGATCGCAGGCAACGGCCCCAGCACGGAGTCGTAGACGGCGGCGACGTCGGTGTGACCCGCAGACCGGGCGCCCTGGCTGATGACGTCGATGGATTCCAGCGTGATGTCGAACTGGCGGAGGCATTCCAGCAGAGCACCCACCGGCACTGTCTCGCCCGAGACCGTCATACCCGGCTCGAGCACCGTCAGCGCCCGCGGATTTTCGTCGATCTTGAGCAATGACAGCAACGTTGAGCCATCCCAACGGAATCCGATCTGCAACCCGTCGGGGCTCGGCACGTCGAACGGATCGGCAGGCAGTGCCCGGGTCGCCCGTCGTCGCCGATCCCGCGCGAACCCGCAGCGCAACGCAAGCGCCCGCGGCACCGTCCGACCGCCGGCCACCGGCGTCACCAGCACAAGTGCCACCGCCAGTGCGACCGCCGCGCCGTGCCAGGCGGGCCGCTCCAGCCACCACGCGACCACGATTCCGGCCCCGACCAGCACCTCCAGCACGATCACGTCGACGAGCGGGATGAACCGCGCAGCGCCGACATCGCCCGCGGTGCTCAGGTGGGGCTTGTTCGCTGTGTTATTTGGTGCGAAAGGCAATGGGCACACCGCATTTCAGTAGCCGCTTTTCCGGACGCGCTGTTGTCGTGGCGTTGACGTGCTATACCCTACGGTGATGCCAGCGCAAGTTACCACCCGCGCGCAGGTGAACGGCTACCGCTTTCTGCTCAGGCGTCTGGAACACGCCCTCATTCGCGGCGACTCGCGGATGATCCACGACCCGATGCGGGGGCAGACCCGAGCCTTGATCGTGGGTGCGGTGATCGCCGTGTTGATCACCGGCGCCGCCGGTGTGATGGCGTTTTTCAAGCCCACCCCCAACATGGGTGACGCGCAGATCGTGCAGAGCAAGTCCAGCGGTGCGCCGTTCGTGCGGATCGGTGACCGGGTGCACCCGGTGCTCAATCTGGCCTCGGCACGGTTGATCATCGGTAAGAACGAAAGTCCCAAGCAGGTCGACGACAAATTCCTCGACGCGTTGCCGCGCGGGCCGATGGTCGGCATCGTCGGCGCGCCCACGAGCATCCACGGCGGGGACGATATGGCGACGTCGTCCTGGACGGTCTGCGACACCCTGCGCACCCCCGGGGTCACCGAAACCACCGGTGCAGCGAGCCTGCAGACCACCGTGTTGGCCAACGACCCGACACTGGGGAGCGGAATCCGCCCCGTCGATCCTGCCGAGGCGTTCCTCACCGAGGCCGGCGGGATCACCTATCTGATCTACCACGGCGTGCGCGCCCCGATCGACGTGTCAGATCCCGTCCTGGTCAACGGGCTTCACCTGCAGGGTGCGCAGGTCCGTCCGGTGTCCCTGGCGTTGCTCAATGCGTTTCCGATGGTGGATCCGATCACGCCGGTGCTGATCGAAGGGGCGGGAGAGCCCAGCGGCGTGCTGGGGCCCGGCCATCCGGTCGGCTCCATCGTCACCTCGGTCGACTCCCGGGGCGAACAGCTCTACGTGGTGCTGCGCGAAGGGCTGCAACCCATCTCGGCCGCGACCGCCGACATCATCCGGTACAGCGAACCGGATGTCGGATCAAGCGGGCAGGCGAGCGACATCGCACCGGCGGTGCTGGCCCAGGTGCCGACCGTGCACCGGTTGCCGGTCGATCATTACCCGTCGGCGTCGCCGCGCATCATCTCGCCGGACCCCGACAATGTGGTGTGTATGGGTTGGCAGCGGTCGAACACCGACGCGCAGGCCGACACCCGGTTACTCGTGGGCCACCGGTTGCCGACCGCTGCCGGAGCTCAGATGGTTCGGCTGGCCGGCGCCGACGGAAGCGGGCCTGGCCTGGACCTCGTGTACCTCACACCGGGGGCCGGCGAGTACGTGCAGGCCACCGGCGGTGATCCGGGCAGCCGGTCGACCGGTCAGCTGTTCTACGTATCCGACACCGGAGTGCGTTACCACATCAAGGATCTGCCGACCGCCGAGGCGCTCGGCCTGACCGGTGCCGAAGCCGCCGACGGCTCAGGCAAGGCTCCACAATGGGCGCCGTGGCCGGTGCTGTCGCTGCTGCCGTCCGGGCCTGACCTGTCACAGGAGGCGGCACTGGTCGCCCACGACGGCATGGCCGCCGACCCCGACAGCACGCCGGTGTCCGCGGGTTAGCTTTCGCCGGGTTCAGATGCTCAACTCGCGGACGAAGGCGTAGGTCCGGGCGATCCAGAAGCACAGCGGGAACAACGACCCGACGGCGAGGTATTCGAGGATCTCGACCCGGCGCCGGGCCACCGGTGAGAACTCGCGGACCGGCGCCACCAACCCGCAGGCCAGCACGAGCGCCATCAGCGCGAGCAGTGCGGCCACGGTCCGGACCTGCCAGGGCTCGATATTCAGCGCAGTCTTCACGAGGACGGCGACCGCGATGATCAGCCCACTGCCGATGAGTGTCGCCGACTGCACAAAATCGTGGTGGCCGCGTCCGCGCAGACACAGCACCGTGGCCACCATGATCGCGAAAACCGTTCCCTGCCAGTAGAAGCCATTGCTGACATCGACGGCCAGATAGGTTCCGGCAGCCGCGGCGAGCGCGGCGGCGACCAGAATCCCGGTGAGATGCTGGTTGGCCCGTCGAACCCGGCTGATCAGATCCTCCTCGGTGGGGATGATCTGTTTGCCGATCGCATTGACGCCTTCGACTGTGGTGCCACCCTGGGTCTCGATGTCGTCGAGCGGTTCGCCCGCGGTCGGCACGCGCGGGATCGGCAGCTTGGACAGCAGGATCGTCACGCGCGGCGCGAGGTAGACCACGATGACGGCCACCGTCGCGAGCAAAGCGCCGACGGTTCGCACCGGTGGCTGCCACAGCAACATCGCCATCGTGCTGATCCCACCGAACCCGCACGCGGTGATGATCGCGGTGTGCACGGCCGAACCGGTACCCGAAATCAGGAGTACCAACAGCGAACTGAGCGCGGTCAGTGCGAATGCCATGGGCAGCGATGTCGTGCCGTGCCCGCCGGGCACCAGGTAGAGCGAGCCGGTGAACACCAGTGGCATCGACACCGCGGCGATCCAGGCCGATGCCGCGGCCGCAGGCTTGTGTGCGATCACGCAGGCCAGGAGCACACCCAGGGCACCGAGGGCGAGCACCGCAGCGGGCACCGCGGGTTCGGCGGCCCACCGTGCCGACATCCCGGCCAGCGTGGTGGTGGCGGCCAGGGCCACACTGAAGCAGGCCACGGTGTTCGCGTTGTCGGCGAACCACACTCGCACATTGCGCAGTGGCATCTCGGTGGCACTTGTGTCGTCGACGTCGTCGAACAGCAACGGGCTGACCGGTTGATCCACGGCACGGATCATCAACAAGTCGCCGTCGTAGACCCCGGACTCGGCCAGCGTAAGGCCCGGATCGATCGGATCACCGCCCAACGGGGCCAGCGTCCACTGCCCGTCGGTGGTGTCGAATTCGATCGAGGTGAAGTCCGCGGCGCCGTCGTCGGGCGGTTGCGCCGCCAGTTGCTCGTTCGCGATATCGATGACGTCGACGATGTATTGGGCGATGCTGACGTGGGCGGGCAGGCCGACGTCGATGTTCAGCCCACCGACCACCAGGGTCAGCCGGCTCAGTTCGGGTTCGGATTCGGCGTCCGGATCCAGCTCCGACTCAAGTTTTGACAACGAGGACGGTAAAGTCACAATCCGGTCGGCCTCCTGCGCAATGGGATTGCTCCGCACCGACAATACCCAGCCGTTCGTCTGCGCAACTTCCGGGGAGGGAAGGTTGAGTACGCAGGGTTTCGTCCGCCGCTTACGGGTGGCGCCGCCGCGCATGCCCGGCGGTGAGGTCAACCTGGCCCCGCCACCTGAGGTGCCCCGGGCGATCCCCGGCAACCTGCTGCTGCGGCTGATGCCGTTCGTCATGCTGGTCGCGGTGATCGGGATGATCGCGTTGATGATCACGGTCGGCGGCCGGGACATGGCCAGAAGCCCGATGTTTCTGATCTTTCCGATGATGATGGTCATGTCGATGGTCGGCATGTTCATGGGCGGCGGCGCTCGGACGGGCAAAGCCGCCGCCGAACTCAACGAGGAACGCAAGGACTATTTCAGTTACTTAGCGAACCTTCGCGAGGAAGCCGATGTCACCGGCGAGGAACAACGGACGGCGCTGGAGTGGAGCCATCCTGACCCACGCGCGCTGGCCGATGTGGTCGGCACCCGCCGCATGTGGGAGCGCCGCCCGACCGACGCCGACTACTGCCACGTCCGGGTGGGAATCGGGACACACCGCCTCGCGACCCGGTTGCTGGCGCCCGAGACCGGTCCGCCGGAGGATCTCGAACCCGTGTCGACGGTGGCGCTGCGCAGGTTCGTCAAGACCCATTCGGTGGTGCACGCGCTGCCCACCGCGGTGTCGCTGCGCGCGTTCCCGACCATCACCTTCGAGGGGCAACGCAAGCTCGCACAGCAACTGGTGCGCTCGATGGTGTTGGAACTCTGCACTTTTCACGGCCCAGATCATGTGCAGGTCGCGATCGTCACGGCCAATCCCGACGGTGAGAACTGGAGCTGGGTCAAGTGGCTGCCACACGCCCAGCACTCCGTAACCCGCGACGGGATGGGTTCGATGCGCCTGCTGTTCCCGACGCTGGAACTGCTGGAAACCGCACTTGCGGGCGAACTTGCCGAACGGGGCCGGTTCACCCGCAACGCACAGCCCACCCAGGGACTCAAGCAACTTGTCGTGGTGCTCGACGACGGCTTCGTCACCGGTGATGAGCAGCTGATCACCGATGCAGGCATGGACAGCGTGACGCTGCTCGACCTGAACGGCCCGCGCGACGGCGCGACAGCGCGACGCAGCCTGCAGCTGGTGGTGGAAGACGACGACGTGGCCGCCAGGACCGCAGCCGGTGTCGAACGGTTCGCCACGCCGGACACGATCACGATCGCCGAGGCCGAGACCACCGCACGGCGTATCGGACGCTTCCGGCCGGCGAATGCCGCTCACATCGTCAGCCTGGAAGCGGATTCCAGAGCCGCCGACCCCGGCTTGATGGCGCTGCTGAAAATCCCCGACGCCGCGGGAATCGTGCCCGAGCAGGTGTGGCGGCAGCGTTCGGCGCGGGAACGGCTCCGGGTGCCGATCGGCATCACCCCGAACGGTCAGCCCATCGAACTCGACATCAAGGAGTCAGCCGAATTCGGGATGGGGCCGCATGGGCTGTGTATCGGCGCCACCGGCTCGGGGAAGTCGGAGTTCCTTCGCACGCTGGTGTTGTCGATGATCACCTCGCACTCGCCCGAAGCGCTCAATCTGGTGTTGGTGGACTTCAAGGGCGGAGCCACCTTCCTCGGCCTGGACGGCATCGCGCACATCGCCGCGATCATCACCAACCTCGAAGATGAATTGACCATGGTGGACCGGATGCGCGACGCGCTCGCCGGTGAGATGAACCGGCGGCAGGAGCTGCTGCGGTCCGCAGGCAACTTCCCGAACGTCACCGAGTACGAACGCGCGCGTGCCGGTGGCGCCGATCTCGAGCCGCTGCCTGCCTTGTTCATCGTGGTCGACGAGTTCTCCGAGTTGCTCTCCCAGAAGCCTGATTTCGCGGAGTTGTTCGTGATGATCGGCCGGCTGGGCCGCTCGCTGCACATGCATCTGCTGTTGGCCTCGCAGCGGCTGGAGGAAGGCAAGTTGCGGGGCCTGGACTCGCACCTGTCCTACCGGATCGGCCTCAAGACGTTCTCGGCCGGTGAATCGCGCAGCGTGCTGGGCGTGCCGGACGCCTACCACCTGCCCAGCGTGCCAGGTTCGGCGTTCCTCAAATGCGATGCCTCGGAACCGATCCGGTTCAACGCCAGCTATGTCTCGGGGGAGTACGTCAGGCCACGGGTGTTGGCGCGGGCCGGGCGAATCACCCAACTGGGCGCATTGGCGCCCAAGCTGTTCACGGCGACTCCGGTCAAGAAAGATCCGGTGCCCACCGCTGCCGCCCCCCGGCCGGCAGCCCCCGACGTGGAACCCGAGCCCGCCGCGTCGGGGCCGAGCAAGACCACGCTGCTCGGGATGGTGGTGAGTCGGTTGCGCGGGCACGGCAGACCCGCGCACGAAGTCTGGCTGCCCCCGCTGGATGACAGCCCCGCCGTCAACGAGCTCCTGCCGGAATCGGATTGGAGTTCGCCGCAGAACATCAACGGGCAGTTGTGGATGCCCATGGGTGTGGTGGACCGACCCTACGATCAACGCCGCGACGTGCTCATGGTCGATCTGGCCGGTGCCCAGGGCAACGTGGCGGTGGTCGGCGGGCCGCAGTCGGGCAAGTCGACGACGCTGCGCACGCTGGTGATGGGTGCCGCGGCCACGCACACTCCCGAGCAACTGCAGTTCTACTGCCTCGACTTCGGCGGTGGCACCCTGACAAGCCTGGCGAAACTCCCGCACGTCGGCGGAGTGGCGGGCCGGATGGATGCCGATGCCATCCGGCGCACAGTCGCCGAGGTGGCCGGGGTACTGCGCTCCCGTGAGCAACTGTTCCGTGACCTCGGTATCGAATCCATGCGCGACTTCCGGCAGCGCAAGGCGCAGTTGGCCACCCTGGCGCCGGCCGAAGCTGCCCGAGACCCATTGAGCCAGGACAAGTTCGGCGATGTGGTGTTGGTCGTCGACGGCTGGGCCTCGATCAAGAGTGACTTCGAGTCACTCGACCCGGTCCTGCAATCGCTGGCCATTCAAGGGCTGTCCTACGGCGTTCACCTGGCAATTTCCGCTTCGCGGTGGATGGAGATCCGCCCGGCCGTCAAGGACATGCTTGGTACCCGTATCGAGCTCCGCCTCGGCGACCCGATCGACAGCGAAGTGGCGCGCCGCGCCGCCGAACTGGTGCCGATCGGCCGTCCCGGCCGCGGTATCAATTCCGAACGGCTGCACATCCTGATCGGTCTACCGCGACTCGACTCCCAATCGACGGTGGAAGACCTGCCTGCAGGGGTGGCGAGCGCCGTCGAGGCCGTGTGCGCCCATTACGACGGACGGGAAGCGCCCAGGGTCCGGATGCTGCCCCACGATGTGGACCGCACCGAAGTGGTGCGCGTCGCCCGCGACGCCGGAGCGCTGAGCAAATCCCGCATCGCGATCGGGATCAACGAGGACGAACTCGCGCCCGTGGTACTGGATTTCGATGCACAACCACATCTGGTCGCGTTCGCCGACACCGAATGCGGCAAGACCGGCCTGCTGCGCAATATCGCGGCCGGGGTGATGGAGAACGCCACTCCCGTCGAGGCCAAGATCATCCTCGTCGACTTCCGCCGCTCCATGCTGGGCGTGGTGCCCGAGGAGTACCTCGGCGGCTACGCGACTGCCCCGCAGTCGTGTACGGACTTGATGACGGCGCTGGCAGGGGCGTTGAAAGAACGCATGCCGCCCAACGACATCACGCAGCAGCAGCTCAAGGAGCGGTCCTGGTGGTCCGGGCCGGACCTGTTCGTGATGATCGACGACTACGACCTGATCCCGGGTGGATCGCTGAGCCACCCGCTCGGCCCGCTGGTGGAGTATCTGCCGCAGGCCCGCGACATCGGTTTGCGCGTCGTGGTCACGCGCCGCAGCGGCGGCGCCGGGCGGGCGATGATGGATCCGATCGTCGGCCGTCTGAAAGACCTGTCCTGCAATGGTCTGGTGATGAGCGGCAGCAAGGAAGAAGGCGGCCTGTTCGGCGGGTACAAGGCCACCGCGATGCCTCCCGGTCGCGGCATGCTGATCTCGCGCAGCACCCGCAGTGGCATCGTCCAGTTGTCCAGGATGGCTGACCTGTGACAGGGATCGGCGAGCTTCGTGAGCTACGGGTGGTGTCGGCGGCGCCGCAGGCGATCCGCGTCTCGGTGGTCGGTGGTCGCACCCAACTCGACGTCGCGCTGCCGGCGGACGTGCCGGTCGCGGCGTTCCTTGCCGAATTGGCGCGGTTGATCAGGTCCCGCGACACCGGGCGTGGCGGTGACACCCTCGATCGTGACGATCGACGGACATTCTGGATACTCAGCCGTGCCGACCGGGCTGGGACCGGGCCCGCCGTCCTGGATCCCGATCGGACGCTGCGCGAGGCGGGCGTGGAAAACGGTGAGCTGCTGCGGCTCTCCGCTCACCGCGCGTTGTCGCCGCCGACTCTCTACGATGACGTCGTCGACGCGGCTGCACGTCTGAACAGGGCGGCATATGCCGCATGGGATGCCGCGTCGGCACGGATGATGGCTTTCGCCGGCTTGTGGTTGTGCACCGCGGTCTGGGTCCTGCTCCTGTTGGCCCCCGAGATGTCCGGACATCGCCCGATGGTCGTGGCCGGTGCGGCGCTGACCACGGTCGGGTTGGGCGCCGGTGCCGCACTCGTGTGCCGACTGTTGGGCCGGACCGATATCGCCAGTGCGACGGCCGCGCCGGTCATCACGCTGAGCGCCACCGTCGGTTGGGTTTTGGCGGCGCACTACGGCGATATCGGCCTCGCGGCGGCCTGCGCGGTGGTGCTGGCGTTGATCGCGGCCTACTACCGGGTGATCCGCGCGGGCCATTGGGCCTACGTCTGCATATCGGTGCCATTGGTGTTCGCATTGCTGGTATTTGCGGGTCGGGCGGTGGGCGTCCGCGTCGACGTACTGGCCACGGCGGCGGCCGCGGTCGCGGTGTTGGGTTGTCTGGCCGTACCCGTCCTCACCGCACGGTGGGGCCAGATCCCGGTGCCGACACAACCTTCCGATGCTGCGCGCAGGCAGGACCCGTTCACCGCGGCCGAAATCGAACCGCCGACCCCGATGCCCAGCGCCGAAGAGGTCTGGGCCAGGGTCCGCTCCGCCGTGTTGACCCGGTCCGGTCTGTTGGCCGGTCTGGCCGGTGTGGTCCTGGTCGGCGCCACGATGTTGATGCGGGTCGATCCAGATTGGGCGGCTTTCGCTTTCGCGTTGGTCTGCGCCGCGGTGCTCGCACTGCGCAGCCGTCGGCCGGCAACCTGGCCCGAACGGGTTGCGCTCGCAGTGCCTGCCCTCGCACTGGTGCTGATCACATGCGTGCAGGCGCAATCGGGTTCCCGGCCGTTGCAGTTCGCCGCGCTCGGGGTGGTCGGGGCACTGGCGGTCGCCGGGGCGGTGGTGGGCGTCGCCGCCACGGGCAGTCGCCGGTTCACCCTGGCGCGGTCCGCCGCGGTGCATCTGGAGTATGTGGCCGTGGCGGCGGTCATACCGCTGGCACTGTGGCCGTTCGGAATCTACGAACGCCTGGGCTTGTCGTGAGTGCTCGGCGTTGCGGCGCGCTGGCAGCAGTGGTGCTGACGCTGACCGTGGCCGGTTTTGGCGCACCGCCGGCCGGTGCGGTCGCACCGCCCGTCGTGGAACCGGGCCCGCCGCCGGTCGGCCCGGTGGGTCCGGCGCAGCCGACCGAGCTGAAGGCGATCTGCGGCATCCCCACCGGAGTGCTGCCCGGCACCGATTTCGCGAAGCAGACCAGTGCCGACGCGATGCTGGAATACCGCCGGGCATGGCGGTTTTCGCGCGGCGCGGGGCAGAAGGTAGCGGTGATCGACACCGGCGTGAATCCGCACCCGCGACTGCCCGCGTTGGAGGCAGGCGGCGACTACGTGTCGAACACCGACGGACTGGTCGACTGCGATGCGCACGGCACCCTGGTGGCCGGGATCATCGCTGCGGCGCCTTCCGACGGCGACAGCTTCGTCGGGGTCGCCCCCGACGCCACGATCGTGTCGATCCGCCAGAACAGCGGCGCCTACAGCGTGGCAGGCACCAGCAGCGGCCAGAACGAGGATCCCAACGCGACGTCGATCGGCTACGGCAACACCCAGACCCTGGCACTCGCCATCACGCGGGCGGTGGATCTCGGTGCGACCGTGATCAACTTGTCTGAGGTGGCCTGCGCTCCAGTGGCCGGGGGTTTGGATGACCGGGCGTTGGGCCGTGCGGTCCGCGACGCATTCGAGCGGAACGTCGTTGTGGTGGCCGCGGCCGGAAACTTCAATGCGCAGGGTTTGTGCAAAGCGCAGAACACCATGGCCGACCCGAACCAGCCGCTGGACAGCGGCTGGAGCAGTGTCACGACCATTGCCAGCCCGGCCTGGTTCGACGACTACGTCCTGACGGTCGGCGCGGTGACCACATCGGCCACGCCGGCCGATTTCAGCCTGCACGGTCCGTGGCTGTCGGTCGCGGCCCCGGGGGAACGGATCACCTCCCTGGATGTCGACGGACCTGGTCTGAGCAACGGACAGCTCGGTCAAGACGGGCTGGCGCCGTTGAACGGAACCAGCTTCGCGGCGCCGTTCGTATCGGGCGTGGTCGCGCTCATCCGGTCGAGGTTCCCCAACTTGAGCGCCGGTCAGGTCATGGAGTTGGTCGAGCGGACGGCCCGCACCCCCGGGACGGGGCCCAACCAGGCCACCGGATACGGGGTGGTGGACCCGGTCGCCGCGTTGACCCATCAGCTCCCGCCGGATGCCCGGGACCGGCAGGCGGTTGCCGGGACGCCGATCAGCGGTCCACCGGCACCGGACCCAGGTAACGCGCGGGCACGCCAGATCGTCTTCGGCGTCACCGCCTGCGCGCTCCTGGTGATGGTGGCGGCAGTGGCGGTCGCTGCGGCCCGGCGGCGGACCAGGTGAGTGATCCGTACGATCGGGGGCGAACTCCAGCGCCGATCGCGAGGGGAATGATGCCGGACGAGATGCGGCCGATTGACGAGCCCGCGTCACTCGACGACCTGGCGCCGGGTCAACTCGACGAGGTGGAGGCCCGCGCGGCGGCTCTGCTCGAACAGATCGCGGCGCACCGGTCGGCCCAGCAGAACGGCGCCGCGCAGCCAGAAGACGCTGCGCCGCCCGCCGAGGACCCGGCGCCGCCGGCAGAGGAAGACCCGGTGCCGCCGGCAGAGGAAGACCCGGTGCCGCCGGCAGAGGAAGACCCGGTGCCGCCGCACGTCGATGACGTGACGGACACCCTGCCGGTGGTACACCCCGTTGAGCCACGGCCACAGCAACCCGTGCGCCGCCTCGCCCCGCCGCCCTGGCAACTGCACAGCTCGATCGGGTCACGGGAGTTCGCCGAGCGGTTCGAGGTCGAGGAGTCGGCTCCGGCTTCGGTACCCGAGCCGGAAGATCCGGCCCCCGCGCCACCGCCGATGCTGCATCCGGCGCCACCACCGCCCCCGATGCCCCCACCACCCATGCCGCCGCCGGGCTGGCTGCCGCCTCCTCCCGGCTTCGTACCGCCGCCGCCACCGGCGGGCTGGGAAGCACCACCGCGACCTGCGCAGTTCTCGGCGCCGCCGCCGTCGCTGGACGATGCGGGCATCTTGAACCGGGCGCGCTCGGCGCCCCAGAACGGATGGCGCCGTGCCGTCCATCGTGCGAGTGCGGGCCGCGTCAACCCGGGCGAGTCGCGCAAGGAGCGCAGGCGAGAAGAACTGCTCGACCAGATCCGTGCGCCCATCGCGGGGGACTTCCGCATCGCCGTCCTGTCGATCAAGGGCGGTGTCGGCAAGACCACCACCACTCTGGGGCTGGGGTCGGCCCTGGCGATGATGCGGAACGACCGCGTCATCGCGGTCGACGCCAATCCGGATCGGGGCACGCTGGCCGAACGGGTCCGGGACGGGTCAAGTCAGTCCACGGTGCGCGATCTGCTCTCGGATCCCGACATCGACCGGTACTCCCACGTGCGCCGACACACCCGGTTGGCGGGCAGTCGGCTGGAAGTGCTGGCCAGCGAGCAGGAGCCTGCGGTATCGGAGGTGTTCGGCGAATCCGACTACCGACATACCGTCGACATCCTGCGGCACTACTACAACATCATTCTCACCGACTGTGGCACCGGGATCATGCATTCCGCGATGGCCGGAGTGCTGGATCTGGCGCACACCATCGTGCTGGTCTCCTCACCGGCCATCGACGCGGCGCGCAGTGCGTCGGCGACATTGGATTGGCTGATGCAGCACGGTCACTCGGCGCTGGTCCGTGATGCGCATGTGGTGCTAAGCGCATCCCGCCCGGGGTCGGTGAAGCTGAAGCTGGAGAAGGTCTACGAGCACTTCGAGGCGCGTTGCCGCTCGGTGCACATGATCCCGTTCGACCCGCATCTGGCCGAGGGCGCCGACGTCGACTTCGACCTGCTGAACCCGGCCACCTTCGAGGCGTATCTGGATCTGGCCGGAGCCGTGGCGGAGAAGTTCCCCCGACTGGGCGGCGGGCGCCACCAACGCTGATCGGATCCTCCCCGGGGCAAAGTATCCGTCCGATGCTCGTGAGGCCGCGAGCTATCGGTGCGCGGTGAACCCGCTCCAGGAAATCCGAGTCTTCGGCCGGTGACGGCAAATCGCTCGGCGAGCGGTGCTGCAGCAATGGCTATTTCATGGCACCTTGCCTGGATTCTCCCAAAGCTGGGAAATGCAAATCGAATTCGGGTAACTCCTTGGCGACGCTATTTCGGATCTGGAAGACTGATCCGATTCCAGCGAGGTGAGGCAGATGAGCAACGATGCCCTGAGGCATCAAATGACCGAAGTGCTTGCACTGGTCTCCGAACAGATGGCCGACATTGCAGCGGTGCAGCGGGAGCAGGCCCAGCTCACCGCCAGCGCGGAGGCGGCCGACGGTCTGGTCGCGGTGACGGTCGACGCGCGAGGCCATGTCATCGAAACCGTGGTCGACGAGTCGTATCTCGAGGAATATGAACTCGAAGAACTCGGCGGCCATGTCACCTCGGCTGCTCAGTCCGCTGCGCAACTCGTAGCGCAGCGGGCGGCTGCCCTGATGGTCCCGATCGACGAACGACGCAGGATGATGCCCCCGCTGTCGGACATCGTGGACGGCGCGCCCGATCTGCGCGACCTGACCAGATCCGTATTCGGCAACGATGACGCGCTCGGGGTGCCGCCCGGGCCAGAGGACGATGGTCGCGACGAATCCGCATTTCCCACCGTGAGGAGTTGAACTGATGCCTGACGAGTTTGGAGTCGCACCATCCGACCTGCGAGCGACGTCGAAACATCTGAACGATGTCAGCATCAGGATGAAGGGCGTGCTGTCGTCCCTGCAGGCCAATCTGGCGGCCGAGGGTGCCGCGTGGGGTGACGACAAGATGGGTAACGGGTTTGCGAAAGGTGAGCAAGGGCATCTGGCGCAACGTGATTGGGTCGACGGCTCCGTGGTGGTCAAGACCGATCTGCTCGATTATTATGCGGACGGTTTGAAGGGCTCTGCGGACTCCTTCGAGCAAGACGACCAGGCGTAGCGCCGGTACCGACGGTCGGAGTGCCAGATAGGCCTCCCGCCATGCCTATTCGCTCATGGACATCCAGATCCCGCCCGAGTACCAGTGGGTGTCATACCTCGCGGGTGGTGAGTGGCCGCAAGGCAGCGAAACCCGCACGCGCCTGATCGGTGAGCACTATCAAGCTGCGGCCGAAGCACTGCAGGACCTCATCCCGGACCTGAGCAGGGTCCGCGGAGAGACGATGTCGGTACTGTCCGGCGACACCGCCGAGGCTGCGCAGCGCCAGTTCAACATGCTGTTCGACGGCGACTACACCGTGGACAAGCTTGCCCAGGGTGTATCGGCAATGGGCGAGGGCGCAACCAATTTCAGCTCCGAGATCGAATACAGCAAGCTGTCGATCATTGTCGGACTGGCGCTCGCCGCCGCTGAAATCTCCTACAGCCTGGCCATGTCCAGCGCAACGTTCGGGGCGTCGACGGCGGCGATCCCCGTCATCGAGACAACGATCACCGCGTGGATACGCGCGATCGTCGCGTGGGCCGTGCGGCGTGTCGGGCAGAAGATGGCCGAGCTGCTGACCCGGACGATGGTCAAGCAGCTTGCGCACGAAGCCGTGAAGGAATCTTTCCAGGAACTCGGCCAGGGACTGCTTCAAGAAGGGATCGTCCAGGGCTACCAAGCCCAGAAAGGGCATGCCGGCTACCGGTGGGACCGGTTCAAGCAGACCGCGATCGCCTCGACGGTCGGTGGTGGAGCGGGCGGGGCCAGCGCTGTGCCGGTTGCGCACGGACTCGGGCCCGCCCGCAACCGGATCACCGCTGCGGCCAAGGGCGCAACCACGATGTTCACCGCAGGGGTGGCGGGCAACGTGGCGGGCACTTTGTCGGTCGGAGGCGAGTTCGACACCTTGTCGATCATCGCCAGTTCGACCAGCACGAGCATCGGTGGCCTCAACGGCATCGGCGGAGGCCATGCGTCGACGCAGACCAACCAGACGAATCCGGCAGGCCCGGTGCGGCCCGATGCGCCGAATCTCGGTCTACGGGGCGAGAACCCGGAGGGAGAACTCGACACCGGCCGTCGTGACGGCGACGACGACAGCGAGACCGACACCAGCCGCACCTCGCAGAATGATCCCGCCGGGCAGTCGGCCGTCCCGCCCAAGGCGGGGCTCGGACGCGGTGGTGGCAGCCAGACGAATAACGTTGCACCGCAGGCTGAATCGAAGTCTGCGTCCCGAAACGGTGAACAACACCGTGGTGTGGACGAGACCACGGATCACGAATCCGCGGAGACACCGGACAAGGCGGATACCACATCCGACACCCCGTCCGATACTGAAACCCCGGCTGCGCCGGCCGACTCGGCTGACGAACAGCACACGTCAGAACCGCAGCACGACAACAGTGATCACCACAACAGTGGTTCGGCAGAAACTCCCGACGGCGGCCCTGACCACACCGCAACCCTCAGCCCGGACCCAGATGTCGTCAGCCCGACACCAGACGTTTCGGCGACGGATATACCGCAGGCAGAGGTAGCTGCCGAGCCCGCGTCGGCAGAACCGGCGTCAGCCGATCCCGGGCAGGCCGACGTCGCCGGCGATGTCGAAGCCGCACAGCATGCAGATGTCGTGGACGCGCCCGCTGATCCGGTGCAGCAGGTGTCCACACCGGAAACTCCCACGCCGCAGACCCCCGCAGTCAGTGGTGCCCCACCGTTGACGAATACGGTATCGCCCGCCGCGGCACCCAGGCCGGTCCACACCACGCCTTCCCTCGCGCCCGAACAAACTGCCAAATCAACTGAAAAACAACCTGATTCGAAGCCGCCGACGACCGGCGACACACCTCCGGGCGCACGGCCGGCTGCGGCGGAGGTTGCGGGGGTGCCTGCCGCTCGCGTCCAGGACTCTGCCCAGGACACAGGCAATGACGTCACGCCCGCAGACGTGGCGCCGGAGTTGACCGAAACCGGTACTTCCACGCCTGGCGATCAGAATTGCGTCCTCGATGCAACCGATGATCTGTCGGCGCACTTCGGCCGGGATTACCCGGTCACCGGGGAACCGTCGGCCACGGGAATGCCCGCGCGGGCGTTGTATGAGGCCACCAACTCCAGAGCAGACTTCGCCACCTACGGCGAGATCGAGGCCACGCTGCGGGGCATGGAACCCGGTTCGGCCGCGGTCATCACGTCGGCGTGGGCAGGCGATGGAGCACGCCAGGGCGGGCATGCGTATGTGGCGATATTCGACGGTAAAGACGTGTACCTGCTCCACCGCGGCGAGCGTCAGGGCTGGCCGCCGTCGTGGGGTGAGAGCGCCGTATCGGTAACCGCCGTCGGTTACCTTGACCAACAAGGTAATCCGGTGCATGAGTTGGGGCGTCGCCCCGACGATCTCGCCGCCGCAATTGCGGTCGGCGACGTGCAGGGCGCTGGTGACCAGACGCCGGGCGAACAGTGGCGCGACGTCACACCACAGAGCCAGGTCGCCGATGACGCGCTCGCAAAACGCGTGCCTCCGGTCGACGCCGGGGACCTGCGGAACCCGCTGGGACTGATGGAGTCGGCCGACGCCAGGGCGCGCGCCAACGCGACCTGGTGGGCCGGGCTGACCGGGGCCGAGCAGCGGGCCCTTATCGACGTGCACCCGCAGCACATCGGAAACGCGGAGGGCATCCCACCGGCCGCCCGGCATGAGGCGAATACCCGGGTACTGGACGAGCAACGCCGGCAGTTGCAGTCCTGGCGGGACAGCGGCCAGCGGTTGACCCGCAGTCAGAGCCGGATGCTGGCCCGGCTGGACCGGATCCAGGGCGCGTTCACCGACGCCCAAACCCGCGCGGAGCAGGCCGGCGTCGACGCGCCGATGCTGTTGGCTTTCGACGCATCGGAATTCGGCGGTGACGGCCGGGCGGTCGTCAGCTTCGGGGCCGATCCGTATCAGGCGGATTCGGTGACGTGGCACGTGCCCGGGCAGGGCACCACGATCGACCGGATCGGCACCTGCATGGACGCCGCACTCAACCACCTGCAGACCACGCTCCGGGCGAATCCGGGGCAGTCGACCGCCTCGATTGCGTGGCTCGGCTATGACGCCCCGAGTGGATGGAGCGGTTGGCGGGCAGCAGGACACCGGTCCGCGCGGGAGGGCGGCGCGATCCTCTACAGCGACATCCGAGGGTTCAACGCGGCCCGCGACACCTGGGCCGGCGACGGCAGCCACTTCACCGGAAACCGTATCCATGCACACGGATACGGCACCACCGCCCTTGGCTATGCCGGTCGAGATGGCCGTCTGGCCAACGATATCCGCAGCGTCACCCTGAGCGACTCGCCGGGAACCGGACCGGTGAGCCGTGCCGCCGATTTCGGGATCGGGGCCGACAACGTCCACGTCGCATCGTCTTCGCGCGACCTGCCCGCGGCCGGGCGGACTCCGATCGTCGATGTGAGCCTCGGTGCCAACCCATGGGCGGAGGCTTTCGGCGCGAATCGGGGAACTGAGACTCCCGCCGAGGCTCATGTCGATCCGCCGCCGTCACCCCCGAGTCCCGTCCAGAGCATCCGTTCGATCGCGGATGAGGCGTTGGCGCACCGGATTCCGCCGGCCGGGGCTGCCGATGTGGTCAACCCGCTGGGTGTGGCGGAGGATGCCCGGACCCGCGCCAAGGACAACGCGCGGTGGTGGGCGGGCCTGTCGGAGGAACAGCGGCACGCGCTGACCGAGACGTATCCGGCGCGGATCGGCAACTCCGAGGGCATCCCGCCTGCCGCCCGCGATCTGGCGAACCGTACTGCCTTGCAGCGCGCCAGAGACCACGTACGACAAAAGCTTGACCGCGGTGAGAAGCTGACCAAGCCGGAACAGAAGTTCCTGTTGCGCATGAACCGCCTGGACGCTGCGTTGCAGACGATGGGACGTGAAGCGGCAGAGGCCGGCATGGACGCGCCGCTCGTCCTCGCGTTCGATCCGCCGGCGTTCGGTGGCGATGGCCGGGCGGTCGTGAGCTTCGGTGCGGATCCGTATCAGGCGGATTCGGTGTCCTGGTTGGTACCTGGGTTTGCCACGACGATCGACAAACTCGAAGGGAACATGCGCAATGCGCTGAACCACCTTCAGTCGACGCTGCAGGAGAACCCGGGGCTCGCGGCGACGTCGATCGCGTGGATCGGTTATGACGCGCCGAACGGTGCGGCTACCGGGCGGGTTGTCAGTCCTGAACTCGCCCGCCGGGGCGCCGAGATTCTGTACAGCGATATCCGGGCGTTCAACGCGGCGCGCGACACCGTGGCAGGCGACGGCAGCAGTTTCCGCGGAAACCACATCTTCGCCCACTCGTACGGCTCGACCACGGCGAGCTATGCCGGGCGGGATGGCCGGCTCGCCGACGACATCCGGACGGTGACGCTGCTGGGTTCGCCGGGGGCGGGCCCGATGCGCAATGCCGCCGAGTTCGGGCTGGACCCCGGCAACGTGTTCGTCGCATCCTCCTCGCTGGATCCGGTCACCGGCCTGGGCGGGCGCGTGCCCGGCCAGGACGGTCGATTCGCGGGGCGCGGCCTGGGCATGGATCCGGCGATGAAAGACTTTGACGCGGTTCGGATCACTGCGCAGTTCCCGGATTCGATGAACAATGCCGACAGCGTCGGCACGCACCGAAGCTACTACCGGTACATGGACGGCGACGCCGATCCACGGGTGCGCACGGAATCGTTGGCCAACTTCGGCCGGATAGCCGCCGGGCACACCGAGAGGCTGCACGGCGAAAGGCGCCGGACGGTCGTCGACGGACGGACCGTCGACCCGGCCCACGGTCGCGCGTTACGGCTCGACGGTGACACCGAGACCGATCAGCCGGCGCAGCGGCGGCGCTGGAACCCGCGGTGGCATCCGGGCGAGGTCGAGCCGTCGGCCGCGCAGGTGGCGGCGGACCAGGCGCTGGGACAACGGATCCCGGCGGTCGGCATCAACGATCTGGTCACCCCGTTGGGAGATGAACCGCAGGCGGCGGCACGGGCCCGCGACAATGTGGCCTGGTGGTCGGGGTTGACCGACGAGCAGCGCGCTGCTCTGCTCGAGGCTTACCCCTATCAGATCGGCAACGCCGAAGGCATTCCGGCCACCGATCGGAACACCGCCAACCGGCGTGTGGTGCAACAGTATCTGGACCGTGCCGCCGATATTCAGGCGCAGATCGACGCCGGCACCCGGCCCACGGACACCCAGCTCGACTTCCTGCTGCGCGTGAAACGGCTCGAGAGTGCGCTGCAGCGGGCGGCGGTGGCGGCCGCGCAGGCCGGCGTCGGGGAGCCGTTGATCCTGGCATTCGATCCGCCCGCGTTCGGTGGCGACGGCCGGGTGCTGGTGAGCTTCGGCGCCGACCCGTACGTCGCGGACTCGGTGTCGTGGTACGTGCCGGGCATGGGGGCGCAGATCAACAAGCTCGATTACCTCATGCACTGCGCGCTGAACATCCTGCAGTCGACCCGGGCCGAAAATCCATCGTTGTCGGCGGCATCGATCGCCTGGCTGGGCTATGACGCACCGAACAACTCGGCGACGGTGCGGGTCGGCAGTCCGGCTTTGGCCGAGGCAGGCGGCGACATCCTGCACGCCGACATCAGCGCGTTCAACGCCGCGCGGGACGCATTCGGCGGGGATGGTGGCCAGTTCCGCGGCAACCACATCTTCGGGCATTCCTACGGATCGACGACCACCAGTTACGCGGGGCGCGGCGGCCGGCTGGCGCAGCATGTCAGCACGATCACGCTGCTCGGCTCACCCGGTGCGGGGCCGCTGCAGCATGCCGGTGATTTCGGGCTCGAGGACGGCAACGTGTTCGTCGCCTCGTCTTCGCGGGATTTCGTCACCGGCCTCGGTGGGCGGACCTCGGATTCAACCGGCCGGTTGGGGAGGGGCCTTGGCACCGATCCGGCGATGGACACCTTCGGTGCGCAGCGGATGCGCGCGGAGTTCCCGGCATCGATGGACCGCAAGGACACCACCGCCACCCACAACGCGTATTTCGACTTCCAGGAGACCGACGGTCCGGGCACCCGGCAATGGCTGGTCACTCCAGCTGACGCGGTTCCATCCGAATCACTGGCGAACCTGGGTCGCATCGCCTCCGGGCACACCGAACGCCTCGACGCAGAATCACCGCGCACCATGGCGGAACGGCCCGGGCAATTCTTCGGAACCCGCAGGGAAACCGTCGAACCCGCAGCGGCCCGCAACGACGGCCAGGGACGCAACTGGTGGAATCCGCGGTGGCGTGATGCCGACATCGACGTCGACCCGCAGCACGTGGTCACCGAACCCGACTGGTCCGGTGGCCGGACACCGCCCCCTGCCGCCCGTGCGGTGGCGGACGCGGCACTGGCGCAGCGGGTTCCGCCGGTCGGGGCGGGCGATCTGGTCAACCCGTTGGGTGTGGCCGGGGATGCGACGGCGCGGGCCGAAGCCAATTCGCTGTGGTGGTCGGGCCTGACCGACGCGCAACGCCGAGCATTGATAGAAACGTATCCGGCGCGGATCGGCAATGCCGAGGGCATTGCGCCGTCGGCCCGCGATGCCGCGAACCGGCTTGCCATCAAGCGATTCCAGGACCACGTGCAGTCGATGATCGACCGCGGGGTGCGACCGGGCAAGAACGAACTCGCCAATCTGTTGCGGGTGAACCGGCTGGATGCCGCGTTACAGACGGCGGCAGCCAATGCGGCGCAGGCCGGGGTGGGCGGCCCGATGGTGCTCGCGCTGGACCCGTTCGAGTTCGGCGGTGACGGCCGGGCAGTGGTGAGTTTCGGTGTGGACCCGTACCAGGCGGATTCGGTGTCGTGGCTGGTGCCCGGGTTTGCGACCACGGTCGACAAGCTCGAAGGGAACATGCGCAATGCGTTGAACCACGTGCAGTCGACAATGCGCGAAAATCCCACGCTGGCCGCGACATCCATCGCCTGGATCGGTTATGACGCTCCGAACGGTGCGGCCAGCGGCCGGGTACTGAGCCCGGCACTGGCGCGGGCCGGCGCCGAGATCCTCTGCAGCGACATCCGGGCCTTCAACGTCGCGCGCGACACCGTGGCCGGTGACGGCAGTCGATTCAACGGCAATCACATCTTCGGTCACTCCTACGGTTCGACCACCGTGAGTTACGCAGGTCGGGGTGCGCGCCTGGCGACACAGATCCGCACCGTGACCTTGCTGGGATCTCCTGGCGCAGGCCCGCTGCACCATGCCAGTCAATTCGGGCTCGACGACGGCAACGTGTTCGTCGCATCCTCCTCGCGGGACCCGGTCACCGGATTCGGCGGGCGCAGAGCCGAACAGAACGGCCGCTTCGCCGGGCGTGGGCTGGGCATGGACCCGGCGATGGATGAATTCGGGGCGGTTCGGGTCACGTCCGAGTTCCCGGCGTCGATGAACACCGCCAGTACATTCGGAACGCACAAGAGTTATCACCACCATGTGGCGCAGCGCGACGGTCCACCGGTGCGCGCCGAATCCCTGGCCAACTCCGGCCGGATCGCCGCAGACCGCACCGACAGGCTCGACCTCGAGGAGCATCGCAGTGTTGTCGACGGGCGCACGGTCGACCCGGCAGCCGGACGGCCGCTGCGACTGGACGGCGATACCCGGGTAGAGCACGACGGTCCGCGAAGGCCGTGGAATCCGCGGTGGCGTGCGGGTGAGATCGAGCCGCCCGTAGCGCGTGCGATGGCTGATGAGGCGCTGGCGCAACGAATTCCACCGCTGGCCATCGACGATCTGACCCACCCGACGGGTTCGCAACCGCGGGCAGTGGCCCGGGCACGCACCAACGCCGCCTGGTGGTCTGGGCTGACCGAACAACAACGTCATGCCCTCGTCCAGGCGTACCCCCATCAGATCGGCAACGCCGAAGGCATTCCCGCCGCTGTTCGTGACACCGCCAACCGGGAGATGCTGCGGCGCTACGGCGAGCAGGCCGCGGCGGTTCAGGCCAGGTTCGACGCCGGTGAGAAACTCAGCGCTCGCGAGCTGGACTTCGTGCGCAGGGTCAATCGACTCGGAAACGCCATGCAGCGCGCCGAAGTGGCGTCTGCGCAAGCCGGGGAAGGCCACCCGCTGTTGTTGGCGTTGGACCCGGGGGCATTCGGTGGCGACGGTCGCGCGCTGGTGAGCTTCGGGGCGGACCCGTACACGGCGGATTCGGTGTCGTGGTACGTGCCCGGCCTGGGTTCACAGCTGGACAAGCTCGACTACATCATGCACTGCGCGTTGAACATCCAGCAGTCCACGCGCACCGAGAATCCCTCGTTGTCGGCGGCCTCGATCGCCTGGCTGGGATATGACGCACCGAACGATTCCGCATCGGCCCGGGTGGCACGCCCCGGTCTGGCCCGCGCCGGTGGCGAGATGCTCTACACCGACATCAGTACCTTCAACGCGGTGCGCGACACGGTCGCCGGCGACGGTAGCCACTTCACCGGCCACCATGTGTTCGGCCATTCGTACGGGTCGACCACCACGGGCTACGCCGGTGCAGGCGGCCGCCTGGCACCCCACATCACCACGGTGACACTGATCGGCTCACCGGGCGCGGGTCCGCTGCAGCATGCAGGCGATTTCGGCATCAGTACCGACCGGGTGTTCGTCGCGTCGTCGTCGCGGGACTTCGTCACCGGACTCGGTGGGCGGACGTCGGACTCGCGGGGCCGGTTCGGTATCGGACTCGGAACCGACCCGGCGATGGATACGTTCGGTGGGCAACGCATCAGCGCGGAGTTCCCCGCGTCGATGGATCGCAAGGACACCCTGACTACCCACAATGCGTACTTCGACTACCTGGAAACCGACGGGCCGGGCACCCGGCAATGGCTGGTCACCCCGTCGCATGCGGTGCGCACCGAATCGCTGACCAACATCGGCCGCATCGCCTCCGGGGACTTCGAAGGTGTGCACCGCGAGCCGCACCGTACCGTCGACGGAAACCATTCCCGCACCACCGAACCCGCGGCGAGCCGACCATTCCTGCGCCTCGACGACGATCCGGGCGCCGCGCACCCGACCGACACACATAATCGGAACGCCGTCCCACGGTGGGCTCCGGGGAGTGACTGTGCCCAGGACCTGGCACAGGAAGTATCGGCACGGACCGGGCGGGACATCCGGCTGGACATGGCGCCGTCACGCCGTGGGACGCCCGCGCGGGCGATGTTCAAAGCGTTCGGGTCCAGCGCCCAATTCGCGACGTACGCGGAGATCGAGGAGACGCTGCTGGGCCGGCCCTCGGGGTCGATGGCGGTGATGGCCTCTCGCTGGAGCGGGGGACAGCCAGTCGGCCACGCGTACCTGGCGGTCAACATCGACGGCAGGGTGCATCTGTACGACCCGCACACCCGGCAGTATTCCGGGTGGCCCCCGCACTGGGGGCAGGACGCGGTGGCCCGGACCGCAGTCGGATACCTCCACCGCAACGGCGATCCCGTGCACCGCGGACGGTGGCACAACCAGTTCGCCGCATCCGCCATCGGTAGGGTGCAGGGACTGCCCGAGCCTCTGGCGCACGGCGACACCGACCGCCGACCGGCCGCCGATCGCGACACCGCGAACCGCGATGCGCTGCAGCACTATCGAGACCGCGCCGACCACATCCGCACGAAGCTCGACCAGTTCGGGCGGACCACCCGGGAAGAACGTACCTTCCTGGAGCGCGTCGACCGGCTCGACCTCGCGGTGCGAAAAGCCGATGCCGACGCGGCGCGGGCCGGCCTCGACGCGCCACTGCTGCTCGCATTGGACACCTCGGCGTTCGACGGTGGCGGCCACGCCGTCATCAGCTTCGGCGCCGACCCGTACCACGCCGCCAACGTCACCTGGCAGACTGCCCGGGGCTCGATCGACCAGCTGGGCACTGTGACCGCCCGTGCCCTCGACGGGCTGCAGGCCACCGGGGCGCAGGACTCGGCGGCGATCGCCTGGATCGGCGCTGATACGGGTGTGCTGCACCAGGAGTTGTCCGCCTTCCACGCCGCCCGCGAATCTCTGGGAGAGCCAGGGCCGTTCACCGGCAACCACGTGGTGACACAGGCCTCGCCATCCGACCGTGCCGAGCGTTCCGGAACGCAGGTGGTGGCCCACCGGGGCGCTTCCCATGACTTTCCGGAGCAGACCCGGGCTGCCTACGCGGAGGCGCTGCGGCAAGGCGCGGATGCCCTCGAATGCGATGTCCGGCTCACGAAAGACGGTGAGTTGGTGCTCATCCACGACAAGACCGTGGACCGCACATCGAACGGCACCGGTCGGGTCGGCGACATGACACTGGCCGAGTTGCAGGCGCTCGACTACAACGGCCACGGCATTCTGACCCTGGACGAGTTCGTGCAACTGGCACAGGATGCCGAACGTCCGGTGACACTGTTCATCGAGACCAAACACCCTGCGCAACGAGGCTGGAAGGTCGAGCGCGAGGTCGTCGCGGTGCTGGAACGTCACGGGCTGGCCGATCCCGGCCCGGACCAACTGGTTTCGGCGGCGGTGATCTCGTTCTACCCCGATGCGCTGTTGCGGGTCCGCAGCGCCGCACCGAACCTCCCCACGGTGCTGTTGGGTCCGTCGGCCCGCTATCTGGCCGGGCTGGTCGGCGCTACCGCGATCGGCCCATCGATCGAAACCCTGCGCAACACTCCCGAACTCGTGGGCGCGGCAGCGGCGCGCGGACTGGCCACCTATTGCTGGACGGTCAACGACGAAGCCGACGTGCAGTTCGCCAGGGATCTCGGTGTGGACTGGGTCGCCACCGACCACCCGGGCCGGACCGGGACCCTGGTGGGGGAGCAGGCCGGTCGGGACGAACCCGGAAGTGCTGTCACCCCAACAGAACCCGCGAGCAACGAGGCGGTGCAGCGGGTGGCGGACGACGCGCTGGCGCGGCGGATACCCCCGGTGCGGCCCGACGAACTGCGCAACCCGCTGGGGCCGGCCGAGGAAGCCTCAGCACGGGCGGCCAACAACGCCCGATGGTGGTCCGGACTGACCGACGAGCAGCGCAGCGCCCTCATCGAGACGTACCCGCAGCACATCGGCAACGCCGAAGGCATCGCCGCGGCCGACCGTGACCGCGCGAACCGCAATGTCCTGCAACAGTTGCGGGAGCAGGCCGACCAAGTCCGGTCGAAGGTTGACCGCGGGGAACGGCCGAGCCGTGCCGAGCGGAAGCTCCTGCGCCGGATGGACAGACTCGACCTCGCGCTGGGTAAGGCAGGCGTCGACGCCGCGCAGGCCGGGACAGAAGGGCCGCTGCTGCTGGCTTTCGACCCGTCCGGCGACGGACGCGCCGTGCTGAGCTACGGCGCCGACCCGTACACCGCGGACTCGGTGTCCTGGCATGTGCCGGGCGCGACCAGTTCGGTGGACTCACTGCTGGGCTTCAACACCACATCGGCGCTACGGCATCTGCAGGCCGTGCAGCAGGAGAACCCGGGCTTGTCGGCGGCCTCGATCGCCTGGATCGGATACGACGCGCCGAGCGGCTGGAACATTGTGCGGGCCGCCGGCCACGGGATGGCCCGCGCCGGCGGAGACGTTCTCTACAGCGACATCCGGGCCTTCAACGCGGCCCGCGACACCCTCGCCGGCGACGGCAGCCATTTCAGCGGCAACCATGTCTTCGGCTACTCCTACGGATCGACCACCACGGGTTACGCCGGGCAGGACGGACGACTGGCCGGGCAGGTCCGAACCGTATCGCTCGTCGGGTCACCCGGGGCGGGCCCGGTACGCCACGCCGGGGACTTCGGCATCGGTGCCGACAACGTGTTCGTCGCGGCGTCGGCTCGAGACGTGGTCACGGCACTGGGCGGCCGCACATCCGGTTCCGATGGCCGGATCCTCGGCATCGGTCTCGGCACCGACCCGGCGATGGATACCTTCGGCGCGGTGCGGGTCACCGCGGAACCGCCTCCTGCGACGAACCGGCTGCCTACCGGCGGGACCCGGCGCGGATATTTCCTGAGTCCGGAAGCGTCGACCAATTTCGGTCGCATCGCTGCGGGGCATCAGGAGCTGGTCGCGCTCGAGCAGCACCGCACCGAGTTGGGCCGGAGCGGCCGGGCGCCGCTGCTGCGCACGGTCGAGCCTGCCGGGGACAGGGTGGGGGACAGGCGATTCTGGAACTCGCTATGGCGTCGGCCGCCCAACTGTGCCGTCACGGTCACCGAAGAATTGACCTCGTTGTTCGGCCGGAAGTTCGGGCTGGACGCCAGGCCGTCGCGGCGCGGTGTGCCCGCCCGGGCCTTGTTCCAGGCGGTCGGCTCCGACGTGCGGTTCGGGACGTACGACGAGGTCGAGGCGACGTTGCTGGGTGATCCGTCGCTGCGGGTGGCCGTGTTGACATCGCAATGGGCCGGTGGGCGCCACGGCGGTCACGCCTACCTGGCCGTCAAGGTCGACGGCGAGGTCCAGCTCTACGATCCGCACACCCGGAGGTATTCGCCCTGGCCACCGCACTGGGGTCGGCACGCGGTGACCCGGACCGCTGTCGGTTACCTGCGCACCAACGGCGTTGCGGTCGGGCCGATGACCGCCGATGTGCCGTTACAGCTCGACGCCGCCGATATGGTCGGCAATGTCCAAGGCCCGCTGATAGATCCGGATTTCCTTGCGCGCCAGGCCGAGTACCGGGCGCAGGACTCCGCCACCCGCCTGGTGGACACCCGGTACGCAGAGCCGCTGGGTGACGTGGTCGACAACGCCTCCGACCACGCCCGGGGCCGCAGGCTCGCCGAGGACCTGTCCGGCCGCTACGGCCCCTACCGCGTTGAGCTGAGTGTCGACGAGAACTTGACCGACGTCGTTCTCCTCACCGGGAGCATCTTCGACGGCGACACCAAGATCGGCACCATTCAGCGGCAGTTCGAGAGGGATGGTGAAGGCAACCTGGTCGCCGCTCACACCGGCTTGGTCATCGATGACGAGCAATTGCGGGGCAAAGGGTTCTCGAAGGCCCTGACCTCCGAGCTGGAACGCTTCTACGTGCATTCGGGTGTCGACCGCATCGAGCTCACCACCCACGACAAGGGCGGCTACGCCTGGGCCCGAAGGGGTTACACGTGGGATCCCGGATCTCGCCAGCTGCAGGAATCGCTCGACCGCGTCAAGATGTCGGCCCGTCAGCTACGCGAGACGGTCAGCGACGAAGCCAGAGCTCTCCTGGACCAGGTTGTGCAACAGCTGGATCCGAGCAATCCGCGACTGCCGGAACCCATCGACCTGGCGAACCTGGCCACCACCGCAGAACCGAATCTCGGCCAACGCCTGCTCGACGGCACCGGGGCCGTACACGGTCGCAACGGCGTGCATTACGTCAAGTACCTGGACGCGGCATCGGCTGCTCCGGCCAGGACCGGTCTGAAGGGGTGGCTGCAGAACCTGTTCGGGCGTGACTCCGCTTCGCGCCCGACCGCCGACAACTGCGCCTACGGGGCGGCCGGTGAATTGTCGACGCTGTACCGCAGGCCCTTCGACCTTTCCTTCGCGCCCTCGAACACCGGCGTGCCTGCCTGGGCCCTGTTCGAGGCCGCGCAGTCCCGCTCGCAGTTCGCGACCTATGCCGAGATCGAGGCAGAACTGTTGGGCAGGCCCGCCCGCTCGTCGGCGATTGTGGTGTCGCGCTGGGCAGCCGATGGAGGCCGTCAGGGTGGACACGCCTACCTCGCCGTCACCGACGGGGAGCGGGTGCAGCTCTACGACCCGCGGACCAGGCAGTACTCGCCATGGCCGCCGTACTGGGGCGAGAGTGCAGTGGACCGCACCGCTGTCGGCTACCTCGACCACAACGGTGAGGCGCTACGACCGCTGCACGATGTGCCGCTGCAGCTCGGCATGCACGCCGCCGATTCGGTTGGCGACGTCAGGGGCCATCCCGGACCGGATCCGGCCCGCGTACTCGGCCTGCCCGACCACACACCGGGCACCCTGTCCGAACGGCAGGCGATCGGGGTGTTCAGCGCCGGCGAACTCCGGATGCGTGAGCTCAATGACCGGCTCGTGCAGGCCGGCGTCAGCGCCGAAGAACGTGCCAGGCAGTTATCGGACCTGCGGAACTCGTTGCGCACCTGGACCTACCAGCTGATGAGCAACCAGGACGCCGCGGAGTTCCTGTCACACACCACAATCAACCCGACGTTCGAGGACCTTGTCGCGCGCAACATGGAGCGCGGACTGACCGGAGACGCAATCTATGAGGCGATCGTCGACACCTCCGTCAACAGCCGCCTGGCTCCGGGCAGCCTGACCGACATCGAAACCGGTGCGGTGTATTCGCAGTTCGAACTCGGACTGCGGGCACTCAACGAGCAGATGATCCACGACGGCCTCAGTGCCGAGGACCGGGCCCGAACCCTGGCAGGCCTGCGTAGCTCGCTGCGGGCCTGGACGCGGGAACTGATGGAGAACCGCCCGGCAGCGGACTGGCTGTCGGCGAACGAGAGTGCCCCGACGTTCGAGGACCTGGTTGCCCGGTACGAGGCCAAAGGACTCACCGGTGACGACGTCTACCAGGCCATCATCGACGGTGCCACCCACAGCCACTACGCGGCGGGGACCCTGTCCGACGAGGAGACCCGCACGGTCTACACCAACTACGAGCTGCGGATGCGGGAGCTTCGGGACCAACTCCTGCGCGACGGTGTCAGTGCCGAGGAACGGGCCAGGACGATGTACGGGATGAGAGCGACCATCCGCACCTGGACCCGGTCACTGATGGCAGACCGGCAGATGGCTGAATGGCTGAACGCCAATGAACCGAATCCCACCTTCGACGAGCTGGTGGAACGAAACCGCGCCAAGGGACGCGTCGGCGACGAGATCTATGAGGCCATCGTTGCCAGCTCCACTCGCAGCCGTGGCAGTGTGAACGCAGATCTGGGAATCGATCCGGACAATCCGCCCGATCTGCCGCCGATGAGAGGGCCCGACGACGGTCTGCAGGATCAGCAGGAGGACACCACATGACCAGCCAGAAGCCCACGCCGCTGCGGCACGACCAGACCGGCCTGCGCGGTCAGCGTGCGCATGTGCTCGTCGAGGAGCCCACTGACGAGATCGACTGGCCGGCGAACCTGCCTGCGGGCATCAAAACCGTTGTCATCGTGGATGACACCCCGAACCCGCACCACACGCTGCGGGTGCACCCGACCGATGACCCCGAGCGGATGGCGTTGGTGGTTTTCGACCAGCTGGCGCTGTACGAGGAGGACGAGGAGTAGTCATGGACCCACGACGGATTGAGCTCAACCGCAAGCACAGCCGGGAGATGGGTGCGCTGTTCAACCAGTTCCTGGAGATGCATCCGGATGTCGAGTCCGAGGTGAACGGCGCACAGCTGAAGCCTGAGCAGGACGCCGCCTGGACTGCATTCAGCGGGGAGTTGCTGGCACGCCACCAAGCCGAACGCTCCGCACTCGCCGACCAGATCGAAGCCGAACAGATGACGACGGGCAGGTAGACGCAATGGAAGCGACGCAGGCAATCTCGTTGGTCACCGACTGGATCAGGTCCAGGGGGCTCGACTACCCGACCGAGGGTTTGGCGGCTGATCGATTCGATGCCGGGTGGAGTGTGTACGCGCCGGTGGACGTCGACGACAGTGACCCGATGGCGTTCCTCGACATCCCGGTCGGACGGTCGATATTCCTGGTGGGCGATTCCGGGCGCATCGAAGAGGTGTCGTCGTCGATCCCGCCGCAGCAGGCGCGTGACCAGTTCGCCGCACAGGAAGCCGCGGCGCGACCCAATCGTGCCACCCAGCCCAATGGCTCCGCCCGGTCCGGCAATGCGGCCTCCGAGGCGTCGGCATTCATGGCCGAGTTCGAAAAGCAGTTCCGCCTGGCCGCATCGGACGAGCCGGGCGCGATCGCCGACTTCACCCTCGTCGATGAGCCACCTGCATCGGATGAGCCTGCAGGCGAAGACGTCGCGACAGCCGAGGAGGCGTCGCGGCTCATCGACTCGATCGTGCAGGAGCTGGCACGGCTCGGCCCGGAAGGCTGGGACGAGTTCTCCGCGGTGTTCGCCTTCACCGTCACCTCCCAGATCGCCCAGGTGCAGTTCTGGGCGCAGGACCGCACCGGGCTGGTCCCGGTGCCGCAGGCGATTGCGGACCTGGTGCGCCAACAACGCGAGGTGGCGGCGCGCATGAGTGCCGGGCCGTGGTGGCGGCTGCTGTTGACCGTCACCAACCAGGGTGAGACGACCGTCGACTACGACTACGGTGACGAGCCGTTCCCGGACGACCAGCTCGTGGCGGCCGAGCACTATCGCAACGATCTCGACACCTATCCGCGCGCACAGGTACCGGTGTGGCTCGCGGGCTATACCGCTGGGCCGGACGCGCAGGGACGCGACGTCGCCCGTGCCGCTGCCGCGGCGGCCGCCGACAAGGCTGCCGGCCGCACCGCCGTCGCCACCGATCAGATCCCGCCGCTGCCCGACCTGTTGGCGCGCTGGGCAGTGTTGTCGGCGACCTATACCGGCAGCGGATCGGGCTGGGGACCGCGTATCTATCCCGGTTACGGCTGGTTCGAGAGTGATCGGCGCAGCGGATCGACGTTGTACCTGTTGCCCGGTGATCGCGCGGTGCTCTCCGGCGGCAAGTGGAACTCCGAGCTGCTGGATGCCGCCTACAACGGCGGTGGACCGCTGCCCGACCTGTACACGGGGGCGCCGGCGTGGGTGAACGACACCGTGTTGAACACCCGAAACCGCAATGGGCTGCTGACGTTCTGTTTCTGGTGGGTGGAGGGGCAGTGGTATCGGGGCGTGGCCGACACGGCCGGGGAGCTCGATGTGGCACTTCCGGCCATCTGGACGGCCGATACGACTGTCGCCGCGATGGCGACCCGGACCGGTTCGGGCGCAACGGATCAATGCCGTGTCCTGCTGGCGAAGGCGGCCGAGCACAGCGCCACCGTCGACGATGTCGAGGCATTGTTCGCCGATCAGCCCGCCGCCGATGCGGATGTCGCGGCAGACCAACTCAGTTTGGCGGGCCTGCTGGCCACCTGAGACCCGGGGTTGACCGGCAGTTGAACTCTTGACGAACAAGCCCGGCGCCGGATAGCGAATTTTCCCGTGCCGCCATAGCGTGAATTGCGATGCTGCATGGAACTTTTCGCTGCCGGGGGATCGCGTGACCATCCAGATACCCGGCTACCTGCAGTGGGTGTCCTATCTGGTCGGGTCGCAATGGCCCAAGGGCGACGAGGACGCCATGTTCCGCATCGGCGAGGAATGGACGACTCGCGCCGGGCAGTTGGAGGGTCTGATACCCGAACTGAACCAGATGCGTTCGCGCACCAGTTCGGTGCTGCAGGGCGTCACTGCCGGGGCCGCGGACGAGCAGTTCAAACTGCTTTTCGACGGCGATGCCTCTGTCGACAAACTCGCCGAGGCGATGGCGGCGCTGGGCGGGCTTGCCGAGGCAACCGGGAAGAACATCGAGTACACCAAGCTGCAGATCCTGACTTCCCTGGCCATCGCGGCGTTCGAGATCTCGTGGGCACTGGCTCAGACGTCGGTGACCTTTGGTGCTTCCGCCGCAGCAATCCCGGTGGTTGAGGGGGCGACGTCGATGGCGATTCGCCAGACCGTGTCGATGCTGCTCAAAGACATCATGACCGATCTGGGCAAGGCCATGACGAAGACCACCGTCCACCGGATCATCAAGAAATCCGGCGTGGAGGCAACCGAGGCCGTCGGTCAGGAACTTGTCATTCAACGCATCCAGCAGGCCAATGGACACCAGCACACCTACGACTGGGACAAGGTGGGAGTCGTGGCACTGGCGAACGCGGCCGGCGGTGCGGCACAGGGCACCGTCAGTATCTCCGGGCAACGCCTGCTGGGTAATTCGACGCTGAAGGGTGCGGTTGTCGGATATGCCGCGGGCATGTCCAAGGATGTGGCGGGTTCGCTGGCCACCGGTCAACCTGTCGACATCGTCTCGGTCCTTGGTTCCGCCAGCACGGCGGCGACCGGCGCAGTGCGCGGTAGGGCCGCGGCGCGCAGCACAACCCCTTCGACGGCCGACGGAGGCGGAGCCGCAGCGGCGGGGGATGACTAGCCGAACCATCAGGGGGATGAGAACAGTGGACAACGATGCGGCGCGCCATGACCTCCTGGAGGTGCTGGCCCTGGTCCAGGAACAAATGACCGAGCTCGCCGATTTCGAGGAGAAACGCGCCGCGTTGTCGGCGACAGCCACAAGCGCCGATGGGACGGTCGTGGTGACCGTGAACGTCGATGGCCTCCTCACCGAGACGGCTGTCAGCGAGTCCTATTTGGACGAATACGACTTGGCCGATCTCGGAGGCCACCTCACCGCCGCGGCCCAGGCGGCCGTATGTGACGTCGAAAGGCAGGCCGCGGAGCTACTTGCCCCGTTGGCCGAGCGCCGCGCGCAGGTACCCGCGCTGTCCGAGATCGTCCAGGGCGCACCCGACATCAGGGATCTGGTGTCACCGGCCGGTGAGAGTGCCCATGGCGGTGCCTATTCGGACGCGCAGGCCGCATCGGACTCGGACTACCCCACGGTGAGGAGTTGGCGATGACCGTACCCCTCGGCATCACCCCTCATGAGTTGCGGACAACCTCGCGCCACCTCGCCGACGTCAGCGGCAAGATGAAGGATGTGCAATCAGCACTGCTCGACATGCTCGGCGGTGAAGGCGAGGCGTGGGGGCACGACAAGATCGGCAAGCAGTTCGCCGACGGGGCGCAGGGATTTAGCTCGCAACTGGATTGGGTCGACGGTTCGATCACCGCCAAGACCGATCTGCTCGACTTCTACGCGCACGGCCTCAAGGTCACGGCTGATGCTCTGGAGCAACACGATTCGCCCTGAGGTCGCAGTCAATCGGAAGTGACCGAGCCAGGGTGCGGCGCCGGCGACGAACGCCGGGGACCGGTCTGTAGCGCCGAGTCGGGCTGCCAGACCGCGCCTCGCTGCGGAATCCGGCGACGGTGTTCCGGCTGATCGACTGTCGCCGCCTCGGCCTGGTCCTCCTCGTCATTCGCGCCGACCACGGCGACGACGGCATCGGCGTCACCGATGACCTCTTTGCCGTTCTTCTTGCGCCGCAGCGCCTTGTTGACTTGATGGCCCTTGCCGTTCTGATCGCCACGCTGCCCAGCGGCGGGAGCGCCTGCGCCCGGCGAGCCCGCGCCACTACCCAGGCCCGCCCCGGACCCGGCCCCGGTCGCTGCGGCGGGCGCCTTTGCGGCTGCGGTTGCGGGCGCGCCCGTGGGAAGGCTGTTCCCCAGGCCGCGCAAGGGCGCTCCACCGCCACCTCCGGCACCCGCGCCCTTTCCGGCGCCGCCTAGCCCCTGCGGGCCGAGCCCGAGGACGCCCTCGGGCGGCCCCTGAGGCCCGCCCCCCAACGGGTTCTGTCCGCCTTGGGCCGCGTTCTTCGCGGCGTCCATTGCCTGCCCCATGGCATCTTTGGCGGCATTCGTCGCAGCGTCCATCGCGGACTTGATGGGATCGGTCAACCCGTTCTGACCGGTCGGGACCGTCGGCTTGGTGGGATCCGGGATATTCGTGTTTCCAGGCTTGATCGGCTCGATGCCCCCGGGCTTGTCGATGGCAGGCTTGCCGAAATTCGGTGTGCCGATGGGCGGGGTGCCTCCAGGGCCGCCGCCGGGACCTGTGCCTGGCCCGCCGCCGGGACCGGTGCCAGGGCCGGTGCCGGGTCCGGTGCCAGGGCCGGTGGCATCGCCGTACTTCATGTTCGGTGGTGGCGGGAGCGCGGGGAAGTTCTCCACCGCGGCGACGGCGGTCGGGTTGTAGATGTTCTCGAACAGTTCCACCGCTTTGCGGTAATCCTTGATCGACGTCTTGATTTCTTCCAACTCTTTGAGCGCATCGGCCGCGGTCACATACCCGTCGCTGTTGTTGCGCAGGCGGCCGCTGTCGTCGAGGTGGTATCTGTTGTTGAAACTCTCGATGTGCTCTTCGAGTTTCTTCTTGTCGAACTCGCCGTTGTCGATCAGTTGGTCGTTCGCGTCTTTGGGGAACTGTTCCACGATGCTGTCGAATGCGCCTTTGAGCACCTTGAGGCGGTTCGAAATCGCCTCGGATGACGGCGTGAAGTCGTAGATCGATGTCTTGGTGACCTGCTGAGAAGCCGATTCCGCGGCAGCGGCGCTCTCTCCCGACCAATGCCCGAGCAGATGGTTCTTGACCGCCTTCTTGAAAGTCTCAGAATTGGTCTTGAGGTCGTCCCCGTCCTTTGTCCAGGCAGTGGCCAGATCGTCGATCTTGCTCTTCTTCAAGGCCTCCTGCTCTGCACGCATGTTGACGAAGGTGTGGGTCTCCCAGTTCGTGCCGCCCGTCTCTCCCGACGGTCCTTTGAGCTCGTCCTGCATGTCCTGGTAAGTGCTGTTGTCGGAGAGCAGACCCGGCACCTCGCCCAGCAACTTGCTGTCGGGTGTGTATCCCTCGATCTGTGGGGCGTAGTCCTCGTCGCCGTACTTCTCATGGACAAACTCGCCGTTGTCGCCGACCAGGGCGGCGCGCTTCGGATAGTTCGAATTGGTCACCCACGAGTTGTCGTATACGGCGCCGCTGTCGCCGTTCTCGTTCGTGCTGGTGCCCATCGTCGCACCGACATAATTGCCGAAGCTGCCCATGATCTACTGCGTCCTATCCGCGCTGCCCGCGCCGCGCCGGGTCGACTAGTCGTCGTCGTTCTTCAATGCCGTCGCCGCGTCCTGGGCGGTCTTGACGAAAGCCTGTGACTGCGAAAGCTGTTCCTTCAAATAGTCGGTCAGGTCCTTGCCGCGGGCGTTGAACGCCTTCTCCAGCATGCCTGCGAGGGGATTGGTCGATGTCCCGAAGTATCCGGTGGTCTCGTCGAGCGAATCGTTGATGAGGGTCTCCAGGCTCTTCTCGTAATCCGCCCAGGCGGTGTTCACCCCCGAAATCGCGCTCTCGTCAAGGTAGAGCTTGCCGTTCCCGGTGTCGGCGTCCAGACCGGCCCATGGGTTTCCGTTTGGGTTTGTCATTGTTCTCCTCCGAGTTGACTACTCGATGATTCGGCGGTCAGGCTGACATGGTCAATGGCAGTGTCACCGCCTTCTCGATACGGATCAGGACCGCGGCGGAATTGACGAAGTTCCCGGCGGTGAACAGCATGACGAGGTCGCCCACCTCGGCGATTCCGTTGTTCATCAGATAGGCGAGGTTCACACCGAAATCCGACACGGTCAGATGACCGAATGTCGCGGCGAACTCGTGCAGGCCAGGAGTGGGCCGTAGCAGTGCGTGCTTGGCGAGTGTGTCGGTGACACGTGCAGGTTCGATGAACGACGGTGCAAACCAGTCGATCTCGTCCGGCTCGAGGTCCACGCGCCGGTAGCATTCGGTCACGGTCCGGACTGCGGTCTGGAAGCTGGCCATGCCGATATCGGCCGCAGCGCCGGGGTGGGCGCGGTCGTAGGCTTCGAACCTGGCCGTCCATTCCGCCAGCCCGGGAAACGACGGATCGTCGATCCCGCGGTCTGCCCGGCTGCGCATCATGTCCGCCGCGGGATTGTAGGAGTTCGCGGCCACCGACAGGATCCGCGCGAAGCCGTCATGGCGGTTCAGCACCGTGCAGAAGGCGCTGTCGCCCATCAGCGAGCCTTCGGTCACCGGATTGGACGCGTAGTCGTGGCGGTCGAAGAAGAAATTGCTGTCGCCGCCCGTCACCAGTGCGTAGTCACCGGCCCAGCCCGCCTGCAGGACGGCGTCGGCGAGCATCACGCCATACAGCCCGCCGGAACAGAACTGGCGGATCTCGGTGGCGGCACCGGCCGAATTCCGGCCGAGCACGGATTGCTGCACCGAATTCTGGACGGGCCAGAAATGTTCACCCTGGTACATCGAACCGCAGTGAAACGAGGCGGCCAGGCCTGCCGAGGCCTCCGACAGCAGAGCCGGATCGATGTGGTCCGCCGCCAATTCGACCATCTCGTGCACCGACGCCATCTCAGCGGCCGCACTCGAAAGGTGCATCGGGCGTCCGGCGGAATCCTGCCCGCCCGGTATGTAGGTCGAAACCGCGCTAAGGAAGGGCATCGAACTCCCGGTCCGCTCGGGCCGCGGCGGCCCGCTCGTTCGCCGCCTCGGCCTGGCGCCGCTCGACCTTCTTGAAGACCTCAAGCAGATTGGGAACGGTGGCGGGGATGATCTGAAAGGACTGGGCACTTTCGTTCACCAGGTACGCCCCGTCGTCGGCGACGTTGATCACGGTCAGATGGTTTGCGTTCAGCAATTCATAGTCCAAGGTGAATTCGGCCGAACCGCTGAGCAGAACCGACGCCGTGATCTTCGCGTCGCGCAGAGCCGACGCCGGTGTCTGGTCCTCGAGCAACTCGTCCTTGCGGGGCCTGGTGCCGGACTGGTAGCCCGGCAGGGCTTCCAGGACGACCTGCGGGAAGTCGACGTTCACGCAGCCGATGATCTGGATGTCCTCGCCGAAGATGAGCTGATCACTCGGGTCCTGGGTGATGACGGCGCAGTATCCCGTGGTGCCGATCACGGCGAACAGGCGGTACACCTGCCGGCCCGCTCCCGATTCGATCCGCCCGAAACCCTGCAGGATGAACGCCGGAAACCTCAGGGCCTCAAGAATGCGCACCCGGTTCGGTGTCAGGCTGGCACGCAGCTGGGCCAGCGCCTCCTTGCGATCCGCCGCCACCTCCGACATGTACTTCGGCCCGCGGTGGCGGTATGCAAGCGGGGACGGCAACTGGTCGAGGCCGAGCGCTTCCCACGCGCATCTGAACGCGAAGCCGCTCATGAACCACGGCTCGACCCCATGGCGCAGCGGGGCCACGTCATCAGTGATCACCCGGACCGCCTCTCTCTCCAAACGACGGGCCCGGTTCCGATGACACCAACCGGGCCCGCCCGGGAGTCCTAGAAGTTGCCGGCCAGATGTGAATCGAGGGCTGCGGTCGAATGCTGTTGCTCGGTGCCCTGCGAGCGTGTCGCCGCGATGTCCTGGATGATGCCGTCCATCACGTTCGAGATCTGCAGGTGCTTCTGGTGCAGTGCCGTGGCGGCGTCGCCCTCGTACACCGTGAGCAGCACGTTGAAGACTTTGTTCACTTCCTCGCGTAATGCCTGCGCATCATTGAGGACCCCCTGAATTGCCTCCAGTGCATCGTGATTGGCACCGTAGTCGTATCGAATCGTATCCACCATGGGTCAAACCTTCCTTGTGCTGATGTCACTCAGAGTCGTTGTTGGCCAGCGTGCGCATGTTGCTCTTGCCCGTCTCGGCCACTTGCGTCAGTTGGTTGATGACAGCGGTGAAGTCATCGTGGTGCTGGGTCATCAGGCCCGCGAACTTCTGCGCTTTACCGCCCAGCCAGGAGCTTGCGGTCATGGTTTGCGTGCGATCCAGGATGCTGTTGGCCAGCGTCCTGGCGTTGATCATCGCCTCGTCGACCTGTCCGATCTTGATCTCTGCTTCTTGCGGGGTTAGGGCAGTAGCCATATTTGCTCCTCAGTAGTCGAATTGCTCTCTGTTACAAGGACCGTATTCGATCTAGCAGTCCCCCCATCTGTAGCCGGAAAGCTCGGCAAGCTGGCCGATGGCCTGCTTGATCGCGTGGTCGGACCCGGCCTTGAGCGTGGTCCACAGCTGGCCTGAGGGCGAGGAACTGGGTGCGGCGACGATACGCCCCCGTTTGGTATAGAACACGCCGACCGCGGCCGGCTTGCGCAACACCCGGTCCTCGTCCGGATCCAGTGCGTAGTAGACGATCTCGGCAAACGCCTGACGAGCTGACAATGCCGATCCCAGCAGCATCGCCGTGCGCGGCTCGGCGCCCAGTGCGCGGATGCTGTCGGCCAGCTGCACCGCGTCGGCGCCACCGGACAGTGCCTGACTCGCCTGATCGAGTGGCGCGCCGACGGCACCGATGTCGGCGGGTGTGGAATCAGGTAGTTGGCCCAGCAATACCTTTGCCGCGGCGGCGATGTCGGCAATGCCCGCCGAACCTTCGAGGCGGGTGAGCGTGATGTCGGTACCGATACGACGGGCGCAGACGCACTGTGCGCCTTTGCGTACCACGCTCACCCGGCACAAACCGTCAGGGGTGACGAACCGCATCGCCAGCTCGCGGTCGGGGCGCTGCAGGGACTGCACCAGTCCTCCGAGTTCGGCGACGACCTCCCCGTCGCGGATCAGACCGCGGCCGTGAAGCGAGCGGGTGGCCATCTCGACCGCTTCGGCGAGCGCGGTCTGGGTGTGATGGCGTCCTCGCAGATCCAGCACCACCGGCAGTGCCTGCACCCCGAGCCGTGCCGCGAGAACGGTCATCTCGTCATCGGTGACCGCGAAATTCGATGTGAGCGCGGCGGTCACAGGCTCAGTCCCCGGTCGACCCCGATCACCGGGGGAGATACCCAGCTGCTGTCAACCTGTTCCAAGGTGCGTTCAGGCTCGTCGGCGAAGCCTTCAACCGTGGGGCCCTCGGGTGCGGCGAGTTCATCGAAGACCGCGGTGTCGGGGCCCCAACTGACGCTGGACACGGTGAACGGGGCGTCATTCTGTGCTGTGGCAGGCAACCAGGACTGTCCAGGGTCCGAGGCGCCCGCACCCTGTTCGCCTGCCCCGTCCAGGGCTGCCGCGGGTTGGACAGATTCGTAATCGCGGCTCTGGTCGCCCCGGGCGCCCATCGCGCCCATGGGCGCAAACGGGGTGCCACCCATCCCGCCACCGCCCGCACCTCCGTGGGCAGCGAAGCCCGTCTTCTGCAACGTCTTCGGGTCACCGGTGGATTTCACATTCTGCGCGAACATCGGGCTGAGCGGCATGGCTGCGGGTGTCGCGCCCGCGGCGCCGCCGCCGCCTTCACCAGCCTCGCCTGCACCGGATTGTTCTGCCTTGAGCGCATTTCCCGCCGACACCTGTGGCGGCACCGGCTGTTCCCACGGCTGGGCCAAGCCCGCGACGGCCTCCTCATACTGCTGCATGACGGCCGCAGCATTGGCCTGATCGGCGGTGGCCGCTTCGTCGAATTCCGCGAACGTCCCGGTCAGAATCGCCCCGTTGTATGCGGCCAGCGATGCCATCATGTCCTGCGACGTCTTCGCCTCGATTGCTTCCGACACACTGGGCATGGCCAGCACTGCCACGGTGTTGGCGACCGCCGCCTCCTCGGCGCGCTGGCCGTTGGCAGCTGCGCTGAGGCTGATCGCCTGCAGCCATCTGCCGAATTCTTCCAGGCGTTGGGCCGCTGCGCTGGAAGTCTGACTGTCCCATGCCGTGCGAAGCCGCGCCAGCAGCTTGTCGAAATCCCCTGACACACTCGCCAATTCGTTGGCGATCCGGACCCAGGCCGCGCCTGCGCCCCCCACTGATGCCGGGCCGGGGCCCTCGGTGAGGTCACGAGCCAGCTGCTCGGTACTGCGCGATTCCCACGCAACATTGGTGAACCCCACGCCGAGACTTCCCCTCGTCGACCGAACCGGATGACTGTGCTGTGACTAGCCGAGGAGGTCCTCGGAGGCGGCGATGTTGTTGGAATGGCCGCGCAATGTGGCTGCGACTTCGCGAATCTCGTTCAGTCCCTGATCGGCGGTGGTGCCGAACGAGGTGTGAACCTCGTTGAGCGTGCCCGCAACGCGTTGGGACACCTCGTCTCGCCCGGACGCGGTCACCGTGAGATTGGTCGCCTCGTCGGCCATGACCCGCTGTACGCGGTTGGCGAGTTCGTCGAGCTGCCGGGTCACCTCCTGGACCTCGGCGGGCTGAATCGACATGCCGGCGCTGTCGGCCATAACAGTTCTCCTTGGTTGGGGATAACTAGATCCGGAGCTCGATATCCGGAGGTTCATAGGGGTCGGCCTCCCCCAGGACCGGGGGTGCCGCGGTGCCGAGGTCTCCGACGATCTCGCCACCTTGGTCGGTGGTGTGCAGGAACGCTGCCGAGGTGTGACTGTTGCTCGATGAGGCGTTCGCGCCCTGTCCGGCGCCCATCGCCCCCACTGGTGCGCCCCCCATCATGCCCGGCGCGCCGGCGCCGCCCACCCGAGGTGCGGCTGATTGTGTTGGGGCGGTTGCACTTTCCGCCTGTAGCAACGGCGAAGACGGCAGTGAGCGTGCGGCGAGCGTCCCGCCGGTCCCGCCGCCCGATCCACCGCTTGCGCGACCCGGTGCGGCGCCACCGCCCACTGCTGCGCCGCCCGTCCCGGAACCGGCCGGATCGATGGGGTCGATGGCGGGTTCCGCGGCGGCCTTGCTCGCCGCGGAAGCTGCGCCGGTGCCCGCCTGGATTCCGGCCTGGGCGCCCTTGGTGGCCATGGACATCAGCGGTGACGCCAAGCCTCCCAGCGACGAGGTGGCTGCCTCGGGCGCGGCGGTCACACTCACCGGCGCACCGGCAGCGGTCACCTGGGCGGCCTGAGTGCCCAACGTGGCCTGTAGTTCCGTCATCACTTCGGCCGTGCTGGCGATCGCCTTGTTGGCAGCCGCGATGGCCGCTGCCCACCCCCAGGGGAAGACGATGCTCGGTCCGATGGCCGCCATTGTCGCTGCGTATTCGGTGATGATCGCGATAAGTCGCGCGCGGGCCTGACCGACATTCGCAGCCGCTGACGCCAAACTGTCGCGCAGCGCTTCGGATTGGGCGCTGACCTCGTTCCCGTTGGCAATCGCGGTGGTTGCCTTGGCGGCTGCGGCAGTGCCCGACTCGCCCTGCCATGCGTCGCCCACCGAATTGACGGACTGCTGCAACGGGCCGCCGGTGGATCCGAACGTCTGGCTGATGCCTTTGAGCATCTCGGTCGGGTCGACACCTTCGAACAGGCCACTGCCCAACGTGCTGAGTGCCTCGGTGACCGGCGAGATCAGCGCGCTGGGATCCATCGGGCTGTCGGGCGGCGGCTGCTCCTCCGGCGGCGGCTCTTGCCCGGGCTTGGAATCTGCAATTGGTGGCAAACCCAGACGGTCGAGAATTTCCCGGACTGGCAAATTCAGAAAATCTTGCAGAGTTTGTTCTTGAGCTGCAATAACCGGCGCTGCGTCGTAGCCGGGAATCTGCTGAGCTAGCTGACCTACCGGGGTGGGCGGAGGGGAAGGCAAAAGCGACGGCATATCAGCTCGGTCTAGGCGTCGTCGGCCGAAACGATGGCAGATTGAGCCATGCCAGTCGTGGCTCCGGTGGCGGCGTGTACTCCGCCCACCAGCAGGGTGCCGGCCAGATTGCTGGCCTGAGCTGGACCGAAAGCGCTCAGATAGACCGCGCCAATGGGGCCGAGGGCAGTTGCGGCGGCCATCATCATCGCTGCCGAGTCGGCCGATCCAGCGGTGGTTATCGCGGATCCGGCGGCCTCGTTCGCGGCGGAAAAGGCAGCCATCCCTGCGGGTTGCGCGGCGAATGCGTCGCTCATCGTGCGATTACCTTTCCTGCTGGATATGGGCGTTTTGCAGGCGTAAGTCTAATGAACTATAACCGCGGGAACGGCCTCCAGCTAACTGAATTTTTCGCGAACAATGAGCCCGAATTTTGCACCGGGGTCAATTGTGTTCCTGAAAGATTGCTGGGAGCCCGCGGGCCGTCCGCGGGTGTGTCCGCATGGAGATCTGCGCCGCACTTCAGGGCCAACCGGTTGGTCGGCGAAGGGCCGCAGTCGTGGTTTGCCGGCTCGGCGCCTTCCGGTCTGAACTCGGGTGTGTCGCGTGGCGATTGGGTAAACCCAATCGCCACAATCGATTCCAGGCCCGCTGGCTAACCGTCAGTCCTGTCCGTCGCAAAACCGGAAGGTATGCCCCAACTGGGAAGAGGTCGACTGCGGAAGGTTCTGGCGAATCAATCGCTGGCAGTGCAGCGAAGTTTCAGCCGTCGGGTTCGAATGTGGTTCCGTCCCAGCGGGTCAGCGGCGCCTGCTTCAGTTCCTCCAGACGACATGCGAACTCCTCGGTCAGATACTGCTGGCGGGCGGCGGCCACCTGCGCGGCGGCCTGCGCGGTCTCGACGATCAGTTTGGCGAGCGCTTCAGCACCCAACTTGTGTGCGGCGGGCCCCATCCACAGACCGGTCATCTCGCCCAATCCGTCGACTTCCACACTGACGTTCTCGTCGCGGCTGGTGACGCGTGCCGAGATGGATTGGCAGTGCTCATCCATGGCCTGTACCAGGTCACGCTGCTTGCGGATGCGGGCGACGAGCGAGTCGGCGAGTCCGGTCATACCGACCTCCTCCAGGTGGGTGGCAGGTCGTCCTCGTCGCCAAGGGCTTCTTCTTCGGCGCGGCTCAGATCCTCCTCGGTCGCCAGCCCCAACGGCCGGATGACCGATGCGCTGAAACCCTTTTCGGTCAGGTTGCGCCTACGCTCCACTTGAGCGCGCGCCGCCGACAACCGGCACAGTGTCATGATGTCATTGGCCAGCTGTGCAGGCGGCTTCTTCAACTCGACGGCGTCGAGGCGTAGTGCGACAGGAAGGCCGCGCTCGGTGGTGAGTACCGAAATCGTTCCCCCCGGTGACTGCACGGGCTGTGGCATTCAGGTCTCCCTCGCAGCGGAGCGGCATGTTCCGATTGTCAAACTTAGTACAATCGCGGGCGTCCGTTCGGTGCTCTCCGGGACGCAATGATGTGCGATCTCTTGCGATCACCGTGCAGTGAGGAGACGGGTCAGCTCCGATGAGTGGATTCACCGACGCGCAGCGGGTATTCGACGCCGGAGTGCTATCGCTTGGCATTCCGATCGACGGGCTGGAGACCGAGCGCGACCTGCAGTACGCGGCGCTCGCGTTTCGGCGGGCCACCGAATACGACCCGGATATGTGCGATGCCTGGTTGGGTCGCGCGGCGACCGGCGACGTCAGTCCGGAAGTCATCTATCACCTGTACCGGACCAGCACGCTGACCTTGTTTCGTGAACAGCGTCGGCTCGGCTTACCGCAGCGGGCGTTGAGCGGGCGTTTCCAGACCGGGCTGTACCTCGACTACCCATTGAGCACCAGGACCGAGATGTGGCTGGCCTACGCGGCCAGCATGATTGGCGGCCGGGACTTCAACGAAGCCGAGCAGGTGCTCGACGAGCTCGACCGGGTCCGCGCCGCGGCGGGGGATGGTGACGCGGGATCCGCCGAGATCTGCGCCTATATCCGCGGGGTGCTGCACTTCACCACACAGCGCTGGCACGACGTGCTGTCCGCGTTGAGCCGGTCCGGGTCGTTCACCGACACCTACGTCGCTGCCGGCGCCGATCTCATGGTCGGGTCGGCCTGCGCGCAGATGGGCCTGTTCGGGGAGGGAATCCGCCGGCTCGACCGGGCCATCGAAGGGCCGGTGCCGGGGGCACGGCGCGCCGCGGAGTTCTGCAAGGGACTGACGTTGCGGGAGATGGGCGAAGAGCAGGAGGCCCGGGTGATCTTCGAGCGGATCTACAGCGAGGACCCGGGATTCGAGGCAAACGCCGCGGCATTGGCGGATCCGAAATACCGTCTGGTCATCACCTCCAAGGACATCATCGAATCCCGCACCGACAAGTGGGATCCGGCCAGCGCGCCCACCGGGGAAGACCTGATCGCCGACGATCTGTCCGAGCGGGGCAACGAGTACCTGCGGGCCGCGCAACAGGAGCTGGATCGACAGATCGGCTTGGCGGACGTCAAACTCCAAGTGGCCAAGCTCAAGTCGACGGCGATGCTGGCAAAGGTGCGCGGAGACAAGGGACTCAACTCGGCGGCGCGCAGTCTGCACCTGGCGTTCACCGGTCCGCCCGGAACGGGTAAGACCACGATCGCACGTGTGGTGGCACAAACTTATTGCGGCCTGGGGTTGTTACGGACACCGAATATCGTTGAGGCCAAACGCCACGACTTCGTCGGGCAGCACCTCGGCAGTACCGCGATCAAGACGACCGCACTGATCGATTCGGCGATGGACGGCGTGCTGTTCATCGACGAGGCCTACACATTGATCCAGACGGGGCTGTCCGGCGGCGATGCGTTCGGCCGGGAAGCCGTCGACACCCTGCTGGCGCGGATGGAGAACGACCGGGACCGTCTGGTCGTGATCATCGCCGGATACGACGCCGAGATCGATCGCTTCCTGGCGTCCAACGAAGGTCTGGCGTCCCGGTTCACCAAGCGGGTCCGGTTCGGCTCGTATGCCCCCCAGGAGCTGGGGGACATCGGTCGGCTGATCGCGCGAACCAGGGATTCCGAGCTCTCGGAGGGGGCCTACGAGGAACTGGTCGCGACGTGTATCACGATGTGCCAGACCGAGGCGATCGACTCGTCGGGTCAACTGCGCCCGGGCATCGACCTGGCAGGCAACGGTCGGTTCGTGCGCAATGTGATCGAGGCGGCCGAGGAGGAACGGGAGTACCGGCTCAGTGAAAACCACGGGGGGAACTTGTCAGATCTGGACGAAGCTCAGCTGATGCGCATCGAACTCCCGGATATGCAGGCCGCGCTCAAACAGGTGCTCGGCATGCTGGCGCCGAATTGAGACGTCGACATGACAGGGGTGAGAAACAGCCATGACCTACAGCGACGATGACGGATCGACCCCGTTCATCGCGGCCGCGCCGAGCCGGCGGCCGCCGGTGGTGCCGACCAACCGTGATCTCGGCCTGGTCCGCGGTGCGCCCAAGCCTCGATCAGGTTGGCGCAAGGCCGTGTACCGGGCCACCGGGCTGAACCCGGGAATCTCGACTCAGGATGCCGCCCACGACGCACTCGTCGACCAGGTCAACCAGCCGGTGTCCGGGGGACCGTTCAACATCGCGCTGTTGTCGCAGAAAGGTGGGGTCGGCAAGACCACCACCACCGTCGGTCTCGGTGCCACGTTGGCGGCGACCCGTGGTGACCGGGTCATCGCGGTGGACGCAAACCCCGACTTCGGCACGCTGGCCCAACGTGGACCGAACGAATGCGATTCCACGGTCCGCGACGTCCTGCTCGACGAAGGCATCGCTCGATACTCCGACATGCGTCGCCACACCTCGCAAAGCTCAAGCCGGCTGGAGATATTGGCCTCTGAGCGTGACCCGGCAACCTCGGAGGCATTTTCCGAGTCCGACTACCGTGGCGTGCTGGGCGTGTTGCAGCGCTTCTACAACATCATCCTGACCGATTGCGGCACCGGGCTGGTGCACTCGGCGATGGCCGGTGTGCTGGATGAGGCCGACGTGATCGTGATCGTCGCGTCCCCGGCCATCGACTCGGCGCGCAGCGCCCTCGCCACGCTCGATTGGCTTGAGCACAACGGCTATTCGCGACTGGTGCCGCTGTCGGTGGTGGTGGTCAGCGCCTCGCGGCCGGGCGCGCTCGGTCTGGACATGGGGCAGCTCGCCAATCACTTCCTGCCCAGAGTGCGTGCGTTGCATGTGATTCCGTTCGACGACCATCTCGCGGAGGGCGCCGAGATCGACCTCGGACTGCTCAGTCGGCACACCCGGCAGTCCTTCCTGCAGCTGGCCTCGACCGTCACCGACGTCTTCTCTACCGCATCGCCCGGCTCGCCAGCACAATCTGTGGGCTCATGAGTCCGCCGCGCAGCTCGAGCTCGATGGCCGGGTCTGCGTGTGCGGCAAGCGTCCGCAGTGCCGACGGGCTGTAGCTGCGCAGCGAGCTGATGAAGCCGTCGTGGACGAACGGAATCAGCGGTGCGGCAGGCAGCATCGTCGCCAGCCGCAACAGGTGCAACGGAGACGGGGGCCGCGGCAGGTCGATGATCAACAGGGTGCGCGCCACCCGGGTGGCCTCGGCGAAGACCTGCGCGGCTTGAGCCGGCGGCAGATGGTGAAACGACATCGCGAACATCGCCAGGTCGAAACTCCCGTCCGCGGCATCGATTGCCGTCGCGTCCATCTCCCGCACCAGGGCACGGGGATCCGAACCCAGATCGCCCGCGGCGATCGCGGCGACCGACTCCGGGTTCAGATCGGTGACGGTCACGTGCGCGGTGGGGTGGTCCCGCAGCAGTTGACTCGACACCGCACCGTGCCCGGCGCCGAGTTCCAGGATCCGTGGGTCGGCGACCTCGGCGACGAGGTCGAGCGCGATGCCGGCGAACTGCTGATGGTTCTTGAAGACGCGGCCGGTCCAGTCCAGCGCTCCGATGACCTGGCGCTTGACCGAGTCGTCCACATCGTCGCGGTCGAGGTATTCCAGCCGGTCGGTCTCGAGCAGTCGATCCAGACATGACGCGTCGAACCCACCCCTCGGCATCCGATCGATATCTTCGATGTCATCACCCATGTAGGCCATGATGGACGTTCCGGCGGGCGGAGCGCAGGGACCGGGGAAGGAACACAGTGGCCGAGTACGTCGCAGCGATCGATCAGGGCACCACCAGCACCCGATGCATGATCTTCGACCACGGTGGTCTCGAAGTGGGTCGCCACCAGCTCGAACACGAGCAGATCATGCCGAAGGCCGGCTGGGTGGAGCACAATCCGGTCGAGATCTGGGAACGTACCGCCGCGGTGGTAATGACCGCGCTGAACAAGACGAATCTGGCCGCGACCGACCTCGCCGCGCTCGGCATCACCAACCAGCGGGAAACCTCACTGGTGTGGAACCGGCGCACCGGCCGGCCGTATCACAACGCGATCGTCTGGCAGGACACGCGGACCGACCGCATCGCCGCGGCGCTGGACCGTGACGGCCGCGGCGACGTGATCCGACGCAAGGCAGGACTGCCCCCGGCGACGTATTTCTCGGCGGGCAAGGTGCAGTGGATCCTGGAGAATGTCGACGGTGTCCGGCGCGACGCGGAGAACGGCGACGCGATCTTCGGCACCGCGGACAGCTGGGTGATGTGGAATCTGACCGGTGGGGCGCGCGGTGGTGTGCACGTCACCGACGTCACCAATGCCAGCCGCACCATGCTGATGAACCTGGAGACTCTCGACTGGGACGACGAACTGTTGTCGTTCTTCTCGATTCCGCGTCAGATGTTGCCCGAGATCAAACCGTCTTCCTATCCCGCCTCCTACGGGATCACCCGCGACGACGGACCGTTGGCCGGCCAGGTACCGCTGACCGGGATTCTCGGTGACCAGCAGGCCGCAATGGTGGGTCAGGTGTGCCTGGAGGCCGGCGAGGCCAAGAACACCTACGGCACCGGCAACTTCCTGCTGCTCAACACCGGAGAGAAAATGGTCCGTTCCGAAAACGGCCTGCTCACTACGGTGTGTTATCAGTTCGGGGACGCCAAACCTGTTTACGCACTGGAAGGGTCGATCGCGGTTACCGGTTCGGCGGTGCAGTGGTTGCGTGATCAGCTCGGCATCATCAGCGGTGCCGCGCAGAGCGAGTCGTTGGCCCGTCAGGTTGCCGACAACGGCGGGGTGTACTTCGTCCCGGCGTTCTCCGGGCTGTTCGCGCCGTATTGGCGTTCGGATGCCCGCGGTGCGATCGTCGGGTTGTCCCGGTTCAACACCAACGCGCATCTGGCCCGGGCGACGCTGGAGGCGATCTGCTATCAGAGTCGCGATGTCGTCGACGCCATGGAGGCCGATTCGGGGGTGCACCTTGAGGTGCTGAAGGCCGACGGCGGTATCACGGCCAACGATCTGTGTATGCAGATCCAGGCCGATGTGCTCGGCGTGGACGTGGTCAAGCCGGTGGTCGCCGAGACCACTGCGCTCGGTGCGGCGTATGCGGCCGGGTTGGCGGTCGGGTTCTGGGAGAACGCCGACGATCTGCGGGCCAACTGGCAGGAAGGCAAGCGCTGGACGCCACAGTGGGACGAGCAGGCGCGGGCATCGGGTTACGCGGGCTGGCAGAAAGCCGTTGGGCGCACGCTGGATTGGGTCGACGTCAACTGATCACTGCTGCGGGTAGCACTTGATCATGATCGGCTTGAGCTCGTCGTAGAACTGCGCGCCGAGAAGGGCGTGTTGGACCCTGTCGTTTGCCCGCACGGCGTCGGTGATCTGCCCGGACAGCTCGCCCAGCCGTTTGGCGTGCTGCGCGACATCGCCTTCGGTCACCTGCCCGGCCTGCTCGTGGATCACCTTGGCCCAGGTGTCGAAGTCGCCGACCGTCGGGCCCTGGCCTGCCGCGAACACCGGCAGGATCAGGCCGGAACTCGCGCGACTGGACTGCACCAGTGGATCGGCCTGCCTGCAGCCCGTACCCGACATGTAGGTGAAACCCACCGCGGCGACGACGACGACCGCAGCAGCGGCTGCGGCCGCCGTCGCCTGCGCTCGGGTACGGGGTTCGGCATCGGGAACCAACCTGCGCCACATCACGTGGGCGACAATCGCGGCGGCCACCGCGAACACTGCCATGAGCGCGGCGGCCAACGGCTGCCCGACTCCGGATGCGGAGTTGGTGGCGCCGGCCGTGGCCACCGTGGCGAGCAACACCAGCAACCACTGCCAGACACCGCGCCTGCGCTCATAGGCATCGACATCACGGAACTGGACTCCGATGACGGCGCCGGCGGCAGTCAAGACTGCGACGAGGGCCGGTACGGCGATAGTGACGAGGCTGTCCACGTGCGCAGCCTACGGGCCGCTCACTCCTCGCCGAGGACCTGGTAGATCTCGCGGCGGGCGTTGTTGACGATGTCGAGGATGCGCTGCTGCTGGTCCTCATCGGCCGAGTAAGACGACTGGGCGACGGCGCCCATCAGTTGACCGATGGCCCCGCGGAGGTTGACCTCGGCGGGATCGACGTCCTGGGTGAACTGCTCCCAGGGCGGGGTCTCGACCTTTTCCGCGGCGCCGCGGCCCTCTTCGGTCAGCTCGAACAGCTTTCTGCTGCCTTCGGCCTCGGCGGCGACGATCAGTCCTTCATCGACGAGCAGTTGCAGCGTCGGGTAGACCGATCCGGGGCTGGGACGCCACAGGTCCTGACTGCGTTCGGCAATCTCCTGGATCATCTCGTAGCCGTGCATGGGGCGTTCGGCCAGCAACGTCAGGATGGCGGCGCGGACATCCCCGCGTCGACCGCGACGGCTATGGCCGGGACCGCGACGACCGCCCCTTGAGCCTGGACCGAAGCCGAAACCGCGGCGCGGGTCGAAGCCGAATTCAAAGCCGCGGCCGGGTCCGAAGCCTGGCCCGAAACCGGCCTGGCAGTCGGGATCGACGGTGCGTTCGCGGGCCTCGTGGATCTGTGCCCGCAGCTGCTCGCGGAATTCGCGACGCGCGGCGCGCTGCTGGTGATGAAAGGCGCGACGGTCTCCGGGGCCGAAACCGAAACCGAAGCCGCCTGGTGGTGTGAATGGGGTGCTCATAGTGGCATGTCCTTTGTTTCACGGGACGCCGAATGCGTCTCCGATACGTTAACGATATATCGAAGACTATCGCGATGCAACGATAAATTTAGTCGCGATCGTCGAGGCGTCCGATGAGCCAGCGGGCCCATTCGGCCTGCGCGAGGTGCGCCCGGATGCCGTAGACCAGGGCGGCGTGCGCGTAGAAATCGGCGGCGCTCTCAGACCAGGATTGGGTTGCCTCAAGCTCCCTGTAGCGCTTCACCTCGGAGTCCGAGTGGTCTGCAGCAGCGACCAGATGGCTGCGCGCCTCGGCTGGTGGCAGTTCGCTGAGCAGGAACATCCGCAGCAACTCGGCGCTTCGTTCCGGCGGATCGTCCTGCGCGTGGGTGATCCAGCGCATCAGTTCGGCGCGGCCGGCGGCGGTGGCCCGATACTCCTTGCGGCCGCGGGGCCCGATGTCGGACACCTCGATCAGGCCGGCCGCGGCAAGCTTGTTCAGCTCGCCGTAGAGCTGACTCTGGGTTGCCGGCCAGACGTTGGCCATCGACTTCTCGAAGCGTTTGAGCAGGTCGTAACCGCTGCCCGGGTGTTGGGCCAGCAGTCCCAGTGCCGCCATGCGCAGACTCATGACTGCAGCTTACCGTCCACTATTGACATGTCAGTTCTGGAGTGTCACGGTATGGGCATGACTGAAGTCAACAACGGCCTGCCCAGCACCGGTGAGTTCTTCCGCCGCGGCAACTACGCACCTGTCGCCGACGAACTCACCTCCTACGACCTGTCCGTCGATGGAGCCATTCCGCCCGAGCTCGACGGGTGGTATCTGCGCAACGGCCCGAACCCGCGACAGGCCACCGCCCACTGGTTCACCGGCGACGGCATGATCCACGGTGTCCGCCTCGAGGGCGGCGCCGCCAAGTGGTACCGCAACCGGTGGGTGCGTACCGACAGCTTCATCGAGGATTTCCCGCTCTACAACGCCGACGGCACCCGCAATCTGCGGTCCAGTTTGGCCAACACCCATGTCGTGAGCCACGCCGGGAAGACCCTCGCGCTGGTGGAGTCGTCACTGCCCTACGAGATCACCAATGATCTGGAAACATTGGGCGCCTACGACTTCGGCGGCAAGCTCGTCGACTCGATGACCGCACATCCCAAGATCTGCCCGACCACGGGCGAGCTGCATTTCTTTGGTTACGGAAGCATTTTCGAGCCGTACGTGACCTATCACCGTGCCGACGTGAACGGCGAGCTCACCCTCAGCCGTCCGGTGGACGTCAAGGCGCAGACCATGATGCACGACTTCGCGATGACCGCGAAGCATGTGATCTTCATGGATCTGCCCGTCGTGTTCGACCTGGACGTCGCCATCAAGGGTGAGGGCGACATGCCGTACCGCTGGAGCGATTCCTATGGCGCCCGCCTAGGCGTGCTGCACCGCGAAGATCCGTTCGGTGAGATCCGCTGGTTCGACATCGATCCGTGCTACGTCTTCCATGTCGCGAATGCCTACGATGTCGGTAATTCGATTGTGCTGCAGGCGGTCCGGTACCCCGAGCTCTGGCGCCGCGGCGGTGACTTCGACGTCGCGGCCGTGTTGTGGGACTGGACGATCGACCTGGCGGCAGGCACGGTTACCGAACGTCAACTCGACGATCTCGGCGTGGAGTTTCCGCGCATCGACGACCGGCTCGCCGGGCTGAACGCGCGCTACTCCGTGGTGGTGGGGGACAACTGCTGGGTCCGCTACGACCTGACCACCGGTGACGCGGTGCGCCATGAGCTGGGCACCCACGGACCCGGCGAGGCGGTGTTCGTTCCGATGCCGGGGGATAGGGACGAAAGCAACGGCTGGTATCTGGGATACGTCTACAACCCCGACCGCGACGGCAGCGATCTGGTGATCCTGGACGCGTCGGACTTCTCCGGTAAGCCGGTCGCGACCATCGCGCTGCCGCAACGTGTCCCGTACGGATTCCACGGCAACTGGGTGACCGGCTAGGACGGGTAGGCCGTCTTTGGTAACGAGCAGCTCAATCGGGCCATTTCAGGTGGCCGATCCTGCTACTCTTCAGCGCCACGAAGGGAGCTCAACCATGGCATTCCCAACATCGAACCGGAGTCGCACCGTAGGCCGATTGATCGGCGCCAGTGCGTTTCTCATCATTGCGTCGCCCTTCCTCGGCGCCGCCCTCGGCTCCGCCGAGCCGCCTCCGCCGCCACCCCCACCTCCGCCCAACTGCACTGCCGCCGACCTGGCCGGTGTCGCCTCGGGTGTCGCCACGTCCACCTCCGGGTATCTGTTCACGCACCCCGAGGTCAACGACTTCTTCACCGGCCTGCAAGGACGCCCGCACGACGAGGTTCCCGACGCGGTCCGCACCTTCTTCGACTCCCATCCGCAGGAACACGCCGACCTGCGTGGCATCCGTCAACCTCTCGTCGACTTCCGCGCCCGTTGCGGTGTCGCCGACCACGAGTGATGCGGTCAGGAGACGTCATGCGATCAGTACGCGCAGTCGCCGCGAGTGCCATTGCGTTCGCGGCGATACCCGGTGCCATTGTTCTCATCGCCCCGGCCGGTACCGCGCTGGCCGACGTATGCGCCAGCGCCGGTCGACGGATATCGGTCGGGGGCTGCGTCAACATCGCTGACGCCGTCGCCCCGTATGTGCCGCCGCCCGCCTATTACGCGCCGCTGCCCGAGGATCCACCGCCGCCACCGAACGTCAACGCGTGCGTGGGTTACAACGGCCGGTGGGTCAACGCAGGCGGCTGCACGCCCTAGACCCGGGTGTCGTCGCGGCGGAACGTGGCCGCAACGACCCCCGCAGCGGCCAACGCCAGGATGGCCGCGATGATGGCCGTCGGTGCGATTCCCGAATCGAATGCGGTGCGCGCCGATTCGAGCAACCGCTCAGCGGTGCCGGCAGGCACGTCGGCGGCGACCGAGACCGCGCCACCGATACTCTCGCCGGCGTCACCGGCCTGCTGGGGCGTCAACCCCGGAGGAACCTGAACGTTGTTCCGGTAGAACGCGCTGAAAATGGTGCCTAGTGTCGCGGTGCCGACCACGGCGCCGAGCTCGTATGCCGTCTCCGAGACAGCCGAAGCCGCACCTGCTTTCGCCGGAGGAACCGACGAGACGATGGTGTCGTTGGAGACTGTCTGGGAGACGCCGACGCCGAGCTCGAGAACCACGAAGGACGCGATCACTGCGACAACGCTCAGGTCGTGACGGAACACCAGGATCAGCAGGAAGCCCATCGCGACGAACACCAGACCGAAAACCATCAGCGACTGTGGCGAAAAGCGCTTGGCGGCCTTGACCACCGCCAGGCCCGCGATCATCGACACCACTGCGCCGGGCAGCGTGACCAGACCGGCGGTCAGCGGTGACAGGCCCAGCACCAGTTGCAGATGCTGAGAGATGAAGAAGATGAACCCGATGAGTCCGACGATGGACAGGAAGTTCGCCAGGATCGACGAACTGAACGGGGCGTAGGAGAACAGGTCGATGTCGAGCATCGGCGTGGCGCTGCGTCTCTGCCTGCGCACGAACAGCGCGCCGGAGGCGATTCCGACCACGAAGGCGAGCCCGACGAGCCCCGACAGGCCGTCGTGGGCGGTGGTTTTGATCGCCCACACGAACGGCAGCATGGCGGTGAACGACAACACGACGCTGGTCAGATCCAGCGGACCCGGATTCGGGTCACGCGACTCCGGCACCAGCCGTGGCCCCAGCACCAGTAGTGGCAGCAGAATCGGCACCGCCACCAGAAACACCGAGCCCCAGTGGAAATGTTGCAGCAGTGCGCCGCCCACGATGGGCCCGAGGGTGGAGCCGGCCGTGAAGCACGAGGCCCAGATCGCGATCGCGAGCCGACGCGACGAGGCGTCGGTGAAGATGTTGCGGATCAGCGACAGCGTCGAGGGCATGAGCATCGCGCCGAACACGCCGAGCACGGCGCGAGCCGCGACCAGGTACTGGGCGCTCGGGGCGAACGCGGCGGCGGCCGAGACCACCGCGAAGCCGGACGCGCCGATGAGTAGGAGCCTTCGCCGGCCGAGTCGGTCACCGAGGCTTCCCATGGCGACGAGCAGCGCGGCCAGCACCAGCGAGTAGACGTCGACGATCCAGAGTTGGGTGGAGGCCGCGGGACGGAAGTCTTCGGCGATCAGCGGCAGGGCGAAGGCCAGCACGGTGTTGTCGATGGCGATCAACAACACCGGCAGTGTCAGTACGGCCAGCGCAACCCAGGCCCGCTTCGGGGTCGGTGTGGTTGTCGATGGTGCGCCATCGATGAAGGCGGACATGGGGCGAGCTCCTGTGGTGCAGCGAAATAGGGTGCGGCTTACGCCGATTCAACGGCTAGGCGCGCGGCAGATGGATGGTGCCTGCGGTGAGACTGGTCATGATCGCGTCGACGATCTGGTGGCGCGCAGTGCCGTCCTGTTTGGCGGCTTCGTAGCCGGCCAGCAGCAGTGCCCAGAACACGCGTCGTGCCCATCCTGGGGGGTATTCGGGTCGTTCCACCGAAGCGCGGTTGAGCACCTCCACGATTGCCTCATCGCCCGTGTCCAGGTAGGCGGCCAGTTCGGCGTCAGCCAGGATCGTCGGCTCGTTGTAGATGAAGAGCACGATGGGGCCGAGATCGAGCTGGCTGTCCACCACCCGGCGCAGCGCGGCCTCGGCGGGACCGTCGGCCGGGTCGGCGAGTTCGATCGCGGCATTGCTGAGTTCATGGACGTGCAGGGCGAGCGCTCGAAGAAGATCGCTTCGTTCCGGGTAGTACCGGTGCACCGTGCTGCGTCCGACACCTGCGGCGGCAGCGATATCGCTCAGCGCTGCGGTGGGGTGATCGGCCAGCACCGTCATCGCGGCGTCGAGGATCGCCTTGCGGGTGCGCTCACGCGCCCCACTCTCCATCGACACCTGGCTGGTCATGGATGAAAATATAACAGTCCAGGGCCAAAATGAGACAGTGATGTCCCATTGGTGTGGTCAAGAACTCATCGGCCCCGTTTTTGTGCCTCGAACAGGTGCCGTGAGGAGTGCGCGACAAAGGGTCCTTCGGCCTCGATCTGCCGGTGAAGTCGCTGTAGCCGGTCGCGGTACTTCTCGACCGTGAAGCCCGGCACGGTCCAGATCACCTTGCGCAGGAAATACACCACCGCACCGATATCGAAGAACTCCATCCGCAGCCGTTCGGAGCGCAGATCGACCACCTCAAGTCCCACGGCGCGGGCTGCCGCGCTCTCGTCTTCCGGGCGACGCGCGTTCCGGGGCTGTGGTCCGAGAAAGAATTCCACGAGCTCGAACACGGTTGCTGGGCCGACGTGCTGGGCGAAGTAGGTCCCGCCGGGGGTGAGCACACGGGCAATCTCCGCCCACCACACGGTGGCGGGGTGTCGGCTGAGCACCAGGTCGAATGCGTCGTCGGCGAACGGCAGCGGCGGCTCGTCGGCGGCAGCCACCACCACCACGCCACGGGGCCCGAGCAGCCGGGTCGCCTTGGCGAGATTGGGCGGCCACGATTCGGTGGCGGCCATGGTCGGCGGGAATCGCGTCGCACCGGCCAGCACCTCGCCGCCCCCGGTCTGGATGTCCAGGGCCGCCGAGGACGTCGTCAACCGTTGGCCCATCAACCGTTGATAGCCCCACGAGGGACGCTCCTCGGTGGCCCGGCCGTCCAGCCAGGAGAAGTCCCAGCCGTCAACCGGTGCGTCGTCGGCCTCGGCCACCAGGGTGTCGAAATCATGTGTCACTGGTTGCCTCTCCGCTCAGCTCGGCGGGGTGAAGCCACCGGTAGGCGCCGGGGGCTGCGGTGGCGGTGCGAACGGTGGTGGCGCCATGGCGGTGGGCGCAGGCACGGGCATCCGGCGGGCCAGCTCGCGGCGGTGCCGTTCGGCGAGGACCGCGGCCAGCACGTACTGGGGCGGCGCCCCGGGTGGCGGCGGGGGTGAAATCCGCGCGGCGACCTCACCGAGGATCCGGTGGGCCATGTCGTCGCGTACCCGCGGATCCAACTGTGATGCCCTGGAGAGAAACTGCCGGGCCAACTCGGCCTGTTCGGGGCCGAGCCCGGACAACTGCAGCGAAGCCGCCCACCAGGCCAGGGCCGGCGGCATGGCCGGTGGCGGTGTCAGCTTGGGGCCGCGCTCGCTGATCACCACGGTGCCGGCGAAAATGTCCCCGATCCGCTTGCCCCGCGCTGAGAGCAGGCTGCAGATCACCGCGGGCCCACCCGTGAACATCCAGATCTCGACGAAACCGGCCAGGGCACGAAACAAGGCCTGGCGGAAACGTTCCGGGCTGCCGTCTTCGGAGACCACCCGCAGTCCCAGCGCCATCTTGCCCAGCGAGCGACCCCGGGTGGCGGTCTCCATGATCACCGGGTATCCGACCAGCGCCAGCACCGTGAAGATGATCAGAATGGCCGCCGACAGCGCGTCGTCGAGCTGGCTCAAGGTGATCGCCCACAACAGCACGCCGAGGATGTAGCCGATGAAGACCACGAAGACGTCGATCATCACCGCCAGTGCGCGTACCGGCAGCTGCGCGATCTGAACGTCGAGAACCACGGCATCCCCGGTGACCACGGGCTCAGGCTGGGAAACCATACCGCCACACGCTACCGATTAAGCTTTGCCGAGTGGATGTCGATGCGTTCGTAATGGCCCATCGCGCCACCTGGGACCGGTTGGAACAGCTGGTGAAACGCCGCAGGCGGTTGACCGGCGCCGAAGTGGACGAGCTGGTCGACCTGTACCAGCGGGTGTCCACCCACCTGTCGATGGTGCGGTCGGCGTCGAGCGACTCGGTGCTCGTCGGCCGGTTGTCGGGACTGGTGGCCCGGGCGCGCGCGGCCGTGACAGGGGCACACGCCCCGTTGTCGCGGGAATTCGTGCGGTTCTGGACGGTGTCGTTCCCGGTGGTGGCCTACCGGTCGTGGCGGTGGTGGCTCGGTACGGCGGTGGGTTTCTTCATCGTGACGATCGCGCTGGCGGTCTGGGTGTCCGGCAACCCCGAGGTGCACACGGCGATCGGAACCCCAAGCGAGATCCAGGAATTGGTCAACCACGATTTCGCGTCGTACTATAGCGAACACCCGGCGGGATCCTTCGGACTGCAGGTGTGGGTGAACAACGCGTGGGTGGCCGCGCAATGCATCGGGTTCGCGATCCTGCTCGGGCTTCCTATTCCGTATGTGCTGTTCCAGAATGCGGCGAACCTGGGGGTGATCGCCGGGCTGATGTTCCATGCAGGCAAAGGCGACCTGTTCCTCGGTCTGCTGACCCCGCACGGTCTGCTGGAACTCACGGCGGTGTTCCTGGCCGGTGCGGTGGGCATGCAGCTGGGCTGGTCGGTGATCTCGCCGGGCAACCGGCCGAGGGGCCAGGTGCTCGCCGAGCAGGGCAGGGCGGTGGTGGCCGCCGCGATCGGACTGGCGGTGGTGCTGTTGATATCCGGTGCCGTCGAGGCATTCGTGACACCGTCGTCGTTGCCCACCTTTGTGCGGATCGCCATCGGCGTGGCCGTCGAGATCGCATTCCTAGCCTACGTTTTCCACTTCGGCCGCAAGGCGGTCCGGGCGGGGGAGACCGGCGATGTCGAGGATGCCCCCGACGTTGTCCCGACGGGTTAGGCGTCCCCGGTCGCTTTTCCGGTCACCTTTCCGGTCACCTTTTCTGGCGAGAAGACACTTAGGTACCCGTAACGCGCCCATTTTGGGGACATAAGTGCCTGCTCGCGCTAGGGAGGCGAGGGAACTAGAGCGATATCAGAGCTTTCCACCCGCTTTCATCGCCAGGTAGTGGTCGGCCAATGCCGGCGCCAGCTCCTCCGGCGGGGCGTCGACCACATCCACTCCGTGGCCCCGCAGCCGGGAAGCGATGGCACGGCGATCATTGCGGGCGCGCTCGGCAGCTGCCGCGTCGTACACCTGCGCCGCATCGGCACGACCGGCGGCCAGCTGATCCACCCGCGGGTCGGCGACCGCAGCCAACAGCACCCGGTGACGTGCCGACAACTGCGGCAGCACCGCCATCAAACCCTCGTCGAGCGCCGAGGCATTCAGGTCGGTCAACAGCACCACCAGCGCGCGCCCACGCACGCGGCGCCGCACCGCGGAAACCAAAGCCGTGGCGTCGGATTCGACGAGGGCGGGCTGCAGCGGCGCCATCGCCTCCACCAGCGCAGCCAGCAGCTCGGTGCGCGACGCGTTGAACACCCCGGCGCGGGTCACCCGGTCGATGGCCAGAAAATCGACATGGTCCCCGGCTCGGGAGGCCAGTGCCGCCAACAGCAGGGCGGCATCCATCGACCAGTCCAGCCGCGGCCAGCCGCCGGGATCGCTCGCGGTGGGATCGACGCCGACCCGGCCCGCCGAGGTGCGGCTGGTGTCGAGCACGATCACCACCCGACGGTCCCGTTCCGGACGCCAGGTGCGTACCACCACGTCGGCCCGCCGAGCGGTCGCGCGCCAGTCGATCGAGCGGACGTCGTCACCCACGACATACTCACGCAGAGAATCGAATTCGGTGCCCTGCCCGCGGATCAGCACCGGGATCGCGCCGTCGAGTTCGCGCAGCCTGGCCAGCCGGGACGGCAGGTGCTTGCGCGACAGGAACGGCGGCAGGATGCGCACCTGACCGGTGGCCCGGTGTGAGCCCTGCCGCCCGGCCAGGCCGAGCGGGCCGATCGACCGCACCGTGACCTGCGCCGACTGCTGATCCCCGCGGCGCACCGGCCGCAGCCTGGTGACGATGCGAACCTGTTGCCCGGCAGCGATGTTCACCTCATGTGCGCGTGGGGTGGCTGACGCGCTCGGTGCCCAGGCGTCGCGGATCCGCCCCCGTAACCGCCGCCTACCCGAGTTCTGCACGGTCAATATCGCCTCGACCGGTTGTCCGAGCCGTGCCGTGGAGTCCCCGCCACGCTGCAATTGCAGGTCACGCACGCCCCCGGCGAGCGTCACATCGGCGACGACCGCGACGGCCAGTAACAGCACCAGCGCCAGGAAAGCCGTTGCAGGCCTTGGTGCCAACCCGATCGGCAGGACGCAGATCAGGGCGACCAGGCCGGCGCGGCCGGTGAGAACCATCAGCGCGGTACCGGGACTGACGCCAGAATCCCGTCGAGCACACCGTCGGGGGTGGCGCCTTCCAGCTCGGCCTCCGGCCGCAGGGCGATCCGGTGGCGCAGCGTGGACCGCGCCATCGCCTTGACGTCGTCGGGCGTCACGTAGTTGCGCCCGGACAGCCAGGCCCAGGAGCGGGCGGTGGCCAGCAGTGCGGTGCCGCCGCGGGGAGACACGCCCAGTTGCAGAGCCGGGGAATGCCGGGTGGCGCCGACGATGTCGACGATGTAGCCGAGCACCTCGTCACCCACTAGGACCTGCTTGACTGCCTCGCGTCCAGCGGCGAGCTCGGCCGCACCGGCCACCGGCCGCAACGCGGACAGGTCCCGCGGGTCGAAGCCGTGCGCGTGGCGGCTAAGGATCGCAATCTCCTGATCCCGCGGCGGCAGCGGCACATTCAACTTCAGCAGGAACCGGTCCAGCTGGGCTTCGGGCAACTGGTAGGTGCCCTCGTACTCGATCGGATTCTGGGTGGCCGCAACGATGAACGGGTCAGGGAGCGAACGGGGTTGACCGTCGACGGTGACCTGACGTTCCTCCATCGCCTCCAGCAGTGCAGCCTGCGTCTTCGGCGGCGTCCGGTTGATCTCGTCAGCCAGCAACAGGTTGGTGAACACCGGGCCGGCACGGAATTCGAACTCGGCTGTGCGCGCGTCGTAGACCAGTGACCCGGTGACGTCGCCCGGCATCAGGTCCGGGGTGAACTGCACCCGTTTGAAGTCCAGCTGCAGCGTCGCCGCCAGCGTGCGCACCAACAGCGTCTTGGCGACACCGGGCACCCCCTCGAGCAGCACGTGGCCTCGGCAGAGCAGCGCGATCACCAGGCCGCTGACCACCGCATCCTGGCCGACGACCGACTTGGCGATCTCATTACGTAAGGCCAGCAACGCAGTTCGTGCCGTATCAGAGTCAATGGTGGGGGCTGGCTGAGTCACGACTGCGCGACCTGCCTTTCGATGTCGTCGAGTTGGTTGGCGAGGTGGACCAGATCAGAATCGGTGGCCGGGGGCGGCCCGAACAGTGTGTGAGCGTGGCCTGCGGCGTCGCCACCGCAGCGGGCGGTGACCGCCGCGGCCACCGCCGCCGGCCGCGCCTCTGCGGTCAGGCCGAGCCGGGGGAGCAGCCGCTGCAGAGTGGCCGTGCGCAATGCGTCGGCGGCCCGGTCGCGGGCCCGCCGGGACCGGTACAACCGACCGCGTCCCTCGACGGTTTCGGAGGCGCGGACCACGACGGGCATGGACTCGGCCACCAGCGGCCCCAGGCGTCGGGCCCGCCACACCGCCAGCAGCGCCACCACCAGGAACAGTTGCAGGACGACCCAGGAGATCTGTTTGGGCAGCAGGCTGAACAACGATGCGTCGCCGCCAGATTCGCCCTCGAAGCGTTGTGGCGCATACCAGATCATCCTGGGCTGGGCGCCGGCCAGATTCATCGCGAGCGCGGCATTGCCCTGCTTGAGCAGGCCCGAGTTCGACATGAACGTGGCAGTGCCGACGACGGTTACGGTTCGCCCGCCGTCGTGGTACCGGGCCACCGCGCCGCGATAGCAGCGTGTCACGGGCGTATCCCCGGCGGCTTCGAAGGTGTTCGTCGCCCCCAGTTGGGTTTCGCCGGCACGGACGGCTTCGGCCAGTTCGCAATCGGGTTCGCCACCGCCGAAGGCATCGGCGTCGCCCAATTTGAGTGCCGGGGCCAGTGCCTCCCTGGTTTTGCCCACCGGTTCGATCACCAGCAGATCGCCGGGGGCCTTGGCCAGGCGCTGCAACTGCTCATCTCCCGAGAGGTACATCGTCTGTGCCGCCACCAGCAGGGTGCCGGGCCGTGCGGCGCGTTCGACGTCATCGATGGTTCCTGCGGTGATCACGTCCACGCCGTGCTCGCGCAGCAGGGTGACCAGGGCGCGGGCTCCTTCAGGCGAGGTCGCCTGGGGATCCATCCGGCCGCCGGCGCGAGGTGCCGTCAGGTAGGTACTCACCGCGGCCACGGCGATGATGACCACGAGTGCCAGTACCACCCAGCGGCCGGTGCGCCAGCGACCGCCGGCGCGAGGAAGGGTCTTCTGTGTCATCGCACCGGCGTCCAGCCCAGGGTGGCGGCGGGTGTTGCTGCGGGGTTGACTGCTACGGGACCGCGGTCCCGTAGCCTGCCGTCGAGGTCGGCGATCATTCGGTATGCACCCTCGGTGCCCGGTTGTTCACCGTAGGTTACATCGTTGAATGTAGTTGCGGCAGTTGATAATTCGGTAGATAAGTCGGGAAGTGCGGCGCCGGCGTCGCGGCCGAGCTCGGTTGCCGTGCGCCCCGGCACTGGGTCGAGTACCCCGGCTTCCTCCAGGTGCCGCGCGACGGCGCGCAGTCGATGACGGATCGCTGATGCCCAATTGCCGCTCGCCGCATATTGTTCGGCGGTGGCACGGTGCTCAGCGGCGCTCAATTCTCTGTCGCCGAAGAGGCTGTAGTCCACGCCGCTGCTGCTGCGCATGGTGCGCCGGGCGATGCGCACCGCCACCACCACGGCCACCACGGCCAGGATGGCCAGCACCGCGATGGTGAACCAACCGCCGGGAACCGTCGAGCCTTTCGACGCGATCCGGTACAGGAGCTCGTTGAGCCAGTCGCCGAGTTGTTCGGTCGGTGAAGATCTGGGATAGATCGGTTTGCTCAACTCATTCTGCGCAGTGTCATGCGCAGCGTCACGGTCGATTTCGATGCTCACCAGAAGCGCCGGGTCAGCCAGAGTTGATCGGTGGACTCAGCGGGCCCGGCCGCACCGGTCTGCAGGACCAGGTCGAACGCCTCGGCACGGATCCGGCGATCGGTGTACAGCAGCACCACCACACCGGCGCTGAACGGCGCCGTGATGATCTGCCCGAAGGCGCTGCCGATCGCGTTCAACACCAACCCGGCGACCGACAGGCTCTCGGCGCCGATCGACAGGACCTGACCGGCGACGCTGAACGGCACGGCGACCGCACCGGAGATCACCGATGCCACGATGGTGGCCAGCAGCCAGATGCCGAAGACCCGCCAGAAGTCCTTCTTCACCAGTGCGAACGAGCGTCCGATGGCCGCGAAGATGCCGAGTTGCTCCAGCACGATCAACGGCGGCGCGAACAGCAGCACGGTGGCCGCGTACAGCAGGGCGACGAATGTCACCAGCACCAGCGGCGCCCCGATCAGGAAGCCTGCCAGCCCGCCGCCCACGCTGCCCGCGGCGACGATGATGACCACGATGAGCCCGCCGATCACGATCACCGCCAAGGCTTCCAGCGCGGTCAGCCCGATCAGTGCCGGAAACCGGCTGCGCAACCGCTGCCAGGCTTCTCCGATGGTGATCGATCCGCCGAACACCGAACGCCCGATGACGACCGTGAGCAAACCGCTGAGCAGCACCGAGGCCAGCACGGTGACGATGATGCCTGCGATCGCCCCGCTCGAGAACAGCACGAGTGTTCCCGTCGAGGGCATTTCGCCCTGCAGGGTGGACTCGGACGCGCCGAGTGTGGCCAGCGGACCGATCTGCACCAGGAGCACGATGATCTGGGACACGATCACGACAATCGTGGTCAAACCGAGCGTGGCCTTCGGGTTCTTCCGGATGTAGGCCACCGCGCCGTTGAAGATGTCGGACAAGGTCAGTGGGCGCAGCGGAATGACGCCTGGTTTGAGCGCAGCCGGATAGCCGGGCGGTGGCCCGTAGCCCGGCGGCCCGTAGCCCGGCGGCCCGTAGCCCGGCGGCCCGTAGCCCGGTGGTCCGTAGCCAGGCGGTGGGCCATACCCGGGTGGCGGCCCGTACCCCGGCGGAGGCGCGAATCCTGGCGGTGGTCCATAACCGGGGGGAGGGTGGTAGCCGGCGGACGGGTGGTAACCCGGAGGCGGTGGGCCCGGCGGCGGCGGGTGGGGTGGAAAGAACCCGTCGGCGTCGTTGCTCATGTTCTCCATCCTGTCCATGGCCCGCGAAATTGACAACGTGCCCCATCCCTCATCAGTAACAGTCATAACAGGTAACGGGCCAACTACGGTGAGGCGTATGCCGACCGAGATCATCGTCCGCGGATCCTGCTCTGCGTTCCAGCCTCCCGAACGTGCAACGGTGCACGCCACGGTCTCGTTCGAGGGTCCCGCGATCGAGCCGGTGTACGAGCGCGTCGCCCGTGACCTCGACGCGGTGAAGGCGTCGATCGGGCCGTTACACAATCCCGACGACGGCCCCGTTACCTGGTGGTCCACTGCGCAGCTACATACCTGGGCGAACCGGCCCTGGAACAACGAGGGCAAGCAGTTGCCGTTGGTGCACCACGCCAGTGTGGGCCTCGAGGTGAAGTTCAGTGACTTCACCGCACTCTCGCGCTGGGTCGGTGAGCACATCACCGGCACCGCGGGGTTTGCGTTGTCGCGCATCGAGTGGGCGTTGACGGCCGTGCACCGCGAGGAGCTGGTTGTGGAGGTACACACCGGCGCGGTGCGCGACGCGGTGGTCCGCGCCCAGCGCTATGCCGATGCGCTGGGCCTCGGCCCGATCCGGCCGGTGGCGATCGCCGATGCCGGCATGCTCGGTCATTCGTCGCCTGCGGATGTGCCCCAACTGCGGGCGATGGCAGCGGTGCCGATGGGCTCGGCCCGCGAGGTGGAACTCGTCCCGGCGGACATCGAGGTGTCGGTGTCGGTCGATGCGCGATTCCTCGCGGGTGGCGACGCGGGCGCGGCGTAGGTTTGCCATATGGCCGAACTCAAGGACAGGCTGCGCGCCGATCTGACCGGAGCGATGAAGTCGCAGGACAAATTGCGCACCGCCACGTTGCGCATGCTGTTGGCGGCGATCCAGACCGAGGAAGTCTCGGGCAAGCAGCCCCGTGAGCTGTCGGACGACGAGGTCATCAAGGTGCTGGCCCGCGAATCCAAGAAGCGCGGTGAATCGGCCGAGATCTACACCCAGAACGGCCGCGGCGAGCTCGCCGCAACCGAGCACGCCGAGGCGCGCGTCATCGACGAGTACCTGCCGACGCCGTTGACCGACGCGGAGTTGGCCGATGTCGCCGACACCGCGATCGCGCAGGTGTCCGAGGAGATCGGTGAACGCCCGGGCATGCGCCAGATGGGCCAGGTCATGAAGGCCGCCACGGCGATCGCCGCGGGCAAGGCCGACGGGGCACGGCTGTCGGCTGCGGTGAAGTCACGCCTGTAGGGCGCACGTTTGAAATCCTGCCGAACGGGTAGTTCCAATGCCATGCCACGCGGAGAAGGCATCTACGACGAACAGCACGCCGACGAACGCCGCGCCGACCGGCGCGGGGGCGCCGTCGACAAATCCCATCCGGATCGCAAGAGCGACAAAGAGATCCGTGAGGCCACACCCGACGTGGACGCTGACGGCGGCGCGCAGGAACCGCCCGATTAGGCGATCCGCCAGAGTGCTTCCTGGGTGACACTGGCAACGAGGGCCCCGTTGGCCGCGTACAGCGATCCGACCGCGAGCCCCCTGGAATCGTTGTGATTGACCGGCCGCACCTCATACCGGTGCCACTGGTCAGGGGCGAACGGGCGGTGAAACCAGATCGAATGGTCAAGGCTGGCCGCGAATCCGAGCTCCGCCCGTAGTTCAACCTGCGGAGGTAGCGCCGCGGGCACCGGCCCCAGGTCGGACATGAAGGTGAGCGTGCAGGCGCGGATCAGCGGGTCGTCCTCGATCGCGACGCGGGTCCGGATCCAGAACGGCGGGACCGCGAACTCCGATCGATCTCCGGGCAGGGTGCGCAGTTCGAACCATTCGCCGAAGTCCAGAATCGAGTCTTTCCCTGCCGCAGCGTCGAATTCGAGAGCCGGGGTGACGTCGGGCGACCAGTCGACGCCGGGTTCTGGCTGGTGGAACGAGACGATCATCTCCAGGATCACCGCATCGTCCTGAATGGCGGTGACCCGGCGGGTGGCGAACGAGCGCCCGTCACGGGTGCGTTCGACGTGGAAGTCGACGTCGGCGTCGTACCTGCCGCCGCGGACGAAGTAGGTGTGCAGTGACTGCGGCAATTTTCCGGCGTCAACGGTGGCGCCTGCGGCGGCCAGCGACTGCGCGGCGATGAGCCCGCCGAAGAGCCGGTCGACAGCGCCGCGGCGCGGTTCGCGAATCCGGAACGTGTCACCGTCCCGGTCGAACTGCGTCAGCCGGTTGATCCAGCTCTTCGTGGAGGTGGTCATCGCGCTGACGCTACCGACCACTTGGTTGAGGCCGTCGTCACACCCGGCCGGCGAAGTAGCCCTGGCCGTCGGAAGCCGTTCGGCCGAATGCGGCCTTGAGGACGGGGGCCAGGACTTTGAACGGTAGCGCGAAGGCGGATTTCGGCTCGATCGCGACGATCCAGGTGAAGTCGGTGTGCCCGTCACCTGCGGGTTCGATCAGATAGTCCTCGGCGAAGCGCCTCAGCGACGGAATGCTGGCGTGGTCGACGGTGAACGAGTACCGGCGGCCGTCCTCCCACCGGAAGAAGGTCTCGTGGACCCGGACCAACCCGGGCGCCAGCACCACTTCGCGGCTGGTGCCGACGCCGAACGGACGCTGGGACAACCAGTGGACATCCTTGACCGACGCGCCCCAGGCGGCCAGGGACTCGTCGGAGGTCAGCGACTCCCAGACCCGCTCCGGTGTGGCGGCGAAACGCTTGCGGTAGGTGAAGATGTGCGGCGCCGTGCTGAAGAAGTCGGCATCGGCGGCTTCGAGGGTGAACCGAGCCATGCGGTGAGCATGCCACCCGGTCAGCCGAAGGTATACCGCAATGGACGGCCGAGTCGACGGATCGCAGGGATGCGATAGGCCCCACGGAGCAGTTTCCGGTTCAGCCAGGACAGCCGCGCCCCCATGCCGGGTGCATCGGAGTACCAGAGTTCGGCATCCAGACGCAGGCCGGGCACGGCGCGTTCGATGCTGTGGGGGTCCCCGATGCTCCAGCCGAGGCGTGCGCCGGAGGCCTTCACACAGCCGTAGCGCTGCAGGAACCACAGGCCACCTCGGTTGTAGCCGTCGAACAGCAATTCGCCGGACGGGAAATGCCCGACGATGCGACGCAGCATCGCGATGCCGTCCCCGGCAGGCAGGTAGGGGGTGACGCCCTCGGCGATCACGAGCACCGGTGCCCCGCCTGCCACCTCGTCGAGCAGCGTCGGGTCGGTGATCGAGCCTGCGATCATCCCTACGCCGTCCCGGTCCGCAAACAGCTTGCGTCGCAAAGCGATTACGTCAGGATGGTCGACGTCATACCAGGTGACCGACGTGGGCGGGGCGACACGGTAGGCGCGGGTGTCGAGGCCACAGCCCAGATGCAGCACGGTGCAGCGCGGGTGGGCATCGATGAACTGTCGGGCCCAGATGTCGTACGCCTTGGCCCGCACGGCCAGCGACACGTGATCACTGCGGCGTATCCGGAGCTTGCCGAAGTCGTAGTCGATACGGTGCAGGGCCTTGTCCGCGTCGGTGTCCTGCAAGATCGAATCCGCGCGCCGGCTCTCCATCGCCTTGCCGTAGAGCGTGGCGAGGGTGGTTTCCTGCGCACCGGAGAGGGTGACTTTCCCGGCCTGTTCTTCGGTCACTGCTCCTGCTCCTGTTGATAACGTGTCAAGCCGGTGCGCGCCAACGACATCAGGTCGGCGCCCGCCAGATCCGGTGAGATCGCATCGAGTACCGCCCCGCTGATTCGCGCCAGCAGCGTGGGAGTGAGTGCGTCGCCCCCGAGCACACGGACCAGGTGCGGGTGCAGCACCCACACGCCGAGCCGCATCGCGACGTGGACCGCTGCCAGCGTCCGCAGGTCGGTGTGGGCGGCGCGGCCCTGCGGCGGATGGGTCTCCAGATAGCGTTCCGTCAGCTGCACAAGATCGTCGAACAGCTTTGCCGCTCCGGGTGATTCGTCGACCATGGCACGGGACACATAGCGCAGCACCACCGGTGCGCTCCGGTACACGTCACCGACATAGCCCGGGTCGGCGATGGCCTGGCCGTCCACGCCTTCGGTGATCACCCGGCGCAGGTAGTCCATGACGTGGTCATCGCACGCATCACGCAATCCCTGCTTGCTGCCGAAATGGTGCGAGACCAGCCCGGGTGCCACGTTCGCCTCGGTGGCGATCGTGCGGATCGTCGTCTCCCTGACCCCATGCTCGGCGAACAGTCGCATCGCGGTGTCGCGGATCCGGGCCCTAGTGGTCACATCCTCGATTGGACGCATGATCAGGAAGTTAAACAAATGACCAGTAGATTGGTCAAGCGTTCAATCCCGATCGTTGTGGATATAGTCCGATGCATGGGGAGCGCAGATCAACTCCTCGGAAACCGCTACGAATTGCGCGGTGTCTTGGGGCGCGGCGGGATGGCCGAAGTGCGAGACGGCTGGGATGTCCGGTTGTCACGTCCGGTCGCGGTCAAGCTGCTCTATCCCGGCTGGAGTGCCGACGCCGACCTGCGGAAGCGATTCGAGGAGGAGGCGCGTGCCGCCGCGGCGTTGAACCATCCGAACGTCGTCGCCGTCCATGACAGTGGCGAACACCACGGCACGCCGTTCATCGTGATGGAACGGCTGCCCGGGCGTACGCTCGCCGACGACATCGCCGTTGGTCCGATGCCACAGGCCAGGGTGGTGGCGCTGCTGGGGGAGATCCTGTCCGCACTGGCGGCCGCCCACGCGGTCGGCATCCTGCACCGCGATATCAAGCCGGGCAACATCCTGATCGGCGCCTCCGGCCACGCCAAGCTCGCCGATTTCGGCATCGCGAAATCCGATGGGGCGGTGCACACCCGCACCGGGCAGGTGCTGGGCACCATGGCGTACCTGAGCCCGCAGCGTCTGGCAGGCCGGCCGGCAGGCGTCAGCGACGACCTCTACGCGGTCGGGGTGCTGGGCTATGAGGCGCTGACGGGGCGCCGTCCGTTCGAGCACGACAACCCGGCCGCCATGGTGCACGCCATCCTCGGCCAGACCCCCGTGCCGATCGCGGTGGCGCGCCCCGACGTCGACCCGGCTGTGGCCGCGGCGCTCGAGATGGCGATGGCTCGCGAACCCGCCCAACGCTTCCCCGAGGCCACCGCGATGTGGGCTGCCCTCAGCGGTCAGGCGCCACCCACGACGCGATTCGCCGCGGCCCGCCCGGCCACGAAAGTGCTGACCGCGCCCCTGCCGCCACTCCCGGCGCCACCGCCCGCGGCGTTCGGTCCCGCGCGGCGTTCGCACACCCGGTTGGTGCTCGGAATCGCCGCGGTGCTGGCCACTCTCGTCGTGGGTGCGCTGCTGCTGGTACTCAGCAGTTCGCCCGATGTCGCGCCGAGACAGGTTGCCCCCGTCACCGCGACTTCGACGCCCGTGACGACCGTTGCGCCGCCGACCTCGATGGCACCGGTGCAGGACGAGACCGGGCCGGGCCACGGCAAGGGCCATGGCAAGCAGAAAGAACACCCCAACAAAAAGGGCAAGCCGCACGACTGAGGTGACTAGTCCTTGTCGCGGTGGGTACGCCAGTCGCCGATCGCGGCGAGGCGTCGCCGCTGCTGGGCGGCGGCGCGCGCGTCGAGCCCATGGTCTCTTTTCTCGAGATTGTCGATGACGCGTTCGCGGTGTTCGACGGGATTCGCGTCGTCGTACTTGAACTTGGCCTCGACGCGCAGCACTTCCAGTCGCACGCCGCGGATACCGGCGAGCATCCGTCCGTAGGGGTCCGCGCCGACGGCGACCGTGGCGTGGCGACCCTCGGGCTGGAAATCGTCGAGCTGTGCGGTGAGAATCCGCACCTTACCTTCGGGATCGTCGACAACAGTTGGGCGACATACGAACTGGACCGCCGAGTAGTAGCTGGTCGGCACCCCGTCTTCGTCGGGTCCGCCAGCCTTGGCGCGCCAGTAGGTCGGTATGTAGGCGTAGTCGCCGATCACCGCGAGGCGTACCTCGGTCGCCGCCTCCAGGTGCGCCCACACGGGATTGGGCCGGGCCAGGTGGATCAGCAGATCGCTGCCGGCGACGGTGAAATGCGTGGGCACCACGAGCGGGGCTTGGGCCGGCTCGATGTTGTTCACCGCGAGCATCCCGAACCGGTCGGTCGAGGCCAGCCAGGCCTGCCACTCTTCGGTGTCGAGTGCGGCATCCCATGGGTGGATGAGCATCTCAGTCTCCTTTCTGACGAACTCCGACGCCCGGTTCGAAGACGGTCAGGGAGAACCGCGCCGGTCGGTCGTGTGGATTGGCGTAGGAATGGGCGGTGTCCCCGGGAAATGCCACCGCATCACCGGCCTCGAGGCTGACCGATTGATCGGCCACCTCGACGGTGAGCGAGCCCTCCTGGACGTGGATGAGCTCTGCGGTGCCCGCGGCGTGGGCCTCGCTGGTGTGCCGGTCGCCCGGACCCAGGGTCCAGTCCCACAGCTCGACCACATCCGGGGGCGTGGTGCCTGCCACCAGGACCCCGTGTCCTCCGGCCTCGCCGCGCCACAGCGTGGCGCCGTCGCCGCGGCGAGTGACCTTGACCGACTTGGCTTCCGGCGGTTCGACCAACGCAGGCAGCCCGACCCCGAGCGCATCGCTGAGCCGCAGCAGGGTGCCCACGCTGGGATTGACCGCGCCCTGCTCGACGCTGACCACCATCCGGCGGCTGACCCCGGCGGTCTCGGCCAGTCGGTCCAGCGTCCAGCCTCGCGCCTGGCGCTCCTGTTTGACCCGGGCGCCGATCGCCGAGGCGAGGTGTGCGGCGGCCTGATCCATGGGTGCAATATAGCGCACTGCGAGTGCACTGCATTGACAGTCATATCGGGAAACGCAAGAAGGCCCCGACCTGGATCACCAGTCAGAGCCTTCTATCTGCGACTACGCGAGTCGGGGTGGCGGGATTCGAACCCACGACCTCTTCGTCCCGAACGAAGCACGCTACCAAGCTGCGCCACACCCCGCGTGAAGCCACGACAGCGTATCGCACCGCGGTGGTCGAAAGCCAAACGGTTACCCGCGCCGAGATCGACACCAGGGTCGTTGATCGCGGGCAATCGCGACCCTGGTGTTGATCTCGGCGAACATCGAGGAAAAAGCCGGCTCAGCGACGGGTCTCGCGCAGCACTGCCAGCCGGGCCCGGTACTCGGCCTCGTTGACCTCGCCCTTGGCGTAGGCGTCGCGCAGCGTGCGTTCGCCCTGGCGCCCGCGGAACCGGCGGACCAGGTACACCACGCCGACGATCACCAGCGTCCAGAACGTGATCGGGATGAGTACGAACCAGGGATTCCAGCCGTGGTCGGCGAAGCGTCCGCCGTGCTCGGCCAGGAAAGTGGTTGCGGTGGGGGTGATCTCGTAGATGTTCATGATCTCAAGCCTGCTGCCGCGGGGGCGCCGGAAGCATCGGCCCGCGGGCGGTGATCGCGCTACGTCACGTGGCGTAGCGGTGGCCTCAGCCCTGCCATCCCGGACGTACCAACCCGCTCTCGTAGGCCAGCACCACCAACTGTGTGCGGTCGCGGGCATTCAGCTTGGTCAGGATTCGGCTGACATGGGTGCGGGCGGTGGCCGGGCTCATGAACAGCCGTTCGCCGATCTCGGCATTGGTCAGCCCCTCGGCCACCAGCGTCATCACCTCCTGTTCCCGCGCGGTCAGCTCGTCGAGTGCGGGCGTGGTGGGCACCTTGGCCCTGGCGGCGAACTCGGCGACCAGCCGGCGCGTCACCGACGGTGACAGCAGCGCGTCGCCTGCGGCCACCACCCGCACCGCGCGCACCAACTCGGCAGGCTCGGTGTGCTTGACCAGGAATCCGCTGGCCCCGGCGCGCATCGCCTCGAACACGTACTCGTCGAGTTCGAATGTGGTCAGCACCACCACCCGCATCTCGGACAATGACGGGTCGGCGGCGATCGCGCCGGTCGCGGCCAGCCCGTCCATCTCGGGCATCCGGATGTCCATCAGCACCACATCGGGCCGCAACTGCCGGGCGGCGTCGAGCGCGCGGGTGCCGGTGTCGGCCTGCGCGACCACCTCGATCCCGTCCTGCGCGTCGAGCAATGCGGCGAAGCCTGCCCGCACCAGCGCTTGATCGTCGGCGATCACCACTCGAATCGTCATGGGCGGTCGTCACTTTCGTCCACGGGGAACGTCGCCCGGACACTGAAACCGCCGCCGGGCACCCGTCTGGCGGTGAACGACCCGCCCAGGGCGCGGGTGCGTTCACGCATGCCGGTGAGGCCGCTGCCGCCCGCGGACGGGCTGTCGTTCAACGGACGGGGCGAGCGGAGCGACGGGGGAAGCGGCCGGCCGTCGTTGTCGACTCCGACGGCCAGTTCACCGGGACCGTAGCTCAATTCCACCGCCGCAGTGCCCGCGGTGGAATGGCGCACCACATTGGTCAGCGATTCCTGCACGATGCGCGCGGCCGCGACGTCGATCACCGCGGGCAGCGGTCGCGCATCCCCGTGCACCGCGGTGGTCACGATCAGCCCGGTCGCGCGCGCCGGGGCGAGCAGGGCATCCAGGTCGGCGATGCCCGGTGTGGGCGCCGTGGGTTCGCCGCCTTCGGTGCGCAACGCGGCCACCAGGGAGTGCACATCGGTGATCGCCTGGCGGCTGGCATCTTTGATGGCTGCCAGCGCCGGACCTGCCCGCTGCGGCTGCTCGTCGAGCAGTTCCAGCGCCACCGCCGACTGCACATTGATCATCGACAGGCTGTGGGCGAGCACATCATGTAGTTCACGGGCGATGGCCAGCCGCGCCGCCGTCGCCTGGCGCTGCTGCTCGGAGCGCGCCTGCAGGGCCATCGCGTCGCGACGCTGGCGGCGCGCCTCCACCACCGAGTGGCGCTGCCGCAGCCCCTCGGCGATGGCGATCAACACCAACAACCACGAACCGAGGCCGGCGATCACTGCCAGCGGCGGCCCAGGCACCCCGCGCAGCCACGGCAGCAGCCATGCCACCGCCGACCAGCCGATGAGCGGTAACGGGTAGGTCCACCAGCGGGGACCGACAGTGGCGGCGCGCAGGAACGCCACCACCAGCGACAGGAACACCGGGCCAGGCCCGAACCCGGCCAACTGAAAGCTGACCGTGACGACCAGAACCACCAGCAGCACCGGGTACGGATAGCGGATGCGTGCCAACAGCGCCACCGGCCCGGCGATCAACAGCGCATAGCCGAACCAGTTCAGCGGCACCCAGTGTGGGTCGGGAACGCGGTGGCGCATGCCCGTGCTGCCGAACACCTGGATGGCCGCGACCACCAGCGGCACCAGCCACACCACCGGGCGGCGCAGGTCCATACCCGCAACCTAGTCCCGTCCGCATCACCCCGGCATCCGCGTAGCGGCGTACATCACGATCCGACCGGGGATGGATTCGGTATGTCGGGACGTTGTACACACTGACAAGCATCCGACGACTGGAGTACGACATGACCGCCTTGGGCGCCACGATCTATCTGGGCTTCTTCGCCCTGGCGGCGTTGTGGCTCTTCATGACGGCCGACGGCGCCGACGATCAGGACCAGCAGCCGGAGCGCTCGAACCCGGACAGCACCTCGGCCGGGCCGGAGGGGTCCAGCCCCTGGCTGGTCAGCCAGCCGTCGTCGAAGTAAGTGTCCTCGTAGCGGTCGCCGCTGTCGGCCAGCAACGTCACCACCGCACCGCTGCGTCCCCGCTCGATCATCTCGGCAAGTAGCCCGAACGCACCCCACAGATTGGTCCCCGTCGAGGGGCCGACCCGACGGCCCAGCACGCCGCTGACGTGGCGCGAGGCGGCGACGGAGGCGGCGTCGGGAACCACCACCATGCGGTCGACCACGCCGGGCAGAAACGACGGCTCCACCCGCGGGCGCCCGATGCCCTCGATGCGTGACGATGCCCCCGTGACGATGTCGTCGCGACCCTGGGCGTACGACGGGAAGAACGCCGAGTTCTCCGGGTCGACGACACACAGCTGGGTGGCGTGGCGCCGGTAGCGGATGAACCGGCCGATGGTGGCACTGGTGCCGCCGGTGCCCGCACCCACCACGATCCATTCCGGTACCGGGTGGGGCTCCATGCGCATCTGCTCGAAGATCGACTCGGCGATGTTGTTGTTGCCGCGCCAGTCGGTGGCGCGTTCGGCATTGGTGAACTGGTCCAGGTAATGACCACCGGTCGCCTCGGCCAGCCGCTGGGCCTCCGCATACACCTGGGATGATTCCGCGACGAAATGGCAACGGCCACCCTGTGATTCGATGAGCGCGATCTTCGAGGCGCTGGTCGACGACGGCATCACCGCGATGAACGGCAGACCGAGCAGCGCCGCGAAATACGCCTCGGACACCGCCGTCGAGCCCGAGGACGCCTCGATCACGGTGGTGTTCTCACCGATCCACCCGTTGCACAGCCCGTACAGGAACAACGACCGGGCCAACCGGTGCTTGAGGCTGCCGGTGATGTGGGTGGATTCGTCTTTGAGGTACAGCGCCACGTCGAACCGGTCGCTCCACTCCGTGGGCAGCGGGTATCGCAGCAGATGTGTGTCGGCGCTGCGTTTGGCGTCGGCCTCGATCAGTCGGACCGCGTTGTCGACCCACTGGCGCGGCTGGGTACGGGACGCGGTCGATGCCGTATCGGTCATCGGTGACCGGCGATCAATGCGCCGATACGGCCGGGGAGGACTGACCGGCCCTGGTGCCGGCATGGCCGCCGCCGGTGGGCGCGGCCACCAAAGTGAGCAGCGTGGCTTCCGGACGGCAGCAGAACCGCACCGGGGCGAACGGGGAGGTGCCGATACCTGCCGACACATGCAGTGCCATGCCGGCTCCCCAGCGCGACGCGCCCTTGGCCCGCGACCGGTCCAGCTCGCAGTTGGTCACGATCGCGCCGTAGAACGGCAGGCACAGCTGCCCGCCGTGGGTGTGCCCGGCCAGCACCAGTTGGTAGCGGTCGGCGGCGAACCGGTCGAGCACGCGCGGCTCGGGTGAATGGGTCAGCCCCAGCGTCAGGTTGGCCGCGGCGTTGGCCGGGCCCGCGATGGTGTCGTAGCGGTCCCGCTTGAGGTGCGGATCATCGACCCCGGCGGCCGAGATGTGCAGCCCGGCGACCTCCAGGTCGCGGTGGGTGTGGGTGAGATCCAGCCAGCCCCGCTCGGTGAACGCGGCCCGCAGGTCCTGCCAGGGCAGCGGTGCGCCGTGCTTGCGGTGCTGCGGCTTGGTGAGGTAGTTCACCGGGTTCTTCAGTTGCGGCGCGAAGTAGTCATTGCTGCCGAAGACGAACAACCCCGGCACCGCGAGCAGATCGGTGAGGGACTGCACGACGGCGGGCACTGCTTTCGGATGGGCCAGGTTGTCACCGGTGTTGACCACCAGGTCGGGTTCGAGCCGGGCCAGATCCCGCAGCCAGGCCTGCTTGCGGCGCTGGTTGGGCCGCATGTGCAGGTCGCTCAGATGCAGTACCCGCAACGGCGAGGAGCCCGGTGCCAGCACCGGCATGGTCGTTTCCCGCAGCACGAACGCGTTTCGTTCGATCAGGGACGCGTAACCGACCCCGGCCACCACGGAGCCTGCGGTGACCGCGGCTGCTTTCTTGGCTACCCCGGCGGTCTTGGCGAACGAGACGGCAGACATGTGTGCAGCCTACTGCCACGCGCCGATCACGGCGGCGGTGGCGGCGGTGGCGGCGGACCCAGCACGGGCACCGTGATCGGCGGCAACCCGGGGATCTCGACGACCGTCTGGCCGATTTCGGGCGGCGGACCGCCCGGCAGCGGAAACGCCACGGGCGGGGGCGGCGGCGGGGGAGCGATGCCGTTGCTGATCTGGATCGTGATGATCGAGCCGGGAATGGTCTGACCGCTGGGTGAGGTGCCCACGACGGTGCCGTACCTGGATGTGCTGTTGACCGAGTTGGACTGATCGGCGACCTGGAAGCCGGACTCGCGCAGCCGTTGCCGGGCGGCAGTCTCGTCCAGACCGGAGACGGTGGGCACGTGTGAACCCGGTCCGCCGTCGACATAGCGGGGATCGGTGGGCGGCAGGGCCACCGGACCGAAGTTGGTGGCCATCGGCTTCATCGCGGTGAACCAGGTGCGCGCGGGCTCATTGCCGCCGAACAGGTCGCCGTCCCCGCACTGGCGCAGCGGGAACGAGCACAGCTCACCGGGGCTCGACGAGTCGTCGTAGATGTAGTTGGCGGCGGCGTACTGATTGGTGAAGCCGAGGAACCCCGACGAGCGGTGCGCCTCGGTGGTGCCGGTCTTGCCCGACATCGGCAGATCCCAGCCCACCGATCCTGCCGAGCCGGCTGCGGTGCCCGAGGCCTGATCGTCCTTGCTCATCGCGTTGGCCAGGGTGTTCGCCAGGCCTTCGGGCACGGCCTGTTCGCAGGTCTCGGTGGTCACCGACACCTCCTGGCCGTCACGGTCGAGGACCTGCGCGATCGGGTTGGGCGGGCACCAGGTGCCGCCGGAGGCGAGGGTGGCCGCCACGTTGGACAGTTCCAACGGGTTGACCTCGATGGGTCCCAGCGTGAACGAACCGATGTTCTGCCGCTTGACGAAGTCGGCCAGGCTCTCGTTGCTCTCCGGGTCGTAGTCGCGCGCGGTGCCCGGCAGCGCGTAGGACCGCAGGCCCAGACGCACCGCCATGTCCACCGTGCGCTGCACACCGATCTGCGAGATGAGTTTGGCGAACGCGGTGTTCGGCGAGGTGGCCAGCGCGTCGGTGACGCTCAGCGAGCCGCGGTAGCCGCCGGCGTTCTGCACACACCAGGTGTCCTTGGGACATCCCTTGGCGCCGCCGCTGCCCAGACCCTTGGCTTCGAACCGGTTGGGCACCGACAGCTGGGTGTTGATGCCCATGCCCATGTCCATGGCCGCCGCCACCGTGAAGATCTTGAAAATCGACCCGGCGCCGTCACCGACGAGCGAGAACGGTTGCGGCTGCATCGTCTCGCCGGCATCGGTGTTCAACCCGTAGGTGCGGTTGCTGGCCATCGCGAGCACCGGGTGGGAATCCTTGCCCGGTCTGACCACACTCATCACGCTCGCGATGCCAGGGGTGTCCGGGCGGGCGATGCCGTCGATCGATGATTTGACCGTGCTCTGCACGTCGGGGTCCAGCGTCGTCTTGATCAGGTAGCCGCCCTTGGCGACCTGATCCTTGCTGAGGCCCGCCCGCGCCAGATATTCGAGTGCGTAGTCGCAGAAAAATGCCCGGTCGCCTGCGGCGATGCAGCCCCGCGGAAGTTCGTTGGGCTGCGGCAGGATGCCCAGCGGTTGCTGCTTGGCGGCCTGCAGTGCCTCGGCCTCCTGCGGGATGTTGTCGATCATGGTGTCCAACACGAGATTCCGGCGGGCCAGGGCGCCGTCAGGGTTGGTGTACGGGTTCAGGGCGCTCGTCGACTGCACCATGCCGGCCAACAATGCGGCCTGCTGCCAGTTCAGTTCGGAGGCGTTGATGCCGAAGTAGGTCTGCGCGGCGTCCTGGACGCCGTAGGCGCCGTTGCCGAACGACACCAGGTTCAGGTACCGGGTCAGGATCTCTGGCTTGGTGAACGTCTTGTCCAACGTGAGCGCCATGCGGATCTCACGGAGTTTGCGGGCCGGGGTGGTCTCGATCGCGGCGCGCCGCTCGGCGTCGGTCTGCGCGATCACCAGCAGCTGATAGTTCTTCACATACTGCTGTTCGAGGGTCGAACCGCCGCGGGTGTCGAGATCCCCGCGCATGTATCCGGCCAGGCCGGTCAGCGTGCCCTGCCAGTCCACACCGTTGTGCTCGGCAAACCGTTTGTCCTCGATCGACACGATCGCGAGTTTCATGGTGTTGGCGATCTGCTCGCTGGGCACCTCGAACCGGCGCTGCGAATACAACCACGCGATCGTGTTGCCTTTGGCGTCGACCATGGTCGACACCTGCGGCGCCTCGCCTTCCACCAGTGCGGTGGAGCCGTTGGCAACCACATCGGAGGCCCGGTTGGAGATCAGACCGAATCCACCGACGACCGGGAACATCAACGCGGCCGCGAGCACGCTGGCCAACAGGCAGCACCAGGCGAGCTTGATGACAGTGACCGCCCGTGGTGGCTGCGCGGGCGGTCGTGGCGGCTGCTCCGGCATGCGTACAGAGTAACGACGGCTGGGCTGGGGTTTCCCCACGAGCGCCGGGATCGCGACATCGCAATCTCTCTGCGGAAACAGCGCGGACGGGCGTTACCGGGGTCAGACGGCACGACCGTCCCAAAAAAGTGGCTTGCAAACTGTTGCGTAAATACCCTCTGACCACCTAGCTTGGACACACAGTGCGATCCAGGTAACACTGGCTCACGCAATGTGGCGTAGATCGCATCGGCGTTCTACACCGGAGGGCTCGCCGCACACCTTAATGGTTGTCGGCTGGAACGAAGGGATCGCTGGTGTTGGATACACGATCGGCCGCACACAGCACGGCAACAACCGCCTCAGCCCACACCCCGGCACACGGTGTTGAGGCAGAAGCGCGGATCGCATGGGTATCGCAGGCCCGATGCAGGCAAGCTGATCCCGACGAACTGTTCGTGCGAGGCGCCGCGCAGCGCAAAGCCGCGGTGATCTGCCGGCACTGCCCGGTGATCCTCGAGTGTGGGGCCGATGCTCTCGACAACCGTGTCGAGTTCGGCGTGTGGGGCGGAATGACCGAGCGTCAGCGCCGGGCACTGCTCAAGCAACATCCAGAAGTGATCTCCTGGGCGGAGTTCTTCGCCGCCCAGCGCAAACATCGCAGCGCTGTCTAGAGCCGCTGTCGGCGCGGGCGCACCGCCGTCGCGCGTTGTAGGGTATTCGGTTGTGGCACTTGACTATCGGCAACCGTGAGCGCCCCCAACTCTGTGCTACCGCTGTCTGCGCTCGTATCCGGGGCCGCGGGCATGCTGGTGCCGTTCCTGGCGGGCACCGAACCCGAGGGCGATCCGACGGTGCGCGACGTCGCCCTCCACGAACCCGGCACGCCCGCCGACTACAGCGGCACGATCGTGTTGGTGAACACCCGCATCGCGGATCGGTTCGCCCTCGGATCGTTGCTGGAGGAGGCGGGGACGGCCGCGGCCCTGGTTCTTCCCCCGGACGCGACGCGCGACGTATCGCTGTTGGGTGAGCACCAGACCCACCTGTTTCGACGTTCGCCATGGGTGGGATGGACCGAGCTCTTCGGGGTGCTGACCCGGCTGCTCGGCGCCGGTCGCATCGTCATGCCGGCCCCGCAGGTCGACAACCTGCAGGCGCTGGCCCGCTGGATCAGCGCCAGGAGCGGGGCGCCGGTGACGATCGAGGACCTGGATTCGCGGGTGCTGGCGTACGCGGTCGTCGGGCAGGACGTCGACGCCATCCGGAACCAGACCATTCTGCGCGGTGCGGTGCCCGCGTGGCGCGTCGAGCGGCTGATGGCGACGGGATTTCTGCCCGCGATCTGGCGGTCTGACGACGTCGTGGTGCGCAACGCCGAAGGTGACGACCCCGCACGCATGGTGGTGGCGCTGAAATCCGGCACCGAGACCCTCGGCACGATCTGGGCGGCGTTCGACGACGACACCGACCGCGAGGAACTGCGGGCGCTGCTCCTCCAGGTGCGCCAGACCGCCGCCGCCATGATGCTCCGCGAGGTCCACCGTGACCAGTACGAACGGCGACTTCAGGAGTCCGCGCTGGTCGACCTGCTCTCGCGTGGAGTTGATCCAGGGGTGCCTGCGTCGCTGCTCGGACTGCAACGCGATGCCAGACACACCGTGGTCGCGCTGGGAACGGATACGCCGTCGTCGCGCGCCCTGATGTTCCATGTCCAGGCGCTGCGCACCGGGGCGCGGACCGCGCAGGTGGGCACCGACCTGCTCGCTGTCGTACCACTGCGCGACGACGAGACCGACGAGGCGGATGTGGCAGGCCCGCTGAGGGCCGACCTGGCCCGGGTATCCGGTGACCGCCCTGGCCTGGTGGCGGTCGGTCCTGTCGTCCATTCCCTTTCGGGCCTGCGGCATTCCGCACAGGTCGCGGGGCAGATCCTCGACGCCGCTTCGCTGGACGATGCGGCACCTGACGATGCGGCACCGCAGCGCGGGCTCACGGTCCTCACGGCCGACGATGTGCCGGATGCGTTGACCCTGATCCTGGCTGCCGACCTCCTGGCCCCGATGGCGCACACCATCACCGAACCACTGGAGGTCCTGCGTCGGCACGACACCGATCACGGGACCTCGTTCGTCGACACCGTCGCGGCAGTTCTCGCACACCCGGGCAGTCTGGTCGCCGCGGCACGCCGGCTGGGGATCCACGCCAACTCACTGAGGTACCGGCTGGAGCGGATCGGCGCGGTCTCCGGAATCGACCTGCAGTCGACGCCGTCCCGGCTGCGGCTGGCGCTCGGTCTGCTGATGTGGGAGCGCCGGCGGGGCCGAACGACCGAACCCACCGTCGAATCCGACGAGAATCGTGGCCATCTCTAGTGCAATTCGTAGATACCTCGCGGATCTGCTGAGGTGGCTCTCCGAATCAGCAGAAGATCGCCGGTCAATTCCTCAGCAGCGGTGATTCTCACCGAGTGGTCCGGCTCCCTAGGGTTCATCTCTGTGACTGGTGGAACAACGTGCACTCGACAGGTCCTGCCCAGCGCCGACACGCTGCTGCGCCGCCGTGGAGAGGTCGTCGCCGGTGTCGCCCGACAAGGGTTCATCGACGACCTCCATCCGTTGTGCGGCATCATCGACCTGGACACGCTCGATGAGTTGATGCGTGCATTGATCGACGCGTACCCGCCGGACCTGCCTGCGCTGCACACCATTGCGGCGAAGGCGATCACTCTGCCCCCGGTCCTGAAACGGTTCGCGCAGGCGGGATTCGGCTGCGAGGTGGCCAGCCCGGGCGAGCTGGAACTGGCTCTGGCCGCGGGCTTTCCCGCGGACCGCATCGTTTTCGATTCCCCGGCCAAGACCGCGACGGAGATCCGCAGAGCGCTCGAGCTGGGCATCTCGTTCAACATCGACAACCTTGAGGAACTCGTGCGGGTCGACGAAGCGATCGCGCGGGTGGGGGACCACCGGTCGATCGTCGGCGTGCGGGTCAACCCGCAGACCGGGGCGGGTGCCATCGGTGCCATGAGCACCGCGACCACCACGTCCAAATTCGGTGTCGGGCTGGCTGATCAGCGTGGACAGCTCATCGACGCGTTCGTCTCCCGGCCGTGGCTGACCCAGCTGCATGTGCACAGTGGCTCCCAGGGGCTGAGCTTGAACCATGCCGCCGAGGGAGTTCGCCAGGTCGTGGAGCTGGCCCGGGAGATCACCGTCCGGACCGGCCGTACGCAACTGCGGCGAATCGACATCGGCGGCGGGCTCCCGGTCAACTTCGACTCGGACGACATCACCCCGACCTTCGCCGATCACCGTGCTGTCCTGGAAGCCATGGTGCCCGAATTATTTGACGGGACATATGTTCTGGTGACGGAGTTCGGCCGGGCGTTGACGGCAAAGGCCGGCACCATAGTGGCCCGGGTCGAATACACGAAGGTCACCGGTGGCCGGCCGATCGCCGTCACCCACGCGGGGGTGCAGGTCGCCACCCGCACGGTCTTCGCGCCGGACGCCTGGCCGTTGCGGGTCGACGTGTACGACCGCGCCGGAGCGCGCAGGCAGGACGAGCGGCGCATTCAGGACGTGGCAGGCCCCGCCTGCTTCACGGGTGACATGCTGGCCGTCGGTCGCGAACTGCCACGCATTCACCCCGGCGATCTGGTAGCGATACCGGAGACCGGCGGCTACTACTTCTCCAGCCACTTCTCGTACAACGCGCTCGGGCGGCCCGCCGTGTACACCATCGAAACCGATTCCGTCGGTGACCGGAGGTGGTCGCTGGCCCGTCGGGCACAATCACTCGACCAGATCCTCGCCGAGGCAGGCGAACGGTCTCTCGTGCCCCTGCCCGCTTGAATCTACTGTCCCCGCCAATCATTCATCGGATCGAGGTCTGACATGTCGTCATCCACTGAACCGCGCTCCGGTCTGGCCAGGTCGCTCAAGACGCGGCACATGACCATGATCGCCATCGGTGGCGCCATCGGTGCCGGGCTCTTCGTCGGCAGCGGCGCGGTCATCCAGACGGCAGGCCCCGCAGCCATAATCTCGTACTGCCTGGCCGGCGCCCTGGTGCTGTGCACGCTGCGGATGCTCGGCGAGATGGTGGTCGCCAAGCCCAAGGCGGGGTCGTTCGCCGACTACGCCCGGATCGGCATCGGCCCCTGGGCGGGGTTCACCATCGGCTGGTTGTACTGGTACTACTACGTGATCATCATCGCGGTCGAAGCGGTGGCCGGTGCGCAGATCCTGCACGTGTGGGTCGGGTTGCCGCTGTGGGTGATGGCCATGCTGCTGATGGCCGTGATGACCGTCGTCAACCTCATCTCCGTGAAGTGGTTCGGAGAGTTCGAGTTCTGGTTCGCGAGCATCAAGGTCGCGGCCATCGTCGCATTCATCATCCTCGGCGTGCTCTGGGTCGCCGGGGTGTGGCCCGGCGACACCGGCGGCCTGGGCAATCTCGTGGCCCATGGTGGCTTCGCCCCCAACGGATTCGGGTCGATCCTGAGCGCCGTCGTGGTGGTGATCTTCGCGTTCGGTGGAGCCGAGATCGTCACGATCGCCGCGGCGGAGAGCGCCGAGCCCGCCAAGTCGGTGGCCAAGGCCACCACCGGGGTCATCTGGCGGATCATCCTCTTCTACGTCGGCTCGATCTTCCTCGTCGTGTGCATCCTGCCGTGGAGTGACGGGTCGGTGCTGTCCAGCCCTTACGTTGCGGCCCTGGACAACCTGGGAATCCCCGGGGCCGGCATGATCATGAACTTCGTCATCCTCACCGCTGTTCTTTCGGTGCTGAACTCCTCCATCTACACGTCCTCACGCATCCTGCGGGTCCTCGCATCGCACGGTGACGCACCCGATTGGCTCGTGCGGACCGATAGCCGCGGGGTACCCGCACGGGCGGTCCTCGCCAGCACGGCGGTCGGTTGGATCTCGGTGGGGCTCGCCTACATCGCCCCCGATTCCCTGTTCCTGTTCCTGGTGAATTCCTCTGGCGTGGTGGCGATCTTCATGTATGTGATGATCGCCGTCTCGGAGTTGCGGGTGCGCCGCGCGATCGAACGCGAAGACCCGTCCCGGTTGACCCTGCGGATGTGGTTCTTCCCGTATCTGACCGTGGCGGTCATCGCGGCGTTCGCGATTGTGCTGATAGCCATGGTCTTCAGTGCCGATCAGCGGGTGCAGTTGATCGCGAGCGTGATGAGCCTGATCGTTGTCCTCATCGCCTACGTGCTGCGTAAGCGGTACGGGAAGGTGCCGGTCGACACAGAAGTCGACACCGAGGTCAACACCGTGGCTGACAGAGCACTCGACTCGTGAATCCTTTCGCCCAGGCACCGTCGTGGCTCCCCGACGCGGCCACGATGTCGGCCCGTGTCACGGACCTGACCACCGGCGAGATTGTCTGGGAACATGATTCGTCGCGGGTGCTCAAGACCGCGAGCGTGGGCAAGGTCTTCCTGCTGGCCGAGGTGGCGCGGCGATTCGAGGACGGGACATTGGATCCGGACGAGGTCATCACCGCCGTCCCCGAAGACCGGGTGGCCGACTCGGGGATCCTCTACCTGCTGCGCCGGCAGGACCAGCGCGTCGAAGACCTCTGCCTGCTGATCGGGGCGGTCAGCGACAACATGGCGACCAACGTGCTCCTTCGCCGGCTCGGGCTCGATGTCGTGCAACGCGCGACCAGTGACCTCGGGTTCACCGAGAGCGGACTTCGCGACATGGTCCGGCTGAACCGTCCCGAAGATGATCCGCTGACCCTGTCGGTGGGTAATGCCGCGGAACTGTGCGCATTCATCGCCCGTCTCGACGCCGGCGACATCCACAGCGGTGCCGTCTCGCAGCGGGTGCGGCGCTGGCTCGGTGTCAACGCCGACTTGTCAATGGTGGCACAGTCTTTCGGCCTCGACCCCTTGGCTCACACCGGCGCCGACCACGGCTTCGAGCTGTGGAACAAGACCGGAACCATATCCGATGCCAGGATCGACATCGGCTGCGTGGGAAGTACTGTCAGCGGCCGCAGGATCGCTTACGCCGTCCTGGTCAACTGGCCGTGGGGACAGGACCATCGTGACCCCGTGCTGGCGGCCATGCAGCGCATCGGCCTGCAGGTCCGTCGGTACCTCGAGGACGGCGCTCAGACGGGTTCGGCGACGCCGGTGATCTGATCGGCGATCGCCCGCAGCGCTTCCAGATCTGATACGTCGAACGGCAACGACGGCACTCCGACTATCGCGACGTGCGGATTGGCCCCGGTGAACCGGGACAGCAGGCGCACTTCACGTTTCGCGGTCTGTGCGCGTTCGGCATGGATCCGCAGGACCGCCGCGGTCAACGATTCCGGATCGTCTGCGGCCAACGTGTCGGCGGCTTCCTCGGTTTTTTCGGCATGCAGTTCGCACAGCGTCGGATGCGTGCGGTTCAGGATGAGCCCCGCCAACGGCATCCGCTCGCGTGAAAGCCGGTCGACGAAGAACGATGCCTCGCGCAGTGCGTCCGGCTCGGCCGCAGACACCACCACGAACTGGGTGCCGCGCCGCTTCAGCAGCTCGTAGGTGCGGTCGGCCTTCTCCCGGAATCCGCCGAAGGTGGCGTCCAGTGATTGGACGAAACCTGCTGCATCAGAAAGCATCTGCGAACCCAGCACGGTGGACAGCGCCTTCATGGCCAGGCCCACTGCGCCGGTCACCAGGCGCCCGATACCGCGCCCCGGTGCCAGCAGCATCCGCCACAGCCTGCTGTCCATGAAGCTGCCCAACCGCTTGGGCGCATCGAGGAAGTCCAGCGCGTTGCGGGACGGCGGCGTGTCCACCACCACCAGATCCCATTTGTCCTCGGCCAGCAGCTGACCGAGTTTCTCCATCGCCATGTACTCCTGTGTGCCGGCCAGTGAGGTGGCCACAGTTTGGTAAAACTGGTTCTCCAGAATCGAATCCGCGCGGTCCGGCCCGGAGTACTGGAGCACCATCTCGTCGAACGTGCGGCGCATGTCCAACATCATGGCGTGCAGTTCACCGCTCACCTCGGGTGCCAGCGGGACCCGCTGCGGGGTGTTGCCCAGATCTTTGATACCGAGCGCCTGGGCCAGCCGCTTGGCTGGATCGATGGTGAGGACCACGACCGTGCGCCCGTACTCGGCGGCGCGCAGCGCCATCGCGGCGGCGGTGGTGGTCTTGCCGACACCGCCTGCACCACAGCACACTACGACGCGGTTGCTGGTGTCGGACAGGATCGTGTGCATGTCAAGGGCGGGCGGTGTGGTGCTCATCTGACTCCCTGTTGGGCGAGTGCTTCGGCAAGTTCATAGAGGCTGCCGAGATCCACACCGTCGGTCAGTGCGGGCAGTTCCAGGCGGGGCACGTCGAGAGCATCGAGCATCTCGGCGCTTTCGGCGCGGGCCGCGATCCGGGTGGCGTGTTGGATGGTCTCGGTGAGAAGTCCGGCGAAATCGCTGTCGGGCAACGTGATTCCGGTTTTGGCCAGGTCGGCGCGAACCTGGTCGGCGTCGATGGCGCCGTCGGTGGCCTTGGCCAGCTCGTCCGGGGACAGATACGCCGGGATGTTGCGGTTGACGATGACGCTGCCGATCGGCAGTCCCATCGCGGTCAGCTCGTCGATGGCCTCGAGGGTTTCCTGGATCGGCAGCGCCTCCAGCAGCGTCACCAGGTGGATGGCGGTCTGCTCGGAATGCAGCAGCTTGACCACCCCATCGGCCTGCGAATGCACCGGGCCGCCCTTGGCCAGATCCGATACCGCCTTGGTGACGTCGAGGAACCGGGGGATGCGCCCGGTGGGCGGGGAATCGACCACCACCGCGTCGTACGCGGTGCGCTTGTCCCGCTTGCCTTCCTTCGTGCCGCGCACCACGATCTCTTTGATCTTGCCCGTCAGCAGCACATCGCGCAGGCCGGGAGCGATGGTCGTGGCGAACTCGATGGCGCCGATGCGTCGCATCGCCCGGCCGGCCAGGCCGAGGTTGTAGAACATGTCCAGGTATTCCAGGAACGCGGCCTCGATGTCGATGGCCAGCGCGTTGACCTGCCCGCCGCCGTCGGCGGTGGCAACCTTGACCTCCTCGTACGGCAGCGGTGGAACGTCGAACAGCTGCGCGATGCCTTGACGTTCCTCGACTTCGACCAACAGCACCCTGCGGCCCCCCGCGGCCAACGCCAGGGCCAGCGCCGCGGCGATGGTCGATTTGCCGGTGCCACCCTTGCCGGTGACGAAGTGCAGTCGCGCTTTTGTGAGGCGCGACGGCCAACCGACCGGTTTGACGCCGCTTTCTGTGGTTGCCACCAGTGCATGCTAACCAAGGGCGGTCGCCCTACCGATAGGCTCAGCACATGACCGAACCGACCCGGTGGGAGTACGCGACGGTGCCGTTGCTGACGCACGCCACAAAACAGATCCTTGACCAGTGGGGCCACGACGGCTGGGAGCTCGTGTCCGTGCTCCCCGGCCCGACCGGTGAACAGCACGTCGCCTACCTGAAGCGGCCGAAGTGACCGCCCCCGCCTCGGCCAGGCTCGCCGAACTCGGTATCGAACTGCCCGCGGTGGTCGCGCCGCTGGCCGCCTACGTGCCCGCCGTGCAGAGCGGCAACATGGTCTACACCTCGGGCCAGTTGCCCATCGAGGCCGGCGAGCTGGCCCAGACGGGCAAGGTCGGCGCCGAGGTGAGCCCGGAGGAAGCCAAGGCACTGGCCCGGATCTGCGCACTCAATGCGTTGGCCGCCGTGCATGCACTGGTGGGCATCGACGCCGTGGTCAAGGTGGTCAAGGTGGTCGGATTCGTGGCCTCCGCACCTGGTTTCAGCGGCCAGCCCGGCGTCATCAACGGTGCCTCCGAATTCCTGGGTGAGGTATTCGGTGACGCCGGTGCCCATGCCCGCTCCGCGGTAGGCGTTTTCGAGCTGCCGCGCAACACGCCCGTCGAGGTGGAGATCATCGTCGAGGTCGCGTGACGTTGGAGCACCCGGCCTACGGGCTGCTGAGGCCGGTCACCCCGTCGGCTTCGGTGCTCCTCTGCGACAACCCCGGGCTGATGACCCTGGAGGGCACCAACACCTGGGTGCTGCGCGGCCAGGGCAGCGACGAGGTGGTGATCGTCGATCCCGGCCCGGACGACGACGATCACATCGGCCGTATCGCCGAACTCGGCCGCGTGGCGCTGGTGTTGATCAGCCACAAGCACGAAGACCACACCGGGGGCATCGACAAATTGGTCGATGCCACCGGGGCGGTCGTGCGGGCGGTCGGGAGCGGGTTCCTGCGGGGCCTCGGCGGCCCGCTGACCGACGGTGAGGTGATCGACGCGGCGGGCCTGCGGATCACCGTGATGGCCACCCCGGGCCACACTGTGGACTCGCTGGCGTTCGTGCTCGACGATGCCGTGCTGACCGCCGACACCGTGCTGGGGCGTGGCACCACCGTCATCGACACCGAGGACGGCAGCCTGCGCGACTATCTGGACTCACTGCGCCGGCTGCAGGGTCTCGGGCCCCGCACGGTGCTGCCCGGGCACGGGCCGGACCTCGGCAGCCTCGAAGACGTCACCACGATGTACCTCGCACACCGCGAGGAGCGGCTCAACCAGGTACGGGATGCGTTGCGGGCGCTCGGCGAGGACGCCACCGCACGGCAGATCGTCGAACACGTCTACACCGACGTCGACGAGTCGTTGTGGGATGCCGCCGAATGGAGCGTCCAAGCTCAGCTCGACTACCTACGGGCTTGACACCTCGCCGAAACCGCATTCCAGCAGGTGACTACTCGCACTTTCGCTGCTGGAATGCCGTTTCGCGGGGTTCGGGGGGTTCGCGAGAGCTAGCGGGCGCGCCTTGCGAGACGCTCGCTGTCGGAGATCAGCACACTCTTGCCCTCCAGGCGGATCCAGCCGCGATGCGCGAAATCGGCCAGTGCCTTGTTCACGGTCTCGCGCGAGGCGCCGACCAGCTGGGCGATCTCCTCCTGCGTGAGGTCGTGGGTGACGCGGAGCGCCCCGCCCTCCTGCGTGCCGAACCGCTGGGCCAGCTGCAGCAGCTGCTTGGCGACACGGCCGGGCACGTCGGTGAAGATGAGGTCGGCCAGGTTGTTGTTCGTGCGGCGCAGCCGTCGGGCCAGCACCCGCAGCAGCTGCTCGGCGATCTCGGGGCGGTCGGCGATCCACGCCCGCAGCGCGTCGCGATCCATCGACACCGCGCGCACCTCGGTGATGGTGGTGGCGCTCGACGTCCGCGGGCCCGGGTCGAAGATCGACAGCTCACCGAACATGTCCGACGGGCCCATGATGGTCAGCAGGTTCTCCCTGCCGTCCGGCGACCGACGGCCGATCTTCACCTTCCCGGAGATGATGATGTAAAGCCGATCGCCCGGCTCACCCTCGGCGAACACGGTGTGTCCGCGCGGGAAGTCGACGGGCTGCAACTGCTTGGTCAGCGCCGATACGGCGGTGGGTTCGACTCCCTGGAAGATTCCGGCCCTGGCCAGGATCTCGTCCACGTTGCCCCTCTTAAGCTATTTGGTGGTGTGACCTCTTACTGATAACCGTGACCAGTCTAGAGGTACGCGGTTCGCGACTAGCCCACGCTACACACGATTGGCCTGGCGAGTCGCCTGAAATTCAGGATTTGTGCCGGTCTGCGTGCACAGCCGCGTTGGCAAACGCTCACTTTCGAGGTCGCCGGTCAGTGTCTCGATCATCAGTGGCCGCGTGTTGGCGCGTCGCTGCGGACGGTCTGCGGTGGTGGACGTGGCGGCGGACGGGGCGGGCTCGTCGGCGAGCCACCTTTCGAGCCGCCCGAGCCCGACGGTCGCCAGCATCAGCAACCCGGGGATGAGCGCCACCAGCAACCAAGACACAAGGCTGAAGTAAACACGCCGTAGGTCTCAGCAGGATCACGAATTGTCACCGGTCCGCTCCCTGTCGTGTCGGCCGGTGTCAGTACGCTGACAGGCGTGAGCGCGGGTGTCGCCCGAACAGGGAAAACAGCGCGGCCCAAGAAGTGGGACGCGGAAACGCACATCGGCCTGGTCCGTCGGGCCCGGCGGATGAATCGGACGCTGGCCCAGGCATTTCCACACGTGTACTGCGAGCTGGACTTCACCAACCCCCTCGAGCTGGCGGTGGCCACCATCTTGTCCGCGCAGAGCACCGACAAGCGCGTCAACCTGACCACGCCCGCCCTGTTCAAGAAGTACCGGACCGCCTTGGATTACGCGCAGGCCGATCGCACCGAGCTCGAAGAATTGATTCGTCCGACGGGCTTCTACCGGAACAAGACCACCTCGCTGATCCGGTTGGGGCAGGAGTTGGTGGAGCGGTTCGACGGACGGGTGCCCGACACCATGGCGGATCTCGTGACGTTGCCCGGCGTCGGCCGCAAGACCGCCAACGTCATCCTCGGCAATGCCTTCGACATCCCGGGTATCACCGTCGACACCCACTTCGGACGGTTGGTCCGCCGGTGGCGCTGGACGGCCGAGGAAGATCCGGTGAAAGTCGAGCATGTCGTCGGCGAGCTCATCGAGCGCAGTGAGTGGACGCTGCTGAGCCACCGGGTGATCTTCCACGGCAGACGCGTCTGCCATGCCCGCAAACCTGCGTGCGGGGTGTGTGTGCTGGCCAAGGACTGCCCGTCGTTCGGCCTCGGACCCACTGATCCGCCGACCGCTGCAGCGCTGGTCAAAGGACCCGAGACGGAGCATCTGCTGGCGCTGGCCGGACTCTGAGCCGATGAATTGGGGTACCCGGTGGACGATTGTGGTGCTCGTCGTGCTGGTGGCACTGGGCACGGCGTTCTGGCTGGAGCTGCGCGACGACGCCGCCCCGGCGGGGCAGACCCCGTCCGCCACCGCACGCGACCACCGCGACGCCGACACCTCTGAGGCGCTCGCCGGTCCCCGTGCCCGCGCCCACCTGTCGCCGTGTCCGGGCCCCGGGTCCGGCGCCGGTCCGGAGGCACTGCGCGGCATCACGGTCGAATGCGCCGGTGACGGCGAGCCGGTGGAGGTGGCCGCCGCACTGGCCGGACGTCCGGTGGTGCTCAATCTGTGGGCATACTGGTGCGGGCCCTGCGCCGATGAACTGCCCGCGATGGCCGAGTATCAACGGCGGGTCGGGTCCGATGCGCTCGTGGTGACCGTGCACCAGGACGAGAACGAGGCCGCCGGATTGCTGCGGCTCGCCGATCTCGGGGTTCGGCTGCCGACGCTGCAGGATGGTCGACGGCTCATCGCAGCCGCGCTGCGCGTGCCGAATGTGATGCCTGCGACAGTGGTGCTGCGTGCGGACGGTACCGTTGCCGAAATCCTGCCCCGATCCTTCGCCGACGCGGACGAGATCGCCGCGGCGGTCGACCCGTTGATCCGCCCGACCAGATAGGAGTACCGGGGGTGAGTTCGAAGCACGACGGGCTTACTCCCGACGTTGCCCCGGCCTGGCTCAAACCACTGGTGGACAACCTCGCCGGCGTGCCGCATGCGTATCGGCGCCGGGTGCCACCGGAGGTGCTGGCCTCGATCGTCGAGGCGAACAACCAAGCCGTGCAGGCAGGCGCGCGACGCGATGCCGCGGTGCTGGTCCTGTTCTCCGGACCGCCTGATGCTCCGGCAGGCGCACTGCCCGACGACGCGGATCTGCTCGTCACCGTTCGGGCGTCGACGCTGCGCCACCACGCCGGTCAGGCCGCATTTCCCGGCGGCGCCACCGATCCCGGCGACGACGGCCCGGTGTCCACGGCGTTCCGGGAAGCGACCGAGGAGACCGGGATCGACACCACGCGCCTGTACCCGCTGGCCACCCTCGAGCGGATGTTCATCCCGCCGTCGGGGTTCCACGTGGTGCCGGTGCTCGCCTACTCGCCCGATCCGGGCCCGGTGGCGGTGGTCGACGAGTCCGAAACGGCGATCGTGGCGCGGGTGCCGGTGCGTGCCTTCACCAATCCGGAAAACCGCCTCATGGTCTACCGCGAGGCGAATACCAGCCGTTTTGCCGGTCCGGCGTTCTTACTTAACCAAATGCTGGTGTGGGGCTTCACCGGCCAGGTCATCGCCGCGATGCTCGATGTCGCGGGGTGGACCAAGCCATGGAACACCGACGACGTCCGAGAACTCGACGAGGCAATGACGCTAGTCGGGCATGAGAACGGCTACGGTGAAGCCCACCGTTGGACTGGAAATAAATGACACTTTCGCTCTGGCTTGATCTGGCGGTCATCGCCATCGCATTCGTCGCCGCCATTTCGGGTTGGCGGTCGGGAGCGCTCGGCTCGCTGATGTCGTTCATCGGCGTGGTGCTCGGCGCGGTGGCGGGCGTGCTGCTGTCGCCGCACGTCGTCGGCTACATCAGCGGCCCCCGCACCAAGCTGTTCGCCGCCCTGTTCCTGATCCTGGCATTGGTGGTGATCGGTGAGATCGCCGGCGTCGTGCTGGGCCGGGCGGTACGCGGCGCGATCCGCAACCGTGGCCTGCGTCTGATCGACTCGGTGATCGGCGTTGCACTGCAGTTGGTCGCGATTCTGGTTGCAGCGTGGTTGTTGGCCACGCCGCTGACTTCCTCGGACCAACCCAACCTCGCTGCGGCGGTGAAGGGCTCACGGGTGCTCTCCGAGGTGGACAACCTCGCGCCGAGTTGGCTGAAGTCGGTGCCGAAGCGGTTGTCGAGCCTGCTTGACAACTCGGGGCTACCCGACGTGCTGGAGCCGTTCGGCCGCACCCCCATCGTCAACGTCGACGCCCCCGACGCCGCACTGGCCAACGACGCGGTGGTGGCCGCCACGAAACCGAGTGTGGTCAAGATCCGCGGCATCGCGCCGAGCTGCCAGAAAGTGTTGGAGGGGAGCGGGTTCGTGGTCGCACCCAATCGGGTGATGTCCAACGCTCACGTGGTCGCCGGGGCAGACAGTGTCACGATCGAGGTGGACGGGACCACCTACGACGCCAGCGTGGTGTCCTACGATCCCAATGCCGACATCTCCATCCTCGATGTGCCGGATCTGCCGTCGGCCCCGCTGTCATTTGCCGACGCGCCGGCGCCCCAGGGCACCGATGCGGTGGTGATGGGCTATCCGGGCGGTGGCGACTTCCTGGCCACGCCCGCGCGGGTGCGCGAGATCATCGAACTCAACGGCCCGGACATCTACCGGACCACGACCGTCACCCGTGAGGTGTACACGGTTCGGGGCACAGTGCGGCAAGGCAATTCGGGCGGACCGATGATCAACCGCAGCGGCAAGGTGCTGGGCGTGGTGTTCGGTGCCGCGGTCGACGACGTCGACACCGGATTCGTGCTGACCGCCAAGGAAGTGGAGCGTCAGCTCGCCAAGATCGGCAACACCCAGCGGGTCGCCACCGGCACCTGCATTTCCTAGGACCGCTACGGGTAGAGCTGCGCCAGGTATCGCCGCAGCTGCTCGTTGACCTCGTCGGGCGCTTCTTCGTGGCCGAAATGCCCTGCGTCGGCGATGGATACGTATCTGCCATGCGGGGCATAGCGCTGGGTGCGGTACACCGGATCGGCCAGCACGTACGGATCGGCGTCGCCGCGCAGGTGCAGCACCGGCACGCTGATGGGGCGCTTCATCGACCGCATGAATCGCCTGCCCTCACTGCGTAGTTGACTGCGGACCGCCCACCGCTGGTACTCCAGTGCCGAATGGGCGGCGCCGGGAATCTGGATGGCTTGGCGCAGGTGGTGCATGGTTTCGGAGAAGTCCGCCGTGCCTTGCCATGCGGCGCCCGCGCGGCTGCGGACCAGGAGCTCGAGCTCGTCGGCGTGATGGCGGGTCAGGGTCCGCTCGGGCCACAACGGCACCTGGTACCGCAGCATCCACGGCAACAAGGCCCGGCCCTGGTCGCGGCGGGTGAGCGTGGAGGTACGCAACGCGACCGGATGCGGTGAGCTGACCACCGCGATCGCCCGCACCGCCCGGGGGTGCAGCACCGCGGTGGCCCAGCACACCAGGCCGCCGTCGGCATGGCCGACCAGCGTTGCGGTCTTGTGGCCCAGTGCCCGAACCAGTCCTGCGGTGTCACCGGCCAGCGTCCAGCCGTCATAGCCACGGGGTGGTTTGTCGCTACCGCCGTACCCGCGCAGATCAACGGCGACGACGCGGGCCCCCTGCAGTCCTGCGAGCTGGTGGCGCCATGACCACCAGAAGCTGCCGAATCCGTGCAGCAGGATCACCAGCGGCCGATCGGCGACCGGAGTCGTCCCGATGGATTCGGCCTCGACGACCTGGAAGCGAATACCGTTGGCGTGCACCTGCAGATGTCGCCATGGTCCGTCGATCCGGGTGACCGACGGATCAGGTGGGGGCACTACCAGCCTGACGGGTCTGCGGTGGCCTGCTTGGTCGGTGCGGCCGTCAGCGCGGCGCTCTTGTCATGACCTGGCGTGAGCGCCTCACGGGTTTCCTTCACCGACTCGATGGTCTGTCGCGGTCCACGGATACGGCGCACCTTGAGGTAGCCCAGCAGCGCCAGCCCCGCGGTGACCAGCACCATGACCCCGAACACGATGAGGAACGCCACCCAGCGCCATAGCCAGGTGTCCAACAGTTCGGCGACGAAGAAGAAGAAAAAGAACGTCGAATAGAACAGCACCACGAGCGCCGCGATGAAGAACACGCTGCCCGTCAGGCCTTTTTTGACGTCGCGCGTGATCTCGGCCTTGGCGAGTTCCACCTCGGCGCGCACGAGTGTGGACACCTGCGCCGTGGCGTCTTTGACCAGCTCCCCGATCGACGGGTCCGGCTTCGGCGCGTGTGGATCCACCAGTGGAATCGAGGTCACCGTGGCCGGAACTCCGTTCCTGCGGTCACCATTGCTCACAGCAGCTTCCTCCCCGCATCGGATGCGTGTTTGGCGTTCATGTTGCCATGTGCTGGCGCGGTAAACGATCCCGGCCGACATCTGGTCAGTAGACTCCACCCGTATTCATTGGGTTGCGCGGGTCGGGCGCGTCGATTGGGGGAAACTTGGCGACCAGGCACCGCTGGCAGCTTTTCATCTGGGCACCGATCGTCGCACTGGTCGCGTTGCTGGCGCCCGCCGCCGCTCATGCGGCCGGTCCGGTCGCGCTCGGCGGCGGATCGGGCATCGTCGTCAACGGCGAAGCATTCTGCACGTTGACCACGATCGGCCACGACAACCAGGGCCGCCTGATCGGCTTCACCTCGGCGCACTGCGGTGGTCCCGGCGCCGTGGTCTCGGCCGAGGGCGCGAACGACGCCGGAGTGGTGGGCAAGATGGTGGCAGGCAACGATCTGCTCGACTATGCGGTGATCGAGTTCGATCCGCAGAAGGTCACCCCGACCAACACCGTCAACGGTTTCCTGATCGACGGTCTCGGCCCGGACCCGGTGTTCGGCGAGATCGCCTGCAAGCTCGGCCGGACCACCGGCTACTCGTGCGGGGTGACCTGGGGCCCCGGGCAGGAGCCGGGCACGATCGTCAATCAGGTGTGCGGCCAGCCCGGCGATTCCGGCGCGCCGGTGACCGTCAACAACAAGCTGGTCGGCATGATCCACGGCGCTTACACCGAGGACCTGCCGACCTGTGTGGTCAAATTCGTGCCGCTGCACACCCCGGCCGTCACGATGTCGTTCAACACCCAGCTGGCCGACATCACCGCCAAGAACCGACCGGGAACGGGTTACGTCCCGATCGGTTGACGTCCCTCCCGTGCTTGCATCCCGCGGAACTGCATTCCGGGTCGCTAAACCACGCGTTTACCGACTCGGAATGCAGTTCCGCGGGGGAGGCGGGCTACTTGCTGGCCCGGATGGCTTCGAAGACGCTGGGGTCGACCAGGGTCGAGGTGTCTCCGAGTTCGCGACCTTCTGCGACGTCGCGCAACAACCGGCGCATGATCTTGCCGCTGCGGGTCTTGGGCAGCTCGGGCACCACATGGATCTCGCGGGGCCGGGCGATCGGTGAGATCTCCTGGGAGACCTGCTTACGCAGCTCGTCGACCATGTTCTCCGCACCGCCCTGCGCGCTGGCCTTGAGGATGACGAACGCGCAGATGGCCTGGCCGGTGGTGTCGTCGCTGGCCCCGACGACAGCGGCCTCGGCCACCCCGGAGTGCCCGACGAGTGCCGATTCCACCTCGGCGGTGGAGATGCGGTGCCCGGAGATGTTCATGACGTCGTCGATGCGGCCCAGCACCCAGATGTTGCCGTCGGCGTCGTAGCGGGCGCCGTCACCGGCGAAATACCAGCCCTGCTGGGCGAACCGGGACCAGTAGGTGTCTTTGAACCGTTGCGGATCGCCCCAGATGCCCCGCAGCATCGCCGGCCACGGCTCGTCGAGCACCAGGTAGCCGGTGACGTGCTCGGCTTCGTCGGCGCCGGGGACCAGTTCGTTGCCGTCGTCATCGACGATCTTCGCCGAGATGCCGGGCAGCGGGGTCATCGCCGAGCCGGGCTTGGCCGCGGTCACCCCGGGTAGCGGCGAGATCATGATGGCGCCGGTCTCGGTCTGCCACCAGGTGTCCACGACGGGAGTCTTGTTGGCGCCGACCACATCCCGGTACCAACGCCAGGCCTCGGGGTTGATCGGCTCGCCGACCGACCCGAGCAGGCGCAGGCTGGTCAGGTCGTGGGCCCCTGGAATCTGGCGACCGAGCTTCATGAACGTGCGGATCAGCGTGGGGGCGGTGTAATAGATTGTGACGCCGTATTTTTCGATGATCTCGAAGTGCCGGTGCTCGGTCGGTGAGGTCGGCGTGCCCTCGTAAACGACCTGCGTCGCGCCGTTGGCCAGCGGTCCGTAGACGATGTAGGTGTGCCCGGTGACCCAGCCGATGTCGGCGGTGCACCAGTACACATCGGTCTCGGGCTTGAGGTCGAAAACGCATGAGTGGGTGTAGGCCGCCTGGGTCAGGTAACCGCCCGAGGTGTGGACGATGCCCTTGGGCTTGCCCGTGGTGCCCGAGGTGTACAGCAGGAACAGCGGCTGCTCGGACTCGAATGCTTGTGGAATGTGCTCGGCCGACGCCGGGTCGACCGTCTCGTGCCACCACAGATCGCGGCCTTCGGTCCAGTTCACGTCGATACCGGTGCGCCGGACCACCAGCACGTGCTGGACCGACGGCTGGCCCTGCACGGCCTCGTCGACGGCCGTCTTCAACGAGGCAGCCTGGCCGCGGCGGTACTGCCCGTCGGTGGTGATGACGAGCTTGGCCTCGGCGTCCTCGATGCGTGCCTTGAGGGCCGCCGCAGAAAACCCTGCGAACACCACGCTGTGCATGACGCCCAGGCGTGCGCACGCCAGCATCGCCACGATGGCCTCGGGCACCATCGGCATGTAGATCGCGACCCGATCCCCGGCGGTCAGACCCAGCTCGGTCAGCGCGTTGGCGGCCTTGCTGACCTCGTCTTTGAGTTGGGCGTAGGTGATGTCACGCGCGTCTCCGACCGGTTCGCCCTCCCAGTGGATGGCCACCCGGTCGCCGTTACCGGCCTCGACGTGGCGGTCCACGCAGTTGTAGGCGACGTTGAGCTTTCCGTCGCCGAACCACTTCGCAAACGGTGCCTGCGACCAGTCCAGTACTTCGGTGAACGGGGTCTGCCAGCTCAGCCGGTTGGCCTGGGACGCCCAGAACGCCAGCCGGTCCTGCGCGGCCTCGACATACAGCTGGTCCGTCGCGTTGGCATTGGCCGCGAAATCCGCGGGCGGCGGATAGGCTGACGGAACATCGGTGTGCGTCACTGACGGGTTTGTCATGGATGTGAGCCTAGTCACCGAAGGTTGCAGCAGCGTTGGACCCTCACCGGATGGCTGATGGGCGGCTGCCCCGATGCGGTGAACGGTCGGAGTTGGCGCGGTGAGCGGTCGACTAGCGTGAGCAGCTATGACCGATCCACTCGCACCCCTGGCTGATCTACCGGGCGTGGCCGCGGCGAGTGACGAGGCGCGGGACGCGCTGGGACGTGCGCATCGTCATCGGGTGAATCTTCGGGGCTGGCCGCAGTCGGCCGCCGAGGCGGCGTCGCGGGCGGCCCGGGCCTCTGCGGTGCTCGACGGTGGTTCCCTGCGGCCTGTCGACGGCGAGCCGGATCCGGTGATGGCCGGCGCGCTCCGGGTTGCCGAAGCCCTGGAAGGCGGCGCCACCACCCTGGTCTCGGTGTGGCAGCGGGCCCCGCTGCAGGCTTTGGCGCGGTTGCATTCGCTGGCCGCCGCCGACCTCGCCGACGACGATCATCTCGGCCGCCCGCGCACCGACCTCGATGTGGGGCGCCGTCTTGAGCTCCTGGCCGAACTCATGACCGGTGGCTCGCGGGTGCCCGCGCCGGTCCTGGCCGCCGTTGCGCACGGCGAACTGCTCACTCTGGAGCCGTTCGGCACCGCCGACGGCGTGGTGGCCCGTGCGGTGTCGCGGTTGGTGACCATCGCCAGCGGGCTGGACCCGCACGGGCTGGGAGTCCCCGAGGTGCACTGGATGCGCCGATCGGGGGACTACCGGGCCGCGGCGCGTGGGTTCGCGTCGGGCACACCTGACGGGTTGACCGCGTGGCTGCTGCTGAGTTCCCAAGCGCTGCACGCCGGTGCGCGGGAGGCGTTGCAGATCGCCCAGGCGGCGGCGGGTTAGCCGGACACCCGCTCGACCCGGCCGACCAGGAACACATAAGCCGCGATCCCGATCGCGGTGACCACCGTCATGTAGACGAAGCCGGGCGCGAAACTCTGGTCGGTGACCAACAGGCCGATGATGATCGGCGTGGCGATCGACGACAGATTGCCGATGAAGTTGAACATGCCGCCGGTGAGGCCCAGCAGCCGCTTGGGCGCCAGCGCCGAGACCAGTGACCAGGTGATCGACGCCAGGCCGTTGCCGAAGAACGCGATCGACAGGAACAGCACCACCATGGCCGTGGAATCGGTGAAGTTCGCGCCGATCATCGCGGTCGTCAGCAGCAGCCCCGTGATGATCGGGCCCTTTCGCGCCGCGCCGAGCGAAACACCCTGCCGCAGCAGGAAATCGGAGAACACCCCCGAGATCAGCACGCCGATCAGGGCTGCGATGAACGGCAGCGACGCCAGGAAACCCGTCTTGATGTAGTCCATGTCGCGGTACTCGACCAGATACGTCGGGAACCACGTCAGGAAGAACCACAGCGTCGAGGTCAGGCAGAACTGGCCCAGGTAGATGCCCCACAACTTGCGCCGTCCGAGCACTGTCGCGACGTCGGCGCGGGTGATCGCCGCCCGCTCGGGCTGTTCATCGACGACATCGACGAGCCCGCCGCCACTTTCGATGAGAGCGATCTCCGCCTCGTTGGCGCGGGACTCACGCGGCTCGCGGTAGCTCAGGTACCAGATCGCGGCCCAGAGCACCCCGATGGCACCGGTCACGATGAAGACCCAGTGCCAGCTCAGCACCGATTGCAGCCAGGCCAGGATCGGCGTCAGCAATGCCAGGCCGATGAACTGGCCGGAGGTGTAGAAGCCGATCACCGAGGCCCGTTCCCGCTCGGGGAACCACGCCGTGGCGATGCGGTTGTTGATCGGATACGCCGGTGCCTCGAAGATCCCGACGAGCAGGCGCAGCGCGATGAGCGCCACGAATCCGCCGATGACGCCCATGAACAGGGTGGCCAACGACCACAGGGCAAGGCACACCGGGTAGAGCACGCGGGGCCGCACGCGGTCGACGAGCCAGCCGCCCGGAATCTGCAGTGCCGCATAGGTCCATCCGAACGCGGACAGCAGCAGACCCTGCTGAGCCTTGGACAGATCCATCTCGTCGGCGATCGCGGGCATCGCGATCGACAGGTTGGCCCGGTCCATGTAGTTGATCACCACGGTGACGAACAGCAGGACGGCGATGAGCACACGTGCCCGCGACGCCTGGGCGGCGCGGTTCGGGGCGACTGCGGTTTTGTTCTGCATCATCTGCCTCACCACTCCGCGAAGGATCCGTCGGTGTGACGCCACACCGGGTTGCGCCACCGATGACCTTCGGCGGCCCGTTCGGCCACCAACTCTTCGTTGATCTCGATACCGAGACCGGGTCCGGACGGGATCCGCACCTGACCGTCGGCGTAGGTGAACACGGCCGGGTCGACGAGATAGTCGAGCAGGTCGTTGGTCGTGTTGTAGTGGATGCCCAGGCTCTGCTCCTGGATCGTGGCGTTGTAACAGCCGGCATCGATCTGCAGGCAGGCGGCCAACGCGATCGGTCCGAGCGGACAGTGCAGCGCGAGCGCCACATCGTATGCCTCCGCCATGTGCGCGATCTTGCGGGCCTCGGTGATACCGCCGCAGTGCGAAGGATCCGGCTGGATGATGTCGACCGCGCCCGAGGCCAGGACAGCCTTGAAGTCCCACCGGGAGAACAGCCGTTCGCCCAGGGCGATGGGGATGGGCGACTGTCGCAACACATCGACGAACCCGTCGATGTGTTCGGACAGCACGGGCTCTTCGACGAACATCAACCGGTACGGCTCGAGTTCGCGCAGTAGGACTTTGGCCATCGGCTTGTGCACGCGACCGTGGAAGTCCACGCCGATCCCGATGTTCGGCCCCACCGCGTCGCGCACCGCGGCGACGTTGGCGACCGCACGGTCCACCTTGTCCCAGGAGTCGAGGTACTGCAGTTCTTCGGTGCCGTTCATCTTGACCGCGCTGAAGCCCAGATCGACCACTTCCCGGGCAGCCCTGGCTGTTTCAGACGGCCGGTCACCACCGATCCAGGAATAGACCTTGATCTGGTCGCGGACGCGGCCGCCGAGCAGTTCGTACGCCGGGACGCCGAACGCCTTGCCCTTGAGATCCCACAGGGCCTGATCGATGCCGGCCAGCGCGCTCATGTGGACACCGCCCCCGCGGTAGAAGCCGCCGCGGTACAGCACCGTCCACAGGTCCTCGATCTGCGCGGGGTCCTGGCCGATCAGGTAGTCGGACAGCTCTTCGACGGCAGCCGCAACGGTGGCGGCTCGGCCTTCCAGGACCGGTTCACCCCAACCGACCAGGCCGTCGTCGGTTTCGATGCGCAGGAACAGCCACCTCGGCGGCACGGTGTAGGTTGTGATCGACTTGATCTTCATCAGGCGTTCCTCTCTGCCTCGGACCAGATGTGGGTGAGGGCGCGCGCACGTCGGCCGACGACGTCGGCTTCGTCGCCGGGGCGGTACAGGCTCGATCCGATGCCCGCACCGCCGGCACCGGCGGCGGCCCATTCGGCCAGGTTGTGCTCGTCGACGCCACCCACCGGCAGCATCTCGACATTCGTGGGAAGAACCGAACGCCAGGCCGACATCCCCGAGATCCCGACCGCGTTCGAGGGGAACAACTTGAGACTGATGGCGCCCGCGGCGACGGCGCGGAATGCCTCGGTCGGTGTGGCCACCCCGGGATAGGGCCGCAGGCCGCGGGTGACCGCCGCGGCGATCACGTCCTGATCGGCGTTGGGCGCGACGATGATTCGTGCACCCGCGGATTCCGCGCGGACGACGTCGTCGACGGTGAGAACCGTTCCCGCGCCGACGACGCATGTGCTCGGGCTCGCCGCCGCCAGTCGTTCGATGGAGTCAAAGGGCTGTGGGGAGTTGAGTGGTATTTCGATGGCGGGGAAGCCGGCTTCGATCAGGGCACTGCCGATGGCCAGGATTTCGTCCGGACGCACGCCGCGCAGAATCGCCACCAGGCCGGTCGGCTGATTCATGAAATCTCCTCAATGCGTTGGGTGGGGCCGATCAACCCGGCGTTGACGGCCACGGTCCACAGGCCGAGCGCCGCGGCTTCCTCGGTGAACGAGGCCGCGGGGCGCACGTCGTGCCGCTCGAGTGCGGCCGCGTACCGACGGCACAGATCGGTGTTGCCGCACAATATGATTGGCTGATCAGTTCGATGTCCGGGCAGCAGGTGCCGCACTTCGTCGGCGATCAGCAGACCGGAGACATAGTCGGGCAGTGAGCCCGGCTCGAGCAGGTTGTCGAGCACGAGCGCGCGGGCGCCGAACAGAGCGGCGGCCACGCCGCGTGAGGTGTCGGCGTCCAGGCCGCGGGCGAACGCGGCCTCGTCGACGGCTGTAGCGCCCGCCGTCGCGGCGGCTGTGCGGGCCAGGATCCCGTGTCGGGTCAGCAGCCCGTAGAGCTCACCGGTCATCGCCGTGGTGAATGAGAGCACTTGGTGTGCACGGATGTTGACCCACTTCGTATGCGTTCCGGGCAGCACGACGAGTAGCTCGCCTGCCGGTTCCTCAAGTAGGCGCATGATGCCGATGAGCTGGGTTTCCTCGCCGCGCATGACATCTCCCGCACCGGCGCCGCCGCCGTGCTCGACACGCAGGCCGGGAATCAGACGCAAGATCCCGTGATCGTGGGGGACTGGCGTCAACGTCTCGGCACCGATGGCCAGTGGGGTCGGCACGGTCAGGTATCCGGTTTCCCGCCAACCCTGCGCGCTTCCCACCATGCCGCACGCGATCACAGGCAGACCCGGATGTGCCTCGAGCCAGTCGGCGCACACGTCGGCGAAGGCGCGCGCATAGTCGCGGGCGCGGGTCTCGGCATCGGCACCGGTGGTGACACTGAGCAGCCCACTGTCACGTTGACGAGCGGCAATGATGCGCGCATCGTCGCCCAACAGCCACGCCCGCAAGGCGGAGGTGCCCCAGTCCAGGGCAATGAGCCGGGGCGCGTCCGCGGTGGACGTGGTATGCATCACAACCAGCAATATGCGGACTTAATCCCAAAATATCCAACACTGTCCCTATATGTGGGACGCTGAAAGGTATGGCTGTATCCACGGACATTCCGCCCGGCACGCAGACCCTGGCCCGCGGGCTGGCGGTGATCAGGATCGTCGCGGACGGGGCGCGTGACCTGCGCACGCTGGTCGAACGCAGCGGGCTCGGCCGGAGCACGACGCACCGCCTGGTGCAGTTGCTGGTGCGGGAGGAGTTCCTGCGGCACGTCGACGGCGGCTATACCCTGGGGCCGGCGTTGATCGAACTCGGATTCAAAGCGCTACACGGTAATCCGCTGCCGGTGGTCGCGCGGCCCATTCTTGAGGAGCTGTCGGAGCAGGTGCACGACACCGTCCATCTCGGCGTGATCGACGGCGACTCGGTGTTGTATCTGGAAAAGCTGCCGGGATCGCGCGGCGCCGAGATGCGCTCCCGGGTCGGGCATCGGATGCCGCTGACGCGGACCGGCGTCGGGATGGCCATGCTGTTGGATTCGCCGGAGCGCTGGGAGTCGCTGTACACCGCCGACACCGGCCGGGTCGAGGTACCGGTCACCGGCAGACGCACCGACGTCGACTTCTGTACGCGGATGCACACCTACGCGAAGATGGGCGCCGCGATGGATTTGGAGGACAACGAACCCGGCATCCGATGCGTCGCCGCGCCGGTGCGTGACGCATCCAAGGCCATCGTGGGGGCTATCAGCGTTTCGGCGACCCGGCCCTACATGCCTGCCGCGCGCATGCGTGGCCTGGTACCGGTTGTCCGACGTGCCGCCAACCGCATCTCGTCGGCCATGGGGTACCGGGACGCGCCGCAGTCCTGAGCCTGTCCATCCGGGCCCCAGCAACGCAAAGCGGGCGGCGCTCCGAAACTGAGTTCGGCTCGCCGCCCGCTAGCACGGATCCCGGTTACCAAGCGTGCGATGTGGGTTGCGTGGGTGGCCTCGGCGTCCTTGCGACGCGCTTCGGCTGCAACCCCACCCAAGGAGCCGTCGTGCCGTCCGCTCTTCGCAACTACGCAGGCCCGCAACACTTTTGCCTATTCCGCGGCATGTGCTCCGCGTGGGTGCTGGAACCCGTGCTAGGAGCTCGGTTCGGGAGATATAACCTTCTCTTCCGGCTATACCTTGGCCTCACCAAGCTTCCGTGCTTCATTTGTACCCTGTGACCACGGTCACTTCAAGGCCCAAAATGCGGCCCGCGGCCGGATCGTTACGTGGGAGCCTCAGCTACTACACGCGGTAGGTCACAATGCGAAGCGTCGCAGCAGTGAATACGTCAGCGCGCCGGCCGCCAGTGCGCTCATCCCGACCGCGGCGGTGGTGGCGACGGCGGCCCCTGACGGAGCCGGAATACGGTCCCGCAGCGACACCGGTTTGGTGAAACTCAGCAGGGGCCAGCCGCGCGCGGCGGCCTCTTTGCGTAGCGCGCGATCGGGATTGACCACCGTCGGGTGGCCCACTGACTCCAGCATCGGGATATCGGTGATCGAATCGGAGTAGGCGTAGCAGTGGTCAAGGGCGTAGCCCTCGCGGGCGGCCAGGGCCCGGATGGCTTCCACCTTGCCCTCGCCGTAGCAGTAGAACGCGATCTCGCCGGTGTACCGCCCATCCTCGACCACCATCCGCGTGGCCATCGCGTGGGTCGCGCCCAGCGCCCTGGCGATCGGCGCGACGATCTCCTCACCCGACGCCGACACCACGACGATGTCGCGGCCGCACAACCTGTGATCGGCGATCAGTTCGGCCGCTTCGGCGAATACCAGTGGGTCGACGATGTCGTGCAGCGTCTCGCCGACGATCGACTTGACCTGTTCGACGTCCCAACCGGTGCACATGTTGGCGATGTAGGTGCGCATCCGGTCCATCTGCTCGTGGTCGGCCCCGGACATCAGGAACAGGAACTGCGCGTAGGTGGACTTGAGGACGGCCCGGCGGTTGAGCAGTCCCTGGTCGAAGAAGGGTTTGCTGAAGGCCAGCGTGCTCGACTTGGCGATCACCGTTTTGTCGAGGTCGAAGAATGCCGCGGTGCGAACCGGTTTGTCGGCCGGGATCCCGGCGTGCGGTGCGATCGCCTCCCCGGCAGTCCGATCGGATGCGGTCACAGCGCCAGCATAGAGGCCGATGCCGCGCGACATCGGACCGAGAGGTCAAATCGGCAGTTCACGAGGCTATCCGGCGGAGGCGGGCGGGCAACCTCCGCGGTGGTAACTCGCAGGTGCGTCTCTTGCGTGTTTTTGCAGTTCCGTGTGTATAGTGAGCATTACTCGGCTTATGCCGAGGGTGCATCAGCCCGACCCCCCGGGGCTGATACACGACGACCTCCGCCTCCTCCCCCCCTGGCGGGGGTCGTCTTCTTTTCGGGGGAGGTTTCCCCGGTAGTTGCGGAGCGTTGATTCAACACGCGTCAGCGACTTATCCCCAATCGCTACTTCATCCCCAATTCTCGATTTGGTGATGGTGCCCTGTCGGTCCGTGGCCGCAGGGTTGGTCCATGGCCACATCCAACGGTCTGACGAATGCCGTGCTTGCGTTAGTGGGCGATCCGGTGCTGCGCGACGACGTTGCGCGAGTAGCCGCCGCCGCGGGCGTGGCTGTGGTGCACGCCGAGGATCCGTCCAGTCGCAAGGTGTGGGCGGCGGCAGCCGCAGTGGTGCTCGACATCGACGCGGCACGCCGCTGCGCCGGCCGCGAACTGCCACGACGCGACCGGGTGGTGCTCGTCGGGCATGCCGATCCGCTGCCCGCCGATTGGCAGGCAGCCATATCCATCGGCGCGCAACAGGTGGTCACCCTGCCCGCTCAGGACGCCGCACTGGTGGCCACGCTGTCCGATGCCGCGTCACGCGACCAGGGCCGGCGGGGACCGCTGGTGGCCGTGGTGGGGGCGCGCGGCGGTGCCGGTGCGTCGGTGTTTGCGGCCGCCCTCGCGCAATCGGCGACCGAGGCCCTGCTCGTCGATGCCGATCCGTGGAGCGGCGGCATCGACCTGGTCATGGGAAGCGAAGACGAGCCGGGCCTGCGTTGGCCCGACCTGGCGTTGCAAGGAGGGCGGCTCGGCTACCCCGCCCTGCGGGACGCCTTGCCGCGCCGCAACCGGGTCAGCGTGTTGTCCAGTGGGCGTACCGGCATCGATATCGAGGCGGGACCACTCGGTGCGGTGATCGACGCGGGGTGCCGTGGCGGGATCACCGTCGTCTGCGACGTACCGCGCCGGTGCACGGCCGCGGTGGAGACCGCGTTGGACTCGGCCGACCTCGTCGTCCTCGTCACGCCTGCCGATGTGCGCTCGTGTGCGGCCGCCGCGGCCGCCCGCCCCTGGGTGCTGGCGTGCAACCCCAACGCAGGCGTGGTGGTGCGGGGACCCGCGCCCGGCGGGCTGCGGGCGGCCGAGGTCGCCCGCATCGTCGAACTGCCCCTGCTCGCCGCCATGCGTCCGCAGCCAGGCGTCACCGAAGTCCTTGAGCGGGGCGGGCTCCGGCTGAAACGGCGATCACCGCTCGCCGCCGCAGCGCGTCGGGTGCTGACCGTACTGGCCGGGCATCCGGAGACGGAGGCGGCATGAGCACCTCGCTGATCGACCGGGTGCGGGAACGGCTGGTGGCCGAGGCGTCACCGCTGAGCCCGGGTGTGGTGGCCGCGGCGATCCGCGCCGAATCGGGCGGACTGCTCGGCGACACCGAGGTGCTGACAAATCTGCGGGTACTGCAGACCGAACTCGCCGGGGCAGGCATCCTCGAACCGCTGCTGTGCGCCGACGGCGCCACCGACGTGCTGGTAACCGCTCCTGACGCGGTGTGGGTGGATGACGGCAACGGATTGCGGCGCAGTGAGATCCGGTTCCGTGACGAGGCCGCGGTGCGCCGCCTGGCACAGCGGTTGGCACTACTGGCCGGGCGCCGCCTCGACGAGGCGCAGCCGTGGGTGGACGGCCAGCTCAGCGGGATCGGGCCATTCACCGTGCGACTGCACGCGGTGCTGCCGCCGGTGGCGGTCGACGGCACATGCCTGTCGCTGCGGGTGCTGCGACCGGCGACCCAGGACCTCGACACGCTCATCGGATCCGGGGCGATCGCACCGGCGGCCGCTGACCTGTTGCGCGGCATCATCCGCGCCAGGCTGGCCTTCCTGATTTCCGGTGGTACCGGATGCGGTAAGACGACGCTGCTGGCCGCGGCGCTCGGTGCGGTGGCGCCGCAGGAACGAATCGTCTGTGTGGAGGATGCGGCCGAACTCGCCCCGCCACACCCGCACCTGGTGAAGTTGGTCGCCCGCGGGGCCAACGTCGAAGGGGTAGGGGAGGTTTCGGTGCGGGATCTGGTCAGGCAGGCGCTGCGGATGCGGCCGGACCGGATCGTCATCGGGGAGGTCCGCGGCGCGGAGGTCGTCGATCTATTGGGCGCGCTCAACACCGGCCACGACGGCGGTGCGGGCACGGTGCATGCCAACAGCCCCGCCGAAGTGCCCGCGCGGCTGGAAGCCCTTGGCGCCCTCGGTGGGCTTGATCGCCGTGCGCTGTGCAGCCAGTTGGCGGCTGCGGTGCAGGTGCTGCTGCACGTCAGCAGGGATGTCGAGGGTCGGCGTCGTCTCGCGGAGATCGCGGTGCTGCGGCGGGAGGGCGCCGATGGCGTCGGCGTGCTCACCGCCTGGCACGTCGACTCCGGATTCGGTTGTGGTGCTGACCATCTCGCTGCCCTGATGGCGCAACGGAGCGGCTCGTGAGTGCGGCGGCGCTGGCATTGGCCGCGGCGCTGCTGGTCTGGCCATCGGCGCCCCGCCGGTTCTCGGCACGGCGATCACCGCAACGCCGTCGTCGCCTGCTGCTGCCCGTGGCCGCAGTGGCCGCCGCCGTGCTGGCCGGGGCGGTTCCCGTGCCGGCGATACTGGCGGCGGCAGCGGTGGCGGGCACTCTCGGGTTACGGCACCGTCGCCGTGCGACACGTCTGCGCCGCCGGGAGGAAGCGGTGGCCCTGCAGGCCGCGCTGGAGGTGCTGGTTTCAGAGTTGCGGATCGGTGCACATCCGGTGAGCGCATTCAACACTGCCGCGGGCGAAGTTTCCGGCCCGGTGGCCGACGGTATGCGTGCCGTCGCGGCACGTGCCCGCCTGGGTGCCGATGTCGCCGCCGGTCTCGACGACGCCGCGGCGCAGTCCGGCCTTCCGATGCACTGGGAACGGCTCGCGGTGTGCTGGCGGCTGGCCCAGGTGCACGGGCTCGCGATTGCCACGCTGGTGCGTACCGCACAGCAGGACATCGTTGAGCGTGAACGCTTCTCGGCCCGGGTCGGCGCCGCGATGGCCGGAGCCCGCACCACCGCCGCGGTGCTGGCCGGGCTGCCCGTGGTGGGCATCGCGCTCGGCCAGCTCATCGGGGCCGAACCGGTCGCGTTTCTGCTGGCTCCCGGGGTCGGCGGCTGGTTGCTGGTCGTCGGGGTGTTGTTGGCCTGCGCCGGCCTGCTGTGGTCGGACCGGATCACCGCTGGAGCGCTGAGATGACCTGGGCGGCCCTGCTTCTGGCGGCTGCGCTGGTGATGGGCAGCAGTCCCGCCGGAGCTCGGATACGTGCCGTGCCCGCGGCGGTCACGGCCGGTGCGGCGACCCGGATACGTGCCGGGGACCCGCTCGCGGCGGCCTCCACCTTCGACCTCTTCGCCGCGTGTCTGTCGGCAGGCATGGCTGTGTCGAGTGCGGCCAGGGCCACCGCGGCGTCCGCGCCGGTGCCGCTCGCGCGGCTGCTGGTCCGCGCTGCGGATCTGTTGGCGCTGGGCGCGGACCCGAGCACCGCATGGTCGAATGATTCGCTGCCCCAGGACAACAACGCTGAGGCCTTGCTGCGGCTGGCTCGACGGTCGGCGTCGTCGGGGACAGCGCTCGCGCACGGGGTCGCGGAGCTGGCGACTCAGTCGCGCCACGAGGCGGCAGCGGCGGCGGACGCGGCCGCCGAACGGGCCTCGGTGCTCATCGCCGGACCGCTCGGGCTCTGTTATCTGCCTGCGTTCCTGTGCCTCGGGATCGTTCCTGTGGTCGCCGGACTCGCCGGCGACGTGCTGGGTTCGGGTTTGTTGTGAGATCGATAGCGCGATGGGGAAGGAAAAGAGATGACAGTGAACATGATTCGACGGGCCGAGGCGAGAATGACGCTGCTGGTGGTCGACGAGTCCGGAATGTCCACGGTGGAATACGCCATCGGAACCGTCGCCGCTGCGGCCTTCGGGGCGATCTTGTACACGGTGGTCACCGGGGACTCCATCGTCACGGCACTGACCAACATCATCAGCCGCGCGCTGAACACCAACGTGTAGGTGAGCGCGGTGCCGTCACTGTGGAGGCGGCCTTCGCCATCGCGGCGTTGGTGGTCGTTCTGGTGCTCTGTGTCGGTGGGCTGGGCGCGATGTCGATGCAGGTCCGTTGTGTCGACGCGGCCCGTGAAGCCGCCCGGCTCGCGGCCCGCGGCGACGGGTCCGCCACCGATGTGGCGCGCCGCATTGCGCCTGACGGCGCGGCGGTACAGGTCCGCCGTGACGGGATGCTGGTGCTGGTGCGGGTCAGTGCTCGTGCCGCACTGCCGGGGGTCACCGTCTCGGCCGACGCGGCGGCAGCCATCGAACCCGGTGCGCGGTGAGCGGGGCTCGGCGAGTGTGCTCGCGGCAGCCATGGTTGCGGTTCTGGTGGTCTCGACCGTGGCTGGCGGCTACCTCGGTGCAGCGGTGGTCGCACGCCATCGGGCCCAGGCCGCAGCGGATCTGGCGGCGTTGGCGGCGGCGGGCATGGTCGGGGCCGGCGCGGAGGCGGCGTGTGCGCGCGCCACCATGATCGCGACGGCGATGCGTGTCGCCGTCGCTGCCTGCCGGGTGGAGGGGCTGGACGTGGTGGTCGACATGGACGCGGTCGCGAACCTCGGCCGCTTCGGCGTCGGCCCGGCACGTGCGGTCGCCAGGGCCGGCCCGGTGCAGCGTGGTTAGTCGATGTCGTCCAGGTCGGCCTCGGCGATCTCGTGGTCGGCAGGCAGTCGCAGTGCCACGAGCCCGGCGTACGTGTCCGCGTCGAGTTCGATCCGGTTGATCGTCATGTGTACCGGCTGCCAACCGCCGTCGGTGGTCCGCATCCGCAGCACCGCACTGGTCATCCCGGTGCTGAATTCCGTTGTCATCGTGTCCATGTGCCGGAGGTCGGCCGGGTGTATGCGCGCCGGTCCGCCCTCACTGCTGCGCCAGTCGAAGAACGGTGCGGGCGTATCGAGCCATTTCAACAACTTCCAGTTGTTGAGATCGATCAGTGCGCGGTGCACGTTCGGCTGGGCAAGCCCTTCGAGGATCCGCTGCGCGAGGTAATCAGCAGGCACCGTGGTGGTATCCCGTTCGCTGCGCCAGTTCATGGCACGGCAGATCAGCCGCTCGGTGCCGTCGTCGGAGGCTTCGAGAGTCACCCGTCCGACGAAGCCCACAGTGATCGAATCGCCGCGGAAATCGGTCACATCCCAGGTGGTGCACAAGGTGTTGCCCGGCACGGGTTTGATCGCCATTGACAGCACCTTCGCCTCGCTGGCGTTCAGATCGCGGGTCGGCAGATCGTCGGCGAACGCACGGCCGTGCGTGGCCTCGGTTTTCGGGTCCATTCCACTGTTGGTGATGGATTCCGCAGTATCGGTGGCGATACCGGTCGACAGGTCCCATTTCAACGGACCCGGAATGCAGCGTGCGGGCGGCTCGACGTTGGGTGGCCCGATCCAGACGTGCACGCCATGGATGCGCCCGTCCGACATCTGCACCACTTCGGTGCGGATTACGCGGTCGTTCTTCGGGGTGATGCTGCTCAGCCCCTGACCTGCTCGTACGGTCTCACCGATGGCGCTCTGGATCGCCGTGAGATGGGGGTTGCGGCGCAAAAATGCGCTGATAGGTACGAGTTTCTTTGTTTGCGGACCGCGGGCGACCACAGCGGGCTCGCTGCCCAATGTCTCCACGAGCAGCCAGTCGTGGCTCATATCGGTATTTTACCGGGGTTCGAGCCACGGCTGAGACAACGAAATTCGCACGTTACTCCTTCGACTGTGCCACTCGGGCGGTTGTGATGCGGTGGTGCCGAGTTGCAAACATGAGTGTTTTCACGTAATTTGCCACTGCGCCCGGCTTTCGGGATTGGGAACGGATCGCGTTGTCTGACCGTTCATCGCAACGTCTGTGTGTTCGGCGTGCCCGGCCGTGGCTATTTTTTGCGTGATCCGTGGAGTCGACCGTCGAGGGGTCGGTCGTCTTTACGGTCATGTCAGCCGAAACGTTTGTCCACCTCGCCGAGCACCAGGCGCAGTATCCGGAGCGCCCCCGATTTGTCGAGAGGGTCGTTGCCGTTGCCGCACTTCGGTGATTGCACACATGACGGGCAGCCATGTGGGCATTCGCACGCTTCGATCGCCGCGGCCGTCGCGCCCCACCAGGTGCTGAGTCGGCGGAAACCGCGGTCAGCGAAGCCGGCCCCGCCGGGATAGCCGTCGTAGACGAAGATCGTCGGTAGTCCCGCCAGCTCACCCGGTCCGGGCCCCACCGCCGTCGACACCCCACCGATGTCGCCACGGTCACAGCTGGCCACCAGTGGCAGCAGGCCGATCGCGGCATGTTCGGCGGCATGTAACGAGCCTGGAACATTGAGTGGGTCAATGCCGCTGCGCTGCAATGCCTCCGGGGTGATGGCGCACATCACCGCCATGGTGTCCAGGGTGCGGGTGGGCATATCGAGTTCGACGAAGTCGATCACCTCGCCGTCCATCCGCCGACGCAGGTAACCGACCACGGTGTTGGTCACCGATACCGGAACCAGGCCCACCGTCACGTCGCCGAATGCGGTGCGTTCTCCCGGTCCGGTGACGACGATGTCGGTGAGTTCCCTGGCGAAGGTGGTGTAGCCCGGATCGGCGGCGTGGACGAACGCGATGCCGTCTTCGAAATCCAGCGAGTCGACGAGATAACTCTCGCCCTGGTGCAGGTAGACCGCTCCGGGATGAACCGACGCGGCAGCCTGGCCGGCGCCGGCGCTGCCCAGCATCCGGCCGGTGTCGGCTTCCAGGATGGCGATCTGGCCGCCCGTCGAGCCGCGGATGTCGACCGCGGGATGCGGGTCGACGCTCGGGGTGGGGAAGTAGCCGCTGGGGCGCCGGCGAAGCAGGCCGTCATCGACCAGCGCCTCCGCGACGGACTCGGCGTTCCACATCCGCACCTCGGCATGGGTGAGCGGGAGTTCGGCCGCGGCGCAGAGCAGTTGGGGGCCGAGCACATGTGGATTGGTGGGGTCGATGACGACGCGTTCGATCGATTTGTCGAGCAGCGCGGCCGGATGATGCACCAGGTAGGTGTCCAGTGGGTCGTCGCGCGCGATCAGCACGATCAACGCACCCTGACCGCGCCGCCCGGACCGGCCTGCCTGCTGCCAGAACGAGGTGACCGTCCCGGGGAAGCCGGCCATCACCACCGCATCCAGCCCGGCGATGTCGATTCCGAGTTCGAGCGCGTTGGTGGTGGCCAGCCCGCGCAGCCGTCCATCGGTCAGCGCGTGTTCCAGCTCGCGCCGGTCCTCGGCGAGGTAACCGGCCCGGTAGGAGGCCACCCGCTCGGCAAGTTCGGGTGCCGTGTCCTCCAACCGGGCCCTGGCGCCCAGCGCGGTGAGCTCGGCGCCGCGGCGCGACCGCACGAACGTCAGGGTGCGGGCCCCCTCGGAGATGAGATCGGCCATCACCCGTGAGGCCTCGGCGCCGGCCGAACGCCGCACCGGCGCACCGTTCTCGCCCGCGAGGTCGGGTAGCAGCGCCGGCTCCCACAGCGCGATGGTGCGGGCGCCCTGCGGCGAACCGTCTTCGGTCACCTCCACCACGGTCTGTCCGATCAGCTCGGTGGCGGTTTCTGCGGGGGCGGCGGTGGTTGCGCTCGCGAAGATGACCGTCGGTCCCGAGGAGTTGGCGCCGGTGCCCGAATAGCGTTCGCACAAGCGGAGCAGCCGCCGCAGCACCATCGCCACGTTGGAGCCGAATATGCCGCGGTAGTAGTGGCATTCGTCGACAATGATGAACTTCAGGTTCCGCAGGAACACCGCCCAGCGCGCATGGTTGCGCAGTAGCGACAGATGGATCATGTCGGGATTGGAGAAGATCCATCGGGACCGTTCGCGGGCGAAACGACGGACTTCGGTCGCGCTGTCGCCGTCGTAGGAACTCGGGGCGACATCTCGCAGTGCGGTGACGGATTCGGTCAGCGTCTGCGCGGTGCGCAGCTGGTCGTGACCGAGCGCCTTTGTCGGAGAAAGGTAGAGCACCCGGGCGCGAGGGTCGGCGGCCAGTGCCGAGAGGACCGGAAGCTGGTAGGCCAGTGACTTGCCCGAGGCGGTTCCGGTGGAGACCACGACATGGCGGCCGTCGTGGGCCAACTGGGCCGCGCTCAGTTGGTGGGACCAGGGCGCGGCGATACCGCGGTCTTTCAGTAACTGCACGAGTTCCGGTTGGGCCCATTCCGGCCACGCGCCGGGTTTGCCCTGACGAGATTCCAAATCCGCGACGTGGCGTAGCGGATGTTCGTCGCCCGGGGTGCCGTCGACCGCGCAGACCAGCAGCTCACGGCCGAAATTCAACCCCCGATCCGACACGTTCTGACCTCCTGGGACTTACCCCGGGGCGGCACGCCCGGGTTCGTAAACGAATTGTTCACCACGTGAACCGCGCCGAGACTGTCGCAGCAGCCCCGAACATGATTGACTGAGCACGGTCGCAGCTTCTGTGTTTGTTACTCGCACTCGCAGGATCATCGTTGCGATCGCGGTTCCTGCGAGGGTTGTAGGTCGGGTCTAGTTCCGGCGACTCCACGAAGGTATGGCGGTCGGAACGGGCCCGGTACACCGGAAGTCGGTGAACCGTACCCGGTAAGAAGAGAAGGAAAGATCGAGAAATGCCACAGGGAACTGTGAAGTGGTTCAACGCGGAGAAGGGCTTCGGCTTCATCGCCCCGGAGGACGGCTCCGCCGACGTGTTTGTCCACTACACGGAAATTCAGGGTAGCGGCTTCCGCACCCTGGAAGAGAATCAGAAGGTCGAGTTCGAGGTCGGCCAGAGCCCCAAGGGGCCGCAGGCCACTGGCGTACGGGCCGTCTGAGCTAGCCCAAGCCACGAGAAAGCACCCCCGCAAAGTCCTACGGACACCGCGGGGGTGTTCTCGATTTGGGGGCAGTCTGGCCTACTGTCAATTCGTGAGTCAGCTGTCCTTCTTCTCGGCTGAGTCGGTGCCGCCCGCGGTCGCCGACCTCACCGGGCTGCTCGCCGGGCCCGGGCAGATTGTCTTGCTGGGCAGTGGGAGTCAGCAAGGCGCGCGGATCTCGGCGGTCGTCGACGCGCCGTGGCGCGCGCAGGCGATCGCGGAAATGATCGGTGAGGCCGGGCTGACGCCGGAAATCGCCAAAACCGACGAGAACACTCCGCTGGTGCGCACCGCGGTGGACCCACAGTTGGTGCCGATTGCGCGCGAATGGACGCGGGGTGCGGTCAAGACGGTGCCGGTGCAGTGGCTGCCGGGATCCCGGGAGTTGCGGGCATGGGCGCTGGCAGCGGGCACCCCCGAGGCGCAGGATCGTTACCTGCTCGAACTGGACCCGCACGCACCCGATACCTACGCATCGCTGGCGGCAGCGATGATGAGGGTGGGCATCGCCCCGACGTTGATCGGCACCAGAAGTGCCCATCCGGCGTTGCGGATAAGTGGTCGGCGGCGGCTGTCGCGCCTGGTAGAAAACGTGGGGGAACCGCCGGGCGACGCTGCGGCGTTAGCGCACTGGCCACGTATTTGATGGTCACGAACCGGAGAGCCGGTTTGCGTAGGCTCGCACGTAATGCGAAATTGACAGTTGCCCCGCACGCCGGGGCAACTACGGAAGTGGAGTGTAGGCACAGTTGGCTGGCGACGACCGCGGCAGCGGTAGGAGTGGAAATGTTCGGCGACTCGTCATAGTCGAGTCGCCCACAAAAGCGCGCAAAATAGCCGGCTACCTGGGCTCCAACTACATCGTCGAGTCCTCCCGTGGGCACATCCGTGACCTGCCGCGGGCCGCCGCCGACGTCCCGGCGAAGTACAAATCCGAACCGTGGGCCCGCCTCGGGGTCAACGTCGACGCGGGTTTTGAACCGCTCTACATCGTCAGCCCGGACAAAAAGAGCACGGTCACCGAGCTCAAGGGCCTGCTCAAGGACGTCGACGAGCTCTATCTGGCGACGGACGGTGACCGCGAGGGCGAGGCCATCGCCTGGCACCTGCTGGAGACGCTCAAGCCGCGCATCCCGGTCAAACGGATGGTCTTCCACGAGATCACCGAATCCGCGATCCGGGCGGCCGCCGAAGATCCCCGTGACCTGGACATCGACCTGGTCGACGCGCAGGAAACCCGCCGCATCCTGGACCGGCTGTACGGCTACGAGGTCAGCCCGGTCCTGTGGAAAAAGGTGGCGCCGAAGTTGTCGGCCGGCCGCGTGCAGTCGGTGGCCACCCGCATCATCGTGTCGCGTGAACGCGAGCGGATGGCGTTCCGCAGCGCCGGGTACTGGGACGTCACCGCCGAGCTGGACGCCAGCGTCTCCGATCCGCAGGCGACGCCGCCGCGGTTCACCGCCAAGCTCAACACCGTCGACGGCCGCCGGGTGGCGACCGGACGCGACTTCGACTCGCTGGGCCAGCTGAAGAAGCCCGACGAGGTGCTGGTGCTCGACGAGTCCGGTGCGGGCACGCTGGCAGCCGGTCTACGCGGCGCACAGCTGTCTGTCAGCTCCGTGGAGCAGAAGCCGTACACCCGTCGGCCCTACGCGCCGTTCATGACCTCCACGTTGCAGCAGGAGGCCGGCCGCAAGCTGCGGTTCTCCTCGGAACGCACCATGAGCATCGCGCAGCGGCTGTATGAGAACGGCTACATCACGTATATGCGTACCGACTCGACCACGCTGTCGCAGTCGGCCATCGACGCCGCACGCAACCAGGCCCGCCAGCTCTACGGCGAGGAGTACGTGCACCCGACACCGCGGCAGTACACCCGCAAGGTCAAGAACGCCCAGGAAGCCCACGAGGCCATCCGGCCCGCCGGCGAGGTGTTCCAGACTCCGGGGCAGCTGCACGCCCAACTCGACACCGACGAGTTCCGGCTGTACGAGCTGATCTGGCAGCGCACCGTGGCCTCGCAGATGGCCGACGCGCGCGGCACCACGCTGTCGTTGCGGATCGCAGGCACTGCTCGCTCGGGCGAGCAGGTCGTGTTCAACGCGTCCGGTCGGACCATCACGTTCGCCGGCTTCCTGAAGGCCTACGTCGAGAGCATCGACGAACTGGCCGGCGGTGAGTCCGACGACGCCGAGAGCCGTCTGCCCAACCTCACCCAGGGGCAGCGTGTCGATGCGGCCGATCTGACCGCCGACGGTCACACCACCAGCCCGCCGGCCCGCTACACCGAGGCCTCGTTGATCAAGGCACTCGAAGAGCTCGGCATCGGCCGGCCGTCGACGTACTCCTCGATCATCAAGACCATCCAGGATCGCGGCTACGTGCAGAAGAAGGGCAGCGCGCTGGTGCCGTCCTGGGTGGCATTCGCCGTCGTCGGTCTGCTGGAGCAGCACTTCGGCCGACTGGTGGACTACGACTTCACCGCCGCCATGGAGGATGAGCTCGACGAGATCGCCAACGGCCAGGAGCAGCGCACCAACTGGCTCAACAACTTCTACTTCGGTGGTGACCACGGGGTCGAGGGGTCGATCGCACGTGCAGGTGGGCTCAAGAAGCTCGTCGGCGGCAACCTCGAAGAAATCGATGCCCGTGTTGTCAACTCCATCAAGCTCTTTGACGACTCCGAAGGGCGCGCCGTCAATGTCCGGGTGGGCCGCAACGGGCCGTACCTGGAGCGGATGGTTGCCGATCCGGACAATCCCGGTGAACTCAAGCCGCAGCGCGCCAACCTCAAGGACGAGCTGACTCCGGACGAGCTGACCCTCGAACTCGCCGAAAAGCTCTTCGCCACACCGCAGGAGGGCCGTTCGCTCGGCATCGATCCGGTGTCCGGGCATGAGATCCTCGCCAAGGACGGCAGATTCGGTCCCTACGTCACCGAGGTGCTTCCCGAGCCGCCGGAGGATCCCGACGCGGGTACCCCGGCGAAGAAGGGCAAGAAGCCGACCGGCCCCAAACCGCGCACGGGTTCGCTGTTGCGCACGATGGATCTGGAGACGGTGACCCTCGACGACGCGTTGAAGCTGTTGTCGCTGCCTCGGGTGGTGGGTGTCGATCCGTCCAACAATGAGGAGATCACCGCGCAGAACGGCCGATACGGGCCATATCTCAAGCGCGGCACCGATTCCCGCTCACTGGCCACCGAAGAGCAGATGTTCACCATCACCCTCGACGAGGCGCTCAAGATCTACGCCGAGCCGAAACGCCGTGGCCGCCAGGCCGCGTCGGCCCCACCGTTGCGTGAACTGGGCACCGATGAGGCGTCGGGCAAGCCGATGGTGATCAAGGACGGCCGATTCGGCCCCTACGTCACCGACGGCGAGACCAACGCCAGCCTGCGTAAGGGCGACGACGTGCTGTCGATCACCGACGAGCGGGCGTCCGAACTCTTGGCGGACCGTCGGGCGAGGGGGCCGGTGAAGAAGGCCGCCAAGAAAGCCCCGGCCAAGAAAGCCGCCAAGAAGGCGCCCGCCAAGAAGACCGCGGCCACGAAAGCTGCCAAGAAGGCTTAACTCGTCACGTCGCTGTGGGCTTCGTCCCGGTTGGCGTCGTCAATATCGTGCGGCGACATCAGATTGACCGGACGGGCCAGCTGGGTGGGCGCGGTGCGGCCGCGCAGCTCCACCACCTCGCCGACGTCCCAGCACAGGGCTTCGGCGTCGAGGGCTCCGCTGACCGCCATTGCCGAGGCCAGCACGTGGCCTTCCTCCAGCTTGGCCAACTCGGTGAGCCGCGCGGCCTCGTTGACCGGGTCCCCGATGACGGTGTACTCGAATCGGGCCTGAGCGCCGATGTGGCCGGCGATCGCGCGGCCCGCCGAGACACCGATGCCGAAATCGGTGTCGGTGCCCAGCACGCTGAGCAGTTCGTCGTGCAGCTCGCGGGATGCGGCGAGCGCGGCACCGGAGGCGTCGGGATGCTCGATGGGGGCGCCGAAGATGGCCAGTGCCGCGTCGCCCTGGAACTTGTTGACGAAACCGCCGTGCCGGTTGACGGTGTCGACGATGACGCGGAAGAACTCATTGAGCAGGTTGACCACTTCGCCGGCGGGAATCGTCGAAGCCAGGTGCGTGGAGCCCACGAGGTCCACGAAGAGCACGGCCACATCGCGTTCCTGGCCACCCAGTTCGGTGCCGCGTTCCAGGGCGCGGCGTGCCACGTCTTCGCCGACGTAGCGGCCGAACAGATCGCGCAGTCGTTGTCGCTCGGCGAGGTCACGCACCATGTCGTTGAATCCGGCCTGCAGCAGGCCCAACTCACTGGCGTCGTAGATCTGCATGTGCGCGTTGTAGTTGCCGCGCTGCACTTCACCCAGCGCCCAACGCAACTGGCGTAGCGGGTCGGCGATCGACATGGCCACCAGCACCGTGCCGGACAGGCCGATCACCAGGGCAGCCACGGCAAGCAACAGGATCGGTGTGGTCAGCCGGTCCGCCGGGGCGGTGAGGATGGCGAACTTGCTGGCCACCAGGGCCAGCACGATGGCCAGGATGGGCACGCCGGTGGAGAGCACCCACGTCAGCACCTGGCGCAGGATGACGCCGGGAGCCCGGAAGTTCTCGGGCACCCCACCGCGCAGTGCGGCGACGGCAACCGGGCGCAGCACCCGCTCGGACTGCAGGTAGCCGATGATCGCGGTCGCGGTGGCGCCCAGCGCTGTGGCCACCGCGACCACCGGTGCGGACTGGCTGGCGACCGGCCAGCTGGCCACGATGAACACGATCGACCCCATGCACCAGTTCGTGACGCTGATCAGGGTTCGGTAGAACGGCATCTTCAGCGCACGGGCGCGGGCGAGTTCGGTGATACCCGGATCGCTCCGGGACAGCAGCGAGTCGCGGCGCTGCCAGCGGATCACCGGGATCAGCAGCCGCAAGCTCAGGTAGGAGCCGATGATGAAGGACACGAAGAGGTAGCCCAGGAAGATCGCCAGGTTGAACGCAGGCAGATCCTGCAGCTGGATCCGGTCTTCGGGGGGCAGCCCGAAACGCAGGAAGCCGAGGACGAACAGCGCGCCGATGATGTCGGCCTGCAGCATCCCGAGGGTGAACACCGGCCACGGGGTACGTGCCACCCATCGGACGAATGCGCTGATTCGCCCGATCGGTATTGCGTCCGTGCTCACGCGTTAACCGTATCGGGCCGCGGGGACGTTCACCGCTGCTGTGGGCAGGTTGTGTCGGCCTGACCACTACTGTTAGTGGTGATGAGCGGTGTGTTTTCGCGGCTGGTGGGCCAGCACGTGGTGGAACAGGAGTTGGTGGCCGCCGCTGCGGCGGCGCGGGGTGATTCCGCGCACAACGGTGTCACGACCGGTTCCATGACACACGCGTGGCTGATCACCGGCCCGCCCGGATCGGGACGGTCGGTGGCGGCGCTGTGTTTCGCCGCGGCGCTGCAGTGCACGTCAGAGGGGGCGCCGGGGTGCGGGCAATGCCGGGCCTGCACCACCACGATGGCGGGTACGCACGCCGATGTGCGTCGCATCATTCCCGAGGGACTGTCCATCGCGGTCAAGGAAATGCGGGAGATCGTCCAGATCGCGTCGCGACGGCCGGGGACGGGACGCTGGCAGGTCGTGGTGATCGAGGACGCCGACCGGCTCACCGAGGGCGCCGCCAATGCCTTGCTCAAGGTGGTGGAGGAGCCGCCACCGTCGACCGTCTTCCTGCTGTGCGCGCCGTCGGTGGATCCCGAGGACATCGCGATCACCCTGCGGTCGCGGTGCCGGCACGTGGCGTTGACGACGCCGTCGGTGGAGGCCATCGCCGACGTGCTGATCACCGGTGACGGGCTGCCCGAGGCGGACGCCCGGTGGGCGGCCTCGGTCAGCGGCGGCCACGTCGGGCGTGCGCGCCGGCTCGCCGTCGACCCGGAGGCGCGCGAACGCCGGAAACGGGCGCTGGGACTGGCCCGCGACGCCGCGACGCCGACACGGGCCTATGCGGCGGCCGAGGAGATGGTGGCGGTGGCCGAGGCCGAGGCCTTGGCCCTCACCGTCGGCCGCAACGAGACCGAGACCGAGGAACTGCGTACCGCGCTGGGTGCGGGCGGCACCGGTAAAGGCACCGCGGGCACGATGCGTGGCGCCACCGGTGCGCTCAAGGAGCTGGAGAAGCGGCAGAAATCCCGGCACACCCGGGCGTCGCGCGATGCGCTGGACCGGGCGCTGATCGACCTGGCGACCTACTTCCGCGATGCCCTGCTGGTGTCGTCTGGGGCGGGTGCGGTGACGGCCAACCATCCCGACATGGCCGAGAAGGTCGCTGCCATGGCAGCACATGCGCCACCGGACCGACTGCTGCGCTGCATCGAGGCGGTGCTCGAGTGCCGCGAAGCCCTGGCCGTCAACGTCAAACCGAAGTTCGCCGTCGACGCCATGGTGGCCACGGTCGGGCAGGCGCTGCGAGACTGACGTCCGGCGGGCTGGAGCGCAGCGACTCGGGGATCGACTTTGGTTCGGCGTGGGCGCTGCCGTAGACTCGTGCCGCCCGGTTCGCCGGGCGCGCCACCTTAGCTCAGTCGGTAGAGCGATTCACTCGTAATGAATAGGTCAGGAGTTCGATTCTCCTAGGTGGCTCCATTACTTTGCGTAGGCGTTTGTCAGAAAATCGTCGACCAGTGGAACGACCTCGTCGAGGTGCGTTTCGAGCAGCCAGTGGCCCCCACCGAGCAGGTGGATCGGAACGCCGGGTAGGTCACGCTCATAGGCTCGCGCAGATTTCTCCGGCATGTAGCCGTCGTGCGGGCCCCAGACGATCAGCGTCGGTGGCCGGTGCTCGCGCAGATAAGCCTGCTCGGCGGAGAACCATCTCAGAGTGTTGGGTTGATCCTCCAAGAGCCGGACGAGATTCGCGATGCGTGTGGGCGTCGACATCAGCGACCAGTGCAGGGTCCACAGGTCGGGACTGATGCGGTCGGCGATGTGGTCGGGCAGTTCGCCGCGGAACTCGGTCTCGAAGCCGCGCAGCGTGACGTGCTCGGCGATCCGACGGCGGGCCGTCGGGCCGGGGTTGTTCCACAATTCCTTGAGGAAGTCGTATTTCGGTCCGAAGGCGTCTTCGTAAATGTCGCCGTTCTGGATGACGAGGCCCGCGACACGTTCGGGTTCGGCGATGGCGAGTTGGAAGCCGATTTGGGAGCCGTAGTCGTGCAGCCAGATCACGTAGCGCTCGAGGGCGAGGGTGTCGACGAATGACTGGAGGAACCGGCTGTACGCGGCGAACGTGTAGTCGAAGGCATCGGGGGAAGGTGTTGCGCTGTAACCGAACCCGGGAAGGTCGGGCGCGACGAGCCGCCAACAATGTCCGAGCTGCGTCATCAGGTTGCGGTAAACGTACGACGAGGCGGGATAGCCATGGGGGAGTAGCAGGATGGGACCGTCGATGGGCCCCGCCGCGCGGTAGAAGGTATCGACGCCGTCGACGGTGATCCGGTGGTGGGTTACAGGTGTCACGGTTCTTCGAGTACCCGTTTGGCCACTTTCATCGCCGCGTTGGCGTTGGGGAAGCCGGCGTAACCGCTGGAGTGGTAGATCACCTCGGCGATCTCGTCCTCGGTGAGGCCGTTATTGCGGGCAATGTTGACGTGTGACTCGAACTCGTCGGTGGCGCGCATGGCAATCAGGATGCCCATCGTGACCAGACTGCGGTCACGGCGGCTCAGGCCGTCACGGCCCCACAGGCGGCCGAAGACATTGTCAATACCGATTTCCAACAGTTCACCGCCGAACCCACCATCACCACCCAGTGCGGGCTCGACGCCCGGGAGCAATTCACGAAAGACCTGAAGACCCTGTTCGCGCGCGTCTGTCATGCCAGTCAGCTTGGCACGTATCCGATGAGCTTTCGGGCGCAGCGCGGAGCAATCATTCACTGCCCCGAAGCAATGACATCGTAGGCGCGGCCGAACTGTCGGATTGCATCGTTGATACGTGGTGATGTCGCCAGGTAAACGGTCAGCTGGCTGTCGTAGATGCTCCAGTCGTTGTCTGTGATCTGGCTCGGAGATAAGAGGTGACTGTCTTTGAAGAATTCTCTGCACGCGCGGCTCGATCAGCTTGTTGTCTTGGCGAGACCCCGTTGCTGAGTCCACCCGGTTTTGGAGTCGGGTTTGTTTGATCCAGATTCAGTTGATGCTGCAGGC